>CAYVVG010000027.1:0-22346 GCA_964455285.1 uncultured Prolixibacteraceae bacterium
GGTCCCCCCACCCCGACAGGGTCCCCCCACCCCGACAGGGTCCCCCCACCCCGACGGGGTGTTAGAAAAAACCAATACCTTTGCGGCAATGAGCGTCCTGAAAAAACTCGCCGGTCAGACTGCCATTTATGGCATTCCCAGCATCCTGGTCAGGTTCCTGAATTATCTGCTCGTTCCGCTGTACACCTACGGACTTCTTACCCAACAGGAATACGGGATCGTGAACCTGTTCTACTCCTATACCGCCCTGCTCATGGTGGTCCTCACCTATGGCATGGAAACCGCCTTTTTCCGTTTCAGCGAAACAGAACCGGATAAAAACCGGGTCTTCAGTACCGGCCTTTTTTCCCTGTTGCTGACAACCTCCCTCTTCCTGGCGCTCATCCACCTGTTCGCATCAGCCATTGCACGGGGGATCGACTATCCCGGGTATCCCCACTTCGTGATCTGGTTCGGCTGGATCATGGCCTTCGATACGTTGACTGCCATCCCGTTCGCCCGTCTCCGGGCCCAGAACAGGCCCCTCTTCTTTGCGATGATCAAATCGGTCAACATCCTGGCCAATGTCCTGCTGAACCTCTTCTTCCTTCTTCTTTGCCCCTATCTTTTTTCGCGCCTTCAGGGCACCGGCGGCGAAGCCTGGATCCGGTTGATCTACCGTCCCGGCTGGACGATCGAATACATCTTCATCGCCAACCTGATCGCCAGCACAGTCACCCTGCTCCTGCTCCTTCCCCAGGTGATGCATCTCAAATGGACGTTTGACATCCGCCTGTGGAAAAGGATGCTTCTGTTCGGCCTCCCGCTGATGATCGCCGGAATGGCGGGCATCGTCAATGAAACCGTCGACCGCATCCTGTTGCGCTACCTGCTTCCCCTTTCTCCCGCCGACGCCGAAGCCCAGGTCGGGATCTACAGCGCCTGCTACAAGATCGCCGTACTGATGGTCCTGTTCATACAGGCTTACCGTTTCGCTGCGGAACCGTTCTTTTTCTCGCAGATGAAAAACCAGGATGCCAGGCTGGTCTATGCCCGTGTGATGGATTACTTCATCATTGCGGTTTCCGGTATTTTCCTGCTTACCATGCTGTTCCTGGATACGGTCTTTATCCGGCTTACAGGGCCGGAATTCCGCAGTGCACGCGCCGTCATCCCGGTGTTGATGCTGGCCAAACTGTTCCTGGGCGTTTACTTCAACCTCTCCATCTGGTACAAGATCACCGGGAAAACGGCCTGGGGCGCACTGATCACCTTTATCGGCGCCGTGATCACCCTGGCGCTCAACGCGCTGCTCATCCCCCTTTCGTCCCGGTTCCTGGTCCACGGCTACATGGGTTCGGCTGTTGCCACCCTGGCCTGTTATGCCGTCATGATGGTGCTCTGTTACGCGATCGGTCAGAAATACTACCCGGTGAAATATAACCTGAAGAAATTCTTCACCTATATCGGGCTGGCCCTTGTATTGTACATGGTCGGCGCCTGGATCCGGCCCGGATCCTTCATCGCCGGATTTTCACTCGGCCTGCTGCTGATGTTCCTGTTCCTCGCTTTCGTCTGGAAGAACGAAAAGCTGTCGCTCGCTCAATTCCGGTAAACAGGAATAATATTACCTTTGCAGGCTTAAATCCCGGTATGAAGATCAGGATCGTAAACACTTCAGGACATCCTCTTCCAACCTATGAAACGGAACTTTCGGCCGGCATGGACCTGCGCGCCTGCCTGGCGGAAGACATCGAACTGAAACCGCTTGAACGTGCCCTGGTGCCGACCGGCCTCTTTATCGGGATCCCGGCCGGCTTTGAAGCCCAGGTGCGCCCCCGAAGCGGTCTGGCCGCCCGGTTCGGCATCACCGTGCTCAACACACCCGGCACCATCGATGCCGATTACCGGGGAGAAGTAAAGGTGATCCTGGTCAACCTTTCCACAGTGCCCTTCGTGATCCGGAACGGCGAACGCATCGCCCAGATGATCATCTCTGCCCACGAAAAAGCGGAATGGGATCCGGCGGAAACGCTGGATGATACGGCGCGGGGAAGCGGAGGGTTCGGTCATACAGGGATAAAGTGATTGACGATTTACGATTGACATTTGATCAATGAATAAAACAGTAACCCTATTATTATTGCTTGTTTCCCTGTGCCTTCCCGGTTTGTCTGAAGGAATGGTTTCTCAACCCAATGGGATCCGCTCCTTTTCGGAAGAGTTGCAGAAAAAGGACCGAAAAAAGAATAAACAGGAAGCCCAACCGGTCGGGAACCCGGGCCTGCTGATCGATGCAAAAAAAGAGGCCATCACCGGCAACAGCAAAGCGGCCATGGATCTCTTCCGGCAATATACCAACCGCTTCCCCGACGATCCGGTGGGATTCTTCGAGCTCTCCCGGCTGGAGGCGGGGCAGAAAAATTTCACCGAAGCCGCCCGGCTGTGCCGCATCGCTTACAAACTCGACCCCGATAACCGCTGGTACGCCCTGTACCTCGCCGAACTTTGCCAGGCCAACCTGCAATACGACGAAGCGATTGAGATCTACCAGAAAATACTGGACCGGGATCCCGGCAACCTTGACTATCTCTTTCAACTTGCCTCCCTTTACCTGGAAGTTGAAAAGTTCGAAGAAGCCATTGTGATTTACGACCAGATCGACCAGAAGGCCGGAGTTACCGAAGAGATCAGCCTTCAGAAACAGCGGATATACCTGCACCTCAACGACACGAAAGGCGCTGAACGGGAGATTCTTAAACTGATCGCCTCCAACCCGGCCGAACCCCGTTACTATTCCATCCTGGCCGAATTCTACCTGGCCAACAACATGCCCGATAAAGCGCTCGAGACCTACCTGAAAGTGGCGGCCATGGATCCCGATAATGCCTATATTCATATGTCGCTGGCCGACTATTACCGGAAGACCGGCAACCGGGAAAAGGCTTACGAGGAGCTGAAACTTGGATTCGCCAACCCCAACCTCGATGTCGATACCAAAGTCAACATCCTGCTCTCCTTTTACACCGTCAACCAGCTATACAACGATCTGAAAGACGAAGCCTTCACCCTCTCAAAGATCCTGATGGAGACCCATCCGCGCGATCCCAAAGTGTTCTCCATTTATGGCGACCTGCTGGTCCAGGATAATAAGTTCAGCGAAGGACGCGATGCCTTCCTCCAGGTGCTGGCCCTCGACAGCAGCCGATATGCCGTATGGGAGCAGTTGTTGCAGCTTGACCTGCGGCTGATGGATTACGGACAGCTGCTTTCACACGGAAAGCGAAGCATCGAACTCTTCCCCGACCAGCCCCTGCCGTTTCTTTTCACCGGTTTGGCGCGACTGCAGCTGAAGGAATACGAACCTGCCATCAAGGTGCTCGCCTCGGGTGCGAACCTTGTGGCCGACAACAACGAATTGCTGGCCGAATTCTACATGTACCAGGCCGATGCCCTTCACGCCCTGAAACGCGACGCCGAAGCCTTTCAGGGGTATGAAAGATCGCTCAAACTGAAAGAAGATAATGCGTATGTGCTCAACAATTACGCGTACTACCTGTCGCTGGACGGAAACGAACTGGACAAAGCGGAGCGGATGGCGAAAAAAGCGGTGACGATCGAGCCGGAAAACGCCTCTTTCCAGGATACTTACGGATGGGTGTTGTTTAAACTGAAACGATACCGGGAAGCGGCCGAGTGGATACTGAAGGCTGTGACCAGCCGGGAGGCGCCAAGCGCCGAAGTGCTGGAACATTACGGCGACGTCCTGTTCCACCTTGACGATATTCCCGGTGCCCTCGAATACTGGGGCAGGGCCAGGGACAAAGGACCCGCTTCGCCGGTGCTGGAGAAAAAGATCACCGATAAAAAATACTACCCGTAATCTATGACAGAACACTACCGGAGCTTGATCGGGCTGTTCCGGCTGCTGCCGCTGATCCTTCTTGTGTCGGTTTCCTGCAGCCCCGCCCGTAAGGTGATGAAAGCCCCGTTGAAAGAGGAGGGCCCCGAGTATCTGTTTTCAAAGCTGAAGGAGAAGGAGCTGAAATATGACTGGTTTTCGGCCAAATTTTCGGCCGATTACGCCAACCAGGACAAGGACCACTCCTTTAACGGCCAGATCCGCATCCGCAAGGACAGCCTGATCTGGATCTCCCTCACCCCCCTCCTGGGCATTGAAGCCCTCCGGCTGATGATCTCCCAGGACTCGGTGAAACTGATGAACCGGCTGAATGATACATACTTCATCGGGGATTATGAATATGTGAACCGGTTCCTCAATACCAACATCGATTACGATCTCCTCCAGGCATTCCTGCTGGGCAATGACCTTCAGTTTTACGAAAACGCAAAATTCAGGGCTTCCATCGACCGGGGCGAATACAAACTGTCGACCGGCGAACGGCATAAACTGAAAAAATTCGTCAGGAACAGCCAGGAACCCCTGCGGATCCTCATCCAGAACATCTGGCTTGACCCCGATCATTTCAAGATCACCCATACCGACGTCAAGGAGATCCGGCGCGACAACATCAAGCTCGAGTCAACCTATACCGCCTTTGCGCCCTTGGGCGATCAGCTTTTCCCGGGAAAAATGACCTACACGATCTGGGCCGGAAACACCATCCGGGTGAAAACCGAATTTTCCCGGATGAGCCTTGAGGGCCCGCTCCAGTTCCCTTTCCGGATCCCCGCCAGCTACGAACGGGTTAAATAGCACGTCATGAATGCTTTCAGGGAGCTATTTTCACAACGGATGCCATCGCTGGCCGGGTTGATCACAGCGGTGTTCCTTCTCCTTGCAGGTCCCGTTTCCGGCCAGTCGGTACGCGACCGGGAAAAACTCCAGCAAACCAGGCAGAAACTGGAAGAAGAGATCCGGCAGACCTCCGATCTCTTGAATAAAACGAGGAAAAATAAAGAGACCTCAATGAACCGGATCCAGATGCTGACGAAACAGATCCGGAACCGGGAAGCACTGATCGCCACCATCAACCGGGAATTGAACGACATGCAGGCGAAATTGGCCGCCGACAGCCTGCAGATCAGCCGGATGACCCGTCAACTGGAAGGGATGAAAGCCGAATATGCGCGGATGATCGGGAATGCTTACCGGACCATGAGCGGACGCAACCTGCTGATGTTCCTGTTCTCGGCCGCCGATTTTAACCAGGCGTTCCACCGGATGCAGTATTACCGGCAATATTCGGCGTACCGGCGTACCCAGGCTGCCAGAATTGCCGCCACCCGCCGCGCCATCGATGTGCACAGGGAGGAACTGGCGTCGGCCGCCGGGAAAAAACAACACCTGGTACAATCCAAACAACAGGAAAAACAGCGGCTGGACGCCGAAAAAACACAAAAAACCCAAACCGTCAGGGAACTCACTTCGCAGGAGAAGCGCCTGCTTGAAACCCTGAAGGGCAAACAGAAGTCGGCCCTCAAACTGGAACAGGCCATCGAAAAACTGGTCGCCGACGAAATGAAAGCCGCCAGTGAACGGGCGAAAAAAAAGGAAATCACCCGGGAATCCGCGGGTGAAAAGTCCTTGTCCTCCTCCTTTCACTCCAACCGCGGAAAATTGCCCTGGCCCTGCGACAAAGGATTTATCTCCGGCAGTTTCGGCGAGCATCCCCACCCTGTGCTTCAGCATGTGAAAGTGAAGAACAACGGCATCGACATCATGACCGACCCGGGAGCGGCCGTCAGGGCGGTCTTCGGCGGCAAAGTGAGCCGGGTGATGGCGTTCTCGGGTATCAACAACGTGGTCATCATCCGTCACGGCGATTACCTCACCGTGTATTCCAACCTGGCGGAGGTGAATGTGCGCGAAGGACAGGTTGTATCGCTTCGGCAGACCCTCGGGAAGGTGCACGACAACCCGGGGGAGACCCGGTCGGAATTGCATTTTGAGCTTTGGCACGGGAAAGAAAAACAGGATCCCGAAGGCTGGCTGACAAAAAAATAGAAACCCTGAGAATCCAACCCGAATGAACCACGCCGGCGAACTGGCCGCCCTGCTCACTGCCATCTTCTGGACCATCACCGCCCTGTCGTTCGAAGCCGCCAGCCGCCGCATCGGCTCGCTGACGGTCAACCTACTGCGGCTGATGATCGGTTTTTTCTTCCTTACCGTCTTTGTCTTTTTTTACAGGGGTTCCCTGCTGCCGCTGGATGCCACTCCGCATGCGTGGTTTTACCTTGCCCTTTCGGGCCTGGTAGGCTTTGTGATCGGCGACCTGTGCCTCTTCCAGGCATTCGTGGTCGTCGGCGCGAGGATCTCCATGCTGTTGATGGCGCTTTCGCCTCCCATGACCGCCCTGGTGGGTTGGCTGGTCCTTGGCGAGACCATGACCCTCAAAAGCCTCGCAGGGATGGTGCTGACCCTTTCGGGAATCGCGCTGGTGGTGCTGAAGAGGCGACCGGCAGACGAAAATGGCGGCAGGAGCTCCGTTAAACTGCATTATCCCCTGTGGGGGATCCTGTTGGGGCTCGGGGGGGCTGCCGGCCAGGCAGTTGGCCTGATCCTGAGCAAGATCGGCATGCAGGGCTATGACACATTCGCCTCCACGCAGATCCGGGTCATCGCGGGGATCGTGGGGTTTGCCCTGCTGTTCACACTCCGGCATAACTGGGGGAATGCCCGCCAGGCAATCCGCCAGCGAAAACCGATGCTGCAACTGACCCTGGGCGCCTTCTTCGGGCCCTTTCTCGGGGTCTCCTTCTCGCTGCTCGCGATCAAATACGCCGACACCGGGATCGCCTCTACCATCATGGCCATGGTGCCGGTCTTCATCATCCCTCCTTCCCTGATGATCTATAAGGAAAAGGTGTCGTGGAAAGAAATAGCGGGTGCGATCCTTGCCGTTTCCGGTGTGGCGGTGTTTTTCCTCTGACCATTCCCGGCACCGGCAGGTTAACGGGGAAATCAGTCTTTCCCGGGTAGTTATTTCCGGATGATCACCTTATGTGCCGACGTGCCCCGGACGGTTGTAAGAGAGAGTAAATATACGCCATCCGGGAGAAATGTCAGATCGATCCTTTTCCGGTGACACTTCCTTTCGTTCAGGTCCGTTTCACCATAAACGATCCTGTTCACGGAATTCCTGACCTCGATCTGCAACGTGCCCGGATTCCGTGTGGTCACGTCAATTAAAACGATCCCGTTGCCCGGATTCGGACGGATGATCTCCGATTCCGTATCCGCCTCTCCGGTTCCCGTGCAATCGCGGAAAGTGAGGTACACGGTGTCGCTGTTCCCGCACCGGTCGCCGAGGACCGAGAGGATGATCCGCCGGGTGCCGGTTCCGCCGGCAGTCAGGGTGTCGTAGGCAGCCGCTGGTCCTGAAAAATTTCCCGGACTCCAGTTCCAGCTGCGGATGCCCGCCGTATCTGCCTTCAGAGAGATGGTCTGCCCCAGGCAGACCGTATCGTTCGGGAGAATGGAATGAATGCCGGCTTCGAAACGCGGAAGGATTGTCAGGGACATGGTCCTGCTTGTGTTTCCATAAGTTCCGTAAGCGGTCAGAAGGAGAATGGCCTCCCCGGCCAGTTGGTCGCCCGGTCCCGGCAGATAGGTGGTGACGGCCAGGGTGTCGTTGGCAAAGATCCCGTCGCCCGACGTGCTCCAGGACAACGAATCGGCAAACTGGACCAGGGCTTGTACCGGGGCCGGCGAACCGGCACAGACGGTATCGGCCGGACCCGGCTCCACAACGGGGAGGAGGGGGGCTGGGAAAGCGATGAAATCGAGCCATACCCGGTCCTGACCTCCGGCCAGGGCCAGGTCTTTCACATACAGCCATTTGAAGGTGTGCTCCCCTGCGGCCACGGGAAATGAAGCCCGGGTCCAGGGGGTCTCACCCGACCACTGTCCCTGCAATACCCCGTCGATGGCGAACATCAGAAAATCGTAGTCCTGTTCGGTGGAGGTACGTAAATAGAACGAGATGCTGTCGTCGGCTACCGAGGTATAGGTGATGAACAATTGCGAATTCTGGTAGTCGCCGATCACCCCCGATGCGGCGGCATATTCCCCCTCGTACGGAATGGACCCCGTCAGGGCCCAGGGCATCGTACCCCCCTGCTGCCAGGGGAACCGGGTGAAAGTATGGCTCTCCCAGTCCTCGGCCACCAGCCCGATCACCTGCCTGAATGTGCGATGAGCAAGCAGGGCTCCCGACCGCGCCGTCGCCCACAGATCGATGCCGCTCCCAGCCGGCGTTCCGGGGCTGACTGTGACGGTAAAGACCCCGGTTTTCACCAGCTTGGGGACGATCGTTCCCAGCGGCACACTGTCGGTGACCAGGGTAAGGAAGGGGGATGGGCACGCGAGCAGGGCATAGGTTCCCGGACAGCTGAAATCGCCTGTATTGGCCACGGGCACCACCAGTTGTACCGTCTCACCCGGTTCCATCCTTCCGTTTCCGTTGCCGGCAAGGGTGTCCACCACCGCCAGGGAGTTAATGGCAAGAGCCGGCGCATGCGCTTCGATGGAAAAATGGCTGTACCACACCGTATCCGGGTCGGTCACCCGCACGTCGAACCGCACCCGCAGGTTGTCGGGGATCGTATCCGAAACATCCAGCGTCAGCCCGTTGGGATCGCTCTTTTCCCCGCCTGCCTCCAGCAATCCGTACACGGCGGTACTGTCGGTGATCATGACAAAGGGAGAGGAGGTCGTGACCACTGCCGTCACGTCGGAAGCTGGCTGGTCGCCGAGGTTTTTCAGCCGGAGGGTCAGGAAGAGCGAATCGCCGTTGTTCATATTGCCGTTGCCTCCCCCGGTGACAAGGGCCAGGGAATCGGAATAATAGACCACCCATGGCTGCCCGGGGTTGGGGCCCAGGTCGAACGGGGAGGTATAACTCATCGCCCGTCCTGATTCGTGATTGTCGGTCCACACAGGGTACACTTTCATGTTGTTCGACTGGATCCCGATATAGTCGCCGAAATAACTGAACGCCAGGCCCGGGATGGGCTGCGGGGTGAAGGTGTAATCGCTTACCTGCATGTCGGTCCAGGTATTTCCCGCGTCGTAGGAATACGATACGAATGCGGCGGCCTGGGTCGAATCGGCGTTCCGGTCGTCGTAATAGACCACGCACAGACCGCCGGTCACCGGGTCGCAGGTGATCCAGGGAAAGAAATGCTGCTTTCCCACCCCGGCAGGATCCTGGTTCACCCGGATGGGGGCCGACCAGGTCGATCCCTGGTCGGTGGACCGGATGAGGTAAACGTCGATGTCGCTTCCCGTATTCACTCCCGGATAACCGGTGTTTGCAAATACGAGGTACAGGGTGCCGCGGTGCGGTCCCGTGCTGTTGTCGGCCGCCATCGACGGAAAGGCATTCACCCGCATGTTCTTGCCGGTCATGGAGGCCCGTATCCCCTTGATGTTGTTCATGATGCGGATGGCGGGCTGAAAGACGCCGCCCCCGTTGAGCGACCGGGAAAAGCCGATGGCCGTTTCATCCGACGGCCATGTATCGTAGATGCTCCACGCGGCATAAACTTCGCCGCCGGGACCGGTTTGCAGGTTCACCCCGTGATTCAGTTTCACCGCGCCGGCAGCCGGGCTGATGTTGACCGGTTGCGACCAGCTCAATCCTCCGTCGGTCGACCGGACGAACTCCACCTGGTTGGTGTCGGGATCGCCCGGAATGAAGTTGGTCCAGGCTGCATATACATGGCCTTCATAAGGACTTGCCAGGGAATTGTCGATCCAGAGGTGGTTCTTATCCAGGATCCCGAGTCCCATTGTGGGACCGTTCCCGACTTTCACCCGGGTCCATGTCTTCCCCTGGTCCTTGCTGTAGGAAACCGCCTGGCCGTAATCGGCGGTGATCCGGCACACATACCACCAGCCGTTGCGTCCGACCGCAGCGGCCGGATCGCCCGCGTTGCTGCCGTTTACCCCCTGGGGGGAACCTCCCCACGCCGTACCGCCGTTGAACGACCATAAAGCATCGGCACCCCAGGCATTTTCAGCATACCCCGAAATCCAGCTGCTCGAATTGTTCGAATTCAGCACGATACCCTCTTCACCGGGATCGATGAAGAGGGAGTTCTCGGTCTGTGTCACCTCGGTCTCCCCGGTCACGGGAATATCCGGTGAATTTTGAGGCGGGATGCCATCACCCCGATGCAGACGAGGGTCCTGCCGTGACAGCGGGTTGTAAATGCGAAGGGCGGAGCCGTCGAAACGCGCACCGGGAATGCCGGCTTTCGGTGCGGGACGGACATAGCCCATCCGGACCATCTGGTTCCAGTACCCGATATTGTCAATTCGCGTGTCGATGCGCCCTTTTCCCTCGGTTGTAACCCCGGGCAGCATCCGGGGTCCCTGGGGGAAACCCGGGAGTATGAAAAGCAGAAAAAAAGACAGAAAGGGGTAAAATATTTTCATGAGAAGGAATGACTGGTCAGTCACAAAGATACGGAAAATTCGCCGGGGGCTGCGCCTGAAGCAAAGAGGACCGGAGGCAAAATGACCGTTGATCGGGCATTTTATTATCTTTGCTGTAACATTATTACAAACAGTATGCTGACGGCACTTTTTATATTACTGGTCCTGTTTCTGGTGAACGGCTGTTTCGTCATGGCTGAGATCGCGGTCGTTTCTGCCAGGAAAACCCGGCTGGAGATGGATGCCCGCCAGGGAGACAAGAGGGCCCAGGTAGCGCTGGATCATGCCAACAACCCTTCCGGCATCCTGTCGACCATCCAGATCGTCATCACCCTGATCGGGATCCTTACGGGGGTCTATTCGAGCGACGAAATCGCCGGCGGCCTGTCGGGTCAGCTGATCAAACTCGGATTGAGTCAGAGTCTCAGCCATTCCATGGCCATGATCCTGGTGGTCATCCTCGTTACATTCGCTTCCATGCTGATCGGCGAACTGGTCCCCAAGCGCATCGGACTGATCAATCCCGAGGGGGTGGCAAAAAGAATGGTGGGGCCGCTCGCGTTCCTCACCCGGTTGGTTTATCCCTTCACCTATTTACTCACCCGTGCCGGCGATGCGATCATCTGGCTCATCCGCATCAAGCCCATGCCCGATTCTAAGGTCACGGAGGAGGAGATCAAAGCCATGGTGCAGGAAGGTGCTGAGGACGGCGAGGTACAGGAGATCGAACAGGATATCGTCGAGAGGGTCTTCCACCTGGGCGACCGCAAGATATCCTCGCTCATGACCCACCATTCCGATCTCGAATGGTTCGACGTGAAGGAAACCGCGGAGGAGATCCGGGATAAGATACGCGACAACCTCCACTCGGTGTATCCCGTGTGCGAGGACGATCTCGACAAGGTGCTGGGCGTCGTCTATATCAAGGACCTGGTGCTGGAAAACATGAATGATCCGGCCTTTCATATCCGCGACCGCCTGCGCGACGCCCAATTCGTGCATGAGTCGCTGACCGCGTACGAGACCCTGGAATTTTTCAAGCAGAACAAGATCCATTACGGGCTGGTTGTCGATGAATACGGTTCCACCGTCGGAATGGTGACCCTGAACGACATCCTCGAGGCGCTGGTGGGCGATTTCAACGAACCCGGCGCCGACGAGCCCCGGATCGTGATGCGCGACGACGGCTCGTGGCTGGCCGACGGCCAGATGTCCTTCTATGAATTCGCCTTTGAGTTCAACATCCAGGCGTTCGATAAAAGCAAGATCAAGTTCGACACCCTGGCCGGGCTGGCGATGAGCATCCTCAAACACATCCCGAAACCCGGGGAGAAATTTTTCTGGAAGGGATACGAATTCGAGGTCGTCGATCTCGACGGGAACCGGATCGATAAACTGATCATCAAACAGCTCGACCACTGACGCCGGCCTCACCGTTACCACCCCCGATCCATGAAACGTTACCGGAACCCGATCCTCGCACTGGTTTTTTTCATCGCGGCTGCCCTGTTCGTGGCGCTTTACAGGCCCGTCCGTTCCTTTTTTCCGGCGCAGCAGACGGAGCTAAGCCACGGGGTGGAATACGGAGCGGTGCTGAAGGATTTCCTGTTTGTCCAGGAGATCACGATGAAACACCGGTACCTCGACCGTGTCGATCTTTACATGGCGAAACTGCCCGGCCCCCTGGCCAATGAGAATGTCTTCCTGCTGACCGGCGAAAACAACCGGATCCTTTTTACGAAGCGGTTCTCCTCTGCCGATTTTGGCGAAGCGCTCTATTTTCCGTTCGATCTGAAAAAACCCGTCGATATAGGCAGGGGCAAGGTCGTCCGGGCCTGCATCCATTCGATCGACGGCAACCCCGAAAGCTACATCGGCCTGGCAAAAAAGGCGAACGGCACACTGGGGAATCTGTCGGTGGTGACCATTGTCAATAACGACATTCCCGGGTCGCTGGAGCGGGAAGTATCGAAGGTCTCGTTCACCGGCTGCATCGGGGCGCGCACGTATGAGTCCGACTCCCGCTACTTTTCGACGCTGCAGATCATCCTGTACCTGCTGGCCGGGGCGGTCGCCGCGATGATCTTTTTCGGTAAGAAAGTCTCTGCGCTGGCCGGCAAAGTCACCGTGAAGCCCGACAGGGCTTTCCTGGTTTTTTCGCTGCCGTTCGGAATGGCTTTCCTGGTGTTCACCCCTCCGTTCATGGTTCCCGACGAGCCGGTACATTTTTACCGCGCCTACCAGGTTTCCGAATTCAACCTCTTCAAGGTGAAGGATGATTTTCCGGCTTCGCTGGTACAGTTCGGGGCCCTTTGCGACCGGATGCAGTTCAGCACGCACGAAAAAACATCGGGAAAAGAGATACTGGCGCTCGATTCCATCCCGCTGGATCCATCCCGCCGGACTACCCTGACCACGCCGGATTACATCTTTCCCTACCTTCCCCAGGCTGCGGGAATCGTGATCGGGCGCATGGCAGGCCTGCCCCCGCTGTGGCTTTTCTATATCGGACGGCTCTTCAACCTGCTGGTTTCACTCTTTCTCCTGTATCTGACGATCCGGATTGTGCCGGCCTTCAGGTGGGTGTTCTTCCTGCTGGCAGTCATGCCGATGACCCTGTTCCAGGCGGCTTCGCTGTCGTACGATGCCATTACCACCGGGTTGAGTTACCTCTTCCTGGCGATGGTTCTCAGTGTGCTCGGGAATGAAAGGAGCAGGGCGGAATTTAAATCCATCGCCCGCCTCCTTGTGGTGGCAGCCCTGCTGGCGGCCGCCAAGCAACCCTATGGGGTGATGGTGCTCGCCTTTTTCCTGCTTCCGGTTTCCCGGTTCGGGTCCTGGAATAGGTACCTGGCCGTTACAGGGGTGATGGCACTGGTCGTAGCCCTGGTATCCGTTTCGGGAACCGTCGGTAAAAGCGTTGCCCGCCGGATATCCGGAACGGCACCCTCACCTTCGGTCAAGGCGCTGGCCTGGATCCCGGATGCCACGGAAGAGGTCCCCGGAACGGCCGGGTACCGGCCCACGGCTGCCTGGTTGCCGCAGCAGCCTCACGCTGCCGAAGCGGTCAATCCCATAGATCCGGCCGGACAAAAGCACTTTATTCTCGAAAACCCGGCACGTTACATCCGGATTCTTTACAGTACCCTGGGGCACTCCCTCGATCTTTACCTGACCAGCCTGGTGGGCCTGTTCGGATGGATCGACACCCCGCTGCCCCCGGCGGCCGCTTACGGGTATCTTTTCCTCCTGCTGCTGTTTTCGGTTACCGAGGCAGTGAGAGGGATCGGGGTGCGCGGAAAGATGCTCCTGGCAGGGATATTCCTCGTGGGCTACGTGCTCATCGAAACGGCTTTGTATGTGTATTGTAATGCCGTGGGATGTGATCCCATCACCGCCATCCAGGGAAGGTATTTCATTGCGCTGGTACCGCTCCTTCTGCTTCTCTTTTCCAACCGGGTCCTGCCCCGTTACCTGCTGGACCGCCAGCGACGCTTCCAAATGGGTGTAAATAACAGGAAGACAGCACGAAAGGCAGGGAACAGGGAAACGGTTCCTGTGGAAGGAGCAATGATCCCGGCCGCCTCCTGGGGGGCTATGACAGGTGCGGCGATCGTCCTGATTTGTTCGGTATTTGTTATACTTGAAAGATTCTACGTTATCCTCCTTCCCTGATCCGTATTCCGAAATCTTTTGACCGACAGCGTTTTCGGGGCAACCTCTTTCCCTGATCCGTGTCCTTGTATCAGGCACGGAAAGAAAATCCCGCACCGGCTGAGCGGAAGATTTTATGCTTTGCCGTTCCATTGGATGTTTGATTAATAGTTGTATATTTGATCTGCGTTACCGCTCCCGGTCTGTTTTTGATCCTTCCCGGATATAAAGGAACAAATCAGGGAGGCGAGCGTTTTGTATATTATTGATAATGAAACATATTTACCTCTTCACGCCCTTAACCGGCCGCCCTTGTTCACCTGCCGGCAGATGCCGTTCCCTGCCGGGAAATGGATGCCGGATTGATCTGTGCGGGGCTCGGTTTTGGGATCATGCCCCGGAATTTATAACTTTCTTAATGATCAGCCCGGGGGACTGACCGGATTGTGGATTGAAAAATAAAACTACATAAAATATAATATAAACATAATAACAATGAAAAACATTTCTCTTTTTATTCTCTCCATGGCGATGCTGATCCTGTTTTCCGGAACGACTGCCCGGAACGCAATGGCCCAGCAACCGGTTCCCAACGCCCCGCTCGTCAGCGCCTCGCTGACCCTGCTGCCCGACATTGCAGGCCGTTGCATCGGCGATACAGTGTATGTGCCAATCCATATCACCGGCGATGGAGTGCTCAGCGCCGAGATGATGCTTGAATTCGACCACAATGTGCTGACACCGGCCGGAGACGGGTATGCGAACGTGTACACGGGATTCTTTGCCACGTACAATTACGCCTACAGTTCCACTTACCCGAACGTGAGTTATCTGCTGGTCGAAAAACTGAATTTCAACGGGTTTAATTTTACCGGCCAGAAGCTGGTCGACCTGGTGTTTGTTTACCAGGGCGGAAGCACCAACATCCATTTCCGACGGTCGCCCGACGTCACCCCGCCGCCCCTGTGTAAACTGTGGAATGAACTGGGGTTGCAGATCACCCCGGTGACTTACACCGACAACAACGTAAGCGGCTACCCCAACCTGATCGTCGGCTCGATCGCATCCGGCCAGGTCATCTGCAGCGGCATTACCCCGGCCCTTCTTACCGGGATCGCCCCCGCCAACGGCACCTCCCCCACTTACCAGTGGCAGAGTTCGGCCGACAATGTCCTTTTCACGGATATTCCGGGAGCCACCAACCTCGACTATCAACCCGGCGCACTGACCGTCACCACTTACTACCGCCTGATGCAGAATGCCTCTGCCACCTGCACGGGACCCCTGCCTACCAATACCGTGACCATTACGGTAAATCCACTGCTTCCGGTGAGCGTGTCGATCACGGCCGATGCGAACCCCGTTTGTGAAGGAACAACCGTGAATTTCACGGCCACCCCCGTCAACGGCGGCTCCACCCCGGGGTTCCAGTGGAAAATCAATGCCATCAATGCCATCAATGCAACCAATGCAACCTTTGCCTACATACCGGTTGACGGGGATGTGGTCACCTGTGTCCTGACATCCGGCGAAACCTGTCAGACCGGAAGCCCGGCCCTGTCCAATGCCATCACGCTGACTGTCAACCCGATCCTGCCTGCCAGCGTGACCATTGCCGCCTCGGCGAATCCTTCCTGCGATGGCACTCCTGTCACCTTTACGGCCACCCCGGTCAACGGAGGCACCACACCCGCCTACCAGTGGAAGGTCAATGCAACCAATGCAACCAATGCAACCAATGCAACCTATTCCTACATGCCGGTTAACGGCGATGCGGTTACCTGCGAGATGACCTCTTCGGAGACCTGCGTGACCGGCAGCCCGGCCATGTCAAATACCGTGACCATGACCGTGAATCCAGTTCTTCCGGTCAGTGTCTCGATCGCCGCAAGCGCCAACCCGGTCTGTTCCGGCGGATCCGTGATCTTCACTGCCACCCCGGTAAATGCAGGATCCACCCCGGGATATGACTGGAGGGTCAACCAACTTTTTGTCGGCGTCCATACCTCCACGTTCACCTATACACCGGCCGATGGAGATTATGTGTGCTGCCGCATTACCTCAAGTGAACCCTGCACCCTCGGCGATACCATCACTTCCCCGAACTTTATTACCATGACGGTGTTCCCCGACCTGGTTGTGGGTTCGGTTTCCGCCGGGCAATCCATTTGCACGGGAACCTCACCGGCCCTGCTGACCGGCACCGCCCCCCTCAACGGTACCGCCCCCGTGTACCAGTGGCAGTCCTCACCGGATAATGTCACCTTTACCGATATCCCGGGTGCCACCGATCTCAATTACCAACCCGGCACTCTGACCACCACAACCTATTTCCGCCAGGTACAGAATGCCACCGGCACCTGCGGCGGCCCGCTTCCCACCAACAGCGTGACCATCACCGTCAATCCCCTGCAGCCGGTCAGCCTCGTCATCGCCTCCACCCTCACCACGGTTTGCGAAGACACCCCCGTTATCTTCTGGGCGACCCCCACCAACGGAGGAACCTCCCCCGCCTACCAGTGGAAGGTGAACGGCATCAACGCCGGAACCAATTTCTACATGTACACCTACACGCCGCTTCACAACGATGTCGTGACTTGTATCCTGACCTCGAACGCCCTTTGCGCCAGCGGTAACCCGGCGACCTCCAACGCCATCACCATCACGGTCGATCCCGACCTGATCGTCGGTTCGGCCGCCGCCGACCAGACCCTCTGCAGCGGCACCGCCCCTGCACTCCTCACCTCCACCCCGCCGACGAACGGCACCCTGCCCGTGTACCAATGGCAGACCTCCCCGGATAACGCCACATTCAACGATATTCCCGGGGCCACCGACGACACCTATCAACCCGGTGTCCTGACTTCGACCACCTATTACCGCCAGATGCAGAATGCCACCGGCACCTGTGGCGGACCGCTGCCTACCAATACGGTCACCATCACCGTACAACCGGCATTTGCCGCCGGGACGATCGCTGCCGACCAGGTCATCTGTACCGGTACCGCACCGGCCCTGCTTACCGGGACAGCTCCCACCGGGGGCAGTGGTGCATACTCCTACCAGTGGCAATCATCGTCCGATAACCTTGTTTTCAACGACATCTCCGGAGCCACCAACCTCGATTACCAGCCCGGTATCCTGAACGCCACCACCTATTACCGGCAGATCCAGAACGGCACCTGCGGCGGACCCCTTGTCACCAACACAGTAACAGTCATTGCCATTCCGGCGCTTCTGACCGGTTCCATTGCCGCCGATCAGACCATTTGCAGCGGCACGGCACCTGCCCTTCTCACGGGTGTTGCCCCGAACAACGGGACTTCGCCGGTTTACCAGTGGCAGAGTTCGCTCGACAACAGCACCTTTGCGAACATCAGCGGGGCGACGATGCTCGATTACCAGCCCGGCACGCTGACCGCCACCACCTACTTCCGCCAGATGCAGAATGCAACGGGAACCTGCGGCGGACCGCTGCCGACCAACACGGTGACCCTCACGGTGAACCCCTTGCTGCCGGTCAGCGTATCCATTGCAGCCGATGCCAGCACGGTCTGCGCAGGCACGACGGTCAACTTTACGGCCACCCCGGTCAACGGAGGCGCTACCCCGGCGTTCCAGTGGAAAGTCAATGCAATCAATGCAATCAGCGCAACCAATGCAACCTATGCATACATTCCGGTTGATGGAGATATCGTCACCTGTGAACTGACCTCCTCCGAAACCTGCACCACCGGCAATCCGGCCCTTTCGAACCCCATTCCCATGACAGTGAACCCGGTACTTCCGGCTTCCGTTACCATTGCGGCCGGCGCCAACCCGGTTTGCGGCGGCACGACCGTCACCTTCACGGCCACCCCGGTCAACGGGGGCGCCACCCCGGGGTACCAGTGGCAGGTCAATGCAGTCAATGCATTGAATGCAACCAATGCAACCTATGCTTACATTCCGGTGAACGGAGATGTGGTGACCTGTTTCATGACCTCCTCCGAAGTATGTGTTTCAGGTAGCCCGGCTGTTTCCAACGCCATTGCCATGATGGTCACCCCCGACCTGATCGTGGGCGCCATCGCCGCCGATCAGACGATTTGCCCGGGAGTTACACCCGCATTGCTGACGGCAGTGGGACCGATGAACGGAACTTCACCGGTTTACCAGTGGCAAAGCTCTCTGGACAACAGCACCTTTACGAACATCAGCGGCGCCACGATGATCAACTATCAACCCGGCGCCCTATCTACAACCACCTACTACCGCCAGATGCAGGATGCGGCAGGAACCTGCGGAGGACCGCTGCCGACCAACACGGTGACCATCACGGTCGAACCGGCGTTTGCCGTTGGTTCTGTTGGGACCGACCAGTCGATCTGCTCAGGCACTGCACCGGCTTTACTTACCGGTACGGCTCCTACGGGCGGAAATGGAATCTATGCCTACCAATGGCAGAGTTCCGCCGACAACCTGCTTTTCAGTGATATCAGCGGAGCTACCGGCCTTAATTATCAGCCCGGGATCCTGAATGTGACCACCTATTACCGTCAGATACAGAACGGTACATGTGGCGGGCCCATGACGACCAATACCGTTACAATCACCGTGACCCCGGCGTTGCTTACCGGATCGATCGCAGCCGACCAGACCATCTGCAGTGGCAGTGCACCCGCCCTGCTCACAGGTACGGCCCCGCTGAACGGGACATCGCCGGTGTACCAGTGGCAAAGCTCGCTCGACAACAACACCTTCAACAACATCAGCGGAGCGACCATGCTGGATTACCAGCCCGGAGTGCTGTCCGCGACGACCTATTACCGGCAGATGCAGGATGCTTCCGGTGCCTGCGGAGGTCCATTACCGACCAACACAGTCGCTATCACGGTGAATCCGCTGTTACCCGTCAGTGTATCGATCACGGCCGATGCAAACCCGGTGTGTGAAGGCACCCAGGTTACCTTTACCGCCTCGGCGATCAATGGTGGAGCTGCACCGGCATACCAGTGGATGCTGAACGGCTTAAACGTGGGCGTCAACAGCAATGTATTCTCCTTCATTCCGTCGCAGGGCGACGAGATTGTATGTGTATTGACATCCAGCGAGACCTGTACCTCGGGGAACCCGGCCACCTCCAACACGGTGACCATGATCGTCAACCCGATCCTCCCGGTCAGCGTTACGATCGCTGCCAGCGCCAACCCGGTGTGCACCGGAGGATCGGTGACGTTTACCGCCACCCCGTTCAACGGAGGCACCGCACTGGCTTACCAGTGGCAGGTCAATGCAATCAACGCAGCCAGTGCAACCAATGCAAGCTATGCCTACATTCCGGCGGATGGCGACGTAGTAACCTGTATCATGACCTCCTCGGAGGCCTGCGTGTCGGGTAATCCCGCTGCTTCGAATGCCATCACCCTCTCTGTGCTGTCCAACCTGTCCGTCGGCTCGATCAGTGCCGACCAGGTCATCTGCAGCGGCAGTGTGCCTGCCCAACTGACCGGTACAGGACCTGCTAACGGAACCTTGCCGACCTACCAGTGGCAGAGTTCGCTCGACAACAGCACCTTTACCAATATCAGCGGTGCGACCATGCTCAATTACCAGCCCGGGGCCTTGACCACCACCACCTATTACCGCCAGATGCAGAATGCTTCGGGCGTTTGCGGTGGTCCTCTCCCGACCAATTCCGTCACCCTCACCGTTCACGAACTGTTTGCAGCCGGTACCATTGGTTCCGACCAGTCGGTGTGCGCCGGAGATATCCCGGCCCTGCTCACCGGAACTGCGCCGTCGGGAGGTAGCGGTGTTTACACCTATCAGTGGCAGGAATCGACGGATAATGTGTTGTTTACCGACATCAACGCAGCCACCGGGTTGAATTACCAACCGGGTCCCGTTATGGTCACCACCTACTTCCGGCTTGTCCAGAACGGCACCTGCGGAGGCCCGCTTACGACCAACACCGTGACGATCACCGTGGATCCGCCGCTGGCCGTCGGATCCATCTCCAGTGACCAGGTGATCTGCGAAAATCAGATCCCGGCCTTGCTGGCAGGAGTGCCCCCGTCAAACGGGACATCACCTACCTACCAGTGGCAGAGCTCACTCGACAATAACACCTTTGCCAATATCAGCGGAGCCACCGCACTCAACTACCAGCCCGGAGCCCTTACCACGACCACCTATTACCGGCAGATGCAGAATGCTTCGGCAACCTGCGGCGGTCCGCTACCCACCAATGTGGTTACGGTTGCCGTCACCCCGGGATTGGTCGTAGGCTCCATCGGCGCTGATCAGACCATCTGCGTCAATACTGCGCCGGCACTGCTTACCGGCGTGCCTCCCGCCAATGGAATATTGCCGTCGTACCGGTGGCAGGTCTCGACCGATAATATCAATTTTACCGATATCAGCGGTGCGAACACCCTTGACTTCCAGCCTGGAATACTGACTGCGACTACCTATTTCAGGCAGTTGCAGGAAGCCTTCGGCACTTGCTACGGACCGCTGCCGACAAACGTGGTCACGATCACCGTGACCCCCGACCTGGCCGTGGGCTCGATCAGCGCCGACCAGACCATCTGTATCGGCACGGCTCCGTCGCTGCTGACTGGCGTGCCTCCCTCCAACGGGACCCTGCCGACGTATCAGTGGCAGAGCTCCCTCGACAACAGCACCTTCGCCAACATCAGCGGAGCCACCGCCCTGAACTATCAGCCGGGTGTCCTGACAACCACCACCTATTTCCGTCAGTTGCAGGATGCTACCGGAGCCTGCGGAGGTCCGCTCCCGACGAATGTGGTGACCATAACGACCAGTGTCCTCGATCCCCTGGTGCCAGGTACCATTGCTGCCGACCAGATCATCTGCCCGGGTCAGATACCCGCCCTGTTGACCGGAATACCGCCGGCTAACGGGACTTCGCCGACCTACCAATGGCAGAGTTCACTCGACAACAACACCTTCGCCAATATCAGTGGGGCCACGGCGCTTAATTATCAGCCAGGCTCGATAACCGCAACCACATACTACCGGTTGATGCAGAATGCTTCGGGAACCTGCGGAGGACCGTTGCCGACGAACGTGGTCACCGTTGACATGTACCCCGACCTCATCGCCGGGTCCATCGGATCCGATCAGACCCTTTGCTCGGGTCAGACACCCGCCCTGCTGACGGGAGTGCCGCCAGCCAACGGCACCGCGCCGACGTACCAGTGGCAGAGCTCACTCGACAACAACACGTTTATCAACATCAGCGGAGCTACCATGCTGAATTACCAGCCCGGTGCCGTTACGGCGACCACCTATTTCCGCCAGATGCAGAATGCTGCGGGAACCTGCGGAGGACCCAAACCCACCAATGTGGTGACGATCACCTTCCACCCCGACCTCATCGCCGGCTCGATCAGCGCCAACCAGGCGATCTGCCCGGGCCAGACACCTGCCCTGCTGACGGGAATACCGCCGGCCAACGGCACCTCGCCAACCTACCAGTGGCAAAGTTCGCTTGACAACAATACCTTCACCAACATCAACGGAGCGACCATGCTCAACTACCAGCCGGGTCCGATCCCTGTGGTTACTTACTTCCGCCAGATGCAGAATGCTTCCGCCACCTGCGGAGGACCCAAGCCAACGAACGTGGTCACCATTTCGATCAATCCGAACCTGTTGGCAGGATCGATCAGCGCCGACCAGGTGATCTGTTCAGGCACGGCTCCCGCACAACTCAACGGTGTACCGCCCGCCAACGGGACATCACCGACCTACCAGTGGCAAAGCTCGCTCGACAACAGCACCTTCGCCAACATCAGCGGGGCGACCATGCTCAACTATCAGCCCGGTATCCTTACAGCCACAACCTACTTCAGGCAGTTGCAGAATGCCTCAGGTACCTGCGGCGGACCGTTGCCAACCAATACAGTGACGATCACCGTCAACCCGCCGCTGACCGCAGGATCGATCGCGGCCAGCCAGGCGATCTGTTCGGGAACGGCGCCGGCACTTCTTACAGGCATCGCACCAACCGGCAGCATCGGACCCTACACATATCAGTGGCAGAGTTCGCCGGATAACGTGATCTTCACGGATCTCAGCGGGGCAACCAACCTGAATTACCAACCCGGTATCCTGACTTCGACTACCTATTACAGGCAGGTCCAGACGTCGGTGTGCGCCACTTCGGTGAACACCAACGTGGTGACGATCACGGTCAATCCGCTGCCGGTTCCGACAGTCAACGGACCTGCTTCGGTATGCGTGAACTCGACAGGCAATGTCTATACGACAGAAACCGGTATGACCGGGTACACCT
>CAYVVG010000027.1:22446-43733 GCA_964455285.1 uncultured Prolixibacteraceae bacterium
CGGTGAACTACACCAACGGCAATGGCTGTACGGCGGCCACTCCGACCACCTACAACGTGACGGTCAATCCGCTGCCGGTTCCGACAATCACCGGACCTGCATCGGTATGTGTGAACTCGACAGGCAATGTCTATACGACAGAAACCGGTATGACCGGGTACACCTGGACGGTCTCGGCGGGCGGTACGATCACCGCCGGCACGGGCACCAACGCGATCACGGTGACCTGGAGCACGACGGGAGCCAAGACCGTGACGGTGAACTACACCAACGGCAATGGCTGTACGGCGGCCACTCCGACCACCTACAATGTGACGGTCAATGCCGCACCGGTACCGACCATCGCTGGTCCTTCGCTCTCCTGCCAGGGTGCTGCTGCCACCTATACTACGCAGGCTGGCATGACCAACTATGTGTGGACGGTCTCGGCGGGCGGTACCATCGTCAGCGGCCAGGGAACCAACACCCTCAACGTAACCTGGAACACCATCGGCGCCCAGGTGGTGACGGTAACCTATACCAATGTGTGCCCGGCTATTGCCCCGGCTACCTATAATGTAACGGTGACCTCGGCTCCCGTGCCCACGATCGGCAGCACCAATGACCCGTGTGTCGGTTCGACCGACAATATCTATTATACGGAGACCGGCATGACCAATTACGTCTGGACGGTCTCGGCGGGTGGAACGATCGTGAGCGGACAGGGTACCAGCACGCTGAATGTAACCTGGAACCAGCAGGGCATCCAGACTGTCACGGTGAACTACACCAACGCAGCCGGTTGTTCGGCGGCCCAGCCCACGGTTTACACGGTGTTTGTAAGCACACCTCCCAACGCGGCAGGTGCTGTCACAGGCACCTCAACGGTCTGTGCCGGTACCAATGGCGTCACCTACTCCACATCCCCGATCGTGGGAGCCACCTCCTATACCTGGGGTGTGCCAACGGGTGCGACGATCGTTTCGGGCCAGGGTTCCACCCTGATCACGGTGAACTTCGGCACGAACGCCGTATCAGGCAATGTGTCGGTGGCCGGCACGAACCAGTGCGGCAATGGTTTGTCTTCGAACTTCCCGGTTACCGTGAATCCGCTGCCGGCTGCAGCAGGCACCATCACAGGACCTGCTTCGGTATGTGCCGGTTCCACGGGTAATGTCTTTTCCGTGCCTGTCATCGCGAACGCGACGGGTTATACCTGGACAGTACCTGCGGGAGCGACAATCACCTCGGGAGCCAATACCAATTCCATTACCGTCACCTTTGGAAATACGCCTGCTACCGGTGTGATTACCGTGCTCGGGACCAATGCGTGCGGGAACGGAACCGTCTCCCCGAACTTCAGCGTCACCATTCACCCCATCCCGGCTGCGCCTGTCGTGACCGCGAACGGGGCCCTGCTGACCAGCAGCGTGGCTGCCGGCAACCAGTGGTACTATGAAGGCACAGGAGCCATCCCGGGTGCGACCGGCCAGACCTACACGGCCACCATCACCGGCTGGTACTGGAGTGTGGTCACCGTGAACGGATGCTCGTCGGACACCTCGAACCACGTCTATGTATTGTTTGTAGGCCAGAATGAGATCCCGGGCACCACCTGCTCTGTGTATCCCGTGCCGAACGACGGTAAATTCACGGTCTCCGTGCGTTCAGCCACCGAAGAGACTTTCACCATCCAGGTTTACAACCTGCTGGGTGAAAAGTTCTATGAGATGAAGGATGCCCGGACCAGCGGAGGTACGCTCGATGCCGAGATCGATATCCGTCCGGCGGCCAAGGGTATTTACTCCGTGATGTTCCTGAACAAGGAGTACAAAGTCATCCGGAAGATGATCGTGAACCGTTAGGTTCACGATCACTGACCGTTATGGAGAGGGTGACTCGACTTTTGAGTCACCCTCTTTTTTGTAGTTAATCAGCTGATCGTTAACGAAATCAGTTCATATTGGAACCTTATCCATTGCATTGACCATAAAGTGCCGTTGACATCGTTGCCATAGGGTGCCCGGATAATGCCTTTTGATTGCATTGCGTATGCCCGGATGATGATCGCTGGTAAATAATCTTGCGCCCCTCAGGCACCGTTGATCTATGCCAGGGCCTTCTCACTTCGCTGGTACCGTTCCAGGATACTGGGATAAAACTGACAATCACTGGTCTGAGGAATCATCAGGTTCAGACACCCCACCCGGGTGTTGAGCTGTCGTGGCTTATAGCCGTTACGATAGGTCTTGCGTTCTTCAGAATAAATTTTGGAACTCATCCAAAAAATCTTTTCTGATCAAGCACTATGGTACCACTATCCACGGGAGAGGTACCTATATTCAAATCCGGGTACATGACAGAAGAATCCATTACCCCGGCCTTCAGAGGCTGTGTAAAAACCCCGAATGTCTTTTTTCTTATTCATTTTGCCATGATATTTTTTCGATGGTCACGCTTTTTATTTGTACTGTCGCTTCGGCATTGTCCTTTCGATAATCTGCGATGGTCTTATGGTCTGGTTTTAACCCGCCAAGCAACCAGATCAGCTCAATGTTACGATAGCTCTCTGTTTCCAGCCTTTGGATTGTCTTCAGCTATGAGATCATCCAGTTTACCGAATCAGGTTTGTTGATTTCGGTCCTCGGGAATGATAAAGTGCATATTCCATTATTTTCATCTAAGATACTAAATATCATTTATTTATAATAACTTTTAAGCAAATTTTATTATCAAATTAATAACATTTTATGCGAGGGTGTTTTTACACAACCTCTGAAGACCGGGGTAATGGATAAATCTACCGGCATGTGTGGTGAATTCAATGGGTATGTTTTAGACATAAGAGAAGATCCTCAACGGGCGCAACAGTAACTCCAAGACGGATCCGGATGCAACATTCATGAGAATGAAAGAAGACCCTAGGCCAAAAGAAAAAAAGAAGGCGGCCTTTTGAGCCGCCCTCTTTTTTCAGAATAACAAAATGATCTACTGTCCGATCACCACGGTCACCGTGTTGGCAGTGCCGTTCCCTTCCACCTTCAGCAGGTAGATTCCCCTGGCCAGGCCGGAAAGGTCGATGTTCTTCCGCAGTTTTCCATTGAGACGGATGTCGTTCTCGCCATACACGGCAACGCCGAGGGTGTTGTAAACCACCAGGTTGAGGTTGGCCGGGGTGGCGGAGGTGATGTCGAGGTTGAATTTACCGTTGCTGGGATTCGGGGAGATGGTGAGACCAAAGCCTCCTTTTTCTCCCATTCCGAGGGTAGAATAGATATACAGGGTCTTTTCTTCCGAGGAGAGTCCTTCGCCGCAGTCGTTGGTGGCGCTGACCTTAACGGTGGCGGCGCCGCGGTAATCGACATTCCAGACAGCAGTACCGGTCAGGCCGTTCCCACTGATGGTGCCGGCCGTGGCAGGCGAAAGAACCCAGTTATAGCCCTGTGCAAGAGCCACTTCGGTGGTGGAGAAGTCGGTCTGCGCCACCTTGTTCACGTCGAGCGTGTCGGAGCCTTCCGGCTTGGCCGGGGCGGCCGGGACGTCGATGACGGAGACGGCCAGGTCTTCGGAATAGGTACCGGTACCGCATTCGTTGATGCCCTGGACCTTGACGGTGAAGTCGCCGGTGAACCCGGTGGTCAGTGTCACGGTGCCCGTGGTGCCATTCCCCGAAACGGTTCCGGCGGTTTCAGGCTCGACGAGCCATGAATAGGAGGTGGCCGTGGCGACGCCTTCGGTGGTGTAGGTGATGCCGGTAGCATCCTTGCAGAGGGAGTTGTCGCCCACGGGTTTCACAGGGGCAACCGGCACTGTGTTGATCACGACCTCCTTGGTCTTCTGGTTCGTGCAAACGCCGTTGCTCACCACCTCGAGGGTCACGGTATAGGTTCCGGGATCCGCATAGGTGTGGGTCGGGTTCTGCTCGTTCGATACGTTGTTGGTTCCCGAATTCGGGTCGCCGAAGTTCCAGTTCCAGCCGGTGATGGTGCCGCCGGCGGCAACGGTCTGGTCGGTGAAGGCAACGGGTGTGGCCGGGCAACCGGTGACATCCACGAAATTGGCTTCGGGCATGGCGGTCACCTGGATGTAGCCGGTCCGGGTCAGCGTGTCTCCCTGGCCGGTCTTCGAGACCATCAGAACCACATCATAGGTTCCGGGCTGCGGGTAGTTGATGCCCGTCGGGTTCTGCAGGGTGGAGGTCGCCGGGGTGCCGCCGGGGAATTCCCAGTACCAGCTGGTGGGATCGCCGGTCGACATGTCGTTGTAATCAACCGAGGAGCCGACGCAGAGGCTGGTGGAGCTGGCCGAGAAGTTGGCGGTGACGCTCAGGTCGGTAACCGGGACCACCGAAGCATACCGGTAATAATTATGCTTGGTCACGGTGACTTTCACCTGGGAGCCGACAGGCAGTACGGGGATGGTCAGGTTGACCGGGCCGCCGGCGCTGGCGTAAGCTGTAGCCAGGATCTGCCCGTCGGAGGTCAGGGCGATGAAGGCGCTGTCGTTGGCAGTCACGGCGAACGTGGTGGAACCGTAGGGAATTTCCGGGGCGTGGGAAACCATCAGGCTCTGCGGGATTTCGGTGTACATCACCTGGAAGGCGTCGCCGAGCATGTGGAAGAGCCGGTAGGTGACCAGTTTGTCGCCGGAGTTATAGGGCCAGCTCGACTGTTTCAGGAAGTACTTTCCGGCGGCAACGCCGAAGGCGGGACGGACCCCTCTTGAAGCCGGGGTGGTTCCTTCGGCGGGCATGAAGTTGGGCCACATGTTGTCGTACATCCCCCACACGAAGGTGTCGTTCACGAACGAATAGGAAACTTCCGTCGGGCAAACGACGCCGAGAGCGCCGGAGTTGTGCCCGTTTTTAAAATGGCGGTGGAAGCGTTCGCCGAAGCACTCGGCCGTGCGGTGATAAGAGCCGGTCTGGCAGTTGATTGAAAAAACGAACGTAAGATCCGAGTTGGTCAGCTGGTCGATGTTGTTGTTGTGGTAGGAGGGCTCGCCCCAGCCGGTATATTCGCCGTGGTCGCGGTGCTGCAGCATGAAGGCGCCGGAGTCGATCGCGTTGTTGATGTTGGTGGCGGTGCCGCCGTCCCAGTTGCCCAGGGTGGCCGGCGACTGCGGGATGTAATTCAGTCCGCTGGGCCCGAAGTAGCTGACGATGGTGGAGGTGTTGGTCGCGGTGGACCAGTTGGATCCCGGTGTTCCGGAATAGATCTTGTTGATACGGCGCGGGTTCTTTCCGTGCTGGTATTTGAAATAGCCGCCGACGATCTCGGAGCAAAGCTGGAACCAGCGTTCGGTCTGCCAGCCGAGGGCCGTGATGGGACGATCGTAGAAACGCGGGTTGACCGGCGGATTCCGTTCGTAATTGAGGAATTTGCTGATCATGATCTGGAGTTGCGTGGCGTTGTTGGCGGTGATGCGCGAGAAGACCACGTCGGGCATTTCGTCGCCGGTCACATCCGCATATTTGTTGTCGGAGGCGAAGTTGGGATAGGAAGCGGGGTGTGAATAGAGATGCGAAATGATGTTGTTGGTGGCGGTGGTGCCGTAATCGCCCAGCAGCAGGCAGGCGGCCGGCTTGATCGTCCAGTTGTTATAGGCATTGTCGATGAACCCTTCGATGGCGGCTACCGTGTTCCCGCCAACCTGGTCGAGGGTAAAGATCTTGGTGAGGATGCCCTGTTCGGTACGGAATTTTTTAATGGTGTCGGCCCAGGCCAGGAAATCGGTTCCGGTGGGGCTGATGATGATGTATTCACATTCGTCGTCCATGGGTGCCCGGTTGTTGTGGGCCTGCATGCGGGCATTGTAATCCACCACGGGGAGGGAGGTGTAATTCAGGATGTTATCCTGCATGATGGGATCCCAGTAGGTGCTGCGGAAAGCGGGATCGCCGAACTGCCCGTTGCCGCCTTCAAACGTAAGTTCCACCTGCAGGTCTTTGTAAACGATGAGGTCCTTCGTCACCGGGTTGTACTGGAACGGGGTGATGCCGAGGATGACGGCATCCACGCCGCGGATCTGGGTTGTTTCGCTGATCGAGACCGGGGAGGCGGGATAAAAGGCATTTTTGGAATAGACCTGCATGTTTTTCGAGTACGAAAGCGGCCGGTCGTCATTGTCGAGGGGGATCCGGGGGGAGGGAAGGATGTTGACGTTGTGGATCACCTCGGTCAGCTGCGAAACGATCCGCAGCTTCGGGGTCGCTCCCTGCGGAATTGCAATGTATTTGCCCTTTCCCGGCAGGTTGGGCATACCCTCGTCGTTGAAGAGGAAGGTCCCGGGAAGACTGACGTTTTTCATCGGGACACCGTCAACCACCTGATCCTCCAGGGTGAACACCGGAACGGCATGGTTCACAGTGACAGAGGAAGCGGTTGCACCGACCAGGCTGAAGCCCGGCGTTCCCGTCACATCGGGATAAGTAAACCGCTGAGCCATAAGACCGGAAATGGCAAGCAGCAGCAAACCTGCGAAAAGGGTAAATTTTTTCATGTGTGGTAATGATTTGGGTGAATAAAAGAACTGGATCCTGACGGGGCTAACCCATTGTAAGGGTGCCCCGTCATGCAAAATTAGGAACTTCCGGAATATTATCCAATAATTTGTTACAGAATTAACAAAGATTACCGGATGACAATCAGCTTCTTCGCTGAAGATCCTTCGGGAGTGGCCAGGTTCAGGAAATACGAACCTTGAGCAAGTGTACTGATATTCAAGCTAATAGATACATTGGCGGAAAAGGCGGGGAGATCCCGTGAAACAACGGTTTCCCCCGACAGGTTGACCAGCGTGAGGGTCAGCGGGCCGGCGGACCTTTTGAGGGTGATGCTGACCGTTTCCGATGCAGGGTTGGGCGTTAGGGTGAATTCCGGCCCTGCCAACCGTTCGGCGACGCTGACCTGGGGGTTGTCGGTCCAGATCTTCACGGCGGGGTCGCCCAGTACGTTGCAGTCGTAATGGCACCAGCGCTGGGCGCCCGGTTCGAATTCGCCGGGAAGGCCCACCCAGGGGGCCGTCATGATCTTCGACATGGTGTGCGCCGCTCCCAGTTCAGATTCCGCCGAGTCGGCATCGGGATGATAGAGGGCGCTGATGAACTCGCGGTGCAGGTGTGCCGAGGGTCCTTCGGTAGTACCCTGGTTGAACCAGCCGTACCGGGAGTTGAAAACACCTCCCACCAGGAAGTTGTCGATGGTGGTGCAAAGTTCCGAAATGCAGTCGGAATCGTCGAAAGCGCCGCAGATGCATCCGTGGGTGTACATCAGCATGTAGTTGTGATGGACCCCGTCGATCTGGGAGAAATTCTCGTTCGTGATGTCCCAGTTCGACAACCGCATCATGTAGTTCGAGTTGGCATGCCCGCAATGATGGATGAAGGAGTGTCCCTGGTTGATCTCGGTGAGCAATTGCCCGGTGCTCCAGTTGAAGCTTGCGTTGTCGTAAAGCCGGGTGATGTTGTTGACCGCCGAGGGGATGCCATGGGTGAAATAGCCGTTGTCGCTGTGGCCATCGACCAGCAGTTCAAGGTAATCCGATCCCCAGGTCAGCGGCGGATCGTACAGGAATTCGGCAGCCAGGAAGGGCTTCTTCATCTCTTCCTGGACCGGGTTTCCCTGGTATGAAACCGATTTATGGACCATGTTGGCCAACTCCTCGGCGGTGCTGAACGACATCCGCCCTACCGAGATCTCGGGAAGCAGATCGTCTTCGCCGGGTTCTCCCCATTTGTTGTCGCCGTTGCTGTTCCAGCTTCCGTCGAGGGAGGAAAAGTAAATGTCGGCCGGGATGTTGTACTCTTCATAACCCGTACCCGAAACCACGTAGCAGTAAAAGCCGCGGTAAGGAACATGCTCCACATCCCCGCCCAGGATCACGTGCTCGATGCCGCTGGCCTGGTATTCAGCGGTGATGTAATTTCTCATCTTCTCCTGCAGATCCTGCCCGGCCAGTGAAGCCATCGACTCGAGGGTGGCGACCTGGGCTGCTTTACCCTGCCCGTTGTAGTAATTCACCAGATCCTGGAACCCGCTCTGGAACTGTGCCGGGGTAATGATCAGCACTTTGTATCCGGTGGAGGCGAATTTGACCGCAGGGTATCGTGTCATCATCTCCGGGTTCTGTGCAAAGCGGGCCACCCGTTTCAGCGCGCCTGACGATGCGGTGAGATTTTTCATTGCCAGGCCGGCCTCCAGGTCGGGCCGGGTGCGGATCGTAATGGTCACCTTCCGGTAGTATGACAAGGTGCCGCTGGCAGGATGGTATTCGACCGGGGTGAATGTCGTCATGGCGAAGGCATACCCGTTGAGGTACGAGTTGATGAGGCTCCCGGTGGGAACTATGGGATAAGCTTTATCGGACCGGTAAACCGCTTCGTTTTTCAGGAACCGGCCTCCCAGGCCGCCGCTGACCGGCGTCACCTCCTGCTGGGGATAGAGCATATAGGATCCCGGAAGAGTAACGAGCTCATCCCGGGTGATCACCACGTCGACCGCCTTTTCGCCCGGCGGCAGCATCAGCGCCACCGAATGGTACGGCAGGGCAGGTTCGCCTGCCAGCCCCGCACTCAGGGTGTTGTCGAACCGAAGCGAATGATAAGATCCGACCGGGGAGAGGGAACCCGCCGAAAAGGTGTAACTTTTTCTGACCGATCCGGCTATCAGAGCAACGGAGACCAGGCAGGAGAACAGGAGTAAAGTGGATTTCTTCATGGTCGGTGATGGTTTTCTGGAAAGACAAAAATACAAATATTTCGGTTGCCTCCATACCCCACCCCGGCCAACAGCCTGAGGGTGACCCAGAAGTTAATCGGATAATCCTACAGGATCACCACCTTTTTCCGGATCACCGTACCGTCGGTTTTCTCAATATGGATCAGGTAGATGCCCTGCGGGTAACCTGAAAGATCGACCCGGCTCCCTGAAAAGTTCCCGACCGACCAAACCTGACGGCCCAACCCGTCCGAAACGCTTACCCGTGCCTGGTCGGCTCCGTTGATGAAGACCATGCCTTTCGAGGGATTTGGGAACACGCGGGTCATACCGGAAGAAGCTTCGCCCGTTCCGACCGCCCAGTCGAAAGTGACAGTATAGAGTTTATGGTTGACCAGGTTCTCGGCAAATACATCGATGGTGGTCGTTCCCAGGATGTCGACTGACGGGACGATTATGACGGTTTCGGCCGGTTCGATCGGTGTGGCGGTGACCACCGGAAGAGTGGTGGCGCCGCCCGCCAGGTAAACCGTATAGCTGGTCGTATCGGGGAGAAAACCGGCCACGGGCACTCCGTCGGTGAAGAGGCTGCTCAGCCGGTTCTCGGCGCTGAACTGGGCGTTCTCGACCGAATAGGCCGACTGGTAAACATCTTTGGTGAGGGGATCCTGAACAAAGATGCCGACGATCAGATCGGTGAACTCTTCGATGTGCGTTCCCGACAGATCAACGGTGTCTGTGATGGTGAACGGAACCCGGTCGGCAAGGTCGATCGTGGTACCTTCTGCATCGGGCACCATTTTCATCATCACGTGGTGGAAGCTGGTTTCCCCGTTGGTCATATGGTTGTTGTGGGTGATCTTTTCCATCACTACGATATACACCCTGACGCCGGGAAAATCGGCAAAAGGCAGGACGGTGGCGTTGAGGGAGATCACCTTGTCGTTGAGCGAATGGCTGCCGGCGATGCTCATCATGCCGATCAGCTTTTTCGCCTGGGTAAAAGCCTGTGTCACACCAGCCATATTGGTAGCGGTGTTGCCTCCGTTCACATACAGGTCGGGGACGGCATTGACGCCGTAAAATTCCCTCCTGACACCTCCTTCGGGGGTATAGTAGGGATCGCCTGGCGACGGCCAGCTCATCTGGTATTTCACCAGGGTGATGCTGTCTTCGTTGGTGGTGCACCAGGGAACGAAATTGGTGTTGAAACTGGCGCAGGGACTGCAGGTCGAGCTGGTGAACTCTTCGTACAGGGGCCGCCTTGCAACGGTATGGCAGATCTTGTGGACCGTCTTTGACAGGGTATCGTTGCCCTGGTCGTCATCGGTCACTCCGTTCACCTGGTCGATCCATACAGTAAGGTCATGCGGCCCGATGGCGCCGGTCACCGGATCGTCGAAGGCGAAATCATACTGGCCCTGGGTGGGCAGCGACAGCCCCGTAAAGGTGGTGCTGGAAACCGGGCCGCCGTCGACACTGTACTTCAGCACCGCTTCGGTGATGGAGGAGGTGCCCACATTGATCAGGGTACCCTGCACGGGAACGGGAGCGGCGAAATAGGAAGGGGTGGCGCCCAGGGATATAATCCCGGCGTCGAGGTTCAGCGGGTTGAAAAGAAGGATGTTGTCGAGGTACCAGTAATCCATGTTGTACATGTTTCCGTTCAGGTAGAAACAGATCTGGAATTCTGATTGTCCGACGTCGCTGTTGCTGATCACCACATCCACCTTTTCCTTGGCGATGTTGGCCGTCGGGCTCTTTTCCCAAACTGTGTTCCAGGTGCCGTTGTGCGATCGCGTGGCAACGCCGACCTTCGGGGCGGGATTCGAATACCAGTCGTACATGTGCCTGAACGAGAGGGTCACCGAGGTCAGCCCGGTCAGGTCGAACATGGGCGAGATCAGCCGGGTGGTGGTGGTCTGCTGAACATAGGTGAACTGCGCCTCGGGGGCTGTTCCCCCTGCATTATTCGAATTGTTCACCGTCCATTGGGCCGGAAGGCCGCTCAGGGTCCATCCTTCGGGCGGCATCTGTCCCGCGTCGAAAGATTCCCAGATAAAAGTCTGTCCCGTAGACGTCAGTCCGAGGACAAGGAACAATGCAAAAAGAGTAACTTTTACTTTCATGATCCGGCTTTTAAAGGGTTGATGATACCATCTGTTGAACAGAGAAGATTTCTCTGCCAAAGATATATATAAATACAGATAGATACAGAAAAGGGGCTGACCTTTCGGCCCGCCCCCTTGTATTTCTGTCCTTTTTCGGGATTCTATCAGTCAACCACGATCTTCCGGGTGACAGCCAGGTCATCGCTTTTCAGGGTGAGAAAATAGACCCCGCGGGCCAAAGCGGAGAGGTCGATCGCTTTCACGGTTTTTCCGCTGATGCTAACGTTCTTCTCGCCATACACGGTGGTTCCCAGGCTGCTGGTCACGGTAAGGTCTGCCACGACAGAGGCGCCGGCGTTGATATCGAGGGTAAATACGCCATGTCCCGGGTTCGGGAATACCGATACGCTGAACCCTGACATTTTTTCACCCATCCCGGTGCACTCGTCCAGGGTGGCCGATATCGATTTGGTGACCTGGCAGCTTCCGAAGTCGACCAGGACGTCGAAGTCATGCGTTCCCATGCCATATCCGGCCCAGGTTACGTCGAGGGTCGGGGTGGTGGCGCCGCCGGGGGTCCAGAGGTAGGAAACGGCACCCGCAGAGGTGGCGTCAAGCGTAATGGTCGTGTACCAGCAGGTGACGGTGTCGGGGGTGGCAGTCACCACGACCGAAGGATCGGCCTGGATGTAATCCGGCATGGTCAGGGTGTCGATCTGGCCGCCCCTGTCGACGATCAGGGTCACGTCATAAGTGCCGCAGGTGCTGTAGGTTACCACCGGGTTTTTGTCGGTCGAGGTGGCCGGCGATCCCCCTTCGAAGATCCACTCGTAGGTTTCGGGAACACCTATGTAACCGCCTGTGGTTGTGTTGGTAAAGGAAACAGGGGTACCGGTGGTCACTACGGTGCTGGCCACTGTAAATCCGAGGGTCAGGTCTATGGCGCCCTGCTTGATCGTCTGAATGGCTTTATAGGCCTTGATCGGATATCCGCTTGGCGTACCCGTCTGGTTACCCTGGCCTGCATCCTTGTTCTGAAGGGTGGCAACGAACTCACAATCTTCGATAGGCCACAACGGGTCCATGGTAAAATTCAGCGTGACGGTCTGGGTGTTTCCGGTGGAGAAATCGACAGGTGTTCCGTTTTGATCCGGAGCCATCAGCCGGTTCACATGTTCCAGGTGGTTCTGACCCTGCCAGTTGTAAGAAATTCCGGATTGAGTGACAAAGAAATAAAGAACGTTATTCGTCGAAGGGATGACATCGGTTTTTATCAGGGTAACGACCGCGGTGTATTGCTGACCGGTATGTGAAACTTCCATCGACATAGTAACCGGCGAAGTAAGCCCTAAGCAATAATTGTAGAGCGGCAAATACGATGTATACAACGATGTGGTATGGCTGCCGCCGCAGTACATTTTCACGCCGTCAAAAGTCACGGAAGGGTAAGCCTGGACACTGTACATGGTGTTCCGGGCCAGGGAATAAACGTTCTTGAACGGGTCGGTATTGCCATAATTGCTGTGATCGGCGATTACTGCAACAGATTTCCCTGCGGCAAGAAGGTCGTCCATGCCCATGGCCGCTCCCGGGCAATACGTACATAACGTACTTGTGAAATCTTCGGCAAGCACCATCTGGCGCTGCCCTGTTTGTGCCACGGTCAGTAATGTCGCCGCAAGGAACAGGACAGAGAGTAATGTTTTTTTCATAGGTCAGGATTTTTAATCAAGGGTTATGGATGCAAAGATAATGAAAAGGATATATAAATGGACGTTTATACATCCAAAAATGTTAGGGTAAAAAGTCAGGATAACAAGGGGGAAGAATGCCGCTTACCTGTCGAGTCGGGCCAAAGCGTAAGCGTATGCACCGATGGAGACCGCGCCGGAGGTTCCCAGTCGAGAGATCCCGATCCCGACTTTTTTGTCAGGGTCGAAAAGCACTGTCTTTTCCGAGAAGGGAACCCGGATCCGGGTCGATGAGGAGGCCACGAAGGAGGTCAGTCCCTTTTCATCCTCCAGGTTGAACGCCACGACCTCCATCCGGTCGAGGGGGTGGCCCGACAGTGTGTCGAACGGGGCGTTCATCTCCTCCACCAGCTTCGGAAGGAACAGGGGCCAGGCTCCGGAGAGTCCGCCGCCGATCACGACGAGCCCGTCAAGAAGGGTCACTGCGTTTGCAATGGCGTCGGCCGCGTCGCGGGCAAATGCGCTAAAAGCGGCGATGGCTGCCTCGCGGTTACCCGGCACGAATCCCATGCCGATCTCGTAGATCTCTTTCGGTTCGGGGCAGGAGGCCGGGTTCAGTCCGGTGTGGATTGCATATTCCCGTCGGATGCCGCGGATGCTGACGCTCTCTTCGGCATCCCACTGTTTGAAAGTGCGGTTGCGCATTCGGTTGATCTCGCCGCCCGAGCTGTTGTCGCCGAACAACAACCCGTCGCGGGTCACGATGCCGCCGCCAAATCCCGTACCGAACGTCACTCCGAACAGGTTTCGGTACCGTTTCGGATTGCCCGCGTTTTCCAGTTTCCGGTTGATCTCGGGGAGCAGCCCGGCGATCGCTTCCCCGTATGCAAAAAGGTCACCGTCGTTGTTGATGAACACCGGCATGCCAAAGGCCTCCTCGAGCATGGGCCCGAGCGCCACCCCGCCCCTGAAGAAGGGAAGGTTCTGCAGGTCGCCGATGATGCCCCGCTCGTAGTCGGCCGGACCGGGAAAGGCAAAACTGATGGCCACCGGCCGGTGTGCCAGTTTCGATCCGGCCTGCCGGAACCCGTCGATAATGGTCTTCAGCACCTCCTCGAGGCTCCCGGCGCGGGCCGGCAGTACGATCGGTTCAAGGATCTCCTTTTCAGCCTGTACGGCGTTGAATACCAGGTTGGTGCCGCCCGCGTCCAGCGTCAGCACGATCCGGTTGTCGTTCTTGTAGTCCATATGTTTGTTAAAGTTAATTCAACAATCTGCCTCACCCCCCAACCCCCTCTCCCCAGGGAGAGGGGGGACCCCATGTAGGGACGCATGGCAATGCGTACCTACCGTAGGGACGCATGGTCATGCGTCCCTACCGGTTAATGTGCCTCCAGCCAGTTCGCCCCGGTATTCATCTCCACCAGCACCGGCACGTCGAGCGGGATGGCGTTCTGCATGCCCTGCATCACGATGGGTTTCAGCAGCTCCACCTCGTCGCGGTGAACGTCGAACACCAGTTCGTCGTGCACCTGCAGGATCATCTTCGACCGGAGCTCACGTTGCTCCATCTCCCGGAAGATATCGATCATGGCGATCTTGATCATGTCGGCCGCCGTTCCCTGGATGGGGGCGTTGATGGCATTTCGCTCGGCGAAGCTGCGCACGGTGGCGTTGCCCGAGTTGATGTCGCGCAGGTAGCGCCGGCGTTTCATCATTGTCTCCACATAGCCCAGCCGGCGTGCCGAGGCGATGGTGCCCTCCATGTAGGATTTGATCCCCGGGTATTTTATGAAGTACTGTTCGATGATGGAGGCCGCCTCCCTCCGCGGGATCCCCAGCCGTTCCGAAAGACCGAATGCGGAGATGCCGTAAATGATGCCGAAATTGACCATCTTGGCATTGCGCCGCATCTCGCGGGTCACCGCATCGAGCGGAACGCCGTACACCTTCGACGCCGTGGCGGCATGAATGTCGAGCCCCCCGCGGAAATCGCCGATCATCCCTGTGTCGCCGCTCAGGTGGGCGATGATGCGCAACTCGATCTGCGAATAATCGGCCGAAAGAAGCAGGTACCGGTCGTTGCGGGGCACGAATGCCTTGCGGATCTCGCGGCCCTTCTCGGTGCGGATGGGGATGTTCTGGAGGTTGGGATTGTTCGAGCTGAGACGCCCCGTGGCCGCCACCGCCTGGTTGAAGGAGGTGTGGATGCGTCCGTCGCGCGGACTGACCAGCCCGGGGAGGACATCGATATAGGTCGATTTCAGCTTGGTGAGCGACCTGTATTCCAGGATCTTGCGGATGATGGGATGGCGGTGCTCCATCTTCACCAGCACATCTTCGCTGGTGCTGTATTGCTTGGTTTTCGTTTGTTTCGGATTCTCGACGATCCGCAGTTTTTCATAAAGGATCTCGCCGAGTTGTTTCGGGGAGGAGACGTTGAAAGTCGTCCCGGCATCTTCATGGATCGAGGATTCCAGCACCACGATCTCCTTCTGGAGTTCGCCCGAGTAATCTTGCAGGGTACCCGGGTCGACCCTGACCCCTTCGGCCTCCATCGAGGAGAGCACCGGGATGAGCGGCACCTCGATCCGGTCGAACAGTTCGCGGGTGCCGGTCTCTTCCAGCATGGGCGCGAAGACCTCCTTCAGCCGGAGCGTCACATCGGCGTCCTCGGCGGCGTATTCCTTGATCGTCCCGATATCGACCGTGCGCATGCTGAGTTGCGCCTGCCCCTTTTTCCCGATCAGTTCTTCGATGGATACCGGCTTGTAGTTCAGGTAGGTCTCGGCCAGCAGGTCCATGCCGTGCCGCATGTCGGGCTGGATCAGGTAATGCGCCAGCATGGTGTCGAAAAGAGGTCCTTTCACCGTGATATCGTACCAGCGCAGCATCGAGATGTCGAACTTCATGTTCTGTCCCGTTTTACCGATCCGCTCATCTTCAAATAAACCCTTGAATTCGGTCACGATGGCGAGGGCTTCGGCATATACATCGGGCAGGGGGATGTACCAGGCTTCGAACGGCTTCCAGGCGAACGACATCCCCACCAGTTCGGCGGTGTTGGGATCGAGCCCCGTCGTTTCGGTGTCGAAGCAGAACGAATCCTGTTTGCCCAGTTCGGCGATCAGCGCGGCCCTCTTTTCCGGGGTGTCGGTCAGGTGGTAGGTGTGGGGAACGGTACCGATGTGCTGATGTGCGGGTGTGCTGATGTCAGGAGGAATAATCGAATAATCGATCAGCGATGTTTGATTTTCGATCGGACTTCGCTTGTTCGCTTGTTCAATTGTTCGATTATTCGATTGTTCAATTGTTCGCTTGTTCCCGAATAGGTGAGAGGTGAGTGGATCTCCTCCCTCCCCGGAGAGAGGGGCCGGGGGTGAGGTGGTCAGAAAAGTCGACAACCGCTGTGAAAAGGTCCGGAATTCCAGTTCGTCGAAGAGGGCTTTCAGCCGTATTTCGTCGGGGTGCGAGAGGCGGAGTTTTTCCTCGTCGAATTCGACGGGCGCGTCGAGGATGATGGTGGCGAGCCGTTTGGAGAGGATGGCCTTATCCTGGTTTGCGATCACCTTCTGGCGCAGCTTCTCGTTGGCGATCTTATCCGCGTTGGCGAGCAGGTTTTCGACCGAGCCGAATTCGGCCAGCAGTTTCTTGGCCGTCACCTCGCCCACGCCGGGGATGCCGGGGATGTTGTCGGAGGCGTCGCCCCAGAGGCCGAGGAGGTCGATCACCTGTTCGGGCCGTTCGATGCTGAACTTCTCGCACACCTCCTTCACCCCGAGTATCTCGACGTCGCTGCCGAACTTGCCCGGCTTGTAGATGAGGGTGCGGTCGGAAACGAGCTGACCGAAGTCTTTGTCCGACGTCATCATATACGTGGTGAACCCCTGTGCTTCGGCTTTTTTGGCCAGCGTGCCGATCACGTCGTCGGCCTCGTAGCCGTCGGCGTACAGCACCGGGATCCCGAAACCTGTGATCATTTCGCGGATGTAGGGCAGCGAGTTTACGATATCCTCGGGCGTCTCCTGGCGGTGGGCCTTGTAGTCTTCGTAGCCCTCTTCGCGTACCGTGGGCGCCATCGTGTCGAACGCCACCCCGATATGCGTGGGCTTCTCCTTCTTCATCAGGTCGAGCAGCACGTTGGCGAACCCGAAGATGGCAGAGGTGTTAAGCCCTTTCGACGTCAGCCGCGGGTTCTTGTTAAACGCGAAATAGGCCCGGTAGATCAGGGCCATCGCGTCGAGGAGGAAGAGTTTCTTTTCCGGTTGCGGCATAATAAGGGGTCTCGTTCAACGGAGGGGTTGGGGGGATAAAGGTAGGGGAAAATTCGATACCGGTTTTGAAACACTTCGGTTCTTACCCGGCTGTCAGGGAGATGGAACCTATCATACCAAACCCCGCCAAAACCCCATCAAAATAATACAATTTCGGTTATTCATGTCATGTATCAGTAAACCGTATCATAACAGCATTCGATTCAAAATGATCAAATCACACAAAAGCAAGTGTATAATAAATTTGTGAAAATTTCACGAATACAGTTGGAAATTAGAAATATTCATATATTTGGCATAACAAAATTTGAGAATATTAAGATTTTATGCCATTTACAATCACAAGGCCATCTTTGCTTTTAAATCCCAGGCCATTGATCCCGGCCTTGGAATCGGGATTCATGGCGATTGGCATTTTAGCTTCAACCTACTCATTATGATCTCTCGGTGGCTTACGAATCTGGGCGAACTTCAGCATAACCCGGCACAAGTGGAAACCCGGCTTCTTCCAGGAAGGACCTGGATTGAATTGGTGTTTAAAAGTTGAAGGAACAAAGGAAAAAAAGTCGAGAAATTATTATATAGAGAATAGGTTTTCGAAGAGATAACTAATGTTTCAACGTGTAATTATTATTTTGCAAATACCATGAATGTAAAAAACTTAAAACGCGATCTGTGTTGGCTTATGCTGACAGAATTATTGGAAAACACTTGTAAGAAAGACTTACCAAATTTTACTTATGTACGAGATAATGTTAATAATATTAAGTTAAAGAAGAACCTTGGCAATTATCGACCTTACGATCCAAATATTTTTTTGTACAAGATCATAATTAGTAAAAACAAAAACAAATTAGAGGGCTTAAATGGTTATTATTATCGGTTGGTTTGGATTCTTGGAGAAATTATTGATCCTAAAAATCCGCGAAAAATGGTTCCTAACTATTCCAAAGAAATTATTAAAGCTTTAGGGAAAGAATCCAAAAGGGATAATTTCAAGACAGGATTTAGTCGAGGCTCATTCATTCCAATTGAGAACGAGAACAAATTTGACATTGCTTTTGCGACCATATGTTATCTTCTCAGATCATATTCATTAATACACTGTCGGAATAAGAATGCGCGAGATTTCAATGCTTCAAAAGTAGCATTAAATGATCTGTTTCAGGCACATCAATTGGGAAGCAGATTGTATTATAGTAATCAGTACAATCATTTGGCACAGGATTATACAACGCAAGAGGATTATTTGAGTGAAGTGAAGAAGGGCTTTGCAATTATCGATAAGCCAGAGGATAGTCCTTATTTTATATGGAGTGTACTGACACTGATTGAATTAAATCGAGGAATGATTTATCGTCATCTTGATTATCTTGACGAAGCAAATAAATACTTCAGACATTTTCAGTTAAGATTTAATAGGTTATCCATTGACCCTTATAATATATTGACAGTGCACATTGACAGGGACAAGGATCGCTACTTTATCAATCCTGCATTAATCAAAGGTTTTTATGAAAGAAGTAAAGTGTTTTATGAGAAAGGATTATTCATTGAGTCATTAATAAATCTGTTACTATGTTTGGGTCACATTTTGAGAAGATCAATGGCAGAAACAGACGATAGAGATCAAAAAGAATACGAATTAAACCTTACTAATCTTAACAGGGCCATTCAGTTTTTAAATGTTTGTAGGCGACAACCGGTATGGGAAATTGATAGAATCCTAGGGATTTTTATCGGATATCATGGAAGAACTCCATTTATTAATGCGGATGATTTTGCATTGGCCAAAAATCTATCTATTGATTTTTTAAGGTATATTCCAAAAATCTTCTCTCGAATTTCTTTAATTCTAATAATGTTTATCCAAAAACACATCCGTCCAAAATAAATAATTAGAAAAAAAAGTAGGGATTGGAGATACCCCAAGAAGGGGTAATTTTACAATAGCGACAAAAACCAATCCCTATGGTAAAATTATCTCTTTTTTCGCAAATCACAAGTGTAATGCCCAGAGAATTGTTTAGCAGCATTGTGAAAAAGCACGACACGGATAAATTCAGCAAAGGCATAGATAGCTGGACGCATTTGATCAGCATGCTATTCTGTCACTTGGGGCATGCTAATTCCGTACGAGACATATCAAACGGTTTGCGAAGTATCACGGGCAACATCAGGCATCTTGGATGCAACCAGGCTCCAGCCAAATCCACGGTGTCCTATATGAATGAACATCGCAGTTACGAGATTTTTCAGGAGTTCTATTATGCTCTGGCAGGACATCTGCGCACCCAGACGAAGTTCTACAAGCCAGCTTTGAAGAGGATTAAACGCAAAGTGTTCCTATTGGATGCCAGTGTGATATCCCTGTCACTTTCACTTTACGACTGGGCTAAGTTCCGCACCCGAAAAGGAGCAGTCAAACTCCACCTGCTGCTCGATTACGAGGGCTGCCTGCCAGCTTTCGCTGATCTCACGCACGGCAAGGTACACGAGATCAAGGTCGCCAGAAAGATGAGATTGCCCTCGGACAGCATACTCGTGTTTGACATGGGCTATTATGATTTTTCCTGGTGGTATAACTTGGACAGCATGAACAACTGGTTCGTGACCCGAGGTAAAGAAAACATGGATTACGAGATCGTTGAAGACTTTGATTTATCTGACGAAAAGGATAAGAATGTACTTCAGGACTGCAATATCCGCCTGAAAGGGATAAAAGCCCAAGAGGAATATCCCAAAATGCTACGAATGGTCAGGTATTGGGATGAAGAGAACCAACAGGAACTCGTTTTCATTACCAACAACCGATCTTGGACAGCAACGACCGTTGCCATGATTTACAAGGAGCGTTGGAACATCGAGGCGTTTTTTAAGATGATAAAACAGAACCTGAAGATCAAATCCTTCGTGGGAACATCTGAAAATGCTGTTCAAATACAAATATGGACTGCTTTGATCACGATATTGCTTCTGGCTTACCTGAAGACGAAAGCACAGTACAAATGGCACATGTCAAACCTGATCACCTTTATTCGATTGAATCTGTTCGTGAAAATTGATCTGTGGGCTTGGATAAATGAGCCCTTTATCCGTCCAAATTGCAATAAAATGGAACAGCTTTTACTGTTTGATGGGGATGGTTAATTTTGAAAACGAACAAAATGATAACCTATTTGCTTGGTTATCAGGTGCAATTACGAGAAGTAAAATTTATTTTGGACAGCTGTGATCCAAAAACGAGAATTAGGAAAAGAAAAAGAAAATCAAAAGCAATTTAAGCAAACGCTTAAAGGTTTCTGCGAAATTTATCAACAATATAATCAGGAAGGAAAAAAATGCATTGTCCAACAACCATTTGTGTCGAAATTTTGTTTGACACTAATTGAATATAGTGAAAGTGATAAAACAGACGACCCATCAGACATTGATCAACCAGGATATATTGGGCTTGATCTTACAAGGAAACTTAGAACTGTGTTAATGGATAATACGAGCAATTTTGATTACAATTTTCCATTTGATGAATATAGTTTTTATATTGCCTTGCTTGAAAAGGTCACTCAAAACTTGAATAATCTTGTTACGGTACCCAGACGATTGCAAAGCTTCCTTATGCGAGAAGGCTATAAGAAAAGAAGAACAGATGGTGATCTTTCCCAAGACACAGTGTTTCAATCGGTACAACACGTTTTGAGTCCAAAGACGAGAATGTCTCCCATCTCAGCAAGTGGAAAGGATAAATTAGTTGTTCTACGAAGATGGCAATCATATAATCCAAGAATTCCGCGACCAATAGGAGAAATGGTTCGTGGAGGAGGTTATTTTTTGTTTTGGCAAGGGAAGGGAATAGTGATTGATCCAGGCTATGATTTTATAACTAATTTCTATGCAGAAGGTTTTACTTTAAGTGATCTTAATGCCGTCATAATTACTCATTCACATCCTGATCACGATGATGATTTATCGACATTAACAACCTTGATAGTAGAATGGAATGAATTCCATCGCTCAATGGGATATGACAAAGAACATATCGTCAGATTAGATGTGTTCCTTAATGAGAGTTCGCATATGAAATTCTCAGCATGGCTAAAGGCAACAGGTGATGGAATTGGAAAAATTTTATTAATGCCGCTGGTAGTCTGGAATATGAATTCCGAAAAAGTAAAGTCTGAGAATGAAGATCCAAAAAAGAAAGCAATCAGGGGAGAGGATGTTGTTCTTTCGGTTTTATATGAGTATAATATTAAGTTGGAAATTGTTCCAGCTTGGCATGATGATGTTATTGGATCAACTTCTGCTGTTGGATTAAAATTTCATTTATTTTTTCAAGGAGAATACACAAAACCAGTCGGAATTATTGGATATACAGGCGACACAGGTGTTTATGAATATTCGCTGGCAGAAAAAGTTGAATCAACTGCAGATAAATATAAGGAGTGTGATATTTTAAATTGATTAAGCACTTCCGTACCAGTAAGGAAAAACAGCAGCTATTATTACCCTTTC
>CAYVVG010000028.1:0-43449 GCA_964455285.1 uncultured Prolixibacteraceae bacterium
GGCGTTCGGCGACTGGCGCATCCCCCTCTTCAGCCTGGTCACCATCTTCGTGATCGGCAAGGTGATCGACACCACGCTGCACGGCTTCAACTTCGACAAGACCCTTTTCATCATCTCCGAAAAACACGAGGATATCCGCAACAGCATCATCCACGACCTGAAAAGGGGAGGGACTTTCCTGCACGGCGAGGGGATGTACAACCACGACCGCAAGCAGATCATCTTCACGGTGGTCAGTCCCCGCGAGCTCTACCTGCTCGAAGAGTACATTCACCGCATCGACCCCGACGCTTTCATCGCCGTCCTCGAAGCGTTCGAGATCCTCGGCAAGGGGTTTAAATCGCTGAGCGACAAGGTGGAGGATAACTAACCGGATTGTGCACGAATTGACTATTTTTGTTTGCCGATCTTAAAAACCCATGACCATGAAAAAGATCTTCTTTCTGTTGCTGATGATCGCCGCATTGTTCGGAAAAACGGCGGTTGCACAGGCCCCCGCCCAGTGCCAGGATGTGATGCTTCAGGCATTCTACTGGGATTCCTATGCCGACAGCAAATGGACGGTGCTGAACACCAAAGCCGACGAGATCGCCCAGGTGTACGGCCTGGTGTGGCTCCCCCCCAGCGGGAACTGCCAGAGTACCTTCAGCATGGGGTATATGCCCATCTGGTGGTTCGACCAGAACAGCGCCTTCGGATCGGCCGATGAACTGAAAACATTGACCGCCTCGCTTGCCGCAAGGGGGGCGCACGTGCTGGCCGACGTGGTGGCAAACCACCGCAACGGGGCCACCAGCTGGACCGACTTCCCCACGGAGACCTGGAACGGGGTGACCTATTCGATGGGTCCGGCCCAGATCTGCAGCACCGACGAAGTGGCGGGCCAGCCGGGCCAGCCGACGCCTACCGGCGCTCCCGACACGGGCGAGGATTTCAACGGCGCACGCGACCTCGACCACCTCGGCGCCGTGACCCGCACTAACATCAAGGGATACATGCAGTTCCTGAAGAACGAGATGGGATACTCGGGCTGGCGGTACGACATGACCAAGGGTTACAGCCCCTCCTTCGTCAACGAATACAATGTAGCCGCCGGAGCCTACTTCTCGGTGGGTGAGTATTTCGACGGCAGCTACGACCTCTGCAAGGCCTGGCTCCAGGGATGCAGCTACAATTCGACCACCTTCGATTTCCCGGAAAAGTTCGCCCTCAACTCCGCCCTCTGGAACGGCGGCATGAACCTCGCCAACCTGGTGTGGCTGGCCAACGGCACCACCCCGCAACCCGCCGGCCTGATCCATCATTCCGACACGAAACGGTACGCGGTGACCTTTGTCGACAACCACGACACATACGTGACCGGCAACCCCAACAAATTCTCCGGCAACGTGAGGGCAGCCTATGCCTTCCTGATGGGATCGCCCGGCATTCCCTGCGTGCTGCTCGACCACTGGAATGACTACAAGACCGACATTTTCAACATGATCGCCGCCCGCCGGGCCGTAAAACTCCACAGCGAATCGGCTGTCACGGTAAACCAGTACACGGCCAACCTCTACGTCTCCACCGCCACCGGGCTCAACGGGACGCTCATCGTGAAGGTCGGCAACGGCAGTTACACCCCGCCGTCGGGATACACCCTGGCCGCCTCGGGCACCGACTACGCCATCTGGACGAAAACCACCGCCCCGGCGGCCCCCCTGCTCATGATGACCCCATCGGGGGGGACTTACTATACCGCCCAGACCATCACGGCCACGACCTCGCCCGGCGCTTCGATCTACTATACCACCAACAACACACCCCCGACCAGCAGTTCCACGCTCTATGCAGCGCCCATCCCCGTCTCCTCCTCACTGACGCTCCGCATGATCGCCTATGACCCCGTCACGCACCTCTATTCCCCGGAAATTCCGAATACCTACACCATCAATTCCATGCCCTCCTCCATCAAGGTGCGATTCAAGGTGCCCGCGGGATGGACCGCCTGCAAGGTCTATTCCTGGGCGGGGTCCACCCCGTTGTGCGGCGCCTGGCCCGGCACGGCGATGACGCTCGAAAATGACGGGTATTACTCCTTTACGATCACCGGGTACCCCGACCTGCCCATCGGGGTGGTGTTCAACAACGGGGTCGCTTCCGGGGGCCAGCAAACCGTCGACCTCTTCACCACCGCCGACAAGTGCTGGGATGCCGGACCGCTTTCGGGCGGGAAATACACCGCCATCGAAGTGCCCTGCCCGGGAGTGGGGACCGGGGAGATCAGCAGGATCTCGTGGACTGTGGCGCCGAACCCGACCCGGGGAGGGGTGGAGATCACCCTGCCCGGCGACAATGCCTCGGTCAGGATCACCACGGTCACGGGGCAACTCCTTCACCTGAAGCCCGTCACGACAGGCAATAGTTGCCGGATCGACCTCGCGGGACTTCCGCCGGGAATGTACCTGGTCACTGTGGTCCTGCCCGACGGAACCACCCTGTCCAAACCCGTAATGAAATATTGATTGACACTACCGCAGATCCCGGCCTTCGGGCAGTCAGGTCTGCAGTGATTCTGGGATTTTATGACTGGCACGCTGGCTTCGGGGATTCACTTGCAGAATGGTAAATACGTCACCATCTCGGTATTTGGCCAGGGATATTTTTCCATTACCTACCTGGCGGCAAACCCTGCCCTGAACAAGCAAGTCATCATCCATGAATTTTTTCTGCAGGATCATTGCACAAGGGACCAGGACAACCGGGTAAGCCATGGATCACTGGATGAAAGCATTTACCTGAAATTCAGGGAGCAATGGTTTGAAGAGGCCAAGGTCCTGGCCAGGTGCAGCCGGAACGAACATATAGTTACGGTGCTCGACACGTTCGGGGAAAATGATACGCTCTATTTCGTCACGGAATATATCAACGAAGAGACTTTGTTTTCATATACCCTTTCGATCGGGGAGAAGCGGCTGCCAGGGCACGAAGCTGCGGAAATAATCGGGCAACTGGCCGACGGATTGTCGCTTCTGCACCAGCATTCGGTGTATCACCGGGCGCTCTGCCCAAAAAACATCCTGATAAGCAGGAGCAGGAAAGCGGTGCTGATAAATTTCGGGATCGCCCAGAATGAGATTCCGAAGGAGATCCTGGCGGATCCCTCCCGGTTGAAAAAGCCGGGGTACAGCTCCCCCGAAATGTACCTTTCACCGGGCAATGAGATCTGTTCCGATATTTATTCCCTGGGAGCCATCCTGCATTTCCTGGTGACCGGCGAGGATCCGCAGCCTGTGACCGGGGATTCCCGGACCTGGCTGCCGGGAACAGGCAGGTACCCGGCCGGCGTTTCCGAAAAATTGGTACGGGTCATCCGGAGGTCTATGAAAGAGGTGCCGGAGGAACGGTACCGGAATATCAGGGAACTCCTGGCCGATATGCCGGACCCGGGAAACCTTTCGGAAAGAAAACGAAAGCAATTCGGGATGTTTGCTTTCGTATTGAAGATCACAGGCGTGATCCTGTTGATCGTGGCCGGCCTTCTGGTCGGGAAACGATGTTCGGGGAATGTCGCCCGGGATGATAAAATGATCAAGGCGATCTCCGGGCTGGCTGACCAAAAATGCAGGGGCGGTCAGCCGGAACGTCATCTCCCCGGGATCACCGTCACTCCCTTCGCCTCCAGGATCTTCCCGAACGTCCTTGCATCGGATTCCGATCCCTCGTACATGCCCCAGTGAATGGGGATCGCCACGGAGGCTTTGGTATCGAGCACGGCGTTGGCCGCTTCCTCCGGGCCCGTCATCGTATAGGTCTGACCCAGCGGCACCATCATGATGTCGCAGCGGATATCCTTCATCTCGGGAACCCGCTCCGTGTCGCCGGTGTGGTACACTGTGATCCCGCCGAAATCGAGGAGGTACCCGACGTACTGCTTCTCCTTCGGGTGCATGGGCCTCGTGAGGTTGTACGCCGGCACCGCGGTGACGACGATCCCGCCCAGGGTGACCTTCGACCCGGGAGTCATTGCCATGACGTTCTTATACCCCGCCTTTTCCAGTTTTTCCACGCAGGCTTTCGCTGCCACGAACCGGGTGCTCTTCCCGGCGATCTTTGCCAGGTCCTCCGGCGAAAGATGATCGGCATGATCGTGAGTGATGAGGATCAGCGAGGCGGTGTCGCGCGATCCCAGGCGGTAGGGATCGATATAGACGACCTCGTCCTGGTACCGGATCCGGACCGCTGCCTGCCCAAGCCATTCGATGCCCTGCGCGAAGGCGAGGATCTCATTCTTGCCTTTTGTCTGTTCCATGTCCGTAAGATGTTTTCCTTCACCGGTCGCCGGGGAAAGACCGGATGAAGAGACGACAAGCATGAAAGTGATGATCAACCCGTGTTTCATTTTTAGCAGATTACAAGGAATGTCAAAGATACGACAACGGAGCCGGATGCCTGCCCGCTCCAGCAAGATAATCTGCCTTCCCCTGACCCGCCGGGGGGTATGCCCGCCTAATGAAAATCACGCAAGGAGATCGAAACCACTTTTTTTTCACGGATCGGTCGGATCGACGTTTTTTGTTGTAACTTTGCAGCACAAAGTACTTTTTAGATGAAGGCAAACACCACCACCCCTGTCGAAGATCTCCAGGCCATCCGGGAGATCATGGAACGGTCGTCCAAGTTTTTGTCGCTGAGCGGATTGTCGGGCATATTTGCCGGCGTTTGCGCGTTGGCGGGAGCCGCCGTGGCCTGGTTCTTCCTCCCGGTCAGGGGATTTGTCACCCCCGGCGACCCGATGGCCGGCGGGAGCATTCCGGCACCGGGCAATTTGATGCCCTGGCTGGCCCTCGACGCGCTCCTGGTGCTCACCCTGGCCATCGCCGGGGCCGTCATTTTCTCGCTCCGCAAAGCCCGGCGGTCGGGGTTGCCCGTATGGACCCCCTCGACCCGGCGGGTGATCCTCCACCTGTTGATCCCGCTGGCCACGGGGGGCCTCTTCGTGCTGATCCTGGTCATGCGCGGCCACCCGGAGCTGGTGGCGCCGGTCATGCTGGTTTTCTACGGTCTCTCCCTCGTCAATGCCGGGAAGTTCACCCTGGGCGAGATCCATTACCTCGGACTTTCCGAGATCGCGTTGGGGCTCCTGGCGGGAATGTTCCCGGCGTTCGGTTTCCTCCTCTGGACCCTGGGCTTCGGAGCGGTGCACATTGTGTACGGGGCGGTGATGTATTACCGGTACGAGCGGTGACCCGGACCGGCAGGGAGTAAACAAAGGGTTGATCATTCATGGAACGTAAACAGATTCCGGTGAAAATACCGATTTCCGATCTGCAGAAAGTCTTCGAAAGCCGCATCCGGCTTGGGATCATGTCGGCGCTGATGGTGAACGACTCGCTCGACTTCAACGCGCTGAAAGAGCTGCTTGGCCTCACCGACGGGAACCTGGCCAGCCACCTGAAGACCCTCGAGCAGCAGGAGATCATCGGGGTCACCAAGCAGTTCATCGGCCGCAAGCCCAGCACCTCGTACCGGGCCACCGATCATGGAAAGCAGTTGTTCCGCAGCCATCTCGCCGCGCTCGAAAAGCTCATCGGCAGATCCTGATTTTTTTTAACCTTGAACTTTGAAATACAAAGCACTTTTAATTTATCAATTATGGAAACAAGAAGCCTTCAACAGTTTTTGAACAGTTACAGTGTGAAGATGATCCTCGCCGCGGTACTGGCCATCGTGCTGCTCATCCCTTCCTTTTTGATCCAGGATATCATCCACGAACGGATCGCCCTGAACGACAAGGTGAAACAGGAACTATACCAGCAATGGGGCGCCAAACAGGGGGTGGCCGGACCGGTGCTGAACATACCCTATTCCGTCATCACGCCGGGTTCCGACGGACAGCCTGCCGGCGAGCGGCGCGGGGTGGCCCATTTCCTGCCCGACACCTGGAAGGCAGGCGGGGAGCTGATTCCCTCGACCAGGAAGCGCGGCATCTACAAAGTGGTGGTGTACGAGGGCCGCATCGCCTTGCAAGGGACCTTCCTGCCGCCCGACCTGTCGAAGCTCGATCTCCCCGGCGCCCGTTTCGACTGGAGTGCCGCCTATTTCACCGTGGGGGTGACCGACATGCGCGGTATCCGCAACCTTCCCGAACTGGTGGTCAACGGCCGGCGGTGCAGCGTCGATCCGGGGGTGGCCGACACCGACCTCTTCGCGTCGGGGATCACCGTGAAAGGAACGGGGGTGGAGCCGGGACAGCCCGTGAACTTCGCGATGGAGCTGGTGCTGAACGGTTCGGAGCAGCTCATGGTCGAGCCGCTGGGGAAGACCTCGGAGGTGACCCTGCGATCGGCCTGGACCGAGCCGGGTTTCACCGGGGCCTTCCTCCCGGCCACGCGGACCGTCACCGGCAAGGGATTCACCGCCGCCTGGCGGGTGACCCACCTGAACCGCAACTTCCCGCAGCAGTGGGCCGACCGGAAGTATGTTACCCATGAATCCGCGCTGGGAGCGGAGTTGCTCCTCCCCGTCGATCACTACCAGAAGTCGATGCGGTCGGTCAAGTACGCCATCCTCTTCATCGCCCTCAACTTCATCGTGTTCCTCTTCATCGAGATCCGCAGCCGCACCCGCATCCATCTCTTCCAGTACGTGCTGGTAGCCTTCGCCCTGCTCATCTTCTACGCCCTGCTGACCAGCCTCGGCGAGCAGATCGGGTTCAACCCGGCCTACCTGGTCTCGGCCGCCGCCGTCACCCTCCTGATCACATGGTACGCCTTTTCGCTGCTGCGCAACCTGCGGCTGGCCGGCTGGGTCGCCCTGCTGCAGGTCGCCCTCTATGCCTTTCTCTTCACCATCCTGCAGTTGCAGGACTACGCTCTGCTGGCCGGCAGCGTCGGGTTGTTCGTCATCCTCGCCCTCGTCATGCGGGCCTCGCAGCAGATCAAATGGGATTCGGGCGGGTGACGGTTTTCAGCCTCTCCGCGGGTATTTTCCCACATCCGGTCCTGTTCCACCCATCCGCCCGGCAAAAAAATTCGTCACATTTTGGAAACTTCCCGACTTTTTGTAATTTTGCACTCTCAAATTCCTCCTTAGCTCAGTTGGTTAGAGCATCTGACTGTTAATCAGAGGGTCGCTAGTTCAAGTCTAGCAGGGGGAGCCAGAGTGGACAGGGCGTCAAAATCGACTCCCTGTTTTTTTTGTGCCCGCTGGAAACCCTTGACAGTATTGAGTAAGACTTGGACAGGTGTTGTGAAGGGAGTAGTTGCAACTTTTCCATTCTGAAAAATGAATTTTTCGGAAAAGATGCAACTCAGGATCTTCTTTTTCGTCTTTCCGTCCGCCTGTTTATAGTATTCCACAAGGTTTTCCAACATAGGCACTGTCTTGTTTAGGTATGTTCTGAATGGGGTCATCTTCTGTTGCAACTCTGTCCATTTTCCATTCAACAGAACCCGTTCCTTATCAAGGTTATTCATCATATCCTGAAATTGTTCCGCTGTAATCTTCTTGCTCAATAGAAGAGCCTGTGCTTCAGATTTTTGTTCCGAGTTCTTTTCCAGTTCCTTCGTGACCTTATGTAAATCGTTCTTCCTTGTAATATCTTCTTTATCAAACAATTTCTCCAAAATCGACCTATATAGCTTCAGCGATTGTGCAGAAAAGGATATTTCGGACAGTACCTTTTCCACCGCTCGATGTACTTCTTCAACTCTATGCCGTTGTTCGCTTCTGCATTTTGTGCAGAGGTAATAATGATGAATGGTCTTGTTACTTGCCCTTGCTCCATACGCCGTAATGGATGTGCCATGGATTGGACACTTCATGAACCCTTTTAATGGATACAGATCGGTTTTGTCTTCGTGGAACCGCATATTCCGTTTCCTTCCAGCCAAAACATCATTGGCCTTATTAAACACATCTTCTGTGACCAAGGCTGGGTGAAGCCCCATAACAGTCTGTGATGGCTCTCCTTTTAGTTTATAGGGTTTCACATAAACTTTCCCCACATAAACAGGATTACGGATGATGTTCAGAAATGCCTGTTTGCACAGTTTCATCCCTTGTGAATTCAACCATCGCCGAACTTCATCCGCAGAATATGCACCAGAACCCATTCTTTCAAAGGCTTCCACCACCAAAGCTGCATCTTCATTTGGTTTCAAGGTAGATTTATCCGTCTCTGTGCGACAATTTATATATCCTTTGGGAGCACAACCTGTCCAGCAACCTTCGAGTCTTGCGCGGCGTGAACCCTCTGTTGTTCTAATGGAATTCTTCTTGTTCTCGACTTGCGGAAGGGTCAGGTAAAGACTGAATAACAAATCGGCATCAGGGTTGGTAAAGTCCAATGGTTGCTCCACTGTTACAACATTGACACCCATCTTGTTCAACTTCATTATGACCGTTTGTGCCTCATATTGGTTTCTTGAAAATCGATCCCAGCGAAGGCACAAGATCATGTCTACCAAACCTTTGTTCTGTTTGATAAAGGTCATTATCTTTTTCCACTCTGGCCTGTCGAATGTCTTTGCGGAGTAATCTTCCGTATAGATATCGATTATGTTGTACTTGTTGAACTCACAGTACCGACGCAGGATGTCCTCCTGATATTGGAGTGAAAAACCCTTGTCGGCCTGGTCATCAGTACTAACTCGCTTGTAGCATATAACATTCATAATCAAGCTGCTTTTCTTGGTTTGTATTCCTTTGAGTTTTCGTTTTTGTTCTGGCTGGTTTTTTGTTTTACAAAATCCTCGTACTCGATTGTCGCCAGCGCAACCATCAGGTCCCTGATCTGCCGAACTTCTTCCGCAGAATACTTCTGCTTGCCAGCGTGGATACGCCGATGACGTTGACCATGTCAGGCCGATTCTCATTAACCCCTCTTATGACTTGATTGTTAATCGGTTAAATGGGTCAGCCCAAATCGGCGCAAAGGGGTCAACGTCATCGGCCTGTCCACGAATATAACAAGATTGATGCAAACACGATATAATAAGGCGACGAGATGAATATAAAACCCATTAAAAATGAAACCGATTACCGCAATGCGTTAATGCGACTTGAAATCATTTTTGATGCCCCTGTCGGTTCAAAGGAAAGTGATGTTGCTGATCTGCTTGGCCTGTTGATCGATGATTATGAAAAGAAACACTATCCGATAGAGGCCCCTGATCCAATAGAAGCCATTAAGATCCGAATGGAGGAGATGCATCTGAAGCAAATTGATCTGGTCGGTGAGATTGGCGGCAAGAGCAGGGTCTCAGAAATTCTGAATCGCAAACGTAAACTTACTGTGGAAATGATCCGCAATCTGAACAAGCGGTTAAACTTATCTTCGGACCTTCTCATCAACGATTATAAACTGGCCCGATAATCAGAAGTTGGTTGCAACTTTGAGCAGTAAGGGTAGCTTTGCTGGACCAGGCGGCAGAAATGTCGCCTTTTTCGTTGACTGATAAGGAGATATGGTGGTTGCAACAGGTTACCTCGTAAAAAGTTTTACGAGAGGCTCGTTGATATAATAATTTCCAACCCCAAATTTCTTTTTTGTAAGCAGTCCATCCTCAGCCAACCTGTTCAGGTAGGCGGCTGCAGTTATTCGTGAGACTTCCATATCCTTCTGAATGAACTCAATTTTAGTATATGGATGACGGAACAGGTTGTTGATCAGTTCCTGACTGTAAAATTTGTAGTTGGACCTTATTCTGTGTTTATAATCCATCATTAACCGCTTAATTTCAACGATCAGAGAGATGGTGTCCAGCGAGGTCTGTTCGATCCCGTCAAGCATAAAAAGAATCCAGGATTCCCATTCCTGTTTCTCTCGCACATTTTGGAGCAGCTGATAATATTGACTTTTATTGTCGATGATGTGCCGGCTTAAATAAAGGACAGGCGATTGAAGCAGTGAATGAAGGATAAGGTATAAGATATTGATAATCCTGCCTGTCCGGCCATTCCCGTCGTAAAAAGGATGGATACTCTCGAACTGAAAATGGATTATTGCCATTTTTACCAGTGGATCAGCATCGCATGGCAATTCATTGTTCATAAATGCAACCAGATTGCTCATTGCTGCAACAATCTCATCATAATCCTGCGGCGGAGTGAAGACCACCTCCCCTGTCTGAGTGTTCTTTAGTACGGTTCCTGGCAACCTCCTGTAACCGGCCTCATTATTTTCAAGTACCGATTGGATCTTCAGAATATGGTTCGAAGTGATCATTTCAGATTGCGCTACCAACTTGAACCCTGTCTTTAAGGCTTCAGCATAGTTTTGAACCTCCTTGGCCGCAGCAGACTGCCATCCTGCCAGATTCAACTCAGCAGTAAATAATTCATCCTGGGTTGTAATTATATTCTCGACGGCCGAACTGTCTTTTGCTTCCTGTAACCCCAGTGTATTCAGTAAAATAGACTGGTTTGGAATAGTGCTGCCGATGCCTTTAAGTTCAGCCAGCGCACGATGTGCAGCAGGTAGTCGCTTTAGAATTTTTCTTGATTCAAGTTCATAATCAGGTGGGAGCAATATTGGTTTCCAGGGAACATTCGCTTGTATGGTCCTCATGTGATGGGTAATTTAAAATCCGTTTACAATAACTCACCTATTGAATAGAATTTTCAATTTTCTTCGCAAATATACGGCTGAATGTAAAGAATATTGAAATATCTTTACATATATTTTTTAAGTTGGTGAAAATCAATATACAAAGTGCCTGATTGGTTGCAACTTTGTGCATTAAGGGGAGCTTCAAAATCAACCATGGTTACGCCGATGACGTTGACCATCTCAGGCCGATTCTCATTGACCCCTCTTATGACTTGATTGTTAATCGGTTAAATGGGTTAGCCCAAATCGGCGCAAAGGGGTCAACGTCATCGGCCTGTCCAGTCTATTTAACGCAGCATTTGAAAATGTGCTAGAAGAAATGGGCAGCCAAGGTCGACACTGGGTGGTCATTCTGACCTATTTCTCAGGAGTTATAAAACTGGCACCAAGGTTGTCAAAATCGCCATTATTTCGTATATTTGAAACAACCTTGTTCCAATCGGGCAATGTATAAGGTTGATGTTTGGAATTGGAATTTGGTTGGATTGCCTGAAAATCTGACGGCCATGAGAATCTCACCCTTTTTAATTGCTTTTTTACTGTTTGTTTACAGTGAATTATTTGCCCAGGTAGCCATTAGCAGCGACAACAGCGCTCCAAACCCTGCTTCCGGACTGGATGTCAACTTCTCCGATAAAGGATTCCTTCCGCCAAGGATGAGCACTTCGCAAATGAACGCCATTCCCTCGCCTCCTGCAGGGTTAATGATTTACAATACAACACTGAACACGGTGTGCTGGTTCAATGGTGCCAACTGGGATATGGGAACGAACCGTGACGGTCAGAATTGCGGCATCATCAATTATGGAGGGAAATCGTACAACACAATAATTATCGGAAAACAATGCTGGATGGCACAAAATCTTAATGTGGGTGCAAGGATCAACGGGACTGTAAATCAATCGAACAATAGTATAATTGAAAAATACTGTTACAATGATCTTGAATCAAATTGTGATATTTACGGCGGTTTATATCAATGGAATGAAATGATGAATTATACCACCTCAAGCAATTTGAATCCCAGCGACCGTCAGGGGATATGCCCACCTGGTTGGCATCTGCCTTCAGATGATGAATGGTGCCAGGTTGAAACTTATCTTGATGAAACCGTGAATTGCACCGGTACGGGTCTTAGAGGCACGAATGCGGGAGCAAAGATGAGAGAGACGGGAACCGCACACTGGATGACTCCGAATACAGGGGCAACAAATTTAAGCGAATTTACAGCCTTGCCAGGAGGCAACCGGTATTATTTAAATGGCGGGTATACCGGTTTGTCCTACACCGCCTACTTTGGTGAAACAACAGAATCTTCATCATTTATAACCTTTTTCCGGTATTTATCTTATGATAGTCAAAAGGCAGGACGAGCCTCCGATACAAAAGACTACGGATTTTCTGTTCGTTGCCTGAGCGATTAGAAGATACCCTCTTTGTTTTATTTAGCCCAGTTGCAACTTTGAGCAGTAAGGGGGAGCCTGATAAAGAGCCACTTAGAAGAGTTTTTGTCCAGTCCACAACATCAAAGATAAACTTGCAATACTATTTAAAATCAATTATCTTTGTAGAACATAGTATAAAAACGTAAAATTATGGGTATCTTAGATCAACTTAAAGGACCTCTTATGCAGGAGGTAATGGGTTTGATTAAAAATCACGAAGGTGGTATTTCGGGCCTGATGGGCAAACTGAAGGACTCCGGTCTGGGGGACCAAGTAAATTCTTGGATAGGAATAGGGGAGAACAAGCCAGTTGATGCTAATCAGATCAGTTCTGCTCTCGGAGGTGATGTTGTTAAAAATATTGCTTCAAAATTGGGTGTTTCGCAAGAGGAAGCTGCAAAGGGCGTGGCAAGTTCTTTGCCTGAAGTTGTGGACAAACTCACGCCAAATGGAAAAATTGAGACAGACGATTTTATACAGAAAGGATTGTCGGCTTTAAAAGGATTGTTTGGTTGAAAGGCCATCTCTCCTTACCATAATGTTTCAACCCATTTATGTTGAACATTTTTACTTAAAAGGGTAAAGTTCATTTTTCTGAATAAAAGGGTATATCAGAAAGTTAAAATGTTGCCTTAATTTACAGGAAAGACATAAGGAAAATTCTGTAAAAAGATGATATTCAAAGGATTGGGCGACTGAAATGTTGCCTTTTTCTTTTTTCAGACAAAGGATTATTGGACGACAGACATGATGATGCTTGCATGCAACAAGAATCCGGGGCTAAATCTCAGCAAGGAATTCTGTGGAGTGGTAATTGGTTTGGCCAGATTATCAAATAAACCCATGACATTTGTTAATGACCATTTTTTTAAGATATAACAAATATGCCGATTTCTTTGAAGATAAACAAATAATGAAAAGCAATTATTTCTATTTTGAGGAAATCAAGTTTGGGAAATGTAAGTCGGCATTTCAGAGAAATTTTTTTCCCAGCTGATTTGCCCAGTTTTCCGGGTAACCCCCAAAATAACCATGCCATCTTTTTTTCTTTTGGGCAAAATATAAAAACCCGTAAAATACTCTGATAACTGAAGGTATTCCGATCATAATCAGGTATAACGGTCCAAAGATCAATGATTGTATTGCATGCCCGAATTCATGTTCCTTGTTGGTTGTTTCTGCTTTAGACGCCGAATGATAATCCTCTGTCCAAAAGATGAAGTGGCCAAGGCTGACAGCAAGCCCGGGGACATTCACAAATAGTCGCCCGTTTAATATTTCTTTCTGACGAACTCTGTTTCGGTAAATGAAATAAATTATTAACCCGACGATATTCTGTGGAAGTTCCCAAAAATATTTCAGGAGATTGAATATCAAATAAATTAAATTGGACTGTTTTGGGGCTGTGTTCATGCAAGCGATAGATTTCTCCTTCCGATCTTCGTCATCACGTTGAACAAAAGCACCTGAACACAAAAACAGACTCAAGCGAAGCGTAATGAAGATGGTGTCATAGCGCTATAAAAAGAAAAAAATCATCCTTATCGGATTCAAGGAAGAAACCAGTACGCAAAAAAAATGATTAGCCAGAATAGCCTTTATCCTTCCGCATCAACAAGGGTCGCATTCGATGCATTGGTCATTACTGAACTTACCCCATTGTCACGGCCACTTGCTGACTGGTAATTCTGGCTTGTGCCGATAATCTGGTTGTTGGCTGCTTTCAATGAAAATCTGTATTGTCCGGCGGGCGTGGTGGTTTTTACAAATCGTGCGGGATCTGTTGAATTTTTCCTGACAGATTCAATACCATTCAGGCAGGCTGCCTTACTATTGTATCCTTCACTGCTAAGAATATTCTGACCGTTTGATGCGACAAGCCTAAACCTGTATTCCTTTTCTTTACCGCTTTGATAGACTTCAAATTTTGCCATAATTAGGATGTTTTAGAATTATAAACAGGAAAGATACAAAAGTATTTGGGATTTCCCAAAATATAAATTTCAGAATGAGTAAATAAGCGGCCTTCTGAGCCGCCCTCATTCAAACAAGGGTGCGGTATCCGGTGCTCAGTTCTTGAGGCAGCGGATGGAATAGCCGTTCGCTTTATACACGGTGGAGTACATGCCGCAATAGCTGTTCCAGAAGCCCAGTGTCCATGCAGTTGTCTGATCAACCTGGCTGCTGCTCCAGTAGTAGCCGTCGACACCCCGGTTGTAAAGCCAGCCCTGGTTGTAATCAATGTGTCCGCCGGCATGCATCTTCAACCCTGAATTCCAGGGGCCGTTCCAGTTGGTCCAGCTGCCACCGGTGAAAACATTGTTCCATTCGGTATAGGTCGGTATCCGCCAAGTGGTTCCCAGCTCAAGGTTGCATGGATCATTTTCAGGCAGCCAGGAAGAATTCTGAGTGATAAACAGCCAGTTGGTGCTCGGCGTGCGCACCGAACCATAATATTTATACCCTTGTTTCAGGTTAAACTGCCAGTACCATCCGGCAGAGGCTTCGGTGGTATCGTTCACGGCAGTTGCCTGGTGGCTGGATCCCAGGTTGCTGGTGATCCAGCATTTGGCAGGTTCTCCGGGGATGTTGGTAACGGTGGCGTACGTCACCGACTTATTGACCGGTGCCACCCCACCCGCCGTCACGTGGTTGATGTTCAGCAACTCAACGCATGCGGAGCAGCTGAGGGTCGATTGTATCATGGTCAGGGGCGTGGAATACCCGCAGCTGTTATAAGCCCATGCATACCTTGTGTAACTGGTCTGGCAAACCAGTGAGCCTTCTGTCTTAGAGGTCGACGACCCCATGTCGGTCGCGGCCGCATAGTTGTTCACGCTGCTCCACCTGTATCCTGAAGCGCCGGCCACCGCATTCCAGTTCCAGGTGATCTGGGTCATGGTGGCAACATGCGTGCCCGCCGTGGGGGTGGAGGTCGCAGCGGGGGTGGTTTCGCTCAGGATCACTGGCAGGGAAACGGCGCAGGCGTTGTAGGCCCACACATACCGGGTATAGGTTGCATTGCACGTCGTTCCGGTTTCCGTTTTGGTCAGGGAGGATCCCATGTCAAGGGCCGCGGAATAATCGTTTACCGTGTTCCATTTGTACCCGGTGGCTTCGGGAACCGCATTCCACGTCCAGGTGATCTGGCCGATCGAAACCTGGTTGGTTCCTGCCGCGGGGGTTGCGCAGGTGCAGAAGGAGAACGTGCGCCAGGCCCCGCCGGAATAGACGCTCACCGAACCGTTGGTGCCGCAATCGGTGCAGTACACCATCAAACCCTCGGAAGGAGTTGCAATGCCGTTCCGTTGTGTGAGGGTCAGACGGGGAAGGAGAAATCCTTTGTTGCTGAACTTTACATCCAGTCCGGCGGAGGAGTTGGGAGAACTGCCATCGTCATTGATCCCTACCTGGGCAAACAGCATGCTGCTTCCCAGGAGCATGACGAGAACTAAGGTGATACCTGTTTTCATCATTGCGATTTTAATATATCTATCTTATCGCAATATTAATACATTTAAGGATCAAAAGCAACCCTAACAATCAACTTTTTTATAAATATTTCTTCAATGAATTCAATTCGTTAGGGACCTGTCATTTTTCAAGGCAGGATCCGGAACATAACTTTCCAGGACAAAATAATCCATTGCCCGGGGCAATGAAAAACCCCTGATTCCTGAGACAACGCAACGAGCAAGCCCGGGATTTTGTCATCGGATCAACTTGCCGGGATGGGTCAGGGAGTATTTTCTGCACACACCGTCACCCGTCACGCGTCACCTTTTATCACCGAAGGCCCTTTTTTCTCCAGTCTGGTGAAGGCGATGATCAGCAGGCTGATGATGAAGAATCCCGATAGCAGGAGGGTGCTGTTCCTCATGCTGCCGGTGAGGTGCTCCATGAGGCCGAAACCCAGCATCCCGAGCACGATGGCCAGTTTTTCGGTGCTGTCGTAAAAACTGAAAAAAGAGGCTGTGTCCGGGGTGCCCGGGGGGATCATTTTCGACCAGGTGGATCGGGCCTGCGACTGGATCCCGCCCATGACCAGTCCCACCAGCGCCGATAAAATGTAGAACTGGAGGTGGGTGTGCAGCTGGTAGGCGGAGAAGCAAACCCCTATCCAGATCGAAAGCATCCAGAGCAGCGAGGTCCGGTTGCCGTAGCGGGTGGAGACTTTTCCGAAAACATACGCCCCTGCGATCGCCACGACCTGGATGATCAGGATGGTCATGATCAGCAGGGTGTCGGAGATCCCCAGTTCCGCCTTGCCGAACAGGGTGGCGACGATGATGACCGTTTGGACCCCCATGCTGAAAAAGAAGAACGACAGGAGAAACCTGGACAGGGTCTTATCCTTTTTGATATACCCGAAAACGGCGAAAACCTCATGAAATCCATGCGTAAAAAGGGTCAAGCTCCACCGGACCGCCTTCCGTTCTTCCCGCAAATAGTAAAAGGCGATCTGGGATAGAGTCAGCCACCAGATCCCCACCGTGATGAAAGAAAACCGGGTCGCTTCCTGGGTGTCGGCGAAGCCGAGCGACCGGTATTCCTTCAGCGAAAAGAGGTTGAAAACCAGCAGCACCATGCTGCCGGCATAACCGAACGAGAATCCCCGGGCGCTGATGCGGTCGTGGCGGTCGGGGGTGGCGATCATCGGCAGGAATGAGTTGTAGTAGACAAGGGATCCGGCAAAGCCCAGAACGGCCAGCATCGGCAGGAGGAGCCCCAGTCCGAGGTTTTCACCGGTAAAAAAGTACAGCCCCATGCAGGAAAAAGAGCCCAGGACAGTAAAGAACTGCATGAAACGCTTCCGGTAGCCTCCCGTATCGGCCATTCCCGATAAGGACAATGTCAGCAGGATGACCAGGAAATAACCCAGCGCAACGGCATATTCATAAAGAACGGTGTTTTTGATCGTCAGCCCCATGAACGTCACCATCTCCGAATGAAAAGCCTTCTGCGTCGCCTGCTGGTAAAAGATCGGGTACAACACCGTATTCACGCTCAGGATATAGGCGGAATTGGCGATGTCGTACGAACACCAGGCATTGATGACCTTCGGGTCGTTGACCGGCAGGAGGGGTCTTCTCATGTTTGTGAAAGGGTTTGGCGTATAAAGCTACCATTATTCTCTATATTTGTTTTATGCAGACAAAATGCCCATGAGAAAGCCGGGCTCGTTCATCGTCTCTTTTTCGAAGGCACTGGCCTTTATTCTCCGGTTGCTGCTGCGTTTGCGGTACCGGATCACCCTTCATGGGTCAGAGATCCTATCCGGGAATTCCCCTGCGCTGTACCTGCCCAACCACCCGGCGCTGATCGATCCGGTCATCCTGCTCAGCCAGATCTACCGGTTCTCGACTGCCACTCCCGTTATCTCGGAAAGATACTACAACCTGCCCCTGGCCAGGTGGTATTTTCGTGGGATCGGCGCCGTCAGTGTCAGTGATCTTGAAAGGGGCAGCCGCGACACCCGGGTGCTGCAATCCATCACACGTTCGGTGTATAAAGGATTCAGGCGCAAGAACAGCGTCCTGATCTATCCCGCCGGCCAATTGACCGGACAGGGATGTGAAAGGATCCTCAATAAAAAATCGGCCTGCCACATCGTCCGGACCATCCCGGAGGATGTTCAGATAGTGGGCGTGCGGATCACCGGGTTATGGGGAAGCATGTGGTCGAAGGCGAAGACCGGGAAATCGCCCGATTTTTTCGTTCAACTGCTGAAAGCAGCTTTTTACGTGCTGGTCAACCTGCTGTTCTTCGTGCCCAAACGTGACGTCTGCATTGAATTTGAAGAGATCACCGCCCCCGCCCGGGCAAGTGCGTCGTTGGGAATCCAACCCTTTAATTCCTTCCTGGAGGATTTTTACAACCGGCACGGGGAGGAGCCTGCGCTTTTCAGAAAGCATGTTTTCTACTGGCCGCAGTCACGGCGAAAGTCCGCCTGAAAGATACCGGGTTAAGGCTGCAGCGTAAAACTTCAGACTTGTTCATTGCTTTTTGCCGGGGCATATCGTATATTTGTCTTTTACATCTGACCATAACGGTTCAACCTGTGGATCCGGAAGTGTACGATGACATTCTTTACGACCATGAACTACCTGGAACAGGAACAGTTTTTGCCCATATCCTTGGAGGAAGCCTGGAAATTTTTCTCGGATCCCTCCAACCTGAACGCCATAACGCCTGACGACATGGTCTTCGAGATCACGTCGGAAGTTCCGCCGGCCATGTATGAAGGGATGATGATCACCTACCGTATCCGGCCCCTGCTGAAGATCCCCATCCATTGGTGCACCGAGATCACGCATATCAGAGCAGGTTCCTGTTTCATCGATGAGCAGCGGATGGGACCCTACCGGTTATGGCACCACGAGCATCATTTCAGGGAGGTTCCCGGAGGGGTGCTGATGACCGACCGGCTCTATTACGACATTGGAAAATCGTTTGTCGGCCGCATCGCCGGTAGGTTGTTTGTTCACCGCAGGGTGCGTCAGATCTTCGAACACCGTTACAGGATCCTGGAGCAACGGTTCCGGTAGCGACGCAAGATCCTGCATCTCCAATAAATATTCCTCACCGGGAATACGATCCGTACCATCATGCAAACATCCCTGCTTAAACAGCTCATCCATAACTCGTAACCGCCAGGGATCTCTTTTATTTCCATATCCGGGATCTGGGCGTGGGGCAATCCCCCGTTACGTGTCACTCCCTTTTTTTCAACCGCCCGAGGATCTCAAAGACCGCCGGGCAGACGGCGCTGTTTTTCAGCATCAGGTCCATTACCTGGTACATGCGCGGACGGTCGGTATGGGGATACTCCCTGCAGGCCCTGGGCCGGTTGTCGTAAATGGAGCAGTAGTTATCGCCTCCCAGGAAGGGGCAGGGCATCGCGCGGAAGATGTAATCGCCCTCGTCATCCACCACCAGGTACTGCTCCACCCAGGCCGAAGGTCTCATTTTCATCGAAGCGGCGATCCTCCGTATGTCGGCATCGGTGATCCGGGGGCCGAGGGTGCGGCAGCAGTTGGCGCAGTCGAGGCAGTCGGTCGATTCAAACACGGCCTCATGAAGGGCATGGACCCGGCTGTCGAGGGTGCGGGAGTCGCCGGCGACGAGCCGTTTGACGAGGGCGGCATGCTCCCTGCGGGCCGCCTTTGCCATGACGGCGAGTTTATCGGGTGAGATCATCCGGATTCATTGAGCGGTTTTGTGGATACCCTGGAACCTCAGTCGTTGCGAATGCCTGGTTGGGGGAGTGCCCCGGACAGGCTTTCGCGGAGATGGAGCTGCAGCGCGTCAAAGGTAAGGCGTTTACAGGGTAATTGCCCCGGCGGGCACCAGGATCTTTGACGAAAGGATCTGGTTGAAGGTTCCGGATTTCTCCCAAATCTTTGTCTGTGATCCGGTTGTTTTGTAATTTATATTTAGATTAAATATAAATTTGCATCCAAAAATACAGAAAACCATGGATAAACTTACCTGGATCATTCTCTTTCTTCTGCTCACGGCCCTGCACGGCTTGCATGGCCAGGTTTCGGTCAGCGCCGAAGGTTCGGCCCCCGACTCCTCTTCGATGCTGGATGTAAAATCGGCCAGCAAGGGTATCCTGATCCCGCGGGTTTCCCTGACCGGAACGGGAGATACCAACACCGTACCTTCGCCGGCCACCAGCCTGATGATTTACAACACCGCCACGACGGGCGATGTCACCCCCGGATTTTACTACTGGGAGGGAGGCCAGTGGCACCGCATTGCCGTGGGGGGGAACAGGGGCGAAGCCTGGAACCTGAAAGGAAATGCCGGCACGACGGAAGGAACTCATTTCCTGGGAACCACCGACGGAAAGCCTTTGTCACTGCGTGTCAACAACCAGCATGCCGGGCAGATCAATTTCCTTCGGCGGAATACGCTGCTGGGGCAGGGAGCAGGAGAGGCGTTGCTGACTTCCGGAAGTTCGGTCACCAGCAACACGATCACAGGCTACCTGGCGGGTAACCAGATCACCGGCATCTACAATACTTTTTATGGCGCACAGGCGGGATCCGGTACGGCAGGAGATCATCATTTAAACTCATTCTTTGGCGCCCTTGCCGGCAGTGGCAACACCGGATCGGGAAACGTATTTTTCGGCTACGAAGCAGGGAAGATCAACCAGGGAGGAAGCAATGTCTTTCTGGGCAATAACAGCGGCGACGAGCACACCACCGGGTCGGATAATACCTTTGTGGGTGTGGAATCCGGTCAGAACCACATTTCGGGATCGTCGAATACCGCACTCGGGTTTGGAACAAAATTCGCGGCTCAGGGACTGACTAACGCAACCGCCATCGGTGCCCAGGCGCAGGTGGGAGCTTCGAACTCCATGGTGCTGGGAGCCATCCAGGGAGTCAATTTTGCCATGGTTTCCACCAACGTGGGCATCGGCACCACCACCCCCACGGAAAGGCTCGACGTAGCCGGAAAAACCCGCACCACGAATTTCCAGATGACCCAGGGTGCATCGAACGGCTTTGTGCTGCGCAGCGACAACCTGGGCAATGCCTCGTGGGTCAGCAGCACGACGCTGCCGGTCACGGAGAGCGATCCGAAGGTGGCATCGGCCATCGGGAACAGAATACCGAAATGGAACGGGACCAGCCTCGCCGACGGGCTGATCCACGATAACGGCAACCAGATCGGCATCGGGACCACTGCCCCGGTCGCCCGGGTCGATGTCAGGGCCCTGCCCACCCAAACCGGCATCATTTCTGTCACCCAATCCGGAACAGCCATTTACGCCGAAGCTACCGGCATCGGGTTTGCCAGGCTGGCCAGCGCCCTGGACGTGGCAGCGGGATACTTCAGCGGAGATGTCCTGGTCGTGAATGGCCAGGTTGGGATCGGGACACTCAGTCCGGACACCGATCTGGAGGTGGAGGGAATCAGCGGGGTAACGACACGGCTCTCATCGGGCAACGGCAGCGATGTGAATCTCGACTTCCGACGATTGGGAAACGATTGGCGGATCCGAAACAGTACCGGCCTTCTTTTCTTTGGCCAGAGCGGCGACGACCTGACCACGGTGAATGACGTGCTGCGTCTCGGAGGAGGTTCCGTAACCCCTGCGGTCGATAACGCCATTTCCCTGGGCGGTTCTTCGCTCCGGTGGACGCAGGTGTTTGCCGTGAACGGCACCATCAGCACCTCCGATGGCCGGTTGAAAAAGGAAGTCGAGCCCCTTTCGGAGGGTCTGGGTGCGCTTATGAAATTGAGGCCTGTCACCTTTGCATGGAAAGATGATCGCATCGACAAAGGAAAGCGTCATAGCGGATTTATCGCACAGGAGGTGATGCAGGCGATCCCGGAAGCCGTGGTAACCCATGAATGGCGCGAAATTCCGGATTCCGGGGCACGCGAGTGGAAACCGGTTGACAACCTGGGGATCAACTACGACGAGATCACCCCGGTCCTTGTCAAGGCGATCCAGGAACAGCAGAAGATCATTGAGCAGTTAAGGGAGGAGATCGACCGGCTGAAAAAATCCCCGGATTACCCGGGCAGAACAGGCAACTGATCCGGTGTAGTCCGGGACATTTACCGGAGGACGATCTTCCTCGTCGTTACATGATTTTCTGAGGAAATCATCAGGAAATACACACCCCCGGGCTGACCGGATAAGTCGATCACGGTGTTCCGACCGCTGATCTCCGACTGGTAAACCAGCCGTCCGAACAGGTTGAACGCTTCGGCCTTCGCCTTTTCCCCGGAAAACGCCAAGGTGAACCGGCCGTCGCACGGATTCGGGAAGACAGTCGCAACCAGGCCTCCGGCCATTTCATCCACGGCCAGTACCTGGCACAGGCCGGTCACCCGGACCGGCACGTTGCTGGATGTGTTGTTCCCGTTCCCCAGCTCCCCGTTGGCATTGTCGCCCCACGCCCATGCGGTGCCGTTGCTCCGGCGGGCCAGGGAGTGCGCTTCGCCCGCGGCAACCGCGGTGATGTTTGCGAGGAGGCTTACCTGGACTGGCAGGGGGCTGCTGATGTTACTCCCGTTGCCGAGTTGCCCGTTATTATTCCTTCCCCAGGCCCAGACTGTACTGTCGGCCTTCAGCGCCAGGGAATGACCCCTCCCGCCCGAAATGCCAGTCACTTTTGCCAGGGTGCTTACCTGTAAGGGGACATTGCTGCCGGTGTACGATCCGTTGCCCAGTTGCCCGTTATCGTTAAAACCCCAGGCCCACACCGTGCTGTCGGCTTTCAGGGCAAGGCCGTGGAAATACCCGGAAGAGATGGCGATAACTCCTGCAAGGGAATTGACCTGGACCGGAAGGGTGCTGGATAAATTCGTCCCGTTGCCCAGTTCGCCGTTGTCGTTGTTGCCCCAGGCCCACACCGTGCCATCCGCTTTCAGCGCCATGGAGTAATTCGTGCCGGCAGATATGGCGATAATGCGGGTAAGAGAACTAACGGGAACAGGTACATTGCTGTTGATGGTGGTGCCGTTGCCCAGCGCTCCCTCGCCGTTGAACCCCCAGGCCCACACGGTACTGTCGTTTCGCAGCGCCAGGGAATGATACCGACCGCCGGCTATGGCAGTGATGCCGGTAAGGATGCTGACGGGCACCGGCACATTGCTCCCGACATTCGTTCCATTTCCCAGGCAGCCGTTCCCGTTGTCGCCCCATGCCCAAACGGTCCCGTCGCTTTTCAGGCACAGGGAATGCCGGTCGCCGCAGGCAACCGCTGTCGCACCGTTCATACCGGTCACGGTGACCGGTACATTGCTGTCGGTATTCATCCCGTTCCCCAGCTGACCGTTTGTGTTGTATCCCCATGCGCGCACGGAATTGTCCTCGCATATGGCCAGGGAGAACGCCCGTCCTCCCGCCATGGGTTGTGACTGGACGGAAAAATTCAGGCCGGCAAGGATCATGGCCAGGATGGTAATTAAAGACTTTTTCATGGAAGAATTTTTAGTAAGCCATTTTAGTGTACGAGGATGCACCAACGATCATCCGGAATTTACTCAAAACAAATGTACGAATTTAATCATCAGGAGCAGAGACCGGGGATGGCCGGCACGGTCCGGTTTTCATCTTCGCCGTTGGAATCCGATAATTCGAAAAAGCATTTCTTTCCCTCCCCGGTCCCGGAACCCGGTACAGGTTGATTTTCATTTCTTTTCATGCCATGCTGTAACCGTGGCACGGTTTTTATTGTCTTATGCCTCACCGGGGAGTTCCCCGAAGCCATCAAACCACTGAAACGAATAATTCCTTCACCATGAAAGCTGTTAACAAATCCATCCTCTTCGTCACCCTGATTGCGACACTTATGCTGGCCGGATGCGGCAAGGAGGGGCCGCAGGGGCCACAGGGACCTGCCGGGAAAGACGCCACGGTCTATTACTCCGAATGGTTCTCGCCCGTCGCCTGGTCGGGCAATGCCGGCGACTGGTACTTCGCGGCCAACGCGCCCGACCTGACCGAAGATATTGTCGAGCGGGGCGTGGTGCTGGCCTACGCGTGGCTGGCCTACGACCTGTACAACGGCACTTCGGTGCGGCCCCTTCCGGCTTATGCGGTCGGCGCCAACTGGGACTTCCTGATCCACCAGTACGGAAGCATAGAATTTAACAGCGATATGTTGTCGATGCCGGCCACTTCCGGTAACAAATTCCGGTTTATTGCCATTCCCGGCACCATCCCCGCCCTGAAATCAGGCGGAGGCCGGATGAGCGCCGAAGAGCTGAGAAGCCTGCCGTACCAGGAGGTCTGCCGGATCTACAACATTCCCGAATAGCTTGTTCATTCCTCTATGGTGTCCTCCAGGCGGTGGTCATCGTGGTATCGGTATGGTATTTCGCTTTCTGGATCGCGAAAAAGCTGAAGGTGGACGAGGTCTTGGCGTGATGATCGCCAGCGCCGTGAACCATTGATCTTTCCCCGGTCAGGACAATACGTTGCCGGCCGGATGTTTCCTGCTGCGCCCACGCCCTGTTGCCGGGGCACGTGAAGTTGCGTTTGACTATTGCCTCTGTTTTTATTATATTGCGCTACCTTAAATCTGATATCCATGAGAACGTTGATGATTTTTATCCCCAGGATCATAGTCATATTGGTCTTTGGGGCAGCTTTTTCACTTTCAGCCATTTCACAGGTAGGTGTTACCAACCTTCCCGCCGGGATCACACCACAGTCGCTTCTGCATGTCCACAGCAACAGTACCGGCGGGCAGATCTTTCAACTGACGAACACAACGTCGGGTTACACTTCCCCGACTTATGGATTTTGCATTCAGCTGGATCCGAACTTCAAAACGATCTTCAAAAACCAGTTCAACCATGCAGATGCTTCGATCGCGTTCACGACGAATACGGGATCGGATGTTGAACGGCTTACGATCCTCAACAACGGGAATGTCGGAATAGGCAATCCGGCAGCGCCGTTCAAACTTACGGTCGCCGGTCAGCTCGGGCTTCTTGAAACCGGAACCAGCCCGACCTTTTATTCCGTCCTTCAGTCGGGGAACCTGTCTGAACAACTTACATTCACCCTTCCGGCGACCTATGGTACTTCCGGACAGTTTCTTTCCACCAATGGCGCGGGGGTCATGTCGTGGACCAGCGGTGAGATCCCGCTCACCTTCTCCAACGGCCTGACCCGGACCAGCTCCCAGGTTAAATGGGGAGGAAGTCTGACGGGAAATACGACCCTAACCCAGTCGGGTACGCAGGTCCTCTCGTTCATCAATTCCGGAACGGCGAATACCCTCTTTAATCTGAGCGGGACCGGTGACCTGGCATTCCAGGATAACGGAACAGCTGTAATGTACATTTCAGATGGCGGAAAAGTAGGTTTCGGCACCACCGCCCCCTCCTACCAGGTTCATATGACAGGCAATACGGGGAGTACGGCGCTTTCCAACATTGCTTTTATAGAAAACCTCTCCACGACGACCACCGGGCAGCAGATCTGGGCACTCGATGCAAAAGTGAATCATGCAACCACCCTGAATTCCGGGGCTGCCGTCCACGGCTTCTCTGCCAACACCGCAGGAGGTGTGATGGGGGTCTGGGGAGAGTCGGCCGGTGAGACGGGCATCGGGGTTTATGGAAGAGCAGACCATACAACGGGGGTTAATACCGGCGTCTATGGGCATACCCTGAGCTCTTCCGGTTATGCCGGTTATTTCCTGGGAGGAAGGAATTATTTCGGCGGGAATGTCGGTTTTAATAACGACGCTCCCTCTCATAACATTGACGTCACCGGTGATTTTTATCTTGATTACGGTTCCACCTCCTCTGGCAACGGGATGTATGTGACCGGAAGCACCCCCTTAGCCCTTGCCTATTTCAAGAACCTTTATGCCGGGAATACCTGGGGACTTTCGGCTGGTTGCGAAAGCAACCTGGCCGGGGACTTATCTTACGGTATTTATGCCTTCAACGATGGCTCGGGTTATGGTTTGTGGGGAATTTCGGACAATGGGACCGGCGTTCACGGGAAGAACACGGCGGCAGGAAATTACGGGTACCTGGGATCAGCGCAGTATGGCGTTTACGGCAGTTATGGCACAACCAACCACGGGTACATCGGTTCGAACTCTTACGGAGTGTACGGGCAGTACGGTGCATCCGGTAATTATGGGTACATGGGGAGCTCTGCCTACGGAAGTTTTGCATATCATATCGGTTCGGGAAATTACGGATTCATGGGAAGCAACAATTATTCGGTATATGGCTACCTTGGATCAACCAACCAGGGCGATTATGCACTTTATGGACACGGCGTCAATGCAATCGGTGAAGACGGGACAGGATACGGTGTTTCGACAACCTTAGGCGGGGTCAAGGGATATAATTTTTATGGGAATCCTTATACGTTTGGCGTTGCAGGCTTTTCGTACCTGGATTACAACAGGAGCGGGGCGACTTTTGGCGGAATCCATTCCGGAGCCGCCCCCTGGGGATGCCTGGGATATAAAACGTCGGGAGGAACGCTGTACGGAGGGTATTTTACCACTTCCGGCAGTGGAACCGGGAAATCGCTGACCGTCATGATCAATTCCGGCATATCCTCGTGGGGTGATCTTTTTGGGGCCGATATTCATGGAAAGGTTTACGGGGCGTACCTGGAGGGGGAAGATTACGCATCCTTCGCCAATGGCAATGTATTTAAAAATGGTTTGGACATCCATCTTCAGAAGGAGGAAAACGGGGAGCAGGTAACCCTCTATACGAATGTCTCGACCGATGTCACTGTTCAGACCTGCGGGTATGCGAACCTTTCCGGCGGAACCTGCCAGGTTGAATTTGACCCGTCCTTTTCCGCCATCGTGTCAAAAAATTCGCCCGTGATCGTAACGATCACCCCCATGGGAAGGACGGAAGGCGTCTATCTTTCGGAGGTGACCCCGAACGGGTTTACGGCACTGGAAAACGGCAATGGCAGAAGTTCGGCCCGGGTTTCCTACATCGCCATCGGGAAGCGGGCCGGTTATGAAAACCCGTCGCTTCCGGAGGCTGTGATCGCGGAGGACTATGTGCAGAAAGTCAGCGCCGGACTTCACAATGACGCTGACATTCAGGCAAGCGGCAGCGGACTTTACTACGAAAACGGGAAACTGAATGCCGGCATGCATCCCTCCACCCAGACTATTTCCAGCAAGCCGGCCCGGGATCCCTATGCAGGGAGCATCGATATCCCGGCCACGAAACAGTTGGCAGCGCCTGCGGTGCAGATGCCCGTTGACAGGGGCGACGGATCCGCCCCGGGGAAACGTGCGGGTAGATAAATCCCCGCCTTGGTTCTATACGCCTTCAGAAGCCGTCTTTCCGGCGGCCTGCCGGTTCCTTTCGGCTGTATGACGAGATCGGCATTGGCGGTCGCATGAGTGGCCAGGAGCCTCACACCGGACTTTGCGCTAAAGGTATAGTTGCTTTCAGTGAAGTTGGTCAGGCCGGTATACGGGGTTATCCAGGAAGGGGCGGAGGTGCTCCCTGCCCGATGTAAAAGAGGACGTTATAATCTGCCTGTTCATTTTGTAAATTTTTTATATTTGGGAAAAATCCCCGCCATGCTTCTCCGAAAGAAACTGAACGAAGACTGGGCCTCGTTTTTTATCGGCCTGGCGCTGATCCTGATCACGGCTGCCACCACCTTCTTCCCCGAATTGCCGAAGTTCGGTCCCAAGTCGGGCTGGACGGGCTGGACCGTGCTCAGCGCCGAAGTGTTCACCACCGGGAATTCTGTCCGGCTGTTGATGACCTTCCTGTACTTTCTGATATTTGCCGCCATCGGCGCCGGTCTGATGGGAAAGAACCTGAAGCCGCTGCTGATCTCCTTCCCGGTGATCTTCCTCCTCTCCATGGCGGCCCAGTTCATCGCCTCCAGCGGTTCAATGAAGAACCTGGGGCTGGAGACGGTCCTCTTCTCCCTGCTCATCGGGCTCTTCATCAGCAATGTACTGAAAACGCCTGCCTGGCTCGAACCCGGAATGTTGAGCGAATTCTACATCAAGATCGGACTGGTGATGCTCGGGGCCACCATCCTCTTCTCGGAGATCATGAAAGCCGGACTGTACGGTGTTCTCCAGGCGGTGATCATCGTGGCCTCCGTGTGGTACTTTGCTTTCTGGATCGCCAAAAAGCTGAAGGTGGACGAGGAGCTCAGCGTGATGATCGCCAGCGCCGTGAGCATCTGCGGCGTCTCGGCTGCCATCGCCACGGCCGGGGCCATACGGGGTGACAGCAAGAAGCTCAGCTATGTCATCTCGGTCGTGCTCATCGTCGCCATCCCGATGATGATCTTCATGCCGCTGCTTGCGCACTGGATGGGGCTGAGCGACGAAGTGACCGGGGCCTGGCTCGGTGGCACCATCGACACGACGGGCGCCGTGGTGGCCTCGGGTACCATTGCCGGCGACACAGCCCTGAAATTCAGCACGATCATCAAATTCTCGCAGAACGTCCTGCTGGGCGTGGCCGCATTCCTGATCTCCATTTTCTGGTCGTATCGTAAAACCGGCCGGGAACAGGGCGCCGCCCGTCCGACGCTCCGCGTGATCTGGGAACGCTTTCCGAAGTTCGTGCTGGGATTTATTCTCGCCTCGCTGGTATTTTCGTTCCTGGTGGATCCCGCAGAGGCAAAAACCGTCGGAAGCACCATAAAAAGCTATCACTCGCTCTGGTTCAACCTGGCCTTTATCTGCATTGGTCTCGAAACCCGTTTCGGCGACCTGGTGAAACTCGACAAGGGGAAACCGCTCTATGCTTTCCTCATCGCCCAGGGGTTCAACATCGTGATCACCCTGGTGGTGGCGTGGCTGTTGTTCGGAATTCTCTGGACCGCGTAAATTTTTCGTTCATCCCCTAATCCTTCACACAGCGGAGCGAATAGGCGTTCCACCGGCTGTTGCAATAATAGGAAATGCTGGGATTGATCATGGTCAGGCCCCGCGCAACGGCATGAACGGCGCTGCACCGGGTGGAGGTCCAGAACATGGTACCCGTTACCGGTCCGGAGAAAATGGCCCAGAAAAGACCGCTATAGTCCAGACCGCCCATTCGTGCATGGAATCCCTCAGGTTCGAGGGGATCCTTCAATTTAACGCCGAGGGTTGAATTGGTGTGAACAAGAGGAAGTCCCGGGGCCAGGTTGTCGATCAGCGACTGCCACTCCGCTTCGGCCGGTACATGCCATTCGGGTGGACAAAGGCCTTTGGAAGAGTTTTCGGAAATATAATCCATCAGTTCATCCCATTGGTAAAAACCGCCGTACCGGATGCAGGAGGCATCCGCGGGAGCGCAATATTTTTCGGGCAGGCAGTTGTCGGTCTGAAAGAGTCCCGTTGTGGCAAGTTCGGTCCCGTACCGGAGGTTTTCCTGCATCCAGCAATGACCGGAAAGGAACACCGTTTTGTACTTTTTGCCATCCCTGACATCGGTTAGATAATCGCCGCAGGTGAAAGGGTTGTTTTGTACCTGTATGGATACCGGTTCCGCGGATGCGCCGCAACCGTTCGCGTTGGTGTAGGAATAGCCGATCGCATAGCTGCCCGGGGTGGCCCCCTGCGGATCGAATTCAAAGTGCCCGGTGACGGAATTGAAGCTGACCCGGTTGCCGGAAAACACACCCTGTCCCGGGAGATAGGGCGTTCCTCCCCGCAGGGCGATCCTCCGGGCGTTCGGCGTAGTGACCAGGTCAAAACAGGGGGTGAAGGTGACCACCGGGTTTTCGTTGACCCGGATAAACAGCGGCGGAGAAACAGGACCTTCGCCGCAGGCATTCACCCCCCTCACCGTCAGCGTACCGCTGGTTGCCGTCGGAGTGAATGTAAGGCTGATGTCGCTGCCGCTCCCGGAAACCGTTACCCCCGTCCCGGTGTATTGCCACAGGCAGGAACCGGCGTAGGGGATTGCAGGTACAGAATAGGAAGCGGTTTGTAACTTACAGACGGAATCGGGTCCCCCGATGTTTCCTGCCTGACCGGGCATGGCGGTTACCGTGATCATCAGGGATGCCGGGACCGGAGAAGTACAGAGGGAGACAGGTTCGGTGAAATTGACTTCCATCGGAAACGCGCCCGGAACCAGCCAGGTGACCGTCGCATAAGGGTCGGCTGGAGTTCCCCCGCCGATCAGCTGTGCCTCCGGGGGGATGGTCCAGGCATAATTGATCTTGCCCGGCCAGGTGGAATAGGTGGAACTGCCTGCGCCTGTGCAGACGACCGTATCACCCGACAGGAACGTCGGGGGTTGCTGCGTAGTGACCGTCACCGGGTAGAGAGCCGGGGAGGAAGGGGTGCACAACGAAAGGGGGTTCGTATAGTTGACCGTTATAGAATGAGTCCCGGCAGTGTTCCAGGTTACGACAGCCGAATCCGATGAGGAGGTTCCTCCGGCGATCAGCGTGGCACCCGGGGGAATAGTCCATTGATAATTCGTCATGCCCGGTTGGGTCCGGTACGTTTGGCCGGACCCGCTGGCACAAACCGTATCCGGGCCCGACAGGGTGGGGACAGATCCTGCGGCAATGGTGATGGTATGCGATACCGCACCCATGCATCCGTCGGTCGAGTACGCATGAAGGGTGGCCGTGTAGGTTCCGGGCAGGGAATAAACATGCGTCGGGTCGGGAATCCCGCCGAGGTCGGGTTGCCCGTCGCCGAACATCCAGTGCCAGTAAACCACGTCGTTCTGGTTGATGGTGGAAATGTCGAGGAAAGTGGTGGCTTCCCCCGCGCAATGCGGAACATAGGTGAAATCGGCATTCACCACGGTCGCAAGTATCTCCTGGCTCAGGTCGTTGACCATACAACCGTTGGCGGCGGTCAGGTCGACATAGTATTTGTCGTTTGGCTGCGGATTGGTGATGATGATCGACTGGGAGGTGCCGACCGGTGGGCCGGTCAGTCCCGGGCCCCGCCAGGCATACCCGGCAAATCCCGGCGGAGCTGTAAGGGTTGCCTGGGTCGAGCCGGTGCACATGCTGATCTGAATGTCGAGCGGACTGCAGTATGTTGACAGGTAGGCGTAACCCCGGTGGATCTGGAGGGCACAACCGCGGGTGGTAAATACGATCTGCACCTGGCCGAGGCTCTGAAACGGCGTCAGGTCCAGGGCGATGGTAGTCCAGTCGTGCCAGTAAAGATCGATGTTGGGAGAGGGGACCGCGAAGTAATGCCACTCGGGGGGAACGATGCAGGACGGGCCGGGCGGACTGCAGTTGGGTGCGATGAATTCGTAAAAGCCGCACGACCCGCCAATCGCGTTCCCCGCCATGTCCTCCACCTGCAATGCGAATTTGGGCATTTGCCACATCTCGTGCCCCACCGATTCGAGGACGGAGGCCCACCGGTATATGAAAAGCATGTTGTCAGGTGTCATAGCGACGGTGTACCGGAGTTCCTCCGAATGCCCTCCTTCCAGCGTATCGCCCAGCCGGGCCGAATGTGTTTCACCGGGAAAGAGGGTGGTCAGCGGGGCGCCGATGAACGGATCGTAGGTCTGACCGGCGTGGGGCATGATGACATGACGGGTAGGATGAAAACCCACATTTTCGCAGGGGTTGTCAAAACTGCCGTAGCATCCCGACCAGTTATAAAAAGTTCCTTCCGAAAAATCGCTGTTGCTGCAGTTAGTGATTCCCGGAATCAGCATCCCGTCAGGAAGGAGCGTGGCCGTATCGCCGTCGGGGAGCAGTTGGGGCCCCAGGTAAAAATGTGGTGTGTCATTGGGGCTTACGGTCGGTATCATTTGTGCTGACACAGACCCGGACAGATCGAAGACCCGAAAAATGACCACGATTTTTAAAAGGGAAAGTGCCAGCGGTCTCATGATGGCAGGAAAGGGATTTTTATAAGTGATCAGGCTATGTTATCAGACACCTATTGCACGTTGACGTTGTCCGGGTTGCCATGTTTTTGCTTTTCAGGGAGAAGGATCGATAACGCCGGGTTTCGGTAACCTGAACGAAAATTCACTGCCTTGTCCGGGCTCGCTTTCGACGCGGATCGTCGTGCCGTGGCGTTCGAGGAACTCTTTGCAGAGGATCAACCCCAGCCCGGTGCCGGGTTCTTTCTCCGTGCCGCGGGTGGTGTGCCGGCTGCTGACGGTGAAGATCCGGCGGAGATTCTCCGGGGCGATGCCCACCCCCGAATCTTTCACCGCGATCTCCCACTGTTGCCCGGCTTCGGTGACCCTTACCGCGATCGTACCTCCCCTCGGGGTGAACTTGACGGCGTTCGACAGCAGGTTGCGCAACACGGTGTCAATCATGTTGATGTCGCCCATCGCCATGATCCCGTCGGCGTGGTCGACCATCAGGGAGATCTCCTTTTTTCCGGCCTGGCTCCTGACCAGGATGAGGTTCTCCTCGATCCGCTCGCCGAGATTGAACGCAACCGGGTGAAACTCGAGGGTCCCTGTTTGGGAACGGGCCCAGAACAGCAGGTTTTGCAGCAGTTCAAAGGTCTGCCGGGCTGCGTCGCGGATATACGTAAGGTATTTCTCCGTATTCGTCGCGTCCAGTTTCCGGTGATCCGACAGCAGGATGTCGGAGAATCCGAGGATGGTGTTGAACGGGCTCCGCAGGTCGTGGGCGATGATGGAGAAGAATTTATCTTTCGTGTCATTCAGTTGCTGCAGCTCCTGTTTCTGCCGTTCGATCATGGAGGTCCGCTGTTCGACCATCTCTTCAAGGATGCGGCGGTGCCTGACCAGGTTGCGCTCCCGGCGGCGGATGTAGAGGAAGACTACCAGGACCAGGGTGATGAGGTAAACGAGGTAGGCGGGCCAGCTTTTCCACCAGGGCGGGCGAACGATGATCCGCAACGTAGCCCCCGCCTCGTTCCACTTTCCGTCGTTGTTGGATCCCCTGACGGTGAACTCATAGTCGCCCGCCGGCAGATTGGTGAAGGGAACGAAACGGCGGTTGCCCAGGTCGACCCACTCCCCCGAAACTCCTTCCATCCGGTAGGAATATCGGTTGTTGGCCGGGTTGGTGAACTCCAGGGCGGCAAATTCGATCGTAAAGGTATTTTCGTTGTAATTCAGCATCACCGTTCCCTCGTTCCGGATGTCGAGGAATACGTTCTGTCCCCCGCGGGTCTTGTAAAAAGAGGTGAACACCACCGGCGGAAGGAAGGGATTGTCGAGGAGGGAATCGGGATAAAAGGCATTGAGGCCGTTCATGCCCCCGAAGAAAACCTCCCCGTCCCGGCTTTTGTATGCGGCGCGGAGGTTGAATTCAAGTCCCTGCAAACCCTCCTCCACAGTATAGGTCCGGAATGCATTCGCGGCGGTGTCGAACCGTGCCAGTCCTTTGCCGGTGGCGACCCACAGGTTGCGGCGGCCGTCTTCCAGGATCTCAAAGATCCGGTTGTTGGGAAGCCCGTTCTCCTTGGCATAGTAGGTGAAGATCGAATCGCGTTTCGAGAACCGGTTCAGGTAGGTGCTCGTGCCTATCCACATGTCGCCGGAATGGTCTTCACACAGGGTGATCACAAAGTTGTCGCAGAGGGAATTCGCGGCTCCTTCCTCTTTCCGGAAATGCCTCAGCCGGCCGGTTCCCGGCTGGTAAACATCGAGCCCGTTGAGCGTGGCGATCCAGATCTGGCCTTCCCGGTCCTCGTGCAGGCAATAGACCAGGTTGCAGCTCAGGCGGTGGTCCCCGGCGGCCTCCTGGGCGAAATGTTCCACTTGGCCTGTCCCGGTGTTGATCCTGTACAGCCCGTTCTGGGTGCCGATCCAGTGATCGCCGTTGCGGTCGCGGATGATCGCAAAGATCCGGGTGTTGCGGAACCCGGGCATGCCGGGATGGTTGAAATATTCGTTGTACCGTACGAACCGGCGCCGTTCCTTGTCGAAAATGAACACCCCGTCGCGGGTCCCGATCCAGATGCGGTGGTCGGGATCTCCCAGGATCACGTGTACGAAATCGTTGGTAATATGATGGTTGCCTGAATGTCGGGTGGTAAAATGTTCGACTCTGCCGGTCGCCCGGTCATACAGGTTCAATCCCTGCCCCCAGTTGCCGATCCACACGATCCCCTCTTCATCCTTATAAATCGAAGCGATCACGTTGTCCAGGAGATCGACTGAATTCGGGGCGTCGCTTTTCCGGTAGAGGTTGAATTTGCGTCGCTTCAGGTCCGTTTTGGAGAGTCCCTGGAGGGTCCCGGCCCAGAGGTTCTCCGAACGGTCGATGTACAGGGCGAGCACGATGTTGTGGCTCAGCCGGCTGTTCTCGCTGATGAAACGCTCGAACCGGGGCCGGGGGCCGGCGTTGAAGGTAAACCGGTTCAGCCCGCCCCCCTCCGTGCCGATCCAGAGGTTCCCGGAGTTGTCCTGCAGGATGCAGCGGATGAAATTATGGCTCAGCGAAAAGGGGTCTTTCGGGTCGTTCCTGAACGTGGTGAACTCCCCCGTTGCCCTGTCGAACCGGTTCAGCCCGTCCTGGGTGCCCACCCAGAGTCCTCCCTGCCGGTCCTCGAACAGGGCCGTGATGCTGTTGTTGCTGATGGAACGGTTGTTTTTCGCATCGTGCAGGAAATACCGGAAGGTCCTTGAACGCGGATCGAAACTGGATAATCCGCAGGTGGACCCGATCCAGACCACCCCCCCGGAATCCTCCAGCAACGGGATCCGGTTGTCCTTCACCGACCCGTCGTATTCCAGCCCGCCGGTAATGCTGCTGTTTTTCCCGGTAGCCGGGTCATAGAGGGTCAGCACCGGCGGGGTGTTGATCAGGATATTGCCGGAGGATAAAACAATGGCGTCGTACGGGTAGGTGGTCACCTCCTTGGGGTAGCCGGTTCGGTAGCGAATCCGTTTGAATTTGCCGCTGTCGCGGAGGTACTGGTTGAGTCCGTTCTTCGTCCCGATCCAGAGATCTCCCTTACGATCTTCAGCGATCGAATAGATCCAGTTGTTCGACAGGGAGTTTGTATCGGAGGGGTTGTAGGAATAGACCTCGAAGGAATACCCGTTGAACCGGTTCAGCCCGTTCTGGGTGCCGAACCAGAGAAACCCTTTGGAGTCCTGGCAAATGCAGTTGACGACACTTTGTGAAAGACCTTCTTCCAGAGACCAGGAGGAAAAGGCCACTTCCTGGGCCCGTGCAGGATGGGTCGGCATTACAATAAAAACTGCGATAAACACCGCCGGCATCCAGCCGGATAGCTTACTCGTCATTTAAGTTCTGACAACGTTGTACACAAATAATCCCGGGATTCCAACCTATCAAAGGTATAAAATCAATTGAAACGTATGCATGGTGAAATTAATCTCAGGCAGGAATTTACATTTTGATAACGGTTATCTTGCGTTTTAAGTCGTTTATCGCCACATGTGGGCTTCAATATTATCCTCATTCAGTATGACAAGAAAACTGGTGAAACAACCAGGAACCTGCGAGATGCGTCGCTCGCCTGGAAGCTTCATTCACCCGGGCATCCCAACGGGACTGTCGGTGACCGGAGAGAACTGCACGGATTTCAGTAACTACTTAAGTTTAAATGTAGATATGATCTGCTCGAAGGTATCTTTTACTGTAACAAACCGATCTTCCGGCACAAAATATTGAATCAGAAAAACCTTGTTTGGTTTTATCGTGTACTGTCTGCCCTTCCAAACGACTCCTTCGATGATCTCGGCGGTAAAAACAAACCATTTGCAGTCCTCCCCGTCCAGCATTCCCTCCCCTTCTTCCATTAACCTGAATTTCTTAAGTTCGGTCATCGATTTTTTATTGTCGTTATACACCTTCTGCAGGCTGCCAATGCCTCTGCAATAGGTTATGGTCAGCCTCTCACGAGGGTGGAGGGTGTCACAGCTCATTAAAACACTCACAATGGGGTTTTTAGATGACGCATAAACCCATCCTGGCGGGATATTGATGCTGTACCGGTTGCCTTCATCCGAAATGGTTTGCTGGGGAAATCCTTTATTACTGGCGACAACCATCAGGCCGATGAATAATAAAGTTGACTTTTTCATAACCGTTGTAACGAATAGAAATATGTGATTTGCTAATATATGAAATTTCAGGGATAAAATCAAGTGAAATCTGAAAAGGCATCCCCTCGAGGCAGGTGTAGTTTACCCGGCCAACTCGTTATAATTTAATGAAAATTGCGCAGTCTTGATGATCCGCTGAAGGCAGATCAAAGGGAGTATTTCCGCGTGATACCTATAGCCGGTTTCAGCTGAATATGGAGGTGAATCCAAGTTCCCTGGGCGCGATCGACATCACCGGGATGGGCGACAACCGCACGAATTCCTGGGCGCGCGATCCGATGAAAAATTCGATCACACCCACTTCCTGCTGGGTCATGATCATCACCAGGTCGATGTCGCCCTGCTGTTGTGCGTAGTTCAGCACGGCGGGGATGAGTCCTTTCTCGTTCTCCACGTTTTCGATGATCTCGGCCGTACACCGGATCCCCTCCTTTTCGATCACCTGTTTCACCTGTGCGGCGAGGATGTTAAGCCGGCTGCGGACTTCCGGGTTGTTCATGCTCCAGATCCCCGAAACCACCCTGATCCCTGCGCCGTAGACCTTTGCGATCCTGATACCCCAGGTGACTTTCTGCCGGCTTTCCATGGTGAGGTCGAGGGGCAGGAGGATGTTCCGGCAGCCGTTGTAATGGTGCCGGGCATTGATGGTGATCACCGGGCATTTGGCCGACCGCAGCACCCGCGAGCTGTTGGCTCCCATCACTCCGGCCGTCTCCCCGGGAGGGTCGGGCAGGCTGTGGGTTCCCATGATGATGAACTGCGATTCGATCTGTCCGGCTGTTTCCAGGATCTTTGTATAGACCCGCCCGCTTTCGAGGCGGGTGGTGACCGTCAGCCCGGTTTCGGCCCTGACCTTTGCCGCCAGTCCTGCCAGTTGGTCTTCCAGGTTGTTCATGATCTCCTGGTCGTAAGAGGGGCCGAACAGCGACCGGATGCCGGCCGGGGGATCATACACATGCAGGATGACGATCTCTGCTGGCAGCAGGCGGGCCAGGTTGTACGACTGTTCGAGGGCGATGAGCGACTGGGGCTCAAAATCGACGGGGACGAGGAGGTGTTTCATGATGCGGGAAATTGTCAGCTGCCGAACAAAGATAGATATTCCCCCGGAAAAAAGGATTCCATTTTCACCCCCCGGTCCTCCGGAGCCGTTTCCGCCAGCCGGCCAGGAAATCGAAGTGGCTGCGGCGGATCAGCTTATGGCTCAGCAGGTAGGCGATCACGCGTTTTTCGATGCCATGGTGAAGGGGGAGGAGGATCGCGATGAGCACGATCTTGATCAGCAGGACTTTCCAGGGCTCTCCGTCGGTCAGGTCGTGGATCTTGTGGTCGGAAAGGAGGATGATGAACTCGAAGAGGAAGATGAACGAGAAGAACCCCGTCATCCGGATGATCCACTCCGGCACCCGCAGGCTTCCCAGCATGATCAGCAGCACGAAAACCGAGAGGATGGCGATGACCATGGCCGTGTACTGGAGGTTGTGCCTCCGTTCGGTCAGGTGCTGCTGCAGCTCGGCCTGGCGCTCCTGCAGGCGCGTCTCGTGGTCGATCTCCATCACCAGGATCTGGTCTTTTTTCGACAGGTTGTTCAGGCTGTCGCTCAGCACCCTTGACCGGATCGAGTATTCCCAGGCCTTTCGGTAATCGTGCATCTCCGCGTAGAGCGACTCCAGGTTCGAGGCGGCCTGGATCATGAAGTTGAAATAGGAGGCCTGTTCGGCCGTTTCGTACGATTTCCGGAACATCTCCAGGGCCTCCGCCTTTTTCCCGTGGCGAAGGAAAAACTGTCCGTACCGGTACAGGAATTTGGATCGCAGCACCTGGTTCGGGTCATCCTCCATCAGTCCGGCCGCGATGCGGAAACTGGCAAAGGCGGAATCGGCGCGTCCTTCGGCATCGAAAAACAACGCCTTCAGCCGGTGGAACAGCGCCGGGTTCTCGGAGAGGAGCAACCGCCATTCTTCGGGGTACTCCCGGAAGTAGAACTCGCGCAGCCGGCCGGTGTCGTTCATCTCGATCAGGCGGGAGCGGAGCAGGGCGACCTGGAACTTCCGCAGCCGGTTGTGGTGATTCCGCCGGGCGAAATCGATCACCTGTTTCACCTCCCGGTAGTTGACGGGGCCGCCCCCCGCGTTCATGTCGATCACCTGGAGGTCGTAGAGCGTCCACATGTAGGCGGCAGAATCGACCGGCCGGCGGCCCAGGATCAGCTCCTGCCGCTTGCGGGCGTAGCGGATGGCCTGGCTGCGCAGCTTGCTGAGGCTGTAAAAGCGGGAGAGGTCGGCGTAGCAGTCGTCGGACAGCCGGTCGTCGGGCAGCTTTTCGGCCAGGGTAACGGCACTGATGTAGTTGCGGAATGCGTCGATCATCTCGTTGCGCCCCTCGAGCCCCCTTCCGATCAGGAGGTACGCCTCCGCCATCCGGCGTTCGTCCTCCTGGATGGTGGCGACCGAAAGCGCTTTGCGGGCGCAGGTAAGCGACTGATCAAAGCGGTAACCGACCAGGTGGACGCGGGCGTAATCGGCATAGGTGTCGAACATCCGTTCCCGGCCGCGGGAATCCTGGAAAAGTTGTTCCGCTCTCCTGAGAAGCCCGAGTGCTTTTTGGTTAAAGCGGACGAGGTCGCACGTGTTGACATACCGGTGAATGGCTTCCCATTCGAGGCGGTCGTTGCGGCTCGCCCCGGCGATGTTGAGGGCGACCGAAGCGACACTGTCGGCACGCCCCGGGTCGTCCTGCCGGTCGGCGTACCATTCCGCGAGTTCGTAGAGGATGCGGATGCGGAGGCTGTCGCCGGTGGCCGCAACGAAACGGGTTTTCAGCCCGGCCGGAACCTCGTCGCCCGAGGGGGTCGCCGGGGGAGAGGCTGCCATGAAGAGCGGCGCAAGCAGGAGCAGGCCGGTGCAAACACCGTTTCGAAAGCCCCATTTTCGCCGGGCCATCCGCGGATATTTTTCGTCCATCGCCAAAGAAATAAGTTTACTCTTAAATATAAATAACTAATTTTGAGCGAAATTAAACATTAATTTAATCAAATTCCAAATAAGAAAAAATGAAAAAACACAGATATACTGCCCCGGTTGCCGGGTTCCTGGCGGGGATGATCGCGGGCCTGGGTTTCCTGGGGATAGTTTCCTTCACGGCTGCCCCCGGGGGAGGCAATGCACCCATTTCGCCTGAGCAGGCGCGGAGTTACATCGCGAACTATGCCGCCGGGGCTACTCCGTCCGGCGAGATCATCAAAGGATTTACCGTCGACCGGTCGCAGTTTGAGGCGATGAGCTCCCTGTCGAGGGAAAACGGGGCGCTCTCGGGTTTCCGCATATACCTGGGGAAGGACGAAAGCAACCAGCTAAGGGGAATCGTGGTCGGGATGGACTCGCAGGGGAAGGATGTGGTGAACGGGACCATTTATAACACCGATGCGAGATCGGTCAGCCCCTGCCCGCCCGTATGCGAGAGCACCAGCCCGCTGACGCAGCCCTGACCGGGAACGAAGGCTCCTTTGTCACGGTAACCGCCGGCTACTTCCTCCGGATCTTCAACATGTAGTCGATCGTCTCCAGGCCGAGGGCGTTGAAGATCGTCTCAACCTGGTCGGTGTACTGGGCGTTGTGGCTGATCAGCGCATCCTTGACAAGGAACGATGTATAGTCGTAATTGGCCGCATCCTCGTAGGTGGCCAGCACGCAGCCGACGGCGCTCAGGCCGCACATGAACAGCGTGTTGATGCCCTTCTCCTGGAGGATCTTGTGAAGGTCAGTCTTGTTGAAGGAGCTTGCATAGGTCTTGATCACCTTGGTGTCCGACGGAAGGATCTTCACCGAATCGGCGAATTCAAAGCCGGGGTCCCCCGGTTTCGGACCCCATTGTTCGCTGGTATGGTAAACGCGGATCACCGGGAGACCGGCTTTCCGGAAGAGCCAGATCGACCAGTTGACCATCTCGAGCGCCCGGTCCCGGTCCTCGCCCGACATCATCGGCAGGAACTGTTTCTGGACGTCGATCACCAGCAGGGCGGGTTTCATAACAACCGTATCGGGCTGGCCCGGTTGTGCGAAGAGGCCCTGGAAGGCCAGGCCCAGAGCAAGGAATGCGACAATTTTTTTCATGGCGGAAGGATTTCCGCAAAGGTAGCCGGAACCCGTGATCTCTCCAAACCGGTTCGGCAAAACCTGTGAAAGGCGGGACGAACGGTCGGCGCAATATTGTTAAATTTGAAATGGCATTTTCAAGAATACCTTAACAGGTTAATTTGATATCCATGGATGATGATGCAATAAGAACAGCAGCCTTCGCCTGGCTGAAAGAGCAGGTTGATATCCATGGTGAGATCCTCGACTGGACAAAGCTTGCCGAGGGTTTCATGTTCAGGGATCAACGCATTCATCTTGCCGGTCAACCCGGAATATGGAAACCCCAGTTAATGCAATATCCAATTTCGATCACAACGAAATTTGGCGGTCCTTATCCTGACAGAATGAATAAAGATGGCCTGATCGAATACAGGTACAGGGGCGACAATCCGGATTTCTGGGATAATGCAGGACTACGGGAAACCATGCGACTGAAAAAACCACTCATCTATCTCTTTGGAATATCCCGGGGACGGTACTTTGTTTCATTCCCGGTTTACATTGTGCATGACGATCCGGCCAGGCTGACTTTTACGGTACAGGTGGATGACATTTCAGCGCTGAGTGAAACGATGACCGTAGAGGATCCGAAAACGCTGATCTTCCGGAGGGCTTATGCAACAACCAGCGCCAAGATCAGGCTTCATCAGCAATCGTTTCGGGAAAGGGTTTTGAAAGCATACCGGAACCAGTGCGCCTTGTGCCGGTTAAAACATCCTGAGCTGCTGGATGCTGCCCATATTATTGCTGACAATGAGGAATGGGGGGAGCCTGTTATTCAAAACGGATTATCGATGTGCAAGATCCATCATGCCGCCTTTGACAGGAACATTCTCGGCATAAATCCCGACTACCATATCCATGTCCGAAGGGATATCCTCGAAGAAACAGACGGCCCGATGCTGAAATATGGCTTGCAATCACTGGAAAATCAAAAGATCATTCTCCCCGGTCTTTACAGGGATTATCCTGATCAGTGCCGGCTGGAAGAGAGGTTTGAACAGTTTATGAAGGCTTCATGACACATTTGAATCCCTCGCCGCCCGGCCCTCCCGGCTATACCGGGACCCGATCCCCAGCACCGACTGCAACCGGCCGGCAGGAACCGTCGAGGCAACCAGCCATTCGGAAACCTCCCCGATCAGCCCGAGTTTTTTTCCCTGCAGGTCCCTCAGAGCCTGTTTGACCGCCAGGAGTTTTGCGATCCGTTCTTCCGCTTTTCCGAACAGCTCCCCCGGCGCGCCCCGGAAGGCCAGCAGCCGGATGTTCAGTTTTTCCATGGCGAAAATCAGATGAATGATGAAAACAATGGTCGGCAACAGTCCCTGTCACGGGACGCCACCGACCGGTAAAGATAAGCATTTGGGAGGCCGGTTTGCCGGTAGCACAAGGACCCAATCCCGGCCGGAGAAGCGGGCGACCCGCTACCTCGGCACCTTCATCTCGTCGAGGAGAAACCCGGCATGACCGAACTTCTCGGTGATGAACAGCACGTAGCGGATATCGACCGAGATGGCCCGCTGCAGGTCGTAGTCGTACTGCCAGTCGCCGATCATGGCCTCGTAGTTGCCGTCGAACACCACGCCGATCAGTTCCCCTTTGTCGTTCATCACCGGGCTGCCGCTGTTTCCCCCGGTGATGTCGCACTGGTTCAGGAAGGCCACCGGTACGTCTTTGAGCAGCGGATCGGTCCATATTCCGAAGTTCTTCTTTTCATACAGGGAGACCAATTCCTGTGGCACATTGAAGGGTGCTTCGCCGGAATTTTTCTCGATCACCCCTTTCAATGTGGTGAACGGGTCGTACCACACTGCATTCCTGGGTCTGTACCCCTTTGTGTTTCCCCAGGTGAAGCGGATGGTGCCGTTCGCATCGGGGTACATGGCCGTGCCTTTCCAGGCAAAGAGCGCGTCGAGATACTCCTTTCTCAGGGAGGAAACTTCGGCCCCGAATTTCCGGTTGGTCTCCTGGATCTCGTTTGCCATGGGGTCGATGCTGATCGCCATTTTAAGGAAGGGGTCGCCGAGCGCTTCCAGGTCGCTGATTTTCTTTCGGATCAGCGTCTTCACGAAGCCTATATCATTCATCTTCGATGATCTGAACGCTTCGTCGGCAAACTGTTCCAGGCTCCCCGATGGATTGGTGAACACGTATTCGAGGCCCGTGATCCGCTGGCCGGCCGGGAGTGCGTCGGCCATCTTCAGCGCCCGGATGAACAGCGCCTTGTCGACCGGTTCGTAATAGTTGTTGAAAGTAAACTGAAGCTGGTCGGCCACATTATCGAAGGTCTCTTCCGTGATACCCGGATCGCGTTCACTTTCCGGCTTTTCCCATTGCCGGGCCAGGTACAGCAGCTGTCCGGCCACGCCCATCTGAGTACCGGCAAAACCCTGGAGAACCCCGAAAACATTGTCGCGGTCGCGGGTTTTTTCGATCATCCGGTAGGCTTCCTTTTCTTTTGCGAGTAGATTCCCGTATTTTTCCTTCCGGGCCGGATCGCTACCGACCCACTTTAAGAATTCATCCTCGAAAGCGATTTTTTTCTCGAGGAATCGGGTTTTCTTCATCCCTTCCACCTTCCCCTGGTTATTCTTCATGACATTGGCAAGGCCTCTCACCAGGCTGGCCTTCTTCAGCCGGCCGGCCGGATCGTTCTTCGTAATGCCGTCGGAAAGTTCAATGATCTCCCGGTAGTTGCTGATGGTGAAGGGGTAGTTGTATTCCTGGTTCCAGTGGACCGATGTGGAGGAGCGGTACCGGGTGGTGAACCCGGGATAGCCGATGATGAAGGTGAAATCACCCTCCTTCAATCCCTGCCCGGCGACCTTCAGCCACACTTCCGGCTTGTAGGGAATATTGTCGGTGCTGTACTCTTTTCCGATGCCCTCTTTCGAGACGTAGGCCCGGAGGAAGGAGAAATCGCCGGTGTGCCGCGGCCACATCCAGTTGTCGGTCTCGCCCCCGTAATTGCCGATCGAAAGGGGAGGGGCATACACGATGCGGATGTCCTTGAAAACCTTGTATTCGTAAAGGATGTACTGTTTACCGTTGTACATCTCGGATATGACGGCCTGAACGTCTTCCTTTCCTTTTTCTATATCTGCCGACATCTGCGCGATCGTTTCACGGATCTTTTTATCTCTTTCCATAGGGAGTGAGATCCCGTTGGCTGCGGCGGTCACCTCTTTCGTCACATCTTTCATGGAGGTCATCATGAGGGCCTGGTATCCGGGCGCTTTAACTTCGTCCGACCGTTTGGCAGCCAGGAACCCGTTGGTCAGGATGTCGCTGGCGACGGAGGAGGAGCGCTGCAGGGCCCCGAAGGCGACGTGGTGGTTGGTAAGGATCAGTCCGTCGGGCGAGACGAACGAGGCAGAACCGCCGCCAAGCTGCAGGACAGCACGGCAGAGGGCGGGTTTTTCCTGGCTGTACAGGTCGGCAACCCCGATCTTCAGCCCTTTTTTGTTGAGATCCATCTGCGGCAGTTGCGAGAGGAGCCACATACCTTCCTGTGCGTGGGCGCCGGCAAGGAGGAGGGCAGACAGCAACCAAATTCCTGTAATCTTTTTCATGGCGACAAAAATATACCTGGCTTCCCAGGATGTTTATATGACAGAAACGAAGATACCAAAAGCGGTCTGCTGCCCGGTAAAATATTCGTTGTAACCGCATATTTGGACGGTAATCCTGCTCCCCACCCTGACAGGGTCCCCCCACCCCGACGGGGTCCCCCCACCCCGACGGGGTCCCCCCACCCTGA
>CAYVVG010000029.1:0-31443 GCA_964455285.1 uncultured Prolixibacteraceae bacterium
ATATTCTGTATTTTTACGGTCACCTGAAGGTAAAGAACTAATCACGGTGGAGTAGTTTGAAATGAGGTTTGTCAATCTGCTTAATTTAAGATCCTTCAAGGTCCAATCCTTTTAATAACTACTGAGGCTGTAATCGGTGTCACCGGGGTGGGAAGGTCCGGACCAGAATAAATATCCAGTTCGTTCGTAACATTAAAGTTTGTCCCAGCCTGAACCGTAAAATAATCATTCGCAGCAAGTGATACAATAACCTGTCCCATTAGGCGTCCAATATAATTTGCTTCTATATAAACGTTTGTTATTGAATAACTTCCTGGGATTTCGGATGTGGAATTCAGGTTTAGCCTCGCGACGCCATGATGTGAAGAACCTTGTTGCCTGAAATACAAAATATAAGTAATTAAGTACTTTCCACTCAACCCGACTGTTATCTTTTCTGGAGATGTCTGGGTGTCGTGATAAATATTGGAAAGGTTGGTGTTGCCACCAGTTAAAGGTATGTCATACCAGACATTTTTTGCTGCAAGATCATACGGGGCCGAACGGAACGCCATGCCGTATACAGCAGGTTCCCCACCCGTAAGTTTCACCCACAATGGCGCAGATGGAGTCCCTGAATTATAATAGTATCCAGGATCCTGATCTGTTTGGAAAATAAGCAATGATTTGGCCGTATTTGCTATTCCATTCCGCTGAGACATCGTCATCCTGGGGGGCAAAAATCCCTTGTCGCTGCTCTGAAGGTCAAGAATTGAAGAGGGATCCGGGGTGGTGGTATTTGTACTGATCGAGACCTGGGCATTTGTGACAGCAACCAAAAACATAAAAAGACAAGTAAAAGTCGCAATATTTTTCATAGTCAATTTTTTATTAGGAACGGTAAAATTTAATATCTGGTAAAGATAGTTAATCTTGTTTTCAAGATTGATTCCCAGCTCTCGTATGACCTGATCGGAGATAATAAATAATCGTTCATGTGTGTAAATTTTTGTTAGAAATGCAAAGGTCTGCATAATGAAAAGTAAAAAGAAGAATTAGTAGTTAACACACGTCAATGTGGGCGGTGTAATGCATTGAATATTAAATTAATATACTAAACAATTTGGTTTAACTCCAGTGTTGTCTATATTCTTACGTATATTTTTCTCAAATACTCAATAAAATTAACTGTCTTAAAAGTTACCTTATAAATAGCAAGAACATTTCAAACCCAATGGACAAAGTTCCATCCATCATCTTCATGGAGTTTTCTGATAATTTCATAGATCTCCTGTTGGCACGAAGTATACGGGGACTTCGACAGGTAAGAACAGGTCAGGTCAACGGTCATCCGTAAGGAAAACCCCTTGGTTGAGTTATATGAACTAACTTTATGGTCATTCTCCTTCGGTGGGGAAGTAATCACGGTGGAGCAGCATGGAAGGGTAGTGAGTTGGTCGGGTTACGCTTTCCGGCCCGTCACTCCAGCCGGAAAAGATGCCAGACCTTGGTGCGGTCGAGCCAGTGGTTGAAATTGATGTACCTGGCCGATCCGGGCAGCGACGAGTAAACCCGCCGCGCTCTTCTTCCTTTCAGTTTCGAAAGGTCGGGATTCGCGGTCTTTACGGCCAGGTAACAGGCACCCCTGACGGTATCCAGCGATTCGACTCCGTGAACTTCGGCGAAGGTCAGCCGGGGGTTCCGGTAGAATTCCACCAGCAACCCTCGTTCATAGGGATTCTCCTCCATATAGCACAGGGTCACCGGTCCTTTCTGCCGGAAGAGATACCGGTAGAGGTTTGCCTGCTTGTCGGCAGGGATGAAGAACAGGACGGTCAGGAGGACAAAATTGGTGAACCAGAAGACCGTCATAAGGATCCTTGAAATACGGGCCTTCATCCACCCGCTTCCGTACCGGGATGTTACGATCTCCGCGCCTTTGATCAGCATGACCGGGACAAACCAGGCAAGAGGGAACAGGAACCGGATCTCTTTGTGACCGATGGCAAAATGCACCAGGACGAAGGGCAGCAGGGTCCATGTGAGCGGATCTTTCCACCTGAAGAGGAAGACGAGGAGGAAGGCCAGCAGGATCAGGATACTGAAGGGAGGGATCAGCTCTTTTCCTGGTTCGGTGAGGTAAAAATACCAAGGCTGAAGGCCAAATCCCGAGATCTTATCGGCCACGATATTCTGCTCAAAGTAGTTCCATACCGTCATCACCCACTCCCCGTAAAACCACCGGTCGGCCAGGATGCCGGCCGCGAAAGCCGCCAGGAAGCCTGCCGCCAGAATGAGCAGGTGAAGCGGTTTCTCCTTCCGGATGAAAAACAACCAGAGCACGAATCCCGCCACCATGAATCCGGCCTGGTACCGGATGATGAAGGCACATCCGAGCAGGAGCCCCGCGATCAAAAACCGGTACTTCCCGGCGGTGTTACCCGGAAAAGGCATGGTGAATCCAATGACAAAAAGCGCCCCCGACCAGGTCTCGGAACTGTACCGGACAGCCAGGTAGAGCGTGAACCAGGTGAGGAAGCTCAATAACAGGAACTGATGTTTCATCGCGGGACCGGAGATCTGCGATTCATACCAGCGATGGATCCTCCATAATGCCACGAATGAAAGAGCGCCGGAAAGAAGGCGAAGCAACATGGTCAGGGCGAACGGATCCCGGATGCCGGCCAGCGACATCCCCCGGGACAGGGCCACCACAAGGGCCGGCTGGACGGACGGTCTCATCCGGCAGTGAAATTCCCAGGGAAGCGGTGCGGGGTTGGAGGGATCGAGCTTCCACCGGGCAAACTCCAGGATCTGAAAATGCTCGTCGGGATGCAGCCAGCCAACCGAAAAGAGGGCCAGGATCAGAAGGGCCAGGGCGCTGGACATATAAATCCGGAATTGCAGGTCAGGTTGGTTCCGGAGGCCGAAAGCCGGTAACGTCATGCGTGATGCGTGCTTGAGTGAACCCGAAGGGAATGTGGTGACATGTCCCGCGGCACAAACTTAGGATTTAATTTTTAACCATTCGTGTCGTTTCATCCATTCCCGAACAATCCTTCCCGGCAACAGGAGATCGAAACCCCGGACGGATTCAACCGGTCGCTGCATTCCCTTTCGGAGTTATCCGCAACGGGAAATTCCTTTTCGCAGGGAACAGCAGCTATACCTCGCGGGACCCTAATTTCCAGGGGATCGTCGGGTTGAACGACTACATCAGCCTCCCGCTCAAAAAGGGAAAAAACGAGCTCATGATCGCCCTGGCCGAGACATTTGGCGGATGGGGGTTCGTCTTCCGGGATGCAAAAGCCGTGTACATGGACCGGAAGGTGGACCGGGCCTGGGAGATTGGACACCGGTTCCGCTGTCCCGAATCGGTGCAGTATGATCAAAAAAGGGATGTGCTCTACGTCTCGAATTTCTTCAACGACGGGAAGGAGTTCATCTCAAAGGTCAGTCCGGAAGGCAAAGTGCTCTCGCTGGAATGGGTGACCGGGGTCGCCCAGCCGGCGGGAATGACCATGAGCCGCGACAGGCTTTACGTGGTCGGGAGGTTTGCGCTGATCGAGATCGATCCGGAAAGCGGAGGGATCACCAACCGCTTCCGCTTTCCCGAACCGGGTCTTCCCAACGATGTGGCCGCCGATGCCGAAGGGTCGCTGTACGTGACCGACAGCAGGAAAGGCTTGATCTACAAGCTGGAAGACGGGAAGATGACCGAATGGCTGGCATCGCCGGAACTGGCCCGCGCCAACGGGCTGCTTTATCATGATGGCCGGCTGTTCGCAGGCACTTCGGGCGACGGTTGCATTAAAAGCATTGACCCGGCTTCGAAGATCCTATCGACCCTGGCCTGCCTGGGCGAAGGCGCGATCATGGACGGTATCGCATACGAAGGGGACGGGAATTTCCTGGTTTCCGATTTCAACGGGAAGGTTTACCGCGTGAACGGCCGGGGAGAAAAAACGCTGCTGCTCGACGCCACGGCGCCGGGCATGTGGTGTGCCGCCTTTGAGTACCTCCCCGAAAGGCGACTCCTGCTGATTCCTACATACACCGACAACCGGGTGGTGGGATATGTGCTGAGAGAGTGAAATTCGTCAATAATTCCTCAGGCACCTCACCGAGAGGCCTTTGGCCTTGTTTTCGGTTTCGACATAGGCGGTAGCCGAGGAGAACTCCAACTTCATCTCATAGGCGGCGGTCGGTCCGGCTTCGGTCGATGACCAGTGAAAGCCGAAGAAGGTCAGCATGGAGAAGGCGCCGCCCTGGAAGAGCAGGCGCTTCCATTTTAGTCAGATCAGTAATCCGATCTTCTCCGGATTTTACTTCACGTTTGATATCTCGTGATTTAAGTCCCTAACCGAGCAATGTATGTTCTTTCAGGTTCTGTTTCATTTCAACGGTGTCCGATATAACATGGGAAATGAACTGTTTAAAAGTGTTCCCGACTTTATGTTGGTGGACTATGACCATGTGAAAAAGGCACACTGTTTAGTCCTGATATCATTACATTTGCCTTTTCAAACGATCCTTCATCACGCCATGGGAAAGAAATCAATCAAAAAGGCGAAAATTTCGCCATCCACCCCCACCTCCCGGCAGCAGCATCCTGTTCTCCTTTATCTCCTCCTCATTGCCTATTGTTACCTTGCGGTGATCACACCGGACTTTAAGGCCTATGATGCCGGCGGGCCAAAGTTCCTGTCGCTTGCATTGCTGAACATCATTGCATTCATTTATCTCTTCAGCCGGAAAGATCTCCCGGGAAGACCTGACCTTCTGACTGCTTTTTTCCGTCACCCGGTCGGAATCGTTTTAAGCGGCCTCCTGGTCATTTCATTGATATCTTTTCTAAAAGCAATAAACGTAATCGAATCAATCGTTCAATTCTCAAAAGCCTTTACAGTTTTCTCAGCTACCTGTTTTATTACACTTCTTATCATCCTGGAGAAAAGGAGCATCAGGGTCATCGGTTATGCCATGCTTCCGGCGCTCCTCATTGATTGCATGTTCCTTATTTCAGAAGTATCCGAGTATATCATCGGAAAGATCGGGCTCATCAATGAAATCAAGTTCATCTATTCCAATAAAAACATTTTTGCCGCCTCCATCTTCATCAAGGCCCCCTTTGCGTTATGGTTCATGTTTTTTGGCCGCAGGTGGGAAAAAGTCATTTCAACATTGATCAGTTTCCTTACGTTTACGGCTTTGCTGTTCCTGAGTTCGAGGGCATTTTACCTTGGCACCATCGTGTTGAGCCTGTTTGTTGCGGTTTTCCTGATCATCCTGTACCGGCGTTCGCATCAGAATCAATATGTAAAAAACGTTGTTCTGTACTTTACGCTGTTTTCCATTGCGTTTTTGATTTTCACCCTGACTCAACGTTTTCTGTATCCTAAATCGGAAGACGCAGGAAAGAGAAGTGTGTTGAACCGCCTGGAATCTGTCGCCGATTCCGGCGGGGGCGAGCGATACCATATCTGGTATCTCTCCTGGCTTGCATTTAAACAGGATCCATTATTGGGAATCGGTGCGGGAAACTGGAAACTTGTCACAGTCGGCATGGAAAACAAGACAGCATCCACTTATAAGCACCATTATAAGGCACACAATGACTTCATTGAAGTCACCACTGAAACAGGTATTTTCGGAGGCCTGCTGTACACGGCCTTCTTTATCCTTGCCGGATGGCTTTTTATCAGGGCATTCAGAAGGAACAATCCACCCGGGGAACTCATCGGACTTTTACTGCCTGTCATGGGGCTGCTTTGCTATTTTTTTGACGCCTTTTTCAACTTCCCCCATGACCGGCCCGAGATCCAGTCGCTCTTTGCCATCTATACCGCGATCCTGATCGGGTTAACGGCAGGTGGAATCAGCGACAAAGCTGTTCCTGGCCGGTTGTCTGTTCCAGGATGGACAGTTGTGGCTTTATCCGGCATCCTGCTCCTCGCGACGACATATGTTTTATATCTTAATGTAAAATCGCTCAGGCTTCAGCGAATTGTCGCCGAGGAGAAGAAACAGAACCTCTTCAATCACCCGGCGGCCAAGTTCATGGAGGAGTTTCCTGCCATCCCAACCTTAAGTGCAACCGGGGAACCGATCTCACTGCTGAAATCCCGTTATCTTTTCCAGGAGAAACGGTATGATGAGGTATTGAATCTGCTTAAAAATGAAAGATCCAGTCCGTATGATGTGCGGATCCCCTATTTCATTGCATTTACCTATTTTACCATGCATCAAACGGACAGTGCGTTGGTTTATGCAAAAAAAGCCGCGACCCAGATGCCCAATTATTTTAATATGGTCGCACTCTATAGTACGATCTTGTTAAACATGGGCAATGTGGACCAATGTATTTCCTTGATGGACAGCAGTTCCGGTAAGATCGGATCCAACAAGCAGAACCTGATGGTTGCTTTTTCCATTTACCGTGAGAGTGGAAAATATGATAAAGCCCTGGCGATGCTTGACACCCTCAGCAAGTATTTTCCCGGCGATACGGTGGCTGCAAGGAACAGGGCTGATATATCGAGAAAGGCCTTCCTGCTTGCTTACCAATCATTGTATGATTCTGCCGCTACATTGAAACAGGCTAATAAATTTGTCCAGGCGGCGCGGGTATATGCAGAAATCCTGGAGAAGGCCCCTGATTTTCAAGAGGCACGAATATCAAGAGCATATTGTTTATATCATAGCGGACAATCTTCCGCTTGTCTCCTTGAATTAGACTATCTCCTGGCCCGGATTCAAAGAGCCGACCTGTACAATATGAGGGGCGCCGTATACCATAACCTGGGACAGCCCGTACAAGCGTGTGAAAATTTCAGGATCTCCGCTGAAATGGGAGATAAACAAGGGATCACGAATTACTCCCTGCATTGTAAAAAATGACACTGACCGTGGTCTCATCGCAGAGATCCGGCACAGCACCATTCATTTTCGATGCTTATACCCGGATCTGTGGAGGATCATTTGCGCGTCCTTTTCCCATCATCCTTCGGGCAGTCCAACAGATCCACAGCACCCCGATGGCCAGGACGATCCCCGCCAGCAGGAGCAGGTACAGCAGGGTGTGAATCCCTCCGTGCAGGATCAGCGGAAGGTTCACCGCTGTTGCCGCCAGGGTCCCGGCGGCAACACCGGCCACCAGGATGAACAGAAACTCGCCGGCCAACATCCGCAGGGTCAGCGCCGGGGTGAATCCCAGCGCACGCAACAGTGCCAGCTCCTCTTTCCGCTCATGGAGCGTACGCATCACAAGGACGGCCAGTCCGGCCGTTCCGATGATCAGGCCAAGGCCCCCGAGGAGGATGAACACGTCGAGGTAAGTGTTTGTCACCGCTGCAAAGGAAGCGATCCTTTCCCGGGTGGGCATGACGACAGTTCCCTGATCGCGGAGCCTCTCTTCAAGCAATCGCGCCAGGGTGTCGGCCATTTCGGCAGGTGTTTCGACCAACATCCGGTTCACCCGGGCGGAGGAGGGAAAATGCAGTCGCAGCAAACTGTCGGCTACAAGAATACTGCCCTGGAAAATGGAGTTCTCCAGACCGCCGGCGATAAGGATCCCCAAACGTCGGCCCTGCTCATCCGTGTAGAACAACGTGTCGCCCACCTTTTTATGCAACCCCCAGGTGAGAACGGTCTGGTCGGCGAATCCGAGGATGATCCCTGGGCCGGGGGGTGTAAGAAGGCTCTGCCACGGGTGCCGGTGGTCGATCGCGGGAAGGAGCCGGGCAAATGAAAACGCTGATCTCCTGTCAAAATATGCAGCAGGGATGCCCAGCACAGCAGGTTTTGTAACAAGGTTGAGGTTGAGGCAGCTGGCATCATCGCCGCCGATACCGGCCAGGGGGACGAACCGGCTGCGGGTGATCACGGGATCCTCGTCAATCCCCATCTTCGTTCTTCCTGTTTTCGAGTTCAGGTCGGCCTCTATCGGCATCCCTGTCTCCATCCACAGCGGGAAACCTCCCGTTCCCGATCGGTTGTTGTCAGAATCCCGGCCTCCCTGCCGCCGGTTCATGGCCGTCACCAGTACCGTAAAGGTCCCCAGTGCCATCAGGATCACCGCAGTGAGGGTCCGTGTGCGGCGGTAACGAAGAGAACGGCAGACATAGGCCGCCGGGCCGGGCCGGGAGATACCCTGACCCACCTTTGTACCGTGCCGGGTGTAACGCGACGGCAACCTGTTCCGCCGGTTTCGGAACAGGATGAAGAGGAACAGGATCAGGTTCAGGATCATTCCCGCCAGAAAACCCCGGACCAGGGTGGCCGGTTCGACCGACATCCGGAGGGAAGTGGTGTTGACCGCCTCCTCCCAAAGGGTGTTGAGGCCCGCCACGATCAACCGGGAATAACCGACGGCCACGGCGACGCCCAGGATCCCCCCGGCCAGGGAGATCACCAGGATCTCGGGCAGGAGGATGGCGGTGATGCGGCGGTGGGTGAACCCGAGGGCGCGCATCAGCGCTCCTTCGCGGTTCCTGATGCGGAGATAGAACGATAGGAGCATCCCGGAAAGGATCAGGCCGGAGATCACGACAAGGGCACCCAGGCTGAGAAACAACTCTCCGAAATCGGTCGATCCGGCGGAAGCGGTCAACCCCTCGTCGTACACCGGGGTGAATCTCAACCCGAGAAGGGCGGGATCGAGGCTCCGGAGGATCTCATCCGGAAGGCTGGAACCGGGGTCTGTTCCTGACCGGATGGCGGTTACGGACCCGAAGGGGTTCTTCCACAGACGCTGTCCGTCGGTCAGCGTGATCCACGCTTTCGGGGTGCCCCGGTATCTTTTCCAATACTCTTCATCCTTGCCGCGGATCTTTTTCAGGTCGACCGGGGTTCCGGTTTCCCAGTCGCGGCAATTGCCGCTGTTCTTCATTCCGGGGAAATCGGGCATCAGGGCTCTCGCCGCTTCGTTATCCTCCACCGGCGCCACCGAGGAAACCCGGAACAGGGCTGTCTGTTCCCGCAGAGACCGACCGGTTCCCAGGGTCCAGTACCGGAGGGTCACCGTATCGCCGGGTTGCGCGTCGAGGTCATCGGAAAGCCAGCGGTTGATCACGATCTCCCCGGGGCGGGGATCCACCGTTGCGATTCCCGGCCCTGCGGCAGCGACGAAGGAATAGGGTGCGGACTTCCCCATCAGCGAAATTTCGTTCACGAGATAGGTCAGGATGCCAACCGGGTCGGGCACGGCATCCTGCAGGAGAGCGCACAGGGTGTCCTCCATGAAGATCCTCCGCGACGCCCACTGGCGGATGCCGGGAGCGGGCCGGGTTTCGACGATGCCGGCATCCGGGAGGGTCCAGGATTGCCGCAGAGCACGGTTCAGGCGATCAACCGGATCCGGTTGATCGCCTGAGGCAGCTAAAAGCGTGTTGGCAAAGCCGGCTATGCCTTTTTTCGCCGCCAGGAGCGGCAATGGCAGGAAGATATTGAACGGGGCTGCCTGGTTATTCTCCAGCCCGAACTTTCCGCCTGTACGGTCACCGGCCACCGCCGCCACCTTCACCCGGATCCCTTTCGTTGCGGACTGCACGCTGACGAACGGGGCGTTTGCCGGAGCGAATCCCTCTTCCGAAACCCGCACCACGATCTCATCGCCGGGTTTTACATCCAGGAATTTCGCTGTGTTGGCGCTGATCACCGCCTCATCGCCTTCCGGGACCAGGAATCCGCCCTCACCCTCCTCCTTCTCCCATAATTCCGCGAAACTTCGGTCAACCCCGACAATGGTAGCACGGCTGAGCGTGATGCCGCCGGCCGGCGAGGAAACCACACCCCGGGTTTTCAACACGGCAACCACCGGGAACCCGCACTCTTTTGACATCCCGGTGGCCAGTTCCTGAAGGAAGAAACGGTCGGCAGGGGCCATGGCACACCGGATGGTCCCCAGCCGGTCGGTGACCATGGCGGTCAGGCTGTGTCGCACCGAGTCGCCGGTGATGAGGGCGCCGGTGAGTACGGCAGTGCCGAGGATGACTCCGGCCAGGGTGAGCATCCAGGAACGGGCATACCCGGCAATGTTCCGGCAGATCAGGCGGAGAAGGGTCATGATCCGGCTTTGTGTTCAGGGTGCAGGATTCCGTCGGAAAGCCGGTAGTGGGATCTCATTTTCCGGGCCACCTCCGGGTCGTGCGTGACGAGGACCATCGAATACCTGTATTCTTCGCTGAGGCCGGCCAGGAGATCGGTCAGCACGGCGGCGTTGCGCGCATCGAGCGAACCGGTGGGTTCGTCGGCCAGGACCAGCGATGGTTTGTTGATGAGGGCACGCACGACAGCCACCCGCTGGCATTCGCCGACGGAAAGTCTTCCCGGGAAATGGCGGGCATGATCTTTCATCCCCACTTCTTCAAGCAGCCGCATCGCCCTGGCCCCGGCTTCCGCCCTGAACTGCTTATCCCTGACCGGCAATACCGGGAGCAACACATTTTCGAGCGCGGTGAGCTGCGGCAGCAGGAAATGCTGCTGAAAGACGAAGCCGGTGAAGCGGTTTCGCAAAAGGGCCCGTTGGTCTTCATCCAGTTCCGCGACCCGTTGCCCGTTCAGCATAACCTCCCCGGAAGAGGGATCATCGAGGGTGCCGAGGATGTTCAGCAGGGTTGTTTTCCCCGATCCCGACGGGCCGGTTATCGCGATGGTCTCGCCGGCAGCGACTGTCAGCGAGAGCCGGTCGAGCACCCGGCCGGGAGCATTGCTGTCGGGGTTCCGGTACTCTTTGGTAATTGCGGTCAGTTGAGCGACATTCATCGGGTCAGGAATCAGGGTTGAATTTTGCGGTTACGGATTGGTATACCTTAAGCAGTTCCCCGGTGACGACGTGGGTGTCGAACCGGCTTTCGGCACCTCTTTTTGCCTCTTTGCCCAGTTCAGCGATTTTCTCCGGCCTTTGCAGCAGGTCGGCCAGGGTTTCGGCGAGGCGGGAGGGTGTGTTCGGCGAGTAGGTGACACCGCCGCCCGTCTGTCCGATGATCTCGGGAAAAGCCCCCAGGGCCGGTTGCACCACCGGGATTCCCGACGCCATCGACTCGATCATGTACAATCCGAAGGCTTCTCCTTTCAGCACCGGCACAGAAAGCAGGGAGAGTCCGGCAAAAAAACCGGGCAGGGCGGCAAAGCCGAAATCGGGCAGGAAGGTCACCTCCCCGGTCAGCCCGTTGCGCCTGAGTTTGCGGTGTTGTTCCCGGATGAACTTCCGGTCGTCGCCGGTGTGGCCCCCGGTGACCCGTAGTTTCAGCCGGGCAAAAAGGGGATCCTTCCTGAGCAGGATGAAGGCGTCGATCAGCACCCCGAGGCCATTCTCTTCGCAAAGGCGCGACAGGTAGCCGATGGTCGGGGGTTCGGCGGCCGGAGCCACCGGCCGGTAGAGGGAGGTATTCACCCCGATCGGCACGGTGTGGATCAGCCCGTCGGGCAGGTTCATTTTTCTTTTCATCTCGCCGGCAAACCATCGGCTTACGGCGATCAGGGCGTCGGCCTTCAACGCCTGTTCCGCCATCAGATCCCACATGGGTTTTTGCAGGGCGGGCTCCATGGCGTCGATCCAGACATCTTCGTCCTGCAGCGAGCAAACCACTGGGAGTCCCGCTTCGCGACGGATCATCGGGGCCATCCCCAGCAACAGCGCATTGGAAAGATGAACGATATCCGGCTTTTCGTGGTGCTTCAGGTAGTGCACCACTTCGGTCAGCTCCCCGGCCTGGAATCCTTTTTCGCCCAAGAGCATCGATTCGGTGAGGGCTTCGAGCCCGTGCGCCCTCGTCGAGCCCGCCTTGCGCGCGGCGAGGCGCAGCATGGGCCCCGAATCGAGCAGCCGGTGAAGCCAGGAGGGCATGTTCCTCAGGACGGGGATCATCTGCTTGATATAGATGCTGACCGCCCCGTAAAAGACAGGCGGTCCGCCGGGAACGATCTCGCCGTCCATCACCAGCGGCAGGTACACCGGCAGGACCGAGACTTCATGCCCGGCGGCACGGAGCGACGCTGCCTGGGCCGAATCGCGAAGGCAGTTTCCGCAGTAAAAAGTTCCCCCGAAACCGGGGACGATATACACGATCTTCATTTTCCGAAGCAATAGAGGGTTCCATCTTCCGAACCGGCAACGATCCCGGTTCCGGTCACTGCCGGGGTGCCGTACAGGGGCGATCCGGTATCATAACTCCAGGCGCTCTTCCCGGTGGCCAGATCGAGCAGATGGATCCGTCCGTCGGTGGAAGCCACCACCACCCGGTCGCCCGCGATGACCGGCGAAGCATCTACTTTCCCTGCAGCTTTGAAGCTCCAAAGCACCTTTCCGGTGGAGGCGCCGAAACAATACAACGTCCGGTTTTGCGAACCGATCAGCACCCGGTTCCCGGCGACGGCGGGGGAGGAAAGAAAAGGTCCCCCGCCCGGCGTTTTCCATGATATCTTATTCTTTCTCAGGTCAAAACAGAAGAAGTCGCCGTCGTAGTTGCCAAACCACACATTGTTTCCCCCGACCGCCGGCGAAGAAGCCATGTAGGTGCCGATGTCGGTCTTGCCGATCAGCTTTCCATCGGTCGTGTTGACCAGGTAGAGGTGACCGTCGCACCCTCCGAAGATGGCAATCTTCCCGTACAGCGCCGGTGTGCCGTTGATGTAGTTGGCGGTCTCATACTTCCACCGGAAGGCGCCGGTCGCGGCATCCACGCAATGGAGGTGATAATCGTAGCTGCCCACCACGATCGAGCCGGCGGTTCCGTTCTTATTTCGGATCAGGTTGGGTGCACCCGAGATCTGTCCTTCGGTGACGTAGCGCCAGCACTCCTTTCCCGTGTTTACATCCACTGCGTATAGGATCCCTTCCAGGGTGCTGGCGATCACCCGGTCGCCGGCAACCAGGGGTGGCGCTTCGATGCTGTTCCCGGCATTGAATTTCCAGAGGAGCTTGCCTTCGGTCGACAGGGCGTACAAAAATCCATCCGACGAACCGATGAAGATCCGGTTGTGGCATACCACGGCCGACGACTTGATGGCGTCGCCGGTCTTGAACGTCCACAACAGTCTCAGCGGGGGGGTCAACCGGGCGGCCGACACCCCGGTAAGCTGCGGGTCGCCCCGGTAGGAAGGCCAGCAGGAAGCGCTGCGCTCCTGGGCCGTGATCCGGGAAGCGGTCATGAGCAGGAGAACCTGCAATGCAACCCATCGAACAGCGATCTTCGTATTCATGGCAATTCCTCCTTGTTGCGGCGGGCCAGGGCTCCGGTGGGACAGGCTTCGGCGCACCGGACGGCGGCCCGGGTGAGGCCTTCGTGCAGTCCGCCGTCGAGGGGAACGCCCACCCGCAGGTCGAATCCCCTGCCGATGAAGGTCATCCCCAACTCCTCTTTGTACCCGGCCGAAATCTCGATGCAAGTTCCGCATTTAATGCATTTCTCCGGTTCATACACGATCATTTCGTGTCGTACGATCCGGGTCAGTTTCTTTCTTGCCGGCCCGGCAAAATGCCGGCGGTCGGCCCCGTATTCCTCCGCGAGAAGGCGGAGCTTGCAGGTCGCGGGTTTCCGGCAATCGCAATGGAGGCACCGGGCCGCCTCCGCTACAGCCTCTCCGGGGGAAAATCCGGTCAGTTGTCCATCCGCCGGTTCCTCCCGGTGGCCGGGCCGGCTCTCCTGCAGGTATTCACCGGCCTCCTCCGCCGTCAGATGGGAAATGACCGACCGGAACCGGATCCGGGCAGCCGGATCCTCTTCAATCTGAAGGAAACGGAGTGTCTCCGTCGCTGCCTCCTTTCCCCGGGCGGCCGACCGCACGGCCATAGGCTGGTGGCGTGTCAGGTGACCGCACCAGAAAATTCCCGGCCGGCCGGTCGCACAGGTCTTATAACCGGGATCAGCCGGCCCGGGGATCGCCGGGAGGTAAAAGGTGTGCAGGGCATGTTCGCCGGTATCGCCGGTGGCCAGGATCACCGCATCGTGGAGGGGGATGATCTCCTCTTCGAGCCGGTTGCGATCGACCTTTTCCCCGGTGAGGAACCGGATCCCCATGGAGACCAGGCAACCGATCTCTGCATCCAGCGCGGCCCGGGGCAGCCTTTCTTCCGGGATGGAGTGCCTCAATGCCCCTCCGGCCAATGCCATTTCCTCGTACACGGTAACCCCGGTCCCGGCTTTTCTCAGATAATAGGCGGCCGAGAGTCCGGCGGGTCCCGAGCCGACCACCGCCACCTTTTTTCCGTTCTCGCGGATGCCGGGAAGGCCTGCCCTGCGGCGCATATCATCCCCGGCCGTAAAACGCTTCAGCAGGCAGATGGACACCGCTTCGTCCACTTTCCTGCGGTGACAGACCTTTTCGCACGGAGCGGGGCAGATATACCCGAGGATGAGCGGCAGGGCGATCTCTTCCCGGATCCGCTCAAGTGCTTTTGAAAAATCCCCGGCCGCGATCAGGCGGTTCATTCCCGGAATATCCATGAAGGCGGGACAGGCGATGCGGCAGGGTGCTTCGCAATCGCCGGTGTGGTCGCTCAGCAGCAGTTCCAGCGCTTCCCTGCGCATTGTTCTGACCTCTTCCGAGAGGGTGTCGATCACCATCCCCTCAACGGCCGGCATCGTGCAGGAGGGAAACATCTTTCCCGAAGCAACCTCCTTCACCATGCACACCATGCAGGAGGGACGGTGGGGCACCCCTTCGTGAAGGCACATCGCCGGTATCCGGATCCCCAGGGATGCCGCGGCCTGCATCACGGTGGTGCCGGGAGGTACGTCGATGGGCCGGTGGTCGATGGTCACTTTCATGTCAGGAAACGGTTACCGCGTCACTCGGGCATACCTGCCGGCAGATGTCGCATTTGATGCATTTTTCGTTCGTCACCGCATGCACTTCGTACGGGGTAAAAGCGATGGCTCCCGACGGGCAACGCTGGGCGCACAGGGTGCAGCCGATGCAGTCGGGGGTGATCGTGTACCGGATGAGCGGGGCGCACCGGCCGGCCGGGCAGCGGCCTTCGAGATGGGCTTCAACCTCCTCCCGGAAATAGCGCAGCGTGGAAAGGACCGGGTTCGGGGCGGTTTTTCCCAGTCCGCACAGGCTTCCGGCGGCGACACTGCGGGCCAGCTGTTCCAGTTGGTCAACGTCACCGGAGGTTCCCTCACCCCGGCATATCTTTTCGAGGATCTCCAGCATGCGGCGCGTTCCGACCCGGCAATAGGTGCACTGCCCGCACGACTGTGCCTGGGTAAAGGCAAGGAAATAGCGGGCCAGGTCGACCATGCAGTCGTGCTCGTCGAGCACGATCATTCCGCCCGAGCCCATCATGCCTCCGGCTTCGGCAAGCGCCTCGTAATCGACCGGCATGCCGGCCATCGAAGCCGGGATGCATCCTCCCGAAGGACCCCCGATCTGTACCGCCTTCAGCACACCCCCTCCCTGGATCCCGCCCCCGATCTCTTCCACGATCCGGCGGATCGAAATGCCCATGGGAACCTCGATGAGCCCTCCCCGGTTCACCTTTCCCGCCAGGGCAAAGACCTTGGTTCCCTTGCTGCCGGGAGTGCCGGTGGCGGCAAAGGCATCCGCCCCGTTCCGCAGGATCCACGGGACGAGTGCCAGGGTCTCGGTGTTGTTGACCAGGGTCGGTCTTCCGTTCAGTCCTGCAATGGCCGGATAGGGCGGCCGCAACCGCGGCGTTCCCCGGTTTCCTTCCACCGAGGCGATCAGGGCGGTCTCCTCGCCGCACACGAAGGCTCCGGCACCTTCAAACACCCTGACGGAGAATGCGAATGAGGTGTTCAGCACCCGCGGTCCCACGATCCCCTCCTTCCGGCAGATCGCCAGCGCTTCTCTGACCCGGGCGACGGCCAGCGGGTATTCGGCACGGATATAGAAGATCCCCTCCGAAGCGCCGGTGGCGTACCCGGCGATCAACATTCCTTCGATGATCCGGAAAGGGTAGGATTCCAGAAGCATACGGTCCATAAAAGCCCCGGGATCCCCTTCGTCGCCGTTACAGATCACATATTTGACCTCCGAATCCTGTTCCTGCACCAACCGCCACTTTTCGCCTGTCGGGAAACCGGCACCCCCTCTTCCCCGCAATCCGCTCCGGGCGATCTCGCCGACGATGCTGCCGGGGGTGCGGTGCGCCAGGCATTGTTCCAGCGCAACGAATCCTCCCGACTGCCGGTACTCTGCGAGGCTGAGCGGGGTGATCCTGCCCCGGTGCTCGGTGGCCATGGCGACCTGGGGTGCGAGAAAATCGCACAGGGGAGTGTCGCGCTGCTCTGCGGGATACCGGTGGAAAGCAGCCGGTGCCGGCTCTTCCACGGCCCGGCCAAGCAACTGCAGCAGCTGCACCTGCCAGCGCCCCGGGAGTCCGGCAGGCCGGAAATGGCTCAGCAATACATCGCGCACCTCTTCGGGTTTGATCCGGGTGTAGAAAACGCCCGTCTCTCCGGGACGTGCCACCTCGATCATCGGCACCTGGTTGCAGACGCCCACACAGCCTACCTGTTTCACATCCACGCGGATGCCGGTTTCACGGATCACATCGTCGATGGCCTGTTTCACCCCGGCACTGCCGCTGGCCACACAGCACGAACCCAGCCCGACCCGTATCTCGCCCTGCACGGGGACCTTGCCGCCCGGTCCGATGCCCGGCATCCGGCCGTCAGGCGCGCCCCGGGCCAGGAAATCCTTCAGAATGGCCCCGGTATCGCCCGGTTTCACATGTCCGTAGGTCACTTCGTCGATCTTCACCACCGGGGCCAGCGTGCAGCATCCCAGGCAAGCCACTTTTTCGAGGGTGAACAGGCCTTCGGTATCGGTCAGTTTCCCGGCCTCCAGTCCGAGCTCGCGTGCAAACGAATCATATACGGTCATCGCTCCCTTCACATGGCAGGCCGTTCCCGTACACACCCGGATCATGTGCCTCCCCGCCGGCTCGAAACGGAACTGGCCGTAGAAAGAGGCCACGCTGACGATCCGAGCGAGGGAGATGCCGGTGGCACGGGTGAGATGACGCAGCGCCTCCGGCGGGAGGTACCGGAACTCTTGCTGGATCGCCTGGAGGAGCGGGATGACCGATTCCTGACCCTGCGGGTGGTCGTTGACGATCCGGGTGACGATCTCCTGTATTTTACCGCTGTCGTTCATTTTCCTGCCGGCCTCATTTTCCGATGCAATACAAATGACTGTTCCCCCGGATGAAAATCCTGCCGTCGGCGAAAGCCGGAGTGCAAACGCATCCCTCGCCCAATGCCGCTTCTCCCAAAGGGTTCATGCTTTTCCCGGCCCCGAAGATGTGCATCACTCCCTGCTTGTCGAGGACGAATAACTTTCCGTCGGCCACCATCGGCGACGCATAGACCGATCGCTCCAGCTCTTTCACCCAGTGACGCTTCCCGCCGGTTGCGTCATAGCAGATCACCACCCCGTAACTGGTCACAACGAAAAGCAAATCCCCGGCAGCGACAGGGCTGGGCACGTCCGAGAGGTATTCGTCGTCCTCCCAAGCCACAGACGGATTGGGTCCCGGCCGGATGGCAGCCAGTTTCGAATATTCATTGAGGGTGAACACCATCCCGTTGGCCGCAGCCGGCGAAGGTCCCACCTCGCCGGAGATGCAATCGATCCGCCACCGTTCCTTGCCGGTCGACGGATCATAGCCGGTCACAAAGGGTTCGGCCGCCAGCACCAGGTCGGTCCGACCGTCGATCGCTGCCAGCACGGGCGATGCCCACGATATCTTTACTTCGCGGGAGGTCTCCCAGAGTTTTCTCCCGCTTTTCCCCTCGAATGCCAGCACCCTGGCAGACCCGGTCTGATCATACTGGACGATCAGGCGGTCGCGGTACATGAGCAGCGAAGAGCTGTGGCCGTAATGATTTTTTGGTGATCCCAGGTTATGGGTCCACACGATCCTGCCCGTCAGGTCGGCGGCAGCCAAGTCGCCGTTGGCAAACACCGCGTACACGCGCCGGCCGTCGGTGGTCAGCGTCGGTGCCGCCAATCCTGTTTCTGCGATCACTTTCGGGCTCTGGCCGGAGCTTCCCGGCACGGGAGGCACTTCGGTCGTCCAGAGGAGCTTCCCGGAGGAGGCGTCGAAGCAGAAGATCGCCCGTTTGTCATCGCGGGCGCCGGAAAGATAGATCCGGTTGTTCCATACGACCGGGGAGTTATTGCCGGGCATCGGGAGCACCGATTTCCACCGGATGTTCTTTCCCGACGGACCATCCCAGGAAGAAGGAATATTTTTCTGATAGGCCACCCCGAGACCGTACGGGCCCCGGAAGGAGGTGAAATTGGCCCGCAACTCCGGATCGGAAGGGAACCCCCCGTCGTCGGCTACCCCGGTTGAATCCACAGCCGCACCAGCGGTACCGGAGGAATCGGCTGCCGCCACCGGGCTCAGCTGACCGGCAGGCAGGCGCAGGGAATCGGCGGTGATGGAATCGCGTGCAGCGATCGTGCCTGAGGGGAGGGTTCCGGAGAGCATTCCGTGGGTGAACCAGGCCAGGACGAAGGCGATGACTGCCAGGAGGGAGGCTCCGGCGATCAGCCATTTTCTCCGGGCTGCAAGGGTCCGGATCCCGTCTGGCAACTCCCGGGCCGGGATTTGGGGTCCGGGCGGAGTCATCAACTCCAGGGCCTTTACGCTGACTATCACCAGCAGCAGGGAGGCAGCCAGCAGGTAACCCCCGGTGCGGACCTGCCAGCGGCTGGTGAAATAGGCTTTTCGTGCCAGCAGGTCGAGGGCGCGGATTTCCTGTTTCAGCGCCTCGTTGGCGGGGTCGCGCTGGAACTGTTGCTGCAGATGCGCCAGCGCGGGGGTGTTCAGCGGATCGGTCTTTTTAAGCTGAAGATAGGTGACCAGGATCAAAACGATCAGCAAAAGGGAAAATATCCCCCCGAGCATCGCCGTGAGGCGAAGGAATTTCACAAGCAGGCCGTCGGGAATCCTTTTTCTCATACTATCTTTTCATCCGGTTTCACCACCGGGCAGTAATCCATGCATTTCGCGCAACTGAAACACCGCCCGGCATGCGGAACATAGCCGGTACGGTAAGGGGTCCGGATCAGCCCGATCAGGGTGATCCCCACCACCAGCCCGATAAATCCGCCGAAGAGCCCGCTGCCGGTCCGGAAGGTCCGGACAATCGCTGCAGCCTCTTCCATGAGCTGCGGTTGCGGCACACCCGATGAACGGAAGGCCGTGATCTCCGGGATCTCTTCCCGGCTCCCGGCCGTCGGTGCATCGTCGAGCATCCGTGCCAGCCTGACCTTGGCATTGATCCCTGCCAGGGCCGGGTGGAGCATCACGCCTGTAAGGGCCCCGCCCGCCACCAGTACCGGTAAAAGTCCAAAGAGCAGGACCAGCCGGTTGATCTGCCTTCGCCGACCCGCCGGGTCTTTCGCGGTCTGGGGCACTTCGATGGCATCGTAAGGGCAGGCATACTCGCACAGGCGGCATTGGATACACCCGGCCGGCGTGATGGTCATGTGTTTCCACGCAAACCGGCTCATCCAGTTCAGCAGCACGCCGTAGGGACAGAGGAACCGGCAGTAGGGTCGGGCGATGACCACCCCGGTCAGGAGCAGGATCCCCCCGAAGACCAACATCCCGAAGGTGGCATTCATCCGGAAAATGCCCACGAAGGGATCGTACCGGCAGATGACGAAGTCGGTGGCCGTGGCGGCAAAAAGCACGGCAAGTCCAAGGTAAAGAAAGGGGATCAGCCCGAGGAAAGCGTTGAGCCAGGGACCCATCCGCAGGGGTTTCACCGCCACCAGGTCCTGCAGGGCCCCGAACGGGCAGACCGCTGCGCAGAAGGTCCGTCCGAACAGCAGGGTGAAGACCAGGGGGAGCAAGAAAAACAACAGGGCCGTGAAGGGGATCGCGTACCCTCCTCCCGAAAGCGCCAGGGCCACGTTCTGTATCGCACCAATGGAACAGATGCATCCTTCGCGGTAAAAACCGAAATAGGCCAGCGAAAAGAGCGATAGCCAGAAGACCCCCATCCGCGACCGCTTTTTCAGCACCAGCCAGGCGGAGAGGGATAGAGCGACGGCGAGGATCACAACATCCATCCATGCCAGCAGCTCCGCCCGGGGCAACGGAAGCCAGGTATCGGGCGCAATATATCCCGACTCGAATTCCGGCTTCGGAAAACGCTGGACGGCCGTCGCCATTTTCATGCCGGCAGCGGCCAGGAAAACCAAGCCCGTTATCCCCGCTTTTTTCATCCTATCTCTTTGTTATCGAATCCTTTAAGCAGGTATGGATCGGTCAGGGCAACCCGGCTGAAAGCTCCCGACGGGCATACCCGGGCAATGGAACATTCGTTGCAGTTGTCGCAGAGATGGTGCCTTACCTGGAGTTGCAGCGATGCGTTCCCGAAGGCGCCACACCCTTTCACGCATTTCCCGCAGCCGATGCAAAGCGCTTCGTCGATGATGTACTCGTAGAAGGGATCCTCCACGAAGGTCCGTTTGATGGCGCTCACCGGGCAAAGCTGTTTTTCGGCGCCGGTATCGAGGGTCTTGATGCCGGGCTTGAAATACCCGCTGCACAGGTTGCAATACCCGCACATGGCATAAGCGTGGGTGCATTTCACGGCCGACGGGGTCTTGACGCAACTCGTGGCACACCGTCCGCACTGGATGCATTTCGAGGGGTCGAGCTGCCACACTTTTGGACCGGCTGTGCGGGATTCACGCGACCAGGCTCCCCCCTTTCTGAAGAGCAGGTCACCGGTCAATGCGGCCAGGCCCCCGAAGAGGGCGCCACGGAATGTCAGCCGGATGAATTTCCTTCGGGTCTGTGGTTCCATGATCTACCGTTTTTCTTTGGATGTAAACTTACGTACCTGGTTTCTGACCGGATCCAGCACCAGCAGCATGTCATGGGCGCCGGGGGCCACGTCGAGGCCCCGGGTGCCTTCGTCGAAGCTTTCGGGACCGGCCACGAGCGATTGAAAGACACCGGCCGGCGAATAGAGTTTGATCCGCTCGATCCCTTTTTCCGCCGTGACGAATGAACCGTCGGGAAGGAGGGCGAAATGCGAGGGATTGCAGCAGCCCGAAAAACCCTCCTGGGCGAAAGAGGCCTCTCCCCAGGCGGTCAGCAATGACCCGTCGGCCCCGTACTTTTCGAGCCGGTGCCGGCCGGTGTTGGCCACCCAGAGATCGCCTGCCGCACTTACGGCCACGTCGAAACAGGGGCTCGGGAGGATGAAACCGGGAATCTTCCGAACGGGATCTTTCTCCCCGATCCTCATTAAAAGTTTTCCCTGCAGATCGTACTGGTAAACCACTTTCCGGCCGGCATCGGCCACATATACCAGTCCTGCGGCGGAAGCGACGCCGGTGAGTATGGAAGCCGTGTCGGCGGGGGGCCAGGCCGAGATCAACACGCCTCCCGGATTCCAGATCTCCAGGTGGTCTTCCAATCCGATGGCCAGGTTGCCATCGCCGAGGCGGGCCATGCAGGTGGCTTGCCCGGGCAGGGTGAAACGGTTCACGACACGGCCGCCGGCATCGAAGATCTCCACTCCCCCGGACCCTCCGACGAACACCATTCCGTCGACACCGCCCGCCAGACAGGTGATCCCGGTGAGATGGGGCTTCAGCGGGTCCAGTTCGAGGAAGGCAGGCAGGGTGTCGGTGTTCCGCATCGCATCCATGCCGTAATCGTATGGGTTCTTCGCCTCCTGCCTGCCGGCTTTGAAGAGATCGAGCACGATCCAGGCCACCATGGCCAGCAGGAAGAAAACGGCAACAGCCAGAAGGATCCTGTTTTTCATTGCTTTCGTATATCCATGCATACCAACTCTTTGGAATCGCGGGCCAGGAGATAGCCCCCGGTCACCGCCAGCGGGCCCCAGGCATCCTGTCCGGGCAGGATCTTCGCCCGGTCAACGACCTTGAACTGCGAACCCGACACGCGGGCGATGGTCATCTCCCCATCGTCGTTGAGGATATAAAATTTATCGTCGGCCACCACATATGGTCCCAATCCGAAACGTTCGTCCTTTCCGCTGCTCACGGTGAGCCGCGTCACGTCCTCCGGGTCTGCGCCCACAAACCGGTTCCGGCCGCCACCGGCATCCTTGGGAAGAATGGAATAGACCCTCCCCCGGTAAAACACCGGGGTCTGCTGTTCCGAGGCAATCCCCTCCTGCGGCCGGAACTGCTTTACCAGCATGGATTTCCACCGGCTCCCGTCTCTCGTCACCCGGATCATGGCACTCCCCGCACCATATCCCGCCGTCAGCAGGATGCGGCCCTCCCCCAGGTACACCGGCGAAGGGGCCACCACAGCCGGGGCAAAATCACCCAGCTCCCATATCATCTTTCCCCGTTCCGGCCCGTCGGCCGCCACCCCGCAAACACCGCCGATGGCAAAATACACATACATGTTTTGCCCTGCGATCTGCATCTTCATGACCGAAGAGTGCGACATCTTCCATTGCTTCGGGTTGGGGGTTTCCCATACCGGTCTCCCCGTAGCGCAGTCGATCCCCGCCATCAGGGCCTTTCCCCCGGGGGCCACCACCAGGGTGTCGCCGTCGAGCAGCGGGCACTGCCCGGTGTACCAGAAAGGGACCTCGGTTCCGAATTGTTTCACCAGGTCGAGGCCCCATTTCAGGTCGCCCGTAACCCGGTCGACACACATCACCTGGCATTTCGGCCCGATGGTGACGGCGTAGCGGCTGTTCACCGCCGGGATGGTCCGTGACAAGCCGTGGTTCCGTTTCAGGTGCACCCGGTATTCGCGGCGCCACAGCTCCCGGCCGCCGACCAGTGAGAAACATCGCAACGCATCGGTCCGGGCCTTTTCATCGTAATCGAGCAGGTACACCCTGCCGCCATATACCGCGGGTGCTGCATGGCCTTCGCCCAGCGCGACCCGCCAGCGGATCCTCCCACCCGGGTCCCCGAATTTTTCAGTCAGCGGGATCTGTTCACCGGCGATGTTGTCGAAACCGGGTCCGCGGAAATTCGGCCACCCGGCCCCCGGGATCTCTTCCGCCTTTCCATAGGCAGTGAACTTCTCCCCGATCTTCACCTCCGCAGCGACCTCCCGGTTCCCGGTTCCCAGCATGTCCATGCCCGGCACCGACGCTTTCAGGTCGTTCGAAGGGTCATGGAACAACCACCACCCCATGACGGCCGTTCCACCCACGATCAGCAACAGCACAAGTCCCGAAAGCACCCTTTTTTTCACCATCTGCTGTCAAAATAACCAAAAATCCGGACCCCGGAAAAATCCCCTGGCCGACCCGGCTGCAAAACTCGACGAACGCCCCGTCAGCGGCTGCCTTTTGTCACTTCTGCAACAGGTCGTAAACCATCAGCACATCGCCGTGCCTGACCAGCAGGCGGCCGTCGCTGATGACCGGGTGCGCCCAGAAAGGACCTTTTCCGTAAGGGACTGTGAAACTGCTTACCAGGTCGAATTTTGCCGGGTCGGCGCGCACCAATCCCAGGTTGCCGCTCTTTTCATCGAGGCAGTACAGCATGCCGCCGGCCCCGATGATGGCTCCCTTGGTAAACCACCGGGTCTCATACATCGTCTTCCCGCTTTGCCAGTCAAGACAGCACCAGTTGCCCCGGCTGTTATCCAGCCAGTTGGATCCGTAAATGTATTCGCCGGCTTTGACCACCCCGCCGTGATGCACATCGAGCACCGTGTCGGTCCATACGCGGGTGATCGCATCGCCCTGCTCCGACAACCGGAACATGATACCACCATGGTCATAACCCCCTGTGATATAAATCATTCCATCGTCGAACAGGGGGGTTACCGAGTTGGTTCTTGGCGCTCCGGGCCATATCTTCATTCCCGGTTCCGGGTGAAAAGAGGCAAAGTCGTATTTCCAAAGGATTTGCCCGTCGGACGCATCCACTCCGAAAAACCATCGTTCGGCAAGGGTGACAACAATGTCGCGGCTGCCCTGCCTGATCAGTCGCGGAGATACGTAGGCCGTGGTATCGTGGAGCGTTTCCGACATCCACAGGGTTTTCCCGGTGTTTTTATCGAGCGCCGCGAGGGTGGTCGTGTTCCCTGCCGGAGTGTAAATGAGATGATCCCCGTAAATGAGCGGGGATTCGCACACGCCCCAGGTGCCGCAAACCCCGCCGAAACGGCTGAATCCGTCGACCGACCAAAGGATCGTTCCCGTTGCGGCCTCCAGGCAGGCGATCGTCCCTTTGCCGCTGATCGCGTAAACTTTTCCGTTATCGACCGTGGGGGTCGTCCGCGTATCGGGGAAGGGACCGTCCCACGCAGGGCCGAACGGCACCTGCCAGCGGGTCAGGCCGTCGGGCGACAGGGCCGTCATCACATCCTGGTTCCCCTTTTTACCGGTCACGAAGATAGTCCCCCCGGCCGCCACTGCCGAGGAGTAACCGGTTCCGATCCCCTCTGCCTTCCATAACAGCGCCGGCCCCCCATCGGGCCATGAGGTCATGAGCCCCTCACCCGGAAAGTTGCCGTCGCGCCCGGGGCCGCGCCATTGTGCCGTCACCTGGGCGCCGGACCGGAAAGCCAGGGCCATCAACCCCAAAATCAGTACTTTTCTCATACGTGATGTGATTTGTTACAAGGGTTCCAGAAGGTTACCTGGAAATATCATAGACCATCAGGGAGGTGCCGTGACGTATGTATAGCCTTCCCCCGGCAACCACCGGGTGCGCCCAGTGCTGGTCGGCACCGTAGGGCACTTTGAAACCGCCGAGACGCGTAAAGCCCGTGTCGGCCGGGGCTGCCAGGACCACTTCCCCTTTTTCGCTGTAACAGTATAAGAGTCCGTCGGCACTGATGATGTTGCCTTTGCCGGTGAGCTTCTGCGAACCAAGTTCCCGGCCCGATCTCCAGTCGAGGCTGTACCACCATTTGTTTGAATCGTCGCTGCCGTAAAGCTTTCCATTCAGCAGGACATATCCTCCCATGCGGTTGTCCATCGAGGCGTTCCGCCAGAGCTCCTTCACGGTCTTCCCATCCGGCGAAAGCTGCAGCATGACGCCGCCACGCCCGTAGCCGGACGAGACAAAGAGTCTGCCGTCGCGGAAAAGAGGCGTGTTGGCATGCACCGAATACTGGTTGGCCTGTTCATGGCTCCAGAGAAGCGTCCCGTTTGCAGCGTCCAGTCCGAGGATGTGGTTTTCCGTCTGGGTCACCAGCAGGGTCCTGCCGGGGAGACGCACGACCGCCGGGGAGCAGTAAGCGCTGGCCTCGCCCATCCCCCTGGTACTCCAGATGAGCTTTCCGGTATGCCGATCGAAGGCCACCACGTTGTGTTTTGCCCCGCCGACCGTGCAGAAGATCTTATCTCCGTCGAATGCCAGGTTCTCGGTATATCCCCATTTGATGTTCACCCCGTCGAGATCTTTCGTCACATCCACGCTCCATACAAAAGCCCCGTCGTCGGCCTTGCGGCACACCAGCTTCCCGTAGCCGCTGAGCAGGTACAGCCTGCCGCCGAGCACCAGGGGAGTGCTCCGGACACCCGGCCAGCTCTCCATCCACTCTTCCCCGTAAGGGACATGCCAGAGGAGCTTCCCTTCCGGCGAGAAACAAAAAATCTGACCGATGCCGTTTTTCACCCCGGCCGTGTAGATCCGGTCGCTGGTCACGGCTGCCGATGCATGTCCGGGCCCGAGTTCGTCATAATGCCAGAGAAGGCGGGGTCCTTCCGCAGGCCACGTTTTCATCAGTCCCGTTTCCGGGTAGGTTCCGTCACGTTGGGGTCCACGCCATTGCGCAGTTTCCTGCGCCTGAAGCGACATCAGGGCCAGTAGCAGGGATCCTGCCAGCAAAACATGTTTCTGCATAAAGAGATGGAATTGAGGCTTCAAAGGTAGGGAAAAAGCGGTTGCATCCGTCGCCCGCACAACCGCGAAGGAAGACCACAAGTCCTGTTCATCAAGAAAAGTCGACGGTACACCGAATGAATTTTCATATTTTAGCCTTCCGGTATTAATTTAGGACTGATTTTGGTTATGCACAGGCGTGGAGACGCGAAAAATCCCACCTTCTTACTTTTTCTCATACAGAGCGTCTCCGCGTCTGTGCTGTTTTAACCCGGTAGCTTATGAAATATATTTTCTGCTTGATATTACTGTCGGCCAGCTCCCTCGGAAGCTACTCCCAGGAAGTGCTTCACTGGAGGGGTCCCGACCGCAGCGGTGTTTACCCTGAACATGGTTTGATGAAGAGCTGGCCCGGCGAAGGGCCGCAACTGGCATGGGAGTTCGACGGACTGGGCAGCGGGTACGGCAGCCCGGCGATCACCGCCGGCAGGATCTTTGTCAACGGGGAGACCGACTCGCTCAGTTATCTCGTTTCACTCGACCTCTCCGGGAAATTCCTCTGGAGATCGAAGATCGGCAAAGAATGGACCCAGAGCTACCCGGGATCGCGGAGCACCCCCACCGTGATGGGCGACCTGGTCTATGTGACGGCCGGCCTGGGTCAGGTGGCTTGTTTCGAAGCATCGACCGGGAAAGAAAAATGGTCGCTGAACCTCGTGGCCGATTTTCACGGGTCCCTGCCCCGGTTCGGGTTCTCCGAATCGCTGCTGGTTGACGGAGGCACTGTGTATTGCTCGCCCGGCAGTCGCGATACCAACGTGGTGGCCCTCGACCGTTTTACCGGGAAGATCCGGTGGATCTGCAAGGGAAAAGGCGAAGCGACCTCCTATTGTTCCCCCATGCTGATCCGCCTGCCTGCCCGTACCCTCCTCGTCACCTACTCGATCACCCACCTGATGGGTATCGACGCGGCGAACGGGACCCTTCTGTGGTCCTACAAGCAGGAGGGACAGGATGTTGACTGCCAGGTGAACACCCCCCTTTACGAGGACGGGTACCTCTACGGGGTGGCAGGCAACGGCAACGGCGCCTTCAAACTGAGGTTGTCGGACGACGGCTCGCAGGTTACCGAGATATGGAAGAACGGCCGTTGCGATGGCCTGACGGGGGGCTTCATCAAGGCCGGCAACTACCTTTACACCTCCGGTTACGAGAGGCGTCAGTATTATTCCCTCGAGCTGAACGGCGGAACCATGGTCGATTCGCTGAAATTCGACCGCGGTTCGGTCATCCTCGCCGACGGAATGCTGTATCTTTACAATGAGAAAGGGCAATTCGGGCTGTTCCGCCCCGACGGTCCAAAACTCACCCAGATCAGCCTGTTCAAAGTCACCCGGGGGACCAAGGCGCACTATAGCCACCCGGTGATCTGCCAGGGGATCCTGTACATCCGGCACGGGAAATCGTTGCTGGCCTATAAAATCAAGGAATAGCCCGGAAAACCCGGATCAACCCGCAACCCTATGAAAAAGGCGATCTTTCCGTTCGGCATCCTTCTGGCAGCCGGCCTGTTCGCTGCGGCGCAGGATGCCCCCCCCGATGAGATCCTTTCGAAGCACCTGGAAGCTTCGGGGGCCTCTGTCCTGCTGAAAGTGAACACGATCGTGATGACCGGCAGCATCCAGCAGCAGGACCTGATGCCGGCGAAGATCATCCGCATGCGGCCCGACCGCTACCTGATGCAGTTCGATGTGGCCGACATCACGGCCTACCAGGGGTACGACGGGCAGACCGCCTGGTGGACCCTTCCCTGGACGGGAAATGCCAAACCCCAGCTGATGCCCGACGACCGGGTCTCCGACCTGAAGACGAAAGCCGATTTCGACGGGTTGCTGTTCAACGCGAAGGCCAAGGGCCACCGGGTGGAGTCGGCCGGCCGCGACACCGTGGAAAAGGTGCTGGCGTACAAGCTGAAGGTCACGAAAAATGACGGCAAGACCGAATTCTTCTCGATCGACCCGGCAACATTTCTCCTGCTGAAGAGAACCTATTTCCGCGTGCTTCGGGGCAAAGAGGTGGCCTTCGAGCTCTATTACCGCGATTACCGGCCGGTCGGGGGGATCCCCTTCCCTTACACCATCGAGACCCATGTCGGGGGACAGCCGTATAACACGCTCCTGTTCGATGCGATCGAGTTGAATTTGCCCGTTGATGCGGATGGTTTTCGCATGCCGCAATAGGGTGATTCGTAAGTGGATACAAAAGTCCCCTCTCCCGGGGGAGAGGGGATTCAGGGGTGAGGCAGTCCCCTCTCCCGGGGGAAAGCTACAGCCTGCCGGCCACCGCGCTCCAGTCGACCAGTTTCCAGAAGTCGGCGATGTAGTCGGGGCGCAGGTTCTGCTTGTCGAGGTAGTAGGCGTGCTCCCATACGTCGCAGGTGAGCAGCGGGTTGGCGCCGTTGCGCATCGGGTTGCCGGCGTTGCTCTCCTGCACGATGGCCAGGCTGCCGTCGTCCTTCTTCACCAGCCAGGCCCAGCCGCTGCCGAACAACGTGGCTGCCGCAGCAGAGAACTTCTCTTTAAAATCGGCGAACGACCCGAAATTCTTCACGATGGCGTCGAGCACGACGCCGGTGGGCTCACCTCCGCCCTGCGGCTTCATGCAGTTCCAGTAAAAGGTGTGGTTCCAAACCTGGGCACCGTTGTTGAAGATGCCGCCCGACGAACGCATGACGATGTCGTCGAGGGTGACGTTCTCAAATTCGGTGCCGGCGATCAGCTTGTTCAGGTTGTTGACGTAAGCCTGGTGGTGCTTGCCGTAATGAAACTCGATGGTTCTCTTTGAAATATAAGGCTCCAATGCATCCAATGCATAGGGAAGCTTCGGGAGTTCGTGGATCATGGTTGTTATGATTTAAGGTTAATTATCTGTTTATCAAACACAAAGTTAAAAATTTAAAGCTTAAGGCTATTAAAATTTTGTTTTGCCGGTTTTAAGCAGTTCGACGGCTTTCAGGTACCCCGGGTCGATGGAGTTGAGCACGGGGAAAAAGGCGTCGTTGTCGAGCAGGTTGCGGCCGATGTATGCTTTCAGCATGGTACGGGCGTAGTGGTCGGACCGGGCAAGGTCGCCTTTTTCGCGCTTCACCCCTTTTTGCGCGGCATAGGCAATAAATTCCCCGTAGATCGCATCGGTCACCGCGAAACCGTTCAGGAACTGTGCTGCGGTACGGTAAACGCCCAGTCGCAGCCGGTTGCGGTCGGTATAGTCGAAGGCGAACTGGTAGATCAGTCCCCGGTTGAGGGCCTGGGAGTAAAAAAGCCTTGATGAATCGCGTTCCACCGGAATGAAAATGTCGGGCATGATCCCTCCCCCGCCATATACGGTCCTCCCTTTCGGTGTTTTGTACCGAAGCGAGTCGGGGAAACGGATCGAGTCGGGGTGTTCCAGTTCCCCGTTCATCGTGCGGTGGATGAAGTCGCTGTTGTACGCATCCAGCCCTTCCGAATAGGGTTTCTGGATGCACCGGCCGGTCGGGGTGTAATACCGGGCGACGGTCAGCCGGAGTGCGCTCCCGTCTTTGAAATCCATCTGTTCCTGCACCAATCCCTTGCCGAACGATCGCCTTCCGACGATCAGCCCGCGGTCGTGATCCTGGATCGCTCCCGCCACGATCTCGGCCGCCGAAGCGGTGCCCTCGTCGACCATCATCACCAGGTCGCCCGATTCAAACAGCCCGTCCGATGTGGCATTCGATACCTCTTTCGCATGATGCATGCCCAGCGTATATACGATGAGCTTCTCTTGTCCGAGGAACTCGTCGGCAACCTCGATGGCGGCTTTCAACACCCCGCCGCCGTTGCCGCGAAGGTCGAGGATCAGCTTCTTCATCCCCTCACCCCGCAGTCTCTCCAGCGCCTGATGGAGTTCATCGTGGGTCGTGGCGGAAAAGTTGTTGAGCCGGACGAAACCGATGCCGGGTTCGGCCATGTAGGCGATGTCGAGGCTGTAGGTAGGGATCACGTCGCGCGTGATGGCGAAATCGAGCAGCCCCTTCACCCCGCGGCGGAAGATCGATACCTCCACCTTCGTGCCTTTGGGTCCCTTCAGTTTACGCATCACATCGTTGGTGGATATTTTGATCCCGGCGATGTTCTTCCCGTCGACCTTCACGATGCGGTCGCCGGCGCGGATGCCCAACTTCTCCGACGGACCGCCGGCAACGGGGCTGATCACCGTCACGGTGTCGCTCTCAATGCGGAACTGTACGCCAATGCCTTCAAAGCTACCCAGCAGGGGGTCGTTGGCTTCATGAAACTCCTCGGCGGAGATATAGACCGAATGGGGATCCAGCTTCTCCAGCAGCCCGGTGATCGCCTTCTCCTGCAACGCCTTCCGGTTGATGGTATCCACGTAGTTGTCCTCCACGTAATTCATCACCTCCTTCAGCTTGTCCTGCCTGGTCCGGAGCAACCCGAAGTTTTCCGTCCGGGTGCCGAGCAGTATACCGAGAAAGATCCCGCCGGTAAGCACCACGGCAAACCAGACGGGCAGGTAAGGGTTCTTTTTCTCCATGGTGCAAAGGTACTGTTTTTAGGAGAAAGCGGGAATCACCCGGCCGGGTTCCGGCCTCTTACTTCACCCGGATTGTGTGGATCGCTAGTAGAATCACGAAAATTCACCGCTCAACCCCGGGTCACAATCCCGGAAGTTATATTTGTAACTCAAAAGACGGGTATCACCAGCCCCGCATGGGGCGGAATATAATAACGATGGGCGAAGTCCATCACAGAGGAAGTGGGTAATGGGAAACAGCCCTGAAAGGGCGAAATCGTAACAATATGGGACAGTCACTTGTAAAAAACTACGTACATGTGGTTTTTAGCACCAAACACCGGGTGCCGTTCATTCATCCGCCTTTCAATACTGAACTGTACAGTTACTTAGGCGGGATCTGCAATAATCTGGAATCACAGGTTATCCGAATTGGTGGTTTTACCGATCATGTGCACATACTATGCATGCTCTCAAAAAAGATTGCGCTCATGAGACTGTTGGAAGAGTTGAAGTCTCATTCTTCCAAATGGATGAAAACAAAAGATCCATCCCTGATAAACTTTTATTGGCAGGATGGGTATGGGGCATTTTCAGTAAATCCTTCGGAAGTTGATACAGTCATCGCCTACATTGATAATCAGCATGAACATCACAGAAGGAGAACTTTTCAGCAGGAATACAGAGCTTTTCTTAAGAAGTATAAAGTCGATTATGATGAACGATACGTTTGGGATTAGGTATTCCGCCCTTTCAGGGCTTGTTGGGTTATCGTGCATCTGACACCCAGGGCTTCACCCTGGGTTAACCGATTCGGCCCTTTCAGGGCAAATCGACGGGCGCAGCCCGTCGAAGGCAAGCCGGGACCAGGATGCCAGCCCCGTAAGGGGCGGAAGACATCAACGACGGGTGCAGCCCGTCGTAGGCAGGCCGGGACCCGGATGCCAGCCCCGAAGGGGCGGCAGACATCAACGACGGGCGCAGCCCGTCGTAGGCAGGCCGGGACCCGGATGCCAGCCCCGAAGGGGCGGAAGACATCAACGACGGGCGCAGCCCGTCGAAGGCAAGCCGGGACCCGGATGCCAGCCCCGAAGGGGCGGAAGACATCAACGACGGGCGCAG
>CAYVVG010000029.1:31543-41291 GCA_964455285.1 uncultured Prolixibacteraceae bacterium
CCCGTCGAAGGCAAGCCGGGACCCGGATGCCAGCCCCGAAGGGGCGAAAGACATCAACGACGGGCGAAGCCCGTCGAAGGCAACCCGGAACCCGGATGCCAGCCCCGAAGGGGCGAAAGACATCAACGACGGGCGCTGTCTCCTTCATTCGATGCGAATATATCGTCATCCCCTTCACCGGTTCCCGGAAAAATCCGACTTTTGCCGTAAAAGCCGACCGATGCGAATCCTGCTCTTCCTTGCCGCCTGCCTGATGACCCTCACTGTATCCGCCGGCTCGAAACACGGCCGTGAAATCCCCGCAAAGCCTTACCCCAACAGTCATTTTGTGACCGTCGACTCCCTGCCGGTGCACTATCGCATCTGGAATGAAAAGGGGGTACGGCCGAAAGGAAAGATCCTGCTGATCCACGGCTTCTGCGGATCGACTTTCTGCTGGAGGAACAACAGCGAGGCGCTGGCCGCCGCCGGATACCGTGTGGTGGCCGTCGATCTCCCCGGCTTCGGTTACAGCGGCCGGTCGGCCCGCGTCAACCAGTCGCAGAGCAACCGCGCCCGCATGATCCGCGACGTGCTCGACCGGATCGATAACGGCGACACCGCCCGCTGGAATATCGTCGGCCACTCCATGGGGGGCGGTACCGCCGAAGCCTTCGCCCTGATGAATCCGGACCGCACCCGGCGCCTCGTCATTGTCAACGGAATGGTGTTCATCCACAACGACAATGTAAGCCTGAACCTGGTGGGGCTGGTCAACCACCCGGTGTATAAAAAACTGCTCCTCTCATACGCCGAGAACAGCTACCTGTCGTTCGACAAGCTGCGCCGCACCCTCAAGGGCACCTATGGCTGTTTGCCCGATTCCGCCACCACCCTGGGATACTGGGAGCCCCTGCAGGTGGAGGGAACCGCCGAGACCATCGTCAATATGCTGGCCAACTCGCAGGAGATCAAAGATCTGGATGCCAGGAACCTGAAAAACATCCCCGTCCTCATCGTCTGGGGAAAGAAGGACCGCACCATCCGTCTCAGCACCGGGAAAAAGTTCAAACGGGCGGTGACAGGCAGCGAACTCCGGGTGATCCCCGATGCACGGCACATGCCTATGGAGACCCATCCGGATCTTTTCAATGCAATGTTGCTCGACTTCCTGGATAAAAACGGGAAATAGGGCCCGGTCAGCGGTTCTTTTTCTTCTTCCCCGCAATTTCGGCGATCCGTTTCCCCGCATAATCGCGCCGCAATACCTGCTGCGGCAAAAGCTCCGGGGCCGTCTCCGCCGGAACATCGTATTCCAGGAACTCCCGGTACCAGGGCAACGCATCGAAGGGCTTCCGCAAATGATAATCGTACTGGTAAGCCAGTTTGAATCGCAGGGTGTTGTTACCCGGATCTGCCTCCAGCGCCTTTTTCAGCAGAACGACGGCCGTGTCGGCATTCCCGCACGCGGTGCCGGCATCCGCCAGTTCGGAGTAGAGCGAAGAGAGAAAGCTGGCCGACGGCATCAGCAGCCGCAGGGTCCGTTCCAGGTAAACCCGTCCGGTATCGCTCTCTCCCGACCTGAAGGCGGAAACCCCGTAATAGAAACAGAGTTCCGAATCGGTGGTGTCGTTCCGGAAGGCGGCCCGGAAGAAGGGCGCTGCCGAATCGTATCGTTCCCGCTTGTAGCAGGATAACCCAAGGTATTTCAGGGTGAATTTGGAAGAATCGCCCGACGCCAGGCATTTCGCCAGCTGCCGGGCCGCACCCGCGAAATCGATCATCAGGTAAAGGCAATACCCGTTCTGCCTGAGAATGGGGATGGATGTACTGTCCTGCTCCAGGTACTTCTGTGTATAATAATAGGCGATCGGCACCTGGTCGGTGCGGATGAAGAGGTTCACCAGTTTTCCCGTCACATGTTCATCAAAAGGTGAAAGCCTGAGCGCCCGCCGGTAGAACCGGATCGCCGAATCGGCCTCCTTCAGCTCATGGTAACAGGTCCCCAGCTGGCGGGCAGTATGAAAAGAGGCCGAATCCTCCCGGTGGAGTTCGTGCAGCACAGGGATGGCCTGCCTGTATTGCCCGTCGATGACAAGCAGGTTGGCCAGCTGAAGTTTCAGCCACCATAGATCGGGATACAGTGCGGAAGCCCGGCGAATGGTCCGGATGGCGCCGCCTGTATTCCCCGACTGCCGGTACACCTGCATCAGCTCGGTCAGCAGCGAAAGCCGGGTACTGTCGTTCGCCGATGCCTTTTCAAGGGTCCAGATCGCCTCTTTGTACTGCGACACGGCTGCGCAGGCTTTGCCTTTCAGGAGGAGGAGTTCGGTGTTGAGGCTGTCGGCGGCCAGGAAACGTTCGGCCAGACGGATCGCCTGGCCGAACTGAAAGCCATCCATCCGTTCCCTGACCTGTTCGGCCGGAGAACGTTCCTGCGACTTCAAAAACATGGGCAGCAGGAGGAATAGGAAGATCGTGACCGACCGGTTTCTCATTTCTGGATTACCTCTTCGGCGTTTCCTTTATATCCTTCTCCAGGAGGAACTTGACCGGCAGATTGAACACGACATCCACCGGCTTTCCGCCGTTCTCACCCGGGATCCATTTGGGCATCGCCTTCACCACCCGCACAGCCTCCTCGTCGCAACCGGAGCCGATCCCGCGCAGGATCTTTGCACCGGTGACCGAGCCGTCCTTCCTCACGACAAAAGTAACGAACACGGTACCCTGTATCCCTTTTGTCTTTGCCACTTCCGGGTATTTGATGTTATCGACCATGAACCGGACCATGGCCTCATTTCCTCCATCGAAGGAGGGCATCTTGTCGACCTTTTCATACACCCCGCCAGGTACCACAGGTGCAACATATTTCACCTGCTGCTGCTGTTTTTCGTATTGTGCTTTCTCCATCTTCTTCTGCTGCAGTTCTTTCTCCTTCTGCGCCTTAATCATTTCCTTTTGCTGCAGATCCTTCTCCTTCTGCGCTTTTTCCCTCTCCTTCTGATCCTGCGGGATCCGGTCGTCTCCGTTTGTCAGGAATACCGGGATCACCGGTTCGACCATCGCCGGGTAACTATAGGAACGGGCAGCAAGCAGGGCCACCAGCGCCACCAGCGCCGGGAGGGCGATGAGCACTTTGATCCCGGCCCACCGGCCCGATTTCGATTTTGTCATCATGGTAAAACGTTTTTTAATGAGTGAGACATTAAAGTGGTTGGTCAGGTCATTCATCCGGATGCCCATGGTCTCATTCAGGATGATTTGCTGATATGCTGAGGGGCTGAGTCCGTTCTGCAGAACGGCTTCATCCGCCAGGAATTCATGAATGCTTTTCATCTCCCTTGCCGCGATCCATACCACCGGGTTGAACCACTGCAACGCGGTCACGATCCCCGCCAGCATCCGGTCGGCGCTATGAACCTGTCGCACATGCGCCACCTCGTGCCCCAGGATGGTTTCGAACCGGTCGGATGCAAGCGACTGCCGGTTGAGGAAAAGAAGTCCGAAAAAAGAGAAGGGGGAATACCGGTTTTCGGTGAACACCACCCGGAATCCCCTCCACCGGAGGATCCCATATTGCAGGGTCATGTGCACCAGCTGTGCCAGCTGCAGGAGAAAACGCCCCAGGAAAAAGATCACCCCCGACAGGTAGATCCAACCGGCGACTTCGCTCCATGTGGCATGCTGTGCCATGGCCTTTCCCACCCGCGAAGGAGTGATCACCATCGTGTCGAGCAGGACCGCAACGGGACGGACAGGCCGGGAGAAGATCTCCTGGAACGGGAGCAATGGAAGCACCACCGGAAGGATGAATACCAGGAGCAGGTACAACCGGTTCAGCCGGAAAAAGGTCTCCCGGCGGAGGAATATCCCGTATACCGCGTACAGGATCACCGCGCACAGCGAGGATTCAAGCAGGTACTGAAAGAGGGCTTTCATGGCTTTTCCTCCTTTATTTTCCTGATCTCTCCGTCGAGGGTCTTGCGGATGTCCTCCAATTCCTTCAGCGACAGGTTCTCTTCGCGGGCGAAAAAGGAAGCCAGCGAAGGATAGGAATTTCCGAAGTAATTGTGCATGAAATTCCGGAAGGTCGAACGGGTGTAGTCCTTTTTGCTGATCACCGGGTAGTATTCGTGGGTGCGGCCGTAGGCCTTGTGCCCGACGAACCCCTTCTGCTCGAGGATCCGGATGATCGTCGAAACCGTATTGTACGCAGGCTTCGGGTCGGGGAACTTCTTCAGCAGGTCATGGATGAACCCCTTTTCGATGGACCAGAGAACCTGCATGACCTCCTCCTCGGCGCGCGTCAGGGGCATGAGAACAGAAACAGCCGGAATTTTCTTTTGCATGGTAATGGTTATTAGCGAACAAGCGGACAAGCGGACAAGCGGACAAGCGGACGATTCAGCACTTTCACCCGGCAAATATACAACTAAAAACTTAGTTTGTCAACTAAATTCTTAATTTTATAACGAAAGAAACAGGGAATTCAGCGATTAAAACCCGGGGATGGTCGATTGCTGATTATGGGATGAAGCGATGAAGGGATTGCTCCCTCCTGTTTGGGGAGGGCCGGGGAGGGGTGGCACGACTCACGTTATGTAGGGACGCATTGCAATGCGTCCCTACTCGTTTATATGCGGACAATCAAACGGCACCCCGATCTTCTCCCCTTCTTTGATCAGGTCATCGACAATGGGCTTGATCAGGGGCACGCCGTGGATCTCATTGAACTCGGCATACTGGAACTCCTTCTCCCCGGCCACCAGGATCTCGTCGCGGCCCACGGCCAGGGGCGACTGTTTCAGCAGGCCGATCATGTCGTCCATCTGCGCCGTGAAATCAATGAGCGGGCGGAATGCTTCGATGCTGATGGCCATGAAGAAGTGGGAAACGCCGGTGGGCTCCGGCTTACCGGGTCCGCCGACCCTGGTAAGATAATTCCCCCCCGACAGTGCCGAACAGAGGATCTCGACGAGGATGGCCAGGCCGTATCCCTTGTACCCGGCGGTGATCTCCATCCCCCCGAGCGGCAGCAGGGCGCCGTGACCGCCCGGCTTGATCAGCGCCGGGTCGTTGGTGGGCTGCCCCGATTCGTCGATCCCCCACCCGATGGGGATGTGCTCGTGCTTCTTCTCGTACACCTGGATCTTCCCGTAAGCCACCGCGCTGGTAGCCATGTCGAGCAGGAACGGATATTGCTTCCCCGAGGGTGCGGCCACGGCGATGGGGTTGGTGCCCAGCACCGCCGTCCGGCCGTAGGTGGGCGCCACCAACGGTTGGGAGTTGGTGAGCGAAAGTCCGATCATGCCGTGCTTCAGCGCCATCATGGCGTAATAGCCGGCAATGCCGTAGTGGTTGCTGTTGCGCACCGTGATGGCGCCGATGCCGGAGCTCTTCGCCTTCCCGATCGCCATCTTCATCGCCTTGAACGACACCACCTGCCCGCACCCGTTGCCTCCGTCGATCAGCGCCGTCGTCGGGGTTTCCGAGATGATCTCGTAGGGTGTGAGCGGGTTGATCCACCCCTTGCTGATCCGTCCGCCGTAATAAGAACCCAAACGGTGAAGACCGTGCGACTCAACGCCGCGGATATCGGCACATATCAGCACATTGCCAACAATCTTCGCATCTTCGGCCGGCACGCCGAGCCTGGTCATGTACCGCACGACAAAATCCATCAGGTCGTCGCGTTTGAATCGTAAGGTCGTTTCCATAATAATGTTTATTGCATGATAAATCGCAGGGACGCATCGCGATGCGACCCTGCTGATTAATCCCCTTTGAGCACATAGTTATCCACCACCCATTTCGCGAAGGGGAAGCTGCAGGTGAAGGCGGGTGAAACCGCGTTCAGCACGTGGATCGTCGTGTTGTCGCCCTCCACCACGAAATCCATCACCAGTTCCAGGGTTTTCGTGTTCAGCAGCTGGGCGCGGATGCCGGGTTTGCTCCATTCGGTGAAGCCCGACCTGTCGATCGAGTGCACCATGCTGGTGGCCAGGTTCACGAAGTAGGATTTATTGTACTTCTTCATCTCGTCGAAAGCCAGCCCCCTGAATCCGAAGGCGTTGGAGAGGAAGAGGCGGCTCTCCCACCCGAGCACGTTGCCCAGTTCGCCTGCTTTGAAATTGTCCATTCCTTTGTAGTTCTCGCGCCAGAAGGCGGGAATGGAGGTGGGCCCGATCTTGATGGTGCCATCGACGGTGATGGTGTAATGGACGCCGAGAAAAGGATTTTTCAGGTTCGGCACCGGGTAGATGTTGGTCCGTATGGGCTTGTCCTTTTTCGTGTATTTCAGGTAGATGCCCTTGAACGGGATGATCGTGTACTGCTGCGAGAAGCCGAAGTCGCGGGCGATCTTGTCGGCGTAAAGGCCGGCAGCGTTGATCACCTGGCGGGCAGAAAGCCGGAGACCGGTCATGGTTTCGATGGTGTTTCCATCCACTTTCCGGCGGTATCCCTCCGAGAAGAGGATCTTTACGCCCAGGGAGGTCAGTTCGTCGCGTAACGCCTTGTTCACCTCGGTGGGATCGACCGTGGCGGTGCTGGGCGAATAGAGGGCGTATTGGAAGGTTTTCGCGTTGGGATCGATCTCCTTCATCTCGGCTTCGGTGATGATCTTCACGTCGACCCCGTTGCGCTTGCCCCGGCGGTCGAGCTCGTAGAGCGGCTCCAGCTCCGACTCGTCTTTCGCCACCACCACCTTCTCACATTCGTTCAGCTTCAGCCCTTTGGCCCGGCAGAACTCCTTCATGGCCCGGTTGCCGTCGCGGGTGAACTTCGCTTTGAGCGAGTCGGCCGAATAGTAGAACCCCGCGTGCAGCACGCCGCTGTTGCGGCCGCTGGAGTGGTATGCCACGTCGGGTTCCTTCTCGAGGATGGTCACGGATGCACCAGGCTTCCTCGATTTCAGTTCGCGGGCCAGGGCCAGGCCGATGATCCCCGCCCCGATGATCAGGTAATCGGATTGTTCAGACATTAACAGGAAGATGTTGTTGGTGTTACAAACATAAGAGAAGTTTCGGAGAAAAACAAATCTTTGCATCACGGCGGAGTCACCCTCGTTCCCTTGCGTCTCCGCGTCTTTGGGGTAGTTTTATTGCGGCTCCATGGAAACATTTTCAGGGAATATTTAGCTGCCGTTCCGAAATTTTCAGAACTTAGCCTTTCAAATGCACAAAGATGAGTATTCCGACGACGAATCTGAATTCCCTGTTCGAAAACGCGATCCGCAACAACCCTGCGCTGACGGCCCTTTCGGATTACGGGGGCGAATCGTTCACTTACCGACAGGTGGGCGACCGCATCGCCCGGGTCCATTCGATCTTTGCCGCGGCAGGCATCCATCCCGGCGATCACATCGCCCTCCTGGGCAAGAACTCCGCCCAGTGGTGCATGATCTACCTGGCCACGGTCACCTATGGCGCCGTGATCGTGCCAATCCTCCCCGATTTCAAGCCGGCCGACATCCACACCATCGTCACCCACTCCGACTCCCTCTTCCTGTACACCGAGGAGTCGATGTTCCGCGACCTCGACCCGGCCTCCATGCCCCTGCTCCGGCAGATCCGCCGGATCCGCGACGATTCGGTGCTCTTCTCGAAGAACGAACCGGAAGCGGCACTGACCACCGGTACAGTACCGCCAACGGGAACCCCCGTCACCTACCGTCCCTCCCACCCCGACGACCTGGCCGTGATCAGCTACACCTCGGGAACGACAGGCTTTTCAAAAGGGGTGATGATCCAGCACAAAAGCCTGCTGGGCAACATCCTCTTTGCCACCCGGAACATGCCGCTCAACCCGCGCGACAAGATCCTCTCCTTCCTTCCCCTGGCCCACACTTACGGTTGCGCTTTCGAATTTCTCTTTCCCTTCACGGTCGGCTGCGACATCACGTTCCTCACAAAAACGCCCTCGCCAAAGATCATTATGCAGGCATTCAGCGAGATCCGGCCCAACCTGATCCTTTCCGTTCCCCTGGTCATCGAGAAGATCTATAAAGCACAGATCCTTCCGGCGCTGCGGGGCCTGCCCATGCAGATCCTCATCCAGACACCCCTTATCAACCTGCTGATATTTAAAAAGATCCGCGAAAAGCTGGTGAATGTCTTCGGGGGCAACTTCCGCGAACTGGTCATCGGCGGAGCTCCGTTCAACGCCCAGGCCGAACGCTTCTTCAAAAAGCTCAGCTTCCCCTTCACCGTCGGTTACGGCATGACCGAATGCGGACCGCTGATCTCTTACGCCTCCTGGAAAACCACGAAGGTCGGCGCCTCGGGGCGCGTGGTCGACGAACTCGAGATGCGGATCGACTCTTCCGACCCTCTCCGGGAGTCGGGCGAGATCCTGGTGCGCGGCAACCATGTCATGCTGGGCTATTACAAGAACGAAGAGGCCACCCGCGCAGTGATCGACGCCGACAGATGGCTCCACACGGGCGACCTGGGGGTGATGGACCGGCACGGCAACGTTTACATCAGGGGCCGGAGCAAGAGCATGATCCTGGGCCCTTCGGGAAAGAACATCTACCCCGAGGAGATCGAGTCGGTGCTCAACAACCGTTTCATGGTGGCCGAGTCGCTTGTGATCGACCGCGACGGGCAGCTGGTGGCGCTGATCTATCCCGATTACGACGCCGTCGAAAAGTCGGGCCACCGGAAGGAGGAGTTGCCGGAGATCTTCCGGGGATACATCCACGACCTCAACCACCACATGCCGAAATACATCCGGGTGGCCACCTTCGAGATCGTCGCTACCGAATTTGAGAAGACCCCCAAAAAAAGCATCAAGCGGTTCCTCTACAAATAATCTCAACCCCATGGAAACAACACCGGTTCCGGTCGAAAAGAAAAGTGCGGTCAACCGCTGGTTCCTCGCCGTCAATGGCCTCATCCTGGCCCTGTATGGACTCTTCCTCCTCTTTTACCGGGAAGACCGGATGAACGCGATGCTCTTCTACAGCGGACTGCTGATGCTGGCGGGCGGAGCGGTCCTGCTCCTGCTGGGCATCAACCGCATCCGGCGCGACCGTTCCGGCGCGTTATGGATCATCGAAGCCCTCGCGGCCGTGGCAGCCGGACTCATGGTGCTGCTCTTCCCCGGCAATACGGCCGTGGTCTTCGTCATCACGACCGGCATCTGGTGCCTGATCCTCGGGGTGATCCAACTGGTAGTGATCGTAAATCAGCCGGTCCGGGCGGGTTTCCGGAATCTTTTTCTGCTGAACGGGTTGCTCACCCTGGGGCTCGGCGTGGCTCTCCTGTTCAACCCCTTCGGATGGGCGTCGATCTTCGTTCAGGCCCTGGGCATACTCGCCCTGCTCTGCGGGATCGCCCTGACCCTGTTTCCGTGGGTCATGATGAAACAACCGCCGGCTCCCGGGGGTGCAGAGAAAAAGGCCGGATGATGGTATTGGTACGGCACTCCGTTTTACACGGCCTCCGCGTCGTTCACCTCCTTTAACAGCGCCAGGATCCTGGCTTCATCGGCTTCGTCGGCTTCCAGCACGCCCCACCCGTACTGGGTCTGGAAAATGCCGTCATAAACGGAATCATGAAAGCTTTTGATGATATGAGGAATCTCATTGATCTCCAGGATTTCCCTGATCCGGATCGCTTCAATTTCATTGCTGAGCGTAACGATTTTTTTGTTCATGGTTGATTGAAAGACACTTTCGTACTCACCTCGGCTAAACTTTTTAATCATAAAATGTCGTTGCCACTAACGTGTGGCGGTATGGTTAGTTGCCGATTTCGAAGCA
>CAYVVG010000030.1:0-40693 GCA_964455285.1 uncultured Prolixibacteraceae bacterium
CCCCGTCAGGGTGGGGGGACCCTGTCGGGGTGGGGGGACCCTGTCGGGGTGGGGGACCCTGTCGGGGTGGGGGGACCCTGTCGGGGTGGGGTCGATTTGAAACCCTGTTTATCTTTTCACAAAGTTTTGGTAAATTTGCCGCTCACAGCTATTATTCCCAAAACCCGCTATCATGATCACCAATAACTTTGCACGCCGGCACAACGGCCCTTTCGGAGAAGAGATCAACCGGATGCTGGAAAAAACCGGTGTCAAATCCATCGACGAACTGATCGACCAGACTGTCCCCGCCCCGATCCGGATGAACTCCCCCCTGGCACTGCCAGACGGCATGAATGAATTCGAATACCTGAACCATATCAAGTCGATCGCCGCAAAAAACAAGCTGTATCGCAGCTTTATCGGCCTCGGCTACTACGATACCATAACCCCGGCGGTCATCCTCCGCAACATTCTCGAAAACCCGGGCTGGTACACCGCTTACACCCCCTACCAGGCCGAGATCTCACAAGGCAGGCTGGAAGCGCTGCTGAACTTCCAGACGATGATCTGCGACCTCACCGCCATGCCCATCGCCAACGCCTCCCTGCTCGACGAAGGGACCGCCGCAGCCGAAGCCATGATCATGCTCTTCAACAGCCGCTCGCGCGATGCCGTAAAACGGGGAGCCAGCCGTTTCCTCGTTTCGGATAAACTCTTCCCCCAGTCAATCGACGTGGTACGCACGAGGGCCGTTCCCCTGGGAATCGACCTGACCATCGGAAATTGCGATGCCTTTGTGTTCGACGACACCGTGTTCGGATGCATGATCCAATACCCCGACCAGTTCGGGGCCGTGAATGATCCCACTCCCTTCGTTGCCCGCGCCCACCAGGCAGGCGTTATGGTTGCCGTGGCGGCCGACCTGCTCAGCCTCGCCCTGCTGACCCCTCCCGGAGAATGGGGCGCCGATATCGTGTTCGGTTCCACACAACGTTTCGGCATCCCGATGGGTTACGGAGGGCCTCATGCAGCCTTTTTCGCCACCCGTGACGAATACAAACGCCAGATGCCCGGCCGGATCATCGGCATTTCGGTCGACGCCAACGGTCAGAGGGCCCTGCGCATGGCCCTTCAGACCCGGGAACAACACATCAAACGTGAAAAAGCGACCTCGAACATCTGCACCTCCCAGGTCCTGCTGGCCGTCATGGCCGGGATGTACGCCGTTTACCATGGCCCCCGGGGAATCCGTCAGATCGCCCGCCACATCAACATCCTGGCCGGTGTGATGTCGGAAGAACTGCAGAAATACGGCTATGCGCAGGTCAATCAACATTTCTTCGACACGCTTCACATTGTTCTGCCTGACCAAGTCCGCATCGAAGATATCCGCAAAGCATCCCTGGAGAACGAGATGAACCTGCGCTACATCAATGACCGGGAGATCGGCATCAGCATCGGCGAAACCACCTCGCTGGCAGAGATCAACCGGCTGGTGAACATCTTCGCCACAATCCACGGGAAGAGCTATTCTGAATTTGTCTGCAATCCCAGGGAATGTGAGCAAATCACCACGATTCCCCAGACCCTCACCCGCACCACCCCCTACCTCACCCATCAGGTTTTCAACAACTATCATTCAGAGACCGAGATGATGAGGTACATTAAAAAGCTGGAGATCAAAGATCTGGCCCTTAACCGGTCGATGATCCCCCTGGGTTCATGTACCATGAAACTGAACGCTGCATCAGAACTTTTCGCGTTAAGTTACCCTGAATTCGGCGGCCTCCACCCGTTTGTCCCGAAAGACCAGGCGGCGGGATATCATGAACTGATCGACGGCCTGGCAAAAGACCTGGCGACCATCACCGGCTTCGACGCCGTGTCGTTCATGCCCAACTCGGGGGCGGCCGGCGAGTATGCCGGACTGATGGTGATCCGGCAATACCATATCTCGCGTGGCGAACACCACAGGAATGTTTGCCTGATCCCCTCGTCGGCCCACGGAACCAACCCGGCCAGCGCTGCCATGGCAGGCATGAACATCGTGGTGGTAAAATGCGACGAGAAAGGCAATATCGACATCCACGACCTGAAAGAAAAAGCGGAACAAAACCGCGACGCCCTGTCGGCCCTGATGGTGACCTATCCTTCGACACACGGCGTTTTTGAAGAAGATATCCTCGACATCATCCGCATCATCCACGAGAACGGCGGCCAGGTTTACATGGACGGGGCCAACATGAATGCCCAGGTGGGGCTGACCTGCCCGGGCCTCATCGGTGCCGATGTGTGTCACCTGAATCTTCACAAGACATTCGCCATTCCCCACGGGGGCGGCGGACCCGGCGAAGGTCCCATCGCGGTGGCCAAACACCTGAGTCCCTTCCTTCCGAAGCATCCGTGTGTCGAAACAGGAGGCTTGCAGGGCATCACCGCCGTCGCTTCCGGCCCTTACGGCAGCGCCATGATCCTTACCATCTCTTATGCGTATATCAAGCTGATGGGAGGCAAAGGCCTGACGGAAGCGACAAAAATGTCGATCCTCAATGCCAACTATCTGAAATCCTGCCTGGAACCCTGGTATCCGATCCTGTATTCAGGGAAGAACGGCCGCTGTGCCCATGAAATGATCGTCGACTGCAACGGGATCAGCAAGGTGACCGGGATCGGCGCCATCGACATTGCCAAGAGGCTGATGGATTACGGGTTCCATGCCCCCACGGTGGCATTCCCGGTTCACGGCACCCTCATGGTCGAGCCGACCGAGAGCGAACCCTATTCAGAACTGAACCGGTTCATCGAAGCCATGGTGAAGATCAGGGAAGAGATTGACGAGATCGCCGAAGGGAGAGCCGACCGGACGGTCAACGTGATCATGAAGGCCCCTCATACCGCCCGGATGGTCTCGGCCGATGAGTGGACCCTGCCCTATTCCCGCCAGAAAGCGGCATTCCCCGTCGAATCGCTGTTGGACGATAAATACTGGCCCACGGTGACACGAATCGACGATGCTTACGGCGACAGGAACCTGGCGTGTACTGCGTGAGTCGTGAGTGGGGAGTGGTTATAAATTCTCCAGGCAGACCCGGATCTTTTGCCAGGTATTTTCGATGTCGTTGTCGAGCCCGACGGAGAATCGGATGAGCCCTTCGGAAAGACCCATCTCGCGCTGGATCTCCTCCGGCACTTCTGAGGAGGTGCTTTTCCCGGAGTTGCTGAAAAGGGTTTTAAAATAGCCCAGGCTGACGGCCAGGTAACCCACACCGGCCCGTTCCATCTTCTCCATCAGCCGGGCGGCCTGTTCGGAGGTTCCCATGTCGATGGCGATGAGTCCGCCAAATCCGAATTCCGCGACCATCATCCCCTTCAGTTTCTGGTGCCCCTTGTGTTCGGGAAGGCCGGGATAGTTGACCCTGACCCCGGAATCCCTGAATTTTTCCGCCAGGTATAAAGCATTCCTGCTGTGCTGTTTCATGCGGATATGCAAGGTATGGAGGTTTTTGAGGATCCCCGACGACCGGAGGGGATCCAGCGCCGGGCCGAGCAGCATGGCGGTGCCGTCGTTGACATTGCTCAGAGAGTCGATGAACTCCCCGGAGGCACAAATTGCACCCGCCACACAATCGTTTTTCCCGTTGATGAACTTGGTCATGCTGTATACCACCACATGCGCGCCAAGCCGGGCGGGAGCCACGATGAGCGGGGTGAATGTGTTGTCGACCACCAGACGGATGCCATGCTCATCGGCGATTTTCGCCAGGGCAGGAACATCGGATATCTGCAGCAGGGGGTTGGTCATCGTTTCCGTGTAGATCATCCTGGTATTGGGACGGATGGCCTGTTTGACCAGATCGAGGTTGGTGATGTCGACAAAGGTAACGTCGATGTTGAACTTCTTCACATAGTTGAACAGGAATGCAAACGTGCCGCCATACGTGGTGAGGCTGCAAACGATATGGTCGCCGCTGTTGCAGATCTGGAGAATGGAGCAGGTGATGGCAGCCATTCCCGACGCGGTCACCCAGGCTGCTTCCGTTCCCTCCATCGCGGCGAGGGCGTCGGCCAGGTATTTGTTGCTGGGATTCCAGTGGCGCGAATAGAGAAAGCAGCCCTCCGCTTCACCCTGGAAGGTCTCGAGCATCGTCTTGGCCTGCATGAAGGTAAAGGTGGCCGAATCGCATACCGACGGGTTTACGTCGCCGAATTCGCCAAACTGAAGAAGATCAAAGAAACGGGTTGTGGCATCCTGGTTCATGACATCATAAATTGGAATGAGGTGAAGAAAAAATAGAAAACGTTCGCCGGCAAAGGTATCAAATGATCCGCAACCGGAAAAATCGGCCCCCGGGATTACATTCAGCAAAGATCAATTTGGAATTCCACCTGTTATTGCTTATATTTATCCCATCAAAATCCAAATCCGGACAGAAAAGGAGTTTTTTCCATAACCCGAACGACTCGCCGATACTATTGATCTCCAGTTATCTGTATTTTCACTTCTAATTCTTCCGGAGAATAAAGAAGCGCTCATGTATTTCCGGCATTCAGCCTTCGTACGTCTGAAGTGGGAAATATCACCATACCTTCCCCTTTCATATATTTTGGTAACCAGCAAATCATTACGCTCATGAAAAGGATCGCACTGTTAATTGCCATTGGGCTGACCTGCTGCTTCGCGGCGGGAACACACGCGTTCTCATTGCCCTCTGCCGAAGGCACATCGTCGGGAACCGCCGTCATCCAATCCTGTGAGAATGATCTCATCGAGGTCATGTTTGAGAACGGTTCGGCGGTCAGGCTCCGCAACGGAACGCTGGTCGATCTGAAAACCAACGCCCTGGAGGGGCTGGACGCCGTTCTTCAGCAGGTGGCCTGGTACCGGTGGCAAAGGCTGACCGACCTGCCCGAATCGACCATCGACGCCTGGGAGACGACCGGAGAACAGAATACAGGCACCGACCTTTATAATCTCAACAACATATACTGGCTGAAAATCCCACCCTCGGACAATATCCGGGAGATTGCCGCCAGTCTCGAGGCACTGCCCGGGATCTACATGGCGCGGCCCGTCCCGAAACCCACGCCTCCTCCCATCCCTCCGAATTACCAGACGAACCAGGGATATCTCTACCCGGCCTCCAACAACCCTTCGGGGGTGGATGCCCTCTATGCCTGGACCCAGACCGGGGGAACCGGGACCGGGGTGACCGTGTGCGACCTGGAATACAGCTGGAACTACAATCATGGAGATATCACTAAAGCACTTGGATCCCAGATAAATACCGGCGTCATTACCGACCCGTTCAACGATAACAACCATGGCACGGCCGTGATCGGGGAACTGGTGGCCGACAATAACGGGTGGGGCATTACGGGGATCTGTTACGGAGCCACCCTGAAGACCTGCGCCACCAATTACAACGGCGGATGGAATGTCCCGGGGGCCATCATGATCGCCATGGGTGCGCTGACTGCCGGCGACATCATCCTGATCGAACAGCAATGGGATTACACGGGCTCCGGAGGAAACTACATCCCCATCGAATGGTGGAACAACTATTCCCCCTCGGCCCAGACCAACAACGCCGTTTACTCCGCCATCGTGACGGCCATCGCGAATGGCATACATGTGGTGGAGGCGGGAGGGAACGGCAATTACAACACCGACCTCCTGCAATGGTATGGCAACTCCGGCGCCATCATTGTCGGGGCGGGGGGAGCCACCACTTCCAATAACCTGAAGCGGATCATCCCCGGAACCTGGGGATCGAGCTATGGATCACGGTTCGATATGCAGGGATGGGGTGAGAATGTGTTCACCACCGGGTATGGCTACTATTACAGTACAGATGGTGTAAACTACTATTATACTGCCACTTTCAGCGGCACCTCCAGTGCTTCGCCCATCGTAGCAGGTGCCCTGGCCTGTGCCGAAGGCTGGTATGAAGCCAACCTGTCGACCACCCCCACCCCGGCCTACATGCGATCGCAGCTAAAGTCGACCGGAACCGCACAGGTGACCCCTCCGGCCGGGAATATCGGGCCCCGTCCCAACATCAAGGGCTTCATCCAAAGCATCCCATTGCCGACCCTCGACTTCGGAGATGCGCCCGACGGACCATACCCGACCCTTCTGGGCACCAACGGCGCCCGCCATACCAACACCGGCCTGAGGATGGGCAACCTGATCGATTCGGAAAACAACGGGCAACCCAATTTCTTCGCCACCGGTGATGATATTGTCCCACCGACCGCCGACGACGAGGACGGAGTGACCTTCATCAGCCCCCTGGTGCCGGGTCAGACAGCCACCGTCCAGGTCATCGCATCGGCCCAGGGAGTCCTGAATGCCTGGATGGATTTTAATATGATCAACGCCTGGGCGGATCCCGGTGAGCAGATCGTCACGAATGCGGTTCTCAACCCAGGCATCAATATTTTGACTTTCCAGGTTCCTTCCAATACAGTAATGGGGCCGACATACTCGCGGTGGCGCTTCAGCACGCAGACCGGGCTCACCTTTACCGGGGCCGCCACGAACGGGGAGGTGGAGGATTACCAGACATTTATTGAAGAAGCGATGCTCGATTTCGGAGATGCTCCTCCACCCTATCCCACCCAGCTCGCGGCCAACGGGGCCCGGCATTCAACCGGAGGGATATTCCTGGGCGCCTATGTCGACACCGAACCCGACGGTCAACCGGATCCCCAGGCTTTGGGGGACGATGCAACCGGGACAGCCGACGACGAGGATGGCGTGACCTGGACCTGCAATTTCCGGTCGGGGCAACCCAACGCCATTACCGTCACAGCCAGCGGAACGGGACTGCTGAATGCCTGGTTCGACTGGAATTTCGACGGTGACTGGGCCGATCCCGGCGAACAGGTGTTCATCGACCTGCCCCTGGTATCGGGAGCTACGAACCTGATCGTCAACGTACCGGCCGGCACGAACATCGGAGCGACTTTCGCCCGGTTCCGATACAGCTCCCAGATGGGGCTGTCGTTTACCGGGGGAGCTTCCGACGGGGAAGTGGAAGACTACATCGTGTTTATCCACCCGGAAGAGCCCATGGATTACGGGGATGCACCCGACCCCACCTATCCCACCCTGCTGGCCAGCAACGGGGCACGGCATGCCAATGATCCGTCGGCCCCCTTCTTCCTGGGTGCCCTTATCGATTACGAATTCAACGGGCAGCCGAATGCGACCGCGACCGGAGATGATCTCGCCGCCATGGCCGATGAAGACGGTGTCGTGCTGAACACCCCGCTGGTTCCGGGCATGATGGCCACCATCCAGGTCACGGCTTCGATGGCCGGCGGACTCTTCCAGGGCTGGATCGATTTCAACAAGGACGGGGACTGGCTGGATCCCGGGGAACAGATATTTGCCAACATCATGTTGGTTGCCGGCCCCCAACCGCTAAACTTCATCGTACCGCCCACCGCCCTCCTCGGGAACACCTTTGCCCGTTACCGTTACAGTTCGATGGCCAACCTGGCGCCCAGCGGCTGTGCTCCCAACGGTGAGGTGGAGGATTACCAATATTTTATCGGGCAAGAACAGATGGACTATGGCGATGCCCCCGATCCCACCTACCCGGTGTTGCAGGTAAGCAACGGGGCGCGGCATAACATGTCGGGATTGAGAATGGGTGCCACCATCGATTATGAATTCAACGGGCAACCGGATCCCCAGGCCCTTGGAGATGACAACAACCCGGCCGGCACCGATGATGAAGACGGGGTGACCTGGCCCTGCAACTTCATCATCGGGCAGCCCAACACGATCTACGTGACGGTGAACGGAACCGGTTTCCTCAATGCATGGTTCGATTTCAACGGTGACGGCGACTGGGCGGATGCCGCCGAGCAGGTGTTCACCGACCTGGGGGTGGGTGCCGGCACCTGGAACTTCATCGTTTTCTGCCCCGGCGGATTCGCGGGCAACACCTTTGCCCGGTTCCGTTTCAGTTCGGTGCAGGGGCTCGGGTACACGGGCCTGGCACCCGACGGGGAAGTGGAAGATTATATGGTCACCATCCGGTACGAAGAACCCATGGATTTCGGGGATGCACCCGATCCCTTGTACCCAACCCTGCTGACCAGCGACGGCGCGCGCCACACCAACCCGATGGCCGGACAGAACATCCTCCTCGGGAACCTGATCGACTGGGAGATGAACGGACAGCCTGTCCCGGCAGGACTTGGAGATGATCAGAACAACCTTGCCGACGAAGACGGCGTGATCATCCCGGTGCTGAACCCCGGGGTCATGGCCACGCTCCAGGTGACGACGACGGGCGGAGGAGGGTTCCTGCAGGGATGGATCGACTTCAATGCCGACGGCGACTGGTATGATCCCGGTGAACAGATTGCCTCCAACTTCCCCATGCTCGGGGGGATGCAGCCGCTGACCTTCATGGTGCCGGCTGGGGCGACCCTCGGAAACACCTTTGCCCGGTTCCGGTACAGTACGATGCAGAACCTCGGCATAAACGGATGTGCTCCCGACGGAGAGGTCGAGGACTATCCCGTACTGATCCAGCAGCAACAGGCCCCGATGGACTTCGGGGATGCACCCGATCCCACCTATCCCACCCTGCTGGCAAACAACGGTGCAAGGCACGTCAATACAGGTCTGATGCTGGGGTGGATGATCGACGTGGAGCCCGACGGGCAGCCCGATGCCACCGCCACTAAGGACGATACGATCCCGATGGGATTTGACGACGAGGACGGCGTGTGGTGGCCCTGCAACTTTATGCCGGGACATGCCAACACCGTCAAGGTGACCACGAACGGTCCCGGTCTGCTGAGCGCCTGGTTCGACTGGAACATCGACGGCGACTGGAGCGACCCGGGTGAAAAAGTATTCACCGATATCGCCCTCCTTCCGGGTACCACCGACCTGGTGGTAACGCCCCCTGCCGGAGCTGTGACCGACACTACATTCGCCCGGTTCCGGTTCAGTACGCAGGCCGCGCTGAACGACACCGGGCCTGCGCCTGACGGCGAGGTCGAGGATCACCTGATCGTGGTGCAGCCGGCGGAAGAGATGGATTACGGGGATGCTCCCGATTCATTCTACCAGACCCTGGCCGCATCGAATGGTGCGAGGCACCTCAACTTCCCGGGAATGCCTGTGTTTATGGGCAACCTGATCGACTGGGAAGCGGACGGGCAACCGACCCCGTTGGCCAACGGGGATGACATCAACAACCTGGCCGACGAGGACGGAGTGATGCTCAACACCCCGCTGATGCCGGGCGTGATGGCCGTCATAACCGTCACCGCGTCGATCGGGGGGGCCGCCTTGCAGGGATGGATCGACTTCAACCAGGACGGCGACTGGCTTGATCCGGGCGAACAGGTCTTCACCAATGCGATCCTTGTTGCAGGAGCCCAGCCTCTCAATTTCTTGGTTCCCGCTGCCGCCCTCCCGGGCAATACGTATGCCCGGTTCCGTTACAGCACGATGGGCAACCTGGCTCCATACGGCTGCGCTCCCAACGGCGAAGTGGAAGACTACTTCTGGTGTGTCGGTGAGATCGACTACGGAGATGCTCCCGATCCCGGTTATCCGACCCTCCTGATCAGGAATGGGGCCCGCCACCTGATTGACCAGGTGACCTGGCTCGGAGGCCCCGCCGATGCGGAACCGAACGGGCAGCCCAACCCGGGTGCGCTTGGGGATGACAACGCGGGGATTGACGATGAGGATGGCGTGGCCTTCATGTGGCCGATGGCCAAGGGGAATCCCTGCAAGATAAAAGTGACGGCTTCGGTCGGCAACGCCCTGTTCAACGCCTGGATCGATTATAATAACAATGGATCGTGGGCCGAGCCGAATGAACACATTTTCGTGGATCTCAACCTCCAGGCAGGCGTCAACTACCTCACCTTCATCGTTCCCCGGGCAGCCAAGCAGGGACTGGCCTATGCCCGGTTCCGCTTCAGCCATCAGCCGGCATTGTCGTTCACCGGTTACGCATTCGACGGTGAAGTCGAGGACTATGCACACGATGTCATCAAATATGCCGAGATCAAGTGGGAACAGCCTCCTGATCCGCTTTTCCCGGGAATTCACGCAAACGACAACATCAAACTGGCGGATGACTGGAGATGCAACGGCGGGTTGGTGACCGACATCCACTGGTGGGGCAACTATGAAATAGATGGAACCGGGAATGAAAAGAGAGGTGCCGGCATCAGCCACTTTATACTGGCCATCTGCAAAAACGCAGGATGCCTGCCGGGAAGCCCGATCCTCACCTGGGCCGTACCTTTCACAGCCGGACTGGAAATGAACACCGGTCTGATCAACAACGAAGGCTCTCCCATCTACAAGTACGATTTCAACCTGCCCGACTACTTTATCCAGATCAGGGATACGACCTACTGGCTGATGGTGCAGGCGATCTCCAACAACATCCAGAATCCGCCCAGCTGGAGGTGGCAGGAGTCCAACCGCTGGATGTTCCCGATCCTGTGCGGCGGCGCAAGAGAGAGCGGGACGGGGTGGCAGACCATCTCCTGGCCGTTCGGCTCCCTGGTGAAATATTCCGACTTTGCCTTCCGCCTCACCACGTGGGTGGTCGATTCGCTGGACCTGCAGAACATGGTCATTTCAAGCGGGCAGAACCTGTGTTTCGATGCCACCGGTGTCATCACCCTGGCCGGAGGCGGTTCAACCTTCGTGGTGCAGCCGGGCGGCAGCGTGACCCTGATCGCGGGCCAGAAGATCCGGTTCCTGCCGGGTACATGGGCTCAGTCGGGCAGCTACGTGCACGGCTATATCACCACGACGGGCCAGTACTGCAGTTCGCTCGAGGCTCCGCTAGTGACCGGGGTGAATGTGGAAAAGGAAAACGAGGCGATCGGGGCGGCGAGAGTCGGGACCAAATTTATCGCCTATCCCAACCCAACCACCGGCGACCTGACCCTCAAACCGGTGGGTGACCCGCTAACGGATCCGGTGACCGTCGAAGTCTATGACATGATGGGCGGCCGGGTGTTGCGCGAAGTCTTCGGACCCGGCGTCACCTTTGGGTTCTCCCTGGCTGCGCAATCACCCGGGATCTACCTGCTCCGCGTTATGACCGGCACGGAATCGGCGACGGTGAAGGTGGTGAAACGGTGAGTGGTGAGTGGTGAGTGTGACCATGTTGGTTATTAATTTCAAATTCAGAAACTATGAAAGGAAAAATCAACCTGTTATGCTCGGTCATTCGAATCCTCACTACCCCTGCTATTGTTGGTGCCCTGACCCCGACCAGTGCTGCACAACCGGCCTCAAACCAGATTGTCTATTATGTCGGGGAAGAGGGTACCTGGCACAATTTCGACCTTTATTCATTCGATCTTGCCACTTTGTGGGAAACAAGGCTGACTACCAACCCCGCTATCGACAATCACCCGGAGATCTCTCATCTTGATTCGACCCGGGTCGTCTTCAGTTCCAACCGCGGTAACGGAGAGTTCGACATCTATGTGGCCCGGGTCAATAATGTGGATGGCACGGCCAAACGGCTGACCAGCGACAGTCTGCCCGCTCAGCCGGATCCCACTTTTACGGATCCCGACCCCTATCCCGACCGGCATCCGCACTGGCATCCGAACGGCCAACTGATCATCTTCACGTCGCGGGACCGGCCCTGTCTGACCGGGAAGACGGTCACATCCCTGTGCAGTCAGCCGGGCATATCGAAATTCTTTAAAAAAACAGCCGGTAGTCTGACGTATTATGTCGAATACAAGATCTGTGAAGGGATGAATGTGATCAGGGTTGACACTTCCGGGAATGTCCTGGCGTATGTCAAACTGAACGTCCGTAAAGCATGGGATTCGACCAATGCGGATCCCGGGATACGGGATATCTGGATCCACGGGGATTCCACCTACATAGGGCATCCTTCCTTCAACAGCACCGGGAACAAGATCGTGTTCACCGCCGCCATCGACGGGGAGGGAAAAAACTGGGAGGTATACACCGTGGAGTTTGATCCGGTGGGCATTTCCCTCAACCCGGGCACCCTGCGAAGGGTCACCTTCGGCCCGAATGAGACGGTCAACCCGATCAAAATGTCGGGAGGCGCCAAGTTCAGCAACAATGATTCGCTGATCTACTTTAACTCGACACGGACCACGGCCGGCAACTCCCAGATCTACTCGGTTCCGGCCACTGTCCAGAACCTCCCGGTGACCAGCGCAACGCAACTGACCTTCCACACGGGGAACGACTATGTGCCGCAACCGGTGCCATACAGCAACCTGATCCTGATCACTTCCGACCTGGGAGATACGGCCATGCGCCTCTGCAGCCCCACCTGCGAGACCGGGGCCGGTCCGACCGAGGATTTCGATATTGTTCTTCTCGACGGACAAAACCGGACCATTATAGGCAACCCGGCCAGGCAGGAGATGATCTTCATACCCGACGAAGTTTCCTGGTTCTGCGGCTCCAAGCCCAACCTTTCGGCATGCACCTTCCACCCGAGGATTTTTGATGTGGAATCCCTCTTCCTGGAGCATTTTGCCTATTACCTGATACCGGAAGACCTGCTTACCAATTACGGCCCCAACTACTGCTGCAATGCAAAGGAGATGTACAATGAAGGGTTCATGAACATGATCTACAAGTACGGAGAACTTGCCCCGGATCTCAGGGACTCCCTGATCAACGATATCATGTCGCTGATGATGAACCACCCGTTCCCCGGCTTTTACGATACCACCCTGCTGACACAGTGGCTTGATTCCACAAAAATGGAACGAAGAGAAAAATACATCGTGCCTGCCTTCATGCACGAATTCGGCCTGAGGTACGACGGATGCCCGTTCATTCTCAGCCTGTACGACCAGGTGGCCCCGTCACCCATAACGGACACATGCAAAGTGTATCATGGCGCCAATCTGGACATATATACCCTTAATTATACCGTGCGACCCTATGCATTTGTCAATCTTGCTGCCGGGAGAAGCATCTATCTTAAACCGGATACGAAAGTCAATTACGGGGGATATCTGAAAACGACCATCACCAGCATCCTTCCTCCAGAATATTGCGCTACAAGTTCACCTTCCTTCCCGGCAACGCCTGTCGCGTCATCCGGGGCGGTGCAAGAATCACCGTCGGGAAACCAGTTGCACTTCCTCCTTTATCCCAACCCGGCTGATAACAGTTTCTGGATCGAATTTCCGGGAGAAAAGGGAATCATCAACATCGACCTGAATGTCACCGACTTCAAGGGAAAGACGGTCTTCAGTGAAAAAAGGTCATTGTCGGGAAGAACAAAGGTCTTCATGAACAACCAGCCTGACGGGATTTACCTTGTTACGGTTCGGAGGAGCGATTTCTCGGGCACGCAGAAAATAGTGATCCGCCACACCATATACTAACCGCAACCAGGAATCACACCATTTTTCATCCTCTCTGATCACAATGAAAACTGACATAAGGCAGATCATCCCTGTTCTGACATTCGTTTTCCTCATGGTATCCGGACCCTTCGCCGGGCAGGGAAGGCAAGCTATTCCCCCGGAAGGCGGCAGGGTCCGGATCATTATTCTCCACGTGGCCGGCGGAGGTCCGCTGATCTTTGACACCATCCTGTATACCAATAACTTCGGCAATCCTTACAGTGTATCGACCCTGCAATACTTTATCTCGGGAATTACCCTGCGGCACGCAATAGACGGGGACCTGCCTCTTCCCGGCATTCATTTCATCGATGCGACCCTATGGAAAACCACCTCCTTCCAACCGGAATCCCCGATCCCTCCCGGACGTTACGACGGGATAAGGATTGTCATCGGGCTGGACTCCACCGAAAATATAAGCGGGCGTTTCCTGAATCCTCCAGAAAACCGGATGGAATGGCCTGAAACGATGGGAGGAGGCTATCACTATATGAAGCTCGAAGGAAAGTTTGAGGCCGGGGATGAAACCGGGAATTACCAGGCCCATACCGGGCAGTTGAACGGCACACCCAACATTATCCGCATCGATCTTCCGTTTTCCCCGGTTGATGTGGATGAAAAAGGGTTTACCATCCTGCTGCGAATGAATGTGGATGAATGGTGGATGAACCCGAACATCCTGGACCTGAATGACATTTCAGCCATCATGGACAACCCGGGCATCCAGCGGAAACTGATGGAGAACGGAAAGGATGTCTTCACGGTGGAACTGCAGCATTAACGACCGGATATGAAACGGATCCTCCTCTCGTTGTTCTTCCCGGCATCCATTATCCTTCAGGATGCCTGTACACACGTGATCCCCGGCTCGAAGGAGGCAGTCTCTCCTGTCCCGGTAAGCGTGGCTATTCCGAAAGGATTCCCCTATATGAACCTGAACGGAGGTAATCCGGCCACCCGGGAAGGGATACAGCTTGGCCGCATGCTGTTTTTCGACCCCATCATTGACAAGGACAATAAACGTACCTGCGGCGGTTGTCATATCCCGGGAGAGACCTTCTCCTCCCACAAAGAAAACAGCCTGTCGCAGGTCAACCTGGTCTGGAATTATACTTTTCTCTGGAACGGAAAGGTTGAAGGGACACTTGAAGACATCATGATCTTCGAGGTGGATAGCTTCTTTAAAACCGACCTTGACAGGATCAACGGCAATAAAAAGTACCGGAAGCTTTTCCGGCAGGCTTTTGGTGTCGGCCGGATCACCTCTCGCGAGATCGGTTATGCACTGGCCCAGTTTGAACGGACGCTGATCTCGTGCAACTCAAAATATGACCGGTACCTGCGGGGCGACGAATCTCTGACGGCGCGGGAGGAGAGCGGAAGGCGTCTCTATTTTACTGAACGGGGCGACTGTTTTCATTGCCACGGCACCATCCTGCTGACCGACAACACCTTTCACAACAACGGCCTGGACAGCTTTCCCGGGAACCATGGCCGGTATGAGATCACCGGGAAAAGAGGGGATGCCGGGAAGTACAAGACCCCCACGCTCAGGAATGTCGAACTGACTGCTCCCTACATGCACGACGGGCGGTTTAAATCGCTTCGCGACGTCATCGACTTTTACAGCGAAAAACTCTGCTGGTCGCCAACCATCGACCCGCTGATGAAGAAAGTAAAAAAGCGTGGAGTACGGCTCACTGAGCAGGAAAAAGACGACCTGATGGCGTTCCTGAAAACCTTTACCGACACATCATTTGCAACCGATCATGCGTTTTCAGACCTCCGGGTCAGGGGGAAGTGAACCAGGAACGAGGGACGAAGAACGAGGGAAGTTGACATGTTTTATCGTTGTAACGGATTGTTGCAAGCAGCAATTCCTTCTTCTCGTCCTTCGTCAAACGTACCCTTGCAGGAGCGTCTTCAGCGCTTCGTATTCGTACACCACCGGGAACTGCGGAAAATCGCCGATCACATTCTGTGGAGGGCGGAAGAGAATGCCGGCATCGGCCTGTTTGAGCATGCTGATGTCATTGTAGGAGTCGCCCATGGCGATCACCTGGTATTTCAGGCTCTGCAGGGCTTCGACGGTGCGGTGCTTGGGGTCGGGCTGGCGGAGTTTGTAGTCGATGATCCGGTTCGTTTCGTCCATCACCAGCGTGTGGCAGAAGAGGGTGGGCCGCCCGAGCTGCTTCATCAGCGGGTCGGCGAACTGGATGAAGGTGTCGGAGACCACGATGAGCTGGGTGCGTTCCTTCAGCCATTCAATGAAATCAGGCGCCCCCTCCAACGGGCGGATCTGCGCGATGACGGCCTGGATGTCGTGCAGCTTCAGTCCGTGCCGGTCGAGGATCTTCATCCGGCTGCGCATCAGCTTGTCGTAATCGGGCTCGTCGCGGGTGGTGCGACGCAACTCTTCAATGCCGGTCTTCTCGGCCACGTTGATCCATACTTCAGGAACGAAGACGCCTTCTAAATCGGAACATACAATGTGCATAGGATGGTCTTGGCAGTGAAACAAACTCAAATATCAGAACCCGGTCAGCAGGTACTTTTTAAAATCCTTGTAATCACTTTGGATTGAGGAATAAAACTCCGGCTTTTCATCCAGTCCTTTGAGGCTGTCGGGCAGTTCGGGATCGAAGCCGAGGAGCCGGTTGATCTCTTCAGGGAACTTGGCGGGGTGAGCGGTTTCGAGCGAAACACAGAGCGGGTGGTTGCCGTGTTCCTTCCCGTGTTCTTCAAGGTATCGTGAGAGGCCGGCCCATCCCACGGCTCCATGAGGTTCGAGAAGCACCCGGTGATCCTCCCAGGTTTTCCGGATCGTGGCGCGGGTTTCATCGTCCGTGATGCTGACCGGGAAAAGTTCCTTTCTCATCCGGTCCAGGGCAGCGGGACGATGGAGGGATCCCTTCTCATCCATCTGCCCGTCATAAAGCGCGACCAGCCGGGCCAGGTTGCTCGGGTGCCCCACGTTCATGGCACTGGAGATGCAGTTCTTCGAGGGTTCGATCTTCTGATACTGCCCTGAACCGAGGTATTTCGGAAATTCATCGTTCGCATTGGTGGCAATGATGAATTTTCTGACCGGAAGCCCCATCTTCATGGCCAGCACACCGCCCATCATGTCGCCAAAATTCCCCGACGGGACGGAAAAGATGACGCTATCGGGATGATTGTCCATTCTCAGCCGGGAGAAGGCGTAGAAGTAGTAAACGATCTGGGGGACCAGCCGGCCGATATTGATGCTGTTGGCCGAGGAAAGGTCAAGGTGCTCCAGATCCGGGTCGGCAAAGGCCTGTTTCACAAGCGCCTGGCAGTCGTCGAACTTGGCGTCGAGGGCCAAAACGCTGACGTTCTTCCCAAGGGTGGTCATCTGCCTGCGCTGCCGGTCGGTCACCTCCTCCCGCGGAAAGAGCACCACCACGCGGATGTTGCCGAGCCCGTAAAAGGCATTGGCCACGGCGCTGCCTGTGTCGCCCGAGGTGGCCGTGAGGATGAGAAGCTTCCGGCCGCTCTGCTTCAGGTAATGCTGCATCAGCCTGCCCATCATGCGCGCGGCGAAATCCTTGAACGAGGCAGTCGGCCCCCGGTCCAGACGCATGATATACTTCCGGCCGGTCACCTTCTCCAGCGGCACAGGGTAATCGTACGCGTCGCGGGTCATCGCCCGCAGGGAATCGTCGTCGATCACCCCTGCGAGGAACCGTTTCATGATATCGAATGCGATTTCGGGGTACTCCCAGCCGGTATGGCGGAAGATATCCTCCTCCGTAAGTTGTGGTATGATCGCGGGCAGGTAGAGCCCCCGGTCGGGAGCCTGTCCCCTGAGCAGCGCTTCCCGGAAATTCACCGGCGGGGAGGTCCGGTTGGTGGAGAAATATTGCAAAGGCTCTTCCATCGCTTGATGATTCTTTTGGTTGGCAGGAATTCAGGCCTGGCTTTCACCCAGCCGTGCGGAGGAGGCTCCCCCTGCCGAAAAACCGGGAACGGTTGTCGTGTTCACCCGGCCGTCGAGCACCGACAACGCCTGGTCGAGGTCGCGGATGATGTCGTCGGGATGCTCCACTCCCACGCAAAGGCGGATCAGGTTGGCCGGGATCCCGGCGAGTTTTCTCCCTTCCTCGCCCTGCTGTGAATGGGTGGAGATGGCCGGGATGGTGGCGACCGATTTGATGCGTCCCAGGTCGGTGGCCCGCCAGATACGGGTGAAGGCGTCGAATACATCGCGGGTCTGACGGGGGGTGCCTTTCACCAGGAACGACATCAGGTGGCCGTACCGGTTCACCGGTTGCCCGTATTGCTCATCATATTCGGCATCGACGAGGAGCATATATTTTTTCGCCAGTTCATGCAGCGGATGCCCTTCGAGGCCCAGGTAATCCACGCGTTCCACGTGCGGATGCAGGGCCAGGAACCGGGCCACTTTCATCGTGCTTCGGCTCATATGGTCCATCCTCATCCGGAGCGTACGGATGTCGTTGATGGCCAGTGCGGCATTCATGGGTGAAATACTGGGACCGTTGTCGCGGTTGGGAAGGAGCTTCAGGTAGGTGGCGAAGTCGGCCTTCATCTCGTCGCTGCCGATCTTCGACACGATATTCTTTCTTGAAATGACTGCCCCGGCAATGACAAACCCGCTGGTGGCAAGGGTTTTCGTGACCGATTGCACCACAATGTCTGCGCCGTGCTGAAGGGGACGCAGCAGGGCGGGAGTGGCCACCGTGGAATCGACGATGAGGGGAATGCCGTACCGGTGAGCCAGGTCGGCTACCGCCCGGATGTCGAAAAATGCCTGTCCCGGGTTGCTGGGAAGTTCCCCGTAGAGGAAACGGGTGTTTTCATCAATCAGCGACTCCCATTCGGAAATATCGGTGGAATGGACGACTTTGCGCCATTCGATGCGCCGTTCGGCATCTTTTCGCACCGAGAACTGCTGATACGTGCCGCCGTAAACCTGGGTGGTGGCAACAAAGTTCATGGGTGCCCCGGGCCGGGCCGGATCGGCGACAAGGAAAGGATCGATGGCGCTCTGGATGGCCGCCATTCCCGAGGAGGTGGCAATGCACGACGTTTCAGCCCCGGTACCATAGCCTTCGAGCAGGGCCAGCACCCCTTCGAGGTAGTACATCGAAGGATTGGCGATGCGCGAATAGCACCAGGTCGGGATCCGGTAGCCCAGGGCCGCTTCCATCTCATCGGAATCGCGGTATGCCTGCGAGGTGGACATGTAGATCGGCTCGATCACCGAGCCCTGGTTGAAGTCGAGCGCCTCCTGCATCGAGTAAAGGCCATGGGTGGCGATGGTATCGAACCGGCAGCGCTGCATGGATTGCACGAGGTCATGGTGCCATTGGAGGGCCTTTCCGGCTTCCTGGAGGTAACGGGTCATTCGGGGAGTATCCATAGGTCGACAGGTTAATTCTATTTTAAGGACGGACGATCCGGATATCCCACTCACCACTCACCACTCACCCAAGATCCTGAACCAAAAATAAGAAATTCCGTTCGCACAAGCATATAAATTCTTCGTTACTTTGCTGCATCAATGCCGGTATCAGCATTTACCTCAACCAAAACTGCCATGAAACGCACCCTGCGCAACATGTTCGCGATCGTTTTCGCCCTGTTCCTCCTGTTTCCCACCCACCACGGACTCGCCCAGGGCAACCATAGCCTGAAGAGGCTGAAGGGATTCTGGTCGGGTGTGCTGAAGATCCAGACCGCCCAGCTCCGCCTGGTGATGAATGTGAATGCAGGCGAGAACGATACGATGATCGTGACCTTCGACAGCCCCGACCAGGGGATCCTCGACCTTCCGACCGACCGCGCCGAAATGTTCGGCGACTCGCTCGATGTTTCCGCACAGGCCATCGGAGGGTATTTTACCGGACGCATCAATAAAACGGTAGATTCCATCAGGGGAAACTGGAAACAGGGGGGCATGTCGTTCCCGATCACGCTTGTGCAGCAGGCGAAGAAGACCACCTTGAACCGTCCCCAGGAACCCAGGCCGCCGTTCCCTTATGTCATCCGCGAGGTGACCTTTGTCAACCCGGCCACCCAGGAAGAACTGAGCGGAACGCTTACCGTGCCCGGAAGGCAGGGGCGCTACCCGGCCGTCGTCCTGGTCACCGGGTCGGGCCCTCAGAACCGCGACGAAGAGTTGCTAGGGCACAAGCCTTTCCTGGTGCTGGCCGACTACCTGTCGCGACTCGGCTGGGCCGTGCTGCGTTACGACGACCGGGGAACCGGCCAGTCAAAAGGGAACTTTGCCACCGCCACCACCCTCGATTTCGCCACCGACGCCGAAGCCGCGTTCGATTTCCTTCGCAGGCAGAATGTCATCGATACCAGCAGGATCGGCATGGCGGGCCACAGCGAAGGAGCCCTGATCGCATCCATCGTGGCATCGCGGCGACCCGACATTACATTCGCAGTGCTGATGGCCGGACCGGGTGTGCCGGGGGAACAGATCCTCCTGCAGCAATCGGAACTGATCAACCAGGCCGGGGGAGCCTCCGGGGAAGCGCTGGCACTGACCGGAAAGCTCAACCGGGATATCTACGCGGTACTGGCAAAAAACGCCGACAATGATAAGGCCGGCAGGAAGATCAAGGCCCTGATCAAAGAGTACGACAAGGCCAGGGCAACCGATACGAGCTACCATCCCATGCCTGAAAAAATGGTTGCAGCCCAGGTTGAAACGCTGACATCCCCGTGGTTCCGGTGTTTCCTGACGCTCGACCCGGCCACCTATCTCACCCGTGTAAAATGCCCCCTGCTGGCCATCAACGGCAGTCTCGACCTCCAGGTTTCCGCCAGGGAGAACCTGGAAGCCATCGAGCGGGCCATGATCTTCGGAGGAAACTCCTCCTATGCCACGGAAGAAATTCCCGGGCTGAATCACCTGTTCCAGACGGCTAAAACCGGAAGTCCGGCGGAATACGCCACCATCGAAGAGACCTTCTCACCCGAAGCGATGGGAAGGATCTACAAGTGGCTGCAGGAGGTGATCAAGTAGCAGGGTAACAAAGAAACAAGGTAACAAAGTGACCGGGCACCGGGGTGACCGAGCAGATTGTTACCTTGCATTACCATTATCGCAACACATTCATCTTCCTGGTATCCAATACATTCTGTCCACTGATAAGGCGGTAAAGATACAGACCGTTGCCCAGGGCGGCCGTTGAGATCTGCACCTTTTCGCTCCCTTTGGTCACCGGGGTCGAGCCCAGTACCCTTCCTGCCATGTCGGTCACCTGAAGTACCATGTCACGCTCGATGCCGCTGACCTGGATGGTTGTAGCATCGCCGGCCGGGTTGGGATAGTTGATGCCAAGGTGGCCGGAGGCACGGGTGCTTTTTTCGCCCATCCCCACGCCATCCATGAACCAGTTATAGGTTCTGGAAATGATATCGTTGCGGACGGCATCGTCCTGCACCATTTCGAGGCCTACTCCGAAATAGGAGACTTTCGCCTGGTCTTTCATGGATTTCACCGCGGCAATCTTCGAAAATGTGGTATTGTAATAGAAGGTGGCGGTGGCATCCTGCAGGGGCGAGATCTGGTCGGGGTACATGTTGCCGCCGTAAACATCGACGACATTGGAGGTGGCGACGGTCCCGTAAACGGGGTCGGAGGAGTTGGCAACCATCTTGTTATTGGCGGTGTTGCCATCGCCGATATAACTGGCTTTCAGATAATTGGTGTAAAGATCTTTCGTGATCAGCGTGCCATGGTTACCGGCAGCGCCGCTCATGATATCCCATCCGATGTCCTGCCCGGCGACGAAGAGGTTCTTCCCGTTATCCACAAAAGCCATGCAGGCAGTCGCTTCGGGGTCGGTAAAGGCCGGGAAGGTCCAGGCGCAATTATAAAAGATATTGAGCACTTCGGCCAGGATGCCCGCAGTTCTGGCCTTGACAAAGTCATTGGACCTGACCACGGCGAGGTGGTCGCACCCGGCAGACGTCAGCCCGTCGATATAAACGTCCTGGTGCAGGGTGGCATTGTTATCGCCGGCGGCATTGACAAGGAGTGTATGCACGTTCGAAATCACATTGACCGTAATGTACCGGGCGGGTGCGTTGGGATTGTTCACGGAGGTAAGTTCCAGGGTGAACGCTTCGAAGCCGGCGGTATCGCCCGGGGTGACATGCAAGGTCAACGGCATTGGCGATCCCTTGGTCAGATCGACCACGGTGCTGCCGGTCACGCCGGTCTGGCCTGCCACATCGAAAGCGGCGCTCCATCCTCCCGGAGCATCATATACAACCTTCACCTGGAACGGTTGCGTTCCCGCGATATTGCTGTTGACATCCAGGCTGAAGCCAACGGGTACCGAAGGCTGACCGAGTTTCATCAGGCTGTCGGCCGTGGTGAAATCGCCCACGTATAGGTTGGTGCCGTCGATGGCGTGGACCCTGTCGCCGGTAAGGATCTCCTGGTGGGATTCGGTGACGAAGGCAACCACTTCGCAGTTGGGGACCACGCAGGGAACGTTGTTGTAATCGGCCGGGATCGTGTAGGTATACGTGCGATCGACCAGAGAGCCCTGGGTGGTGGTGGTCACCTCATCGCCCCACTGGCCGGTGATCAGGTAGCGGAGCATGTCCATATGCTCGTAGTTGCTGCCGGCTCCTCCCCCCGTCTGGGGTCCGAACACATGGTTCTGGATCAGGGCCACATGGATGAAGTTGCTGGGAACGGCGCTGCTGGCCGTGTAATAGAGCTCAACATGGACGGTGAGGAGCCGCGAGACCGAATCAAAGGTGGTCTCCAGGCCGATATTCACAGGCGAAGGCTGTTGCAGGATGATCTCCGAGCTGGCGGTCCAGTCGCCCCTGCTCAGTGCGGTCACACCGCCGGTGAAAACATGCCGGTTCACCGTGCCGGCAGGGTATCCAGTAAGGCCGGTCTGGGCGGCCAGCGGATCACCGAACGGGGTGCGGTAGTCGGGTTCTCCCGCACTGGGGGAGGCATATCCACCCTGGTGGATGGCGATGGAAGCGGCGCGGCCGGGGTGGTTCGCCAGAATGGATGCGGCGATGGCATGCCCTTCCGGGCAGTACTGGCAATGGATGCCGGTGTACTCTTCGAGGACCACATTCCTATTCAGCGGCTGTGAAGTGGTCAGGGTCTGCGCGTGAATGACTGCCATTCCCGCAAGGAAAAGGAAACAAAACGTAAAGATCTTTTTCATAGGATATAAATTCATGGGGTTCAGGGAGGCCAAAAGTACTAAATAAATCGCTACGGAGAATTGTCCTATATTTGCGGGATCTGACTGGAGATTGAAGATTGAATAACAAGGAGATTTAATATTCCGAACATGGACACCACGCTGGATGCCCTGTCACCGGTCGATGGCCGGTACCGGAAAGCGGCCGGTCCGCTGGCCGGGCATTTTTCCGAAAGCGCCATTATCCGTTACCGGGTACTGGTCGAAGTCGAGTATTTCATCGCTCTGTGCCGGATCCCTTTGCCTCAGCTGAAGGATTTTGACCGCCGGATGTTCCCGAAACTCCGTGCCCTGTACAATAAATTCGGGACCGACGATGCCCGGCGGGTCAAGGAGATCGAATCGGTGACCAACCACGACGTCAAAGCGATCGAGTATTTCCTGAAAGAGCAGTTCTCCCTGCTGGGACTTGACGCCTGGCGGGAGTTCATCCATTTCGGGCTCACCTCCCAGGACATCAACAACACCGCTTTCCCGCTGGCGGTGCGCGATGCCTGGAACGACCTCATCTCGCCTTCCCTGGAGACCGTCTACACCGATCTGCTCACACTGGCCAAACGATGGAACAGGGTGCCGATGCTGGCCCGGACCCATGGCCAGCCGGCATCACCCACTACGGTCGGGAAGGAGATCTATGTTTTTGTCGAACGGCTGGGCATGCAACTGGCGCTGATGGAAACCATCCCGTTCTCTGCCAAGTTCGGCGGTGCGACCGGCAACTTCAACGCGCACCATGCCGCCTACCCGGGCATCGACTGGGTCGCCTTTGCCAACCGGTTCGTCAACGGCACCCTGGGCCTCGAACGGTGCCAGACCACCACGCAGATCGAGCATTATGACAACCTGGCCGCATTTTTCGACAACCTACGAAGGATCAACACCATACTGATCGACCTTGACCGTGACCTATGGACGTACATCTCCATGGATTATTTCAGGCAGAGAGTCAACGCCACGGAAACCGGGTCTTCGACCATGCCGCACAAGGTGAATCCGATCGACTTCGAGAACTCGGAGGGAAACCTGGGAATGGCCAATGCCATCTTCGAACATCTTTCAGCCAAACTCCCCGTTTCAAGAATGCAGCGCGATCTTACCGACTCGACCGTGATCCGGAACATCGGCGTTCCGCTGGCTCATTCGCTGGTCGCTTACAAATCGCTGCTGAAGGGCCTCGACAAGCTGATCCTCAATGAGGATAAGCTGAAGCAGGACCTGGATGCCAATTGGGCCGTCGTGACGGAAGGGATCCAGACCATCCTCCGAAGGGAAAAATACCCTGAACCTTACGAAGCGCTGAAGGAACTCACCCGCGGGCGGGAAGGGATCACCCGCGAGACCCTGCACCGTTTTATCGACGGTCTGAAGCTGACAAAGAAAGTGAAAGCCGAACTCAAATCGATCACCCCGGAAAACTATACCGGGATCATCGCCGAGCTGTAATGACGATTTCCACTGCCCTCCAGCGCGTCTCCGGGCGTATCGGCCGGATGTGGGACGATTCTCCCCTGGTCCTCATCCTGGCGCTCGCGATATTTTTCCGCCTTCTGTCAGCCATTTTTGCCCGCGGATGGGGCATGCTCGACGACCACTACCTGATCATCGAGTCGGCCCAGTCGTGGGTGTTCGGACACGACTACAACAACTGGCTGCCGTCGAGTTCAGGCAACAAAGGCCCCAGCGGACACAATTTCTTTTACCCCGGGTTTCATTACCTACTCTTTTCTTTCATGCGCTGGGCAAGCATCGACGACCCGCAAATCAAGATGCTGATCGTCAGGCTGATCCATGCCGCATTTTCGCTGATCACCGTATGGTTAGGCTATCGCATCACCGAAACCCTCGACGGGAAACGATCGGCAAGGCTGGCCGGAATATTGCTGGCTGTCACCTTCTTCTTTCCCTGGACTTCGGTCAGGAACCTGGCGGAATCGACCTGCATTCCCTTTGTCATGATGGGATTCTGGCAGCTTATCCGTGCCGGGGAATCCGGCCGTTCCTTCAGCCGGTGGTTCCTGGCAGGCATTCTCTTCGGCCTGGCCGCCGACTTGCGTTACCAGCTTATCCTTTTCCCGGCAGGCGTCGCCCTCCTGCCCCTCGTGCGCGGGAGGTGGAAAGAGGTCGCCGGTCTTTCACTCGGGGTTGTGCTTTCCTTCTTTGCCGTGCAGGCCGTGATCGACCTCTTCCTGTGGGGCTATCCCTTCGCAGAACTGCGCGGGTATATCGGGGTCAACGTTACCGACAGGAATTCCTATTTCAACCTGCCCTGGTACAACTATTTCCTCACGGTTGGAGGACTGATGATCCCGCCTGTGAGTCTCTTCCTTTTCTACGGTTTCTTCCGGGGATGGAAGAATCACCTGCTCCTCTTCGTTCCTGCCGCACTGTTCTTTATTTTCCATTCCTCCTTTCCGAACAAGCAGGAGCGGTTCATTCTTCCCTTTATTCCCCTGTTCATCCTGCTGGGGTCGATCGGGTATTACCGGTACCTGGTGCCATCGGCCTTTTGGAGAGATCACCGGAAACTCATCAGGCACTGCTGGATCTTTTTCTGGATCGTGAACTCCATCCTGCTGACCGGATTGACTTTCATGTACTCGAAGCGTGCCCAGGTCGAGTCGATGTATTACCTGACCAGGTATCCGTATGTGAAAAACATTATTGTGGAAGATGAGAACGGAGGGGTTCCACTTGCACCCAGGTTCTATTCCGGCAAGTGGCCCGATTATCCCGAACGCTTCGACGAAGACACTACGGTGTACCAGCGGGTAGCGGCCGCCGCAGCCAGGCCCCGGTTTTTCCATCCGCAGTTCTTCTTCTTCACCGGTGATAAGGGTCTGCAGCAGCGGGTAATACGAGCCAGGCAGTATTTTCCGGGGCTGGTCTATGAAACCACCATTGAGCCGGGTTTTGTTGACCGGCTGATGCACCGGTTGAACCCGGTCAACAAAGCCATCCGGATCCATATTTACCGGAACAGGGAGTTTTACAGGAACGGGGCCGGCGTCACTTCCACCGGGAGGAACAGATGAGAAAAGAGGTCATCACCTATTTCCTTGGGAAACTGATCCCTGCAGGTGTCAACCTGGCGGTCATCATCCTGGCGATCCGGGTTCTGGGCAACGCCGAATACGGAAAATATTCACTCGTTTTTTATGCCGCGATGCTCCTGAACACCCTCACCTTCGGCTGGATCCAGCAGGGCATCCTGCGTTTCCTGACGGCCTACGGCGAAGAGAGGGCGGAGGCTGCCGACCGTTTTTTTTACCTCTCCGTGATCAGCGGATTGGCTGCCGTCGTCCCTGGGGTCCTCATTTCCCTGTTTTACTTCCTGATGTCGTGGCAGGAAACAGCCGTGCTTGCCCTCTTTCTTTTCGTGTACAACCTTTTCCTCTTTTTCCTTACGCTGAACCAGGCCGAAGGCAGATCCACCCGGTACGTGATGCTGGAGAACTCTTACAGCCTTTTGTTTCTGATGATCTTCCTGCTCCAGGTCACGCTGTTTCAAAGGCAGTCATTCATCCTGCTCTTCGAGGCCATGACGGCGGCCCTGGTCGTAACGGGAATCGTCAGGTACCTGGTCCTTCCGAAAGCCCGGGACCGTATGGCGTTCCTGCGGTTCAGGTTCGATGCCGGTTTTACACGAAAGGTCTTTGCCTTTGGATTTCCCATCACGCTCTGGCTCTTCATCGCCAACCTGTGGAACTTCAACGACCGGTTCATCATTAAAGAGTACCTCGATTACGGGGAGGCGGGTGTATATTCAGCGGTCAAGGACCTGATCTTCAAGATCGCCACTTTTTCAACCACGCCTGTCATCCTGGCCTTCCATCCCGGCATCGCGGAGCGATGGAACCAGGACCGCAAGCCCGAAGCGATGAAACTGATCCGGTTGGGGACTGTATACTGCCTCCTGGTCATGATGGTGCTGGGAAGCGTATTCCTGGTCTTCAGGAACCTGATCTTCCAACGGATCCTGCACCTCGGGGTGGAGCAGGATCTCCTGGTTTCGGCTGCACTCCTGCTTTCAGCTTTCTTATGGCAGACTGCCCTGCTGGTTCACAAGCCCCTTGAATTGCTGCTGAAGCCGGGCCTGATGGTCGCGGCCCTGGGGGTCGCTTCAGGGATCAACATCGGTGCCAATATCCTGCTGGTGCCTGTTTACGGATACACGGCTTCGGCGGTCGTTTCGCTCCTGTCGGTCCTGTTCTATCTCGCTGCCGTTCTCATGATCATCACGCATTACCGCCGGAAAGGAAGTCTTCCCGGAGTAAAACCGGTGTAACATCAAACGGGTCCCCCTCCACATGCGCCAAAATATCCATCGAAAGATCTTCTATTTCACCACCCTGCTGCTGGCATTCGGCATGCCGGTCTTTCCCCGGATACTGCCGCTGTTCATCCTTGTCATGGGATTGAACTGGCTGGCAAGTGGCTGGTACCTGCAAACCCTTCCGATGCTGCTGAAAGAACGGTGGAGGATCCTTACCCTTTCGTTGGCCGGTCTTTACCTGATGTACCTGCTTGGCATGACCTGGTCGGAAAATCTTCCATACGGATGGTTCGATCTGCAGGTGAAACTTTCCCTGCTGATATTCCCCGTGCTGTTTTCATTGAGCGACATAAGCTTTTTCACCCCCCGGCGGATGAGGATCGTATTCGGATCATTCGTATCGGGATGCATCGCCGGATCGCTGCTGCTGCTGGGTCGTTCGGCGTTTTTCCACCCCGCGCCCCCTGAGGACGGGGTTTTCTACTACACGCATCTCAGCTGGTATTTCCATCCCTCCTACCTGTCGATGTATTATGTTTTCGCCATCTGCATCCTCTTTTACGGATTTGTCAAAGATCAAGGAAGATCTTCACGGGTGGTGAAGACAGGACTGATCCTGGCAATGCTTTTCCTCGAGATCATGGTCTTCCTCCTCAGTTCAAAAGCGGGGTTGCTCTCATTGTTCTCCGTCCAGGCCATGTTCCTTGTCATACTCCTGCTTGTCAAAGCTCCCGTAAGGCATATTGCGGCAGCCCTCATATTCTTCGTGACAGCCGGCGGGATCTGTTCACAGGTTTTCCCGAAGGCGTTCGACCGACTTTCGGAAGCCAATGCAAAGGTGGCCCAGGCAGCGGCCGGAAATACCAGGGAGGAGGACAGTACGCTCGAGCGGTTGTATATCTGGAATGCCGCGGTCAGAATGATCGGGCAGAATTTCTGGTACGGAACGGGAACGGGCGATGTGAAAGATGTGCTGATCGGAGCTTACAGCCAGGATCAATCGATCCATGCGACCATAAACCAGCGGAACGCGCACAATCAATTCCTGCAGACATTCCTTGCGCTGGGACTTCCGGGAATGCTCCTTTTAACGTGGTCGTTGCTGATGCCGGCTATCGCCGGACTCAGGAAGCGGCAGTACATGCTCCACCTGTTCCTGGTCATCACCATCCTGAACCTCGGGGTCGAATCGATGCTGGAGACCCAGGCGGGGGTGGTCTTCTTCGCCTTTTTCAACGCCCTGTTATTCAGCGTATATTCGATGGATCCTTCCGGCGATCCGTTCCAGGTCGGCGGAGGTCAGCGCCGAGCCGGAGGGCAGGCTGACGCCCCGACGGAATAAATCCTCCCCTGTGCCGTTGAGGTATCGCGGGTGATCTTTAAATACCGGCTGCATATGCATCGGCATCATCAGCGGACGCGAGTCGATGTTGTCGGCGGCCAGCGAACCGATGATGGCATCCCGGGTCCCAGGGTTCCCGGCTACCAGGCAGGTCAGCCAGAAGTTCGACCGGTATTCGCCGCCCGGTTCTTCCTGGAACCGGATCCCGGGCACCTCCTGCAGCAACTCTTCGTAACGCATCCGGATAGACCGGTGGGTTTCGACCCGTTCATCGAGCACTTCCATCTGGCCCCGGCCGATCCCGGCCAGGACATTGCTCAGCCGGTAGTTGTAGCCCAATTCCCGGTGCTCAAAATGAAGTGTACGCTCCTTGGCCTGGGAGGCGAGGTAGCGGGCTTTCGCCGCCGTTCCGGGATCCGGCGACACCAGGGCCCCTCCGCCGGAGGTAGTGATGATCTTGTTCCCGTTGAATGACAGGGCGGCCAGGTCGCCGAAACTCCCGCAGGGTCGTCCCTTGAAAAAGCTTCCGAGGGCTTCGGCAGCATCTTCGACCATCGGGATGCCGTATCGGGCGGCCACTTCGCCGATGGCATCCAGCGCCGCAGGCATGCCGTAAATGTCGGCAACCACCAGGGCGGCAGGTTTTTTCCCTTTTTTCATCCGGTCGGTAATCGCCTCCTCGAGCAGGGCGGGTTCCATGTTCCAGGTGCCCGGCTCGCTGTCGACAAATACCGGCGTAGCTCCCAGGTACAGGATCGGGTTCACCGTGCCGGTGAAGGTGAAATCGGAGGCCAGTACCTCGTCGCCGGGTTTCACCCCGAGAAGGATCAGCGCCAGGTGGATCGCCGCGGTCCCTGAAGCGAGCGCCGCCACATGACGACCGTCGAGGCGCTCCGACAGGCTCTCTTCAAAGCGATCAACATTGGGTCCCAGGGGCGCGATCCAGTTGGACTCAAACGCCTGACCTACGTATCTCAACTCCCGCCCGCTCATGTGGGGGGGATGCAGCCAGATCTTCGTATTCATTGCATGGTTTCCGTAACAGGGTTTGGATCATGATCCGGATATCGCCGGTGAACGATTGCCGTTCCAGGTAAAGCAGGTTGATCCGGACCTTGTCGGGGAAGATCACCCGGTCGTTATACCCGGCTGGATCCGGTACATGCGCCAGGATATCTTCCTCGTTCAGATATTTCAGCGAAGCGGGGCCCGTGATGCCGGGACGGAGTTCCAGTATCCGGCGGTCGGAGCCTTCCAGCCGGTCGGCATAGCCGGGCACATCGGGTCTCGGGCCCACAAAACTCATCTGGCCGGTCAGCACGTTGATCAATTCGGGCAGTTCGTCGATCTTCCATTTTCTCAGGAAGGTCCCGAAGTGGGTGATCCGGCTGTCGTTGGCGGCAGTGATGGTATTCTTATCCTTGTTGACCCTCATGGTCCTGAACTTGATGAGGGTGAAGAGGCGGCCATGGCGTCCCACCCTTTTCTGCCGAAAGAAGACCGGTCCGGGCGAAGTGAGCAGGATCCCGGCCGCCACAGCCAGGAAAAGCGGCAACAGCACCAGTAAGGCGATGAGTGATGCGACCCTGTCGAAAAGGAATTTGGCGGTTTGGTTCATGGATCAGCAGCCCGGGAGGGTGGTTCAATGGCCTGATCTGAACTTATGAGCCACCCTCGCTTACGGGCAAAAGTAAGCAAAACCCCGTTAAGGAAAGTTTCTTAATATTGCCGTACGAAACAGGCTCCCTGTGAAAGTCTCGGGCTTCACTTTTGTACGCAATGCGATCAAGTACGATTATCCCGTGGTGGAATCGATCCGCTCGGTGCTTCCGCTGTGCGACGAGATGGTGGTGGCCGTCGGACATTCGGAGGACGAAACCCGGGATCTTGTGCTTTCCATCGGCGATCCCCGGATCCGGATCGTCGACACGGTGTGGGACGACAACCTGAGGGAGGGAGGCAAGGTGCTGGCAGTGGAGACCGACAAGGCTTTCGATGCTCTCAGCCGCGACAGCACCTGGGCCTTTTACATCCAGGCCGACGAAGTGCTCCACGAACAGTATCTCGGAGCTGTCGGAGAGGCTTTCAGGAGGTATGCGTACGATCCGGAAGTGGAAGGATTGTTGTTCAGGTACCTCCATTTCTGGGGATCCTATGATTTTATCGGCGACTCGCGCCGCTGGTACCGACGCGAAGTCCGTGCGGTACGCAACGATCCCGCCATCCGGTCGTGGCAGGATGCCCAGGGGTTTCGCAAGGAAGGAAGAAAGCTGAACGTTGCCCCGGCAGATGCTGCAATTCATCACTACGGATGGGTGAAGCCTCCGCGGGCTCAGCAGGCCAAACTGGAGACCTTTCACCGCTACTGGCACAGTGACCGTTGGATTGAAAAGACCGTGCCCAGGACCCCCGTTTTCGATTACCAGGGAATGGAGTACCTGACACCGTTCACCGGGAGCCATCCCGGTGTGATGAAAGACCGTATTTCACGGCAGGACTGGGTTTTCGAGCCGGACCAGTTACAGGGAGCCCATTCGCTGAAATCATCTTTCCTTCATTTCCTGGAAAAGAAGACCGGGTGGAGGCCTGGTGAGTACCGGAATTACCGGTTGGTAAGGTAGGCCCCCGCCGGGGTGGGAACTTATCGATTTCTTTTTATCTTTGCAGAAAACCAGCGCATCATGGATTTAAGCAAGATCCTCTCCATTGCCGGGAAGCCAGGGCTGTTCAAAGTCATCTCGCAGGGAAAGAATTCGGTGATCGTCGAGTCGCTCTTCGACGGCAAACGGACCCCCGCTTTTGCCCACGAGAAGATGAGTTCGCTTGAAGAGATCAGCCTGTTCACTACCGGGGAAGACCGCCCGTTGAAAGAAGTGCTCAGGGCTTTTCACGAAAAACTGGAAGGAAAAGCCGCCATCGACCCGAAGTCCGACAACGAATCCCTGAAAAAATTCTTCAGTGAGATCATCCCCGATTTCGACCGTGACCGGGTCTATGTTTCCGATATCAGGAAAATCGTCGGATGGTACAATATGCTCGTGCAGCACGGCATGATCGATTTCACGGAAGAACCGGAAGAGAAACCGGAGGGTGAACCCCCGGCCGGGTCGGAGCAGAAGGACGACACCCCGGAAAACCCTTCCTAATAACAGATCCTCATGGAGGTTAAAAAGAGGGTCGGGGAACTCCGGGTAACTGACAACATCCGGCTGAACAAAAGGCATTTCATCCTGGAATTACAATCGCAGGAACCATTTCCGCTGATCCTGCCCGGACAGTTTGCCCAGGTGCTGGTGGATGACTCCCCGGCGACCTTTCTCCGGCGCCCCTTTTCGATCCATTCCGTCGATCACGCGTCGAACACCCTGAGGCTTCTCATCCAGATCAAAGGAGAAGGAACCCGTCACCTGGCCCTGCGAAAAACAGGCGATACGGTCAACATGATCTACCCGCTGGGAAATTCCTTTTCGCTCCCCCTGGTAAAGGAAGTGTTGCTGGTGGGTGGCGGCTGCGGAGTGGCTCCCCTCCTGTTCCTGGCCCAGTTCCTTTCACAGAACCATATCCGGCCGACGATCCTGGTAGGATTTCGTACACGCGACGAGGTGTCGGAAACCGAACTTTATTCCCGCTATGGCAACCTTCATATCATCACCGACGACGGTACTGAAGGGGAACAAGGACTGGTGACAGACCATTCCCTTTTCCAGAAGGAACGTCTGCCATTCCAAAAGATCTATTGCTGCGGGCCCGACGCGATGATGAAAGCGGTTGCCAAAATCGCCCGCATGCACCGGATCGACTGCGAAGTATCGCTGGAGAATACCATGGCCTGCGGCTTTGGCGTTTGCCTGTGCTGCGTCACCCCCACCGACAAGGGGAACGAACGGGTCTGCGTCGAAGGCCCCGTGTTCAACATCGCCAGGCTGAAATGGTAACCACTCACCACCACGACTCACGACTCACGACTCACGACGTATGACCGACCTCTCAGTAAATATCGCCGGGCTGCGCTTCAAAAATCCGGTGACGACCGCCTCGGGAACCTTCGGGTATGGCGACGAATTCGGTGATTTCATGGACGTGGGACACCTGGGCGGCATCTTCGTTAAAGCCGTGACCGGGCGCAACCGCGACGGCAACGCCTATCCCCGGATGGCCGAAACGGCTTCGGGCATGCTTAATTCGGTAGGCTTGCAGAACAAAGGCGTGGAACATTTCTGCCGCGAGATCTATCCCCGGATCCGGCATTTCGACACGCACATCATCGTCAACGTCTCCGGATCCACGATCGAGGAGTATGTGGAAGTAGCCGGGATGATCAACGAACTCGAACAGGTGCCCGCCATCGAATTGAACATCTCCTGCCCCAATGTCAAACAGGGAGGCATGGCATTCGGCACCGTGCCTGCGATGGCCACGGAAGTTACCGCAGCCGTCCGCCGGGTCTATCACAAAGTCCTCATGGTCAAGCTGTCGCCCAACGTTACCAGCATCACCGACCTGGCCCGGGCGGTAGTGGATGGGGGCGCCGATGTGATCACGCTGATCAACACATTGCTGGGGATGGCCATCGATGCCGAACGGCACAGGCCGGTGCTGTCGACCATCACCGGCGGCCTGTCGGGACCGGCCATCAAGCCGGTGGCGCTCCGCATGGTCTGGCAGGTGCATAAGGCCGTGCAGGTCCCCCTGATCGGGCTGGGCGGCATCATGAATGCCACCGATGCGGTCGAATTCATGCTGGCCGGGGCCTCGGCGGTCCAGGTGGGAACAGCGAACTTTCTCGATCCCGCAGTCTCAGTGAGGATCGCCGACGATATCCGCGACTACCTGGAGCGTCATCACATGGCATCGGTCACCGAACTCATCGGTGCTCTTAAAACAGAATAATCCCGACTCCGGTCACCCGATCACATTCACTTCCCGGTCCAGCCGGATACCGAACCGTTCATTCACCGACCCGATGATCCGGTCGGCCAGGTCGAGAACCTGCCGGCCGGTCGCCTGGCCATAATTCACAAGAACCAGCGGCTGGTTCGGGTGGACACCGGCATCGCCCTCCCGGAAGCCTTTCCATCCGCAATGATCGATCAGCCAAGCGGCGGGTATCTTCACCTCCTCCCCGCCCGGGCTCCTGTGGTGAGGCATCGCCGGGTAGCGGGTCAGCAGATCCTCCGCCACATCCCGGCTGACCACCGGGTTTTTGAAAAAGCTGCCGGCATTGCCGGTAACGGCGGGGTCGGGCAGTTTGCGGCGACGGATCGCGCAAACTGCGTTGCGCACGTCGCCCGGCGTGGGATCGCTTATTCCTGCCGATTCCAGTTCCGTCCGCAGGTCGGCATAGGCCAGGTTGACGGAATTCCCGCCAGGGCCTTGCGGGACGACCTTCTTCAACCGGAATGTAACATTCAATATGATCACCTGATCCCGGAGCGATCGCTTGAAGATACTGTCGCGGTAGCCGAATTCACACTCCTCCCGCGACAGCCTCCTCTCCTTGCCCGACCGGTAATCGACCGTTAAAACCGACTCGATCACCTCCGCGACTTCGGTGCCGTAAGCCCCGATGTTCTGGATCGGGGCTGCCCCCACCGTACCGGGGATCAACGACAGGTTCTCCAGTCCGCCCCAGCCATGCGCAACGCAATGCTGCACAAAGTCATCCCATTCCTCCCCTGCTTCAGCCGTGATGCGGATGTACTGCCCGTCCTCCTCCCCGGTCACAATCCCTTTCGACCGGATACGGATGACGATGCCGGGAAAATCGCGGGCAAAGAGCAGGTTGCTGCCTCCGCCCAGGAACAGGACCGGCATGCGGATCATGTGACGGTAGTTGAGCAGGGTGAGCACTTCGGAATGGCTGCCGGCTTCGACAAAGTACCGCGCGGTCACATCCATCCCAAAGGTGTGAAAGGGTTTCAGCGATACATGATGGTCAAGGTGCATGGCGGGAAAAAAGCAAAATTACTTTAATTGGCTGTTGTTTGCCCCGGATCGACTAATTTTGTTCGACATTCTTGTGATCATGCCTCTCGCCATTGTTTCCGTGATCAACGACCTGACTACCGATCAGAGGGTGGACCGCACCTGCCGGACGCTGGTCAAGGCGGGATATGAGGTGCTGCTGGTAGGAAGGCAACTGACTCACAGCCGCACCCTGGCGCCCCGGAGTTACGGGACCCACCGGATGCGCCTGCTTTTTGAAAAGGGACCCGCCTTTTATGCCGAATACAATCTCCGGCTCTTTTTCTTCCTGCTTGCCCGGCGCTATGACCTGTTGGTTTCGAATGACCTGGATACCCTGCCCGGCAGTTACGTGGCCAACCGTATCAAAAGTATCTTCCTGAAAGAACGGGGCCACCGCGGCAATCCCGTTCGGATCCCGCATCTCCACGACTGTCATGAATACTTCCGTGGCATGCCCGAACTCACCGGGAGGAAGTTCGTTTCGCGTTGCTGGAAGTGGATCGAGGACAAAATCTTTCCTCAGCTCCGGTATGTCGTTGCCGTCAACCGGTCGGTGGCCGATCTCTATTCGGCCGAATACGGTAATACCATTACCGTGATCAGGAATGTACCCGACAGCCGGCCGCCCGGGGAGTCTGCCGACCGCGGGGCCACGGGTGTTGGTGAAGGCCTTAAGATCATACTGTACCAGGGCGCCGTGAACGTCGATCGGGGGCTCGATGAAGCCATTGAGGCGATGAAATATGTCACCATTCCTGCCGTCCTGGTGATCGCCGGGATCGGTGACGAATTCGAACGGCTGAGGCAATATACCCGGAAAGAAGGGCTGGATGAAAAAGTCCGTTTCCTGGGCCAGGTCCCTTTCCGGAATCTTTCACAGATCACGCGGGCCGCCGATCTGGGCCTTTCGATCGAAAAGGATGTCAGCCTGAATTATCACTTCTGCCTGCCGAACAAGTTCCTCGATTATATCCAGGCGGGCGTCCCGGTGCTGGTCTCCCCCCTTCCCGAGATGAAAGCGATCGTTGATCAATACCAAATCGGTGAATTCATCTCCTGCCATGATCCGTTGCACCTGGCGTCGAAGATCGACGGCATGCTCGGCGACCCCGACCGGATGGCCCGTTACCGGGATAACCTGCAGGCGGCGGCCGCCGACCTCTGCTGGGAGAAGGAAGAACCCAAACTGAATGCAATTCTTGCGACCTTTACACCGTGAGCAAACTCCGCCTGCATATAGTTTCATTCGACGTTCCCTATCCTCCCAATTACGGCGGGGTGATCGATGTTTTCTACAAGTTACGGACACTGAGCCGGGCGGGGGTCTCCATCCGGCTGCACTGTTTCGAATACGGACGGGAACGAGCCAGGGTGCTCGAAGAGTTTTGCCAGTCGGTTCATTATTATCCCCGCAGGCAAGGATGGCCCGCTCTTGCCGGCTTCCGGCCCTATATCGTCGCCAGCCGCGATTCAGCGGAGCTGGCCCGGAACCTGCTCAGCGATGATGACCCTATCCTTTTCGAGGGACTGCACACCTGCGGGTTGCTCAACGACCCTCGGCTGGCGGGACGTCAGCTTATCTATCGCGAAAGCAACATCGAACATCACTATTACCGGCACCTGTTCCTGTCCGAAAAATCGCTAACCAGGAAGTTCTATTACCTGGCGGAAAGCATCCGCCTCAAGCCCTTCCAGCAAATCCTGCGACATGCTTCGGTGATGCTGGCGGTATCGGAGGACGATGCCCGGTACCTGGCCGGCCGTTTCCCCGGCATCCGAGTATTGCATCTGCCTAGTTTCCACCGCGACGACGAAGTGAAAATCATGCCCGGCAAGGGTTCTTATGCCCTGTACCATGGCAAACTCTCGGTTCCCGAGAACCTGCGTGCCGCCGAATACCTGGTGACCCATGTCTGGGACGACACGCTCCCGGAATTGGTGATCGCCGGCCTCGACCCACCGGCCCGCCTGGAAAAACTGGTTGCAAACAGACTGAATATAAGGATTATACCAAATCCTGGCGAGGATGAGATGGTCAGGCTTATCCGGCAGGCCCATCTGAACATACTGGTCACCTTTCAACCAACCGGCCTGAAACTGAAACTGCTTAACGCGTTGTTCAATGGCCGTTTCTGCCTGGTGAACCCGGGAATGACGGCGGGAACCCGTCTCGGCGAACTATGCACGTTAGCCGATACGCCGCGCGGATTGAGGGATGCGGCAGCTGACCTCTTCACCCGGGAGTTCACACAGGAAGAGATCGGCCGGAGAGCGGCCCGGCTGTCGGACGACTACTCCAACGCCAAAAATGGAGAACGGCTCACGGGCATCTTGACTTCATCGGGATAATTTGCCTATCTTTAACGGGTTCAAGCTGTGGCCATGAAAAAGATCCTTGTTCCTGTCGATTTCTCCGAACATACCGGCGTGACATGCCGGTACGCGATCGAATTCGCCCGGGCCTATTCCGCAGAGATCCGGCTTTTTCACACTTATTTCGACCAGATCATGCTGCCCGACACCCGTTTCCCCGACACACTCGACATGAGCACCATCTACAATGAGGAACTCATGAAGGAGGTGTTGCGCCAGGCGGCTGACCGCATGAAAAAGCTGGAAAGTACCGTCAGGGAGGAACTGGACCGGGAAGGCCTCCGGCATATCCCCTTGTCGTCGGTCCTCACCGGTGGTGAACTCGAACACGAGCTGAGGGGGATATGCCACGACTACCGTCCCGACCTGGTGGTGATGGGAACGACCGGTATGGGAATGAATGTGAACGTATGGGGAAAAGTATCCACGTTCATTATCCAGCACGCCCGGGTGCCTGTGCTTACCGTGCCTCCGTTGAATTCCTTCAAGGGATTCGGGAACCTGATGTTCGCCGCCGATCTCACTTTTGGCAACGCAGGCTGCCTCACGGGTCTGCTCGACCTTCTTGCCCCTTTCCGGGTGCCGGTCAGGGTGGCTCACTTCACCCATCCCGAAGGGACCGGGGATGCGCGTAAAAGGTTGGATGAATTGCGCAATGTTTTCGTCACCGAGGAAGCTGAAGGAAGGGTGTTGTTCGACCTGGTCGAGGTTACCGGGGATAATCAGACAGCCATCAACCATTACGTCGGATCAAACGGCATCCGGATGATCGCGTTCCTTCCGCACCGGCATGGTCCGCTTTATTCCTTCTTTACCAGGAAGATCACGAAGAAGAATTTCTTCGCAACTCAAATCCCGCTGCTTTCCCTCCCATCCGCCGTGTAGCCGGTCAGTTCACCGGGATCAGCCGGTAATCCTCGTATTTATAGATATCCCAGTGCCGATTCTCATAACCGTTACCCTGTGAATGTGTGAAACTGAAGTGATTATTCACATCTCCGGGTTTCATATCCTCCAGGCACCGGCCAAAATGGGTGCCATAGCGGGTAAGGGCTGTAAGGAAGAATAAAGCCTGGTCATAGCCCTGATGGGCGAGCGCTTCCGGGTCGGCCTTAAACCGGGCCCGGTATTGCTGGATGAACCGGAGGATCCCTGCATTTTCGCGGTCAATGAAGGTGGGTGCCATCAGGTGGGTCTTCAACGAAACCAGGTATTCCGTCTCCATTCCTTCCAGGTCACCCCATTTCGGCAGGCCGATCAGTGTCAGGTTGTATTCATTGCGCATCCGGTACATGTCGCGCATAAAATCGAGTGCATAGGCCGGGTCGTCGGAAAAGGCGATCACTACGTTCGGCTTTTCCTTCGAGAACTTCAGTAGGGCTGCCTGGCGGCCTTCGACCACATCGGCCGACACCTGCCGTTCACGGCACTCTTTCGCCAACCGTTCGGGGGCCTCCTTATCCTTGAACTGAGCGTTCCTGACGATCACTATCTGATTGTCGCGGCACGAACGGGCCAGGTAATCCGCCAGGACCGAGACCTGGCCCCGGACCGGGGGCTGGACCTTAAATACGTAAGGATTACCCGTCACCAGTTCGATTCTTTCGGAGATCGGATTGACGAGGTTGATCTTGTTTTTCCTGGCGAAGGTTGCCACCATTTTAAAGTTGGCATGATACAGGAGCCCGATGATCAGGTCCATCGTCTTTAACTCGGGTTTCTTCAGTATCTGCCTGGTTCTGGCGGTATCTTTATCCGAATCGTAGATGTACAAACGTACGTTCAGGCCTGTTTTTTTCAATGAATCGAGTGCCAGCAGGAATCCTTCGTAATAGGGCAGGAACCTGAAGGATTTCACCTGGTCGAGCAGGGCGGGGTCCGGTTTGTCAGCCGGTATGTCATCCACTCCGTCGAGGTACAAAGGAAGCATTAGTGCCACACGGTAGACACTTTTCTTTGAGGCGCTGTCGATCCCGCAGGGAAGCTCCTGCACGGCCAGAGTATCGACGGGAGCGGCTGAAGTGGTCTTTTTCTCCGGGTCCTTCTTCACCGTAGTTTTCTCCCGTGAGGATTTGGCAGCCGGAGCGGGTTTCTGGCCGGGAACCGGGACCCGGAGTTTCTGATCGGCCCTGATTCCCTCCTTAACCCACGGATTTTCGCGGATCAGGTCGTTTACCTCGACACCGTATGCTTTGGATATCATGTAGAGGGTCTGGCCCCGCTCGATGGTGTGGATGTAATAATCTTTACCGTCCTGTTTTTCAACAACGGTCGAACGCATCTGCTTCAACCGTTCCTGGGTCGTACCCTGCGCCATCCCGGTCGCTTGTAAAAAGATAAAAACCAGACCGATGAAATAACCGCTCGCTTTCATGCCATATTTCGCCATTTCGCTATTTTAGGCTCATCGCGATGCATCATCCTTTTGCGACGCATCGCGAAGCGTCACTACTATTCCCATTCGATGGTGGCCGGTGGCTTGGAACTGATGTCGTACACCACACGGTTCACCCCTTTCACCCGGTTGATGATCTCGTTGCTGGTACGGGCAAGGAAATCGTACGGCAAGGGGGCCCAATCGGCTGTCATCCCGTCGGTGGAGGTCACCGCCCGCAGGGCGACGACATTCTCGTATGTACGCTCGTCGCCCATCACGCCGACGGATTGGACCGGAAGGAGCACGGCAAAAGCCTGCCACACGGAGTGGTAGAGTCCTGATTCACGCAGGCCGGAGATAAAAACATCATCCACCTCCTGAAGCAACCGGACTTTTTCCCGGTCGATATCGCTGAGGATCCTGACGGCAAGTCCAGGTCCGGGGAAAGGGTGCCGGTTCAGGAATTCCTCGTCGAGACCGACCGTCTTTCCCACCCTTCTCACCTCGTCTTTGAACAGGCTGTTAAGCGGTTCGACGATCCTGAGATTCATGAATTCGGGGAGGCCGCCGACATTATGATGCGATTTTATGGTGGCCGAGGGGCCTTTCACCGAGTGTGATTCAATGACATCAGGGTAGATCGTGCCCTGGGCGAGCCACCGGATATTGCTGATCCTGTGCGCCTCCGTGTCAAAGACCTCGATGAAGGTGCGGCCGATGATCTTGCGTTTCTGTTCCGGGTCGACAACTCCTTTCAGGGCATTGAGGAACAGGTCGCCGGCATCGACCCCGGTGATATTCAGGTTGAGCCGCCGGTAACGTTCCATGACATTCCGGAATTCGTTTTTGCGCAGCAGGCCGTTATCGACAAAGATGCAGTAGAGGTTCGTCCCTATTGCCCGGTGAAGCAGCATGGCCGTGACCGAGGAGTCAACCCCGCCCGACAACCCGAGCACGACACGGTCGTCGCCCAGTTTCTCTTTCAGGGCGGCAACCGTCGTTTCAACGAACGATTCAGGGGTCCACAATCCGTGGCATCCGCAGATCCCGTTCACAAAATTGCCGAGCAGGATCATGCCTTCGGTGGTATGGTACACTTCGGGATGGAACTGGATTCCCCAGGTAGGTTCACCTTCGATGCGGTATCCGGCATACTTCACGTCGGCGGTGCTGGCGATCACCTGAAACCGGTCCGGGGCGTCGAGGATCGTGTCGGCGTGCGACATCCAAACCTGAGTCCCCTGCGTCATCCCCCGGAGCAGTTCTGCCGAGGGGTCGATCGGCGAGAGATTTGCGCGTCCGTACTCTCGGATCTTTGAGGGGGCCACATGGCCGCCCGAAGACTGGGCCAGGTATTGGGCCCCGTAGCAAACGCCCAGCAGGGGCACCTTGCCGCGGATACCGGTCAGGTCGGGGAACGGGGCGTCGGCATCCCGCACCGAATAGGGGCTGCCCGAAAGGATCACCCCCTTCAGGTCACTCCCAAAAGCCGGGATCTTATTGAAAGGGTGGATTTCGCAATAAACATTCAGTTCGCGTACCCGGCGGGCAATCAGTTGGGTGTATTGCGACCCGAAATCAAGGATCAGGATGGTTTCTTGCATGGTGCAAATATATCGAATTAACCGATCCCCCACCCCGTCAGGGTGGTGGACCCCGTCGGGGTGGGGGGACCCCGTCAGGGTGGGGGGACCCCGTCAGGGTGG
>CAYVVG010000031.1:0-40511 GCA_964455285.1 uncultured Prolixibacteraceae bacterium
GTAGGGAGGGGAATAACCGATACGACCATATTAAAGATTATCAATACTTTATGCAATACCATATAACACCCCTCCCTTGCAAAGGGAGGGGCCGGGGGTGGGTAGATCACGGCAACGGCCGGGGGTGGGCAGATCACAGCAACGGCACTTTTCGGAGGGTACTCATTATTCGATTATTCGATTATTCAATTATTCGATTATTCGATTATTCAATTATTCAATTACCTCCGGGTTTACCTCCCATTCCCCCGCTTATACTCCTTCAGCATCTTCCCGAACTGCCTGTCGCGGCGGTGTCGCTCGGCTACCGTGGCTTCGAAGTGGTCCTTTTCGCGCTCCAGCCGGAGATAATTTTCGTAAGAATCCCGGTCGAGGTCGCCCTTTTCCACGGCTGTGATCACGGCACAGCCGGCTTCATGGATGTGCCGGCAGTCTTTGAACCGGCACTGCTGCGACAAATCCGCGATCCGGTCGAAGGTGGCCTCCAGTCCTCCGGAACCGCCGGTGATCCCCACCTCCCGCATGCCGGGGTTGTCGATGAGGATTCCGCCGCCCTCCAGCACGATCAGCTCGCGGTGACTGGTCACATGCCTCCCCCGGCCGGTGCTTTGGCTGATGGCGGCGGTGTTCATGATCGCGCGGCCGCACAGGTTGTTCAGCAGGGTCGATTTCCCGACACCGGACGAACCGAGCAGGCACCCGGTGACACCGGGCCCGAGAAAGGGCAGGAGCGCTTCGTAGCCATTCCGGGTTACGTTGCTGAGGGCGACCGCAGCGACGCCGGGGATGCGCTGCCGGAGGCTCTCCATAAGCGCACCGGTTTGTTCCCCGCCGGCCAGGTCGGTCTTGGTGAACACGATCACCGGATTTACCCTTCCGGCGTGGCACAGGGTGAGGTAACGCTCCAGCCGGTTGAGGCTGAAGTCGCGGTCGATCGCCTGCATTAGGAATGCGACATCGACGTTGGCGGCGATGACCTGCACCTCTCCGGGGCAGCCGACAGCCTGCCGGGTGATCACCGACCGGCGGGGCAGGATTTTGTGGATCAGCGCGAAACGGTCGTCGCAGGCCACCAGCCCCACCCAGTCTCCCGCGGCGGGGAAGTCTTCGCGGCTTCGGGCCGTAAAACGCAGGTTGCCGGTGATCTCCGCTTCACACTCGCCGGTTTCCGCAGCCACCAGGTAGCGTTCTTTGTGCTCGGCCAGGATGCGGCCGATCTCCAGTCCGGCCGGGATTATAGATTGGTAATTGTGTGAGAGGGTAGCATGGTACCCGTATTGTTCGAGGTTTGGCATGATTTCTTGCTGATCATTGAATAAGATGTGAAAAGGCCGCACCGGCAGGTGCAGCAGGATAATTCCGGTATGAAAATATCGGAAAGCCTCCGCGGGCGGTTATCCCGTGGAAGTGAACCATTAACCCCGGATGTCAGCGGTTAATGGTTATGCAATGATAAATTTCAGGACAGTCAGCAAAAAACGGTCGGTTTGATACGGCAGCAAAAATACTGAAAACGGTTCGATCCGCTACGCCAGGTCGGAAGAATCTTCACCGGGTCGCCGTTTTACGCAGCAGCAGGGCCATGATCCGCGGAATTCCTTTCCGGTCATCATCGTCGAAGTATTCCCGGAATCCGGCGAACTCCATTCCCGCCGCCTGTGCCGCCCCGGTAAAATCGGAGATGTGATGTGTGAAGCAGGTAAGGGTTTCAATGCCCTGCTCCGTCCCGAACCGGGCTTTCGTGCCTCCGTACTGCTTGGCAGGGTGAAGCTCGCCGACATAGACATAGCCGTTTTCTTTCAGCACTGCTGCAGTTTTCCTGAAGATGTCGCCGAGATCTTCCACGTGTTCCAGCACCAGGCTGAAGGTCACCAGGTCGTACAGCCGGCCGGCGAAGGTCCAGGGTTCGCAGATATCCGCCCGGACAAACCCGACCTTCGGATCTTTTACCTTGTTGCGCGCCTTTTCCAGCATCCCGGCCGAGAAATCGACTGCCGTAACATGACCGGCCCGGGTCAGCAGCCATTCCGTGTTCTTGCCTGTCCCGCAGCCGATCTCCAGGCAGTCGGAAAAGGGAATGTCACCCAGTGTCTCGCGCAACGCGGCGCCTTCCCGGTCGCGGGTGCGGTTCTCGTTGGTGTCGTACTGATCCGCCCAGCGGTCATAGGAGTCTTTGATGTTCATAGTTGACTTTGTCAAGGCATTAGGCAATAGGCAAAAGGCAATGGTAATTATTGGTCACACGTCACGTGTCACTTCTTTAAAACCCCGCTGCGGCTTCTAGTTTCGGCCGGTATTGCCGGTACCGGTCCATCCGCCCGTGGATGGGGATTCCGACGCGGATGCTGCCCGCCAGGGTGCCGATAGCCACGCCCAGCCCGGTGAGGAGAATGGGTGTTCATGGAGGATTTCCTTTGTTTTCCGCTTCAAATTTAATCTTTATCTGCATGAAGATAATAAGTCTTCGGGTAGAGACGCAGGGAAGTTGTCGCAGTCCTCATTCCCCAGTGCCCCAGTGACCCAGTGACCCTTTTCCTTGCTGCCTATTGCCTGAAATAACCGCTGAGGGCGCAGAGAAGGCGCGGAGGGCCTCCGTCTTCAGTGCTACCCTTTTATCCCGGGCGTTCAGATCAACTTATCGGGATGGATCCGGCAGTAAAAATGGATTCCACGGAAGACACGGAATAAACACGGAAGACGAGGAATGCAACGCATCAACAGTAATTCGTAATTTTTAATTTTTAATTTTTAATTTATCCTTCACCCTGTCACCCCTGCCTACCGGCCAGGCCGTGACCCTGTGAACCTGTGACCAAAAGCCCGCCCAGGGCTGGGAACTACAAATAGTCCTCCCTGTTCCCGCCTGCAAACGGCGCGATGGCACGGTTGTAGATGCCGTGGACGTACGCGATGGCCATGCCGTAGTTCGACACGGGGATGCCGGCATCGACGGCAGGTTTCAGCCGGCTTACAAGCTGTTTGCGTGTGATCATGCAGCCGCCGCACTGGATCACCATGGCGTAGTCGGACATGGGCCGTTCGATGCGGCTGAGCCCGGCGACCACATCGAATTCGAGCTTTTTCCCGGTGAAACTGGTCAGCCAGCGGGGGATCTTGACCCTTCCTATGTCGTCGCACGAAACATGATGGGTGCACGATTCGAGGATCAGCACCCGGTCGCCGTCCTGCAGCTTCGAAATATGCGGCGTCCCTTTCATGTAGTTGCCGAAGTCGCCTTTCTGCCGGGCCAGCACGATGCTGAAGCTGGTGAGGGGAATGTCTTTCGGGATGGCCGCGTCGGCCTTGGGGAAGACCTGGCTGTCGGTGACAACGAGCACGGGCCTGGGATTCAGCCGCTTCAGCAGGGCATCGACCTCGCGCTCCTTGCACAATACGGCCACCCCGTCGTGGTCGAGCACATCACGGATCACCTGCACCTGGGGCAGGATCATCCGCCCCTCCGGCGCTTCAATGTCGATGGGGGTTATGAGCAGCACCACATCGCCGTAAGAGATAAGATCACCCACGAGGGTCTGCTTGCGGTAGGCCGTCCCGGGGATGGCGGCGCGCATGGCCGCGATCAGCTCTTCGAGGTTGTCGGGGTGTTTCGCGCTGAACCGGATCACCGCAACGCCGTACCTGGCCTCGATCGCAGCTGCCAGGGAGGGTTCGATGACAGCCTCGTCCGACTTGTTATGGAGGATGATAAAAGGAAGGTCAAACGAGCCGAAATCCCGGATCAGCTGTTCTTCGGGTCCGGCGAACTCATTCCCCGCGATCACCAGCACGGCCAGGTCGATCAGCTTGAGCACCTCCCGGGTTTTGCCCACCCGCTTCATCCCCAGTTCGCCGGTGTCGTCGATGCCGGCCGTGTCGATCATCACCGCCGGTCCGATGCCTGCGATCTCGATCGATTTCTTCACGGGGTCGGTGGTGGTGCCTGCCACTTCCGAAACGATGGCGATCTCCTGGCCGGTGAGGGCGTTGATCAGGGAGCTTTTGCCGTTGTTGCGCCGCCCGAAAATGCCGATGTGGGGCCGGGCGTCTTTTCCTTTATTCATCTCCTGGTTCATTGGACAACGGCGGTGTACCAACTGCTCGATCCTGCGGCAAAAAAGCCGATGGCGCCGTTGCTGATATTTCCTTTTACATTGGCCGGGGGACCGGTGAAGAAGGGGATGCTCACCCCCGACAGGTCCACCTGGTTGATGAAGTCGAAGTACTCCTTCGTGATCGCCGACATCTGCAGGGTGATGGTATCGCCCGGGTAGATGGTCGCCCAGGTCTGGTGATGAAAGAGATACATGACATCGAATCCGTTCAGGTAGCTTCCGTTGACGAACTGGTCGTCGGCCACCACCTTCTTGGTGATGGTATCGGTAAGCAGTTGGCCGTTGCGGTAGAGGTTGAAAAGGTAATAGTTGGTCTCATCGCCCGGCTCCTGTGCCCACAGCTTGATCGTCCAGATGCCTTTCTTCCCCCAGTCGGAGTGGAATTCGGCGCATACAGAGTCGATCGGGGCCACCGGCAGCAGGTCGCATGCAGCCGAGAATTCCCGGGCACCCCCGATCTCCTCGTTCAGCCCGATCCGCAGGGTATAGTTCTTCCCCGCCTTACCGGCAAAACCCGGCCCGGTCTGATAGGTCCCCGACTGCCCCGGGAGTGTCTCGTGAAGCGTGAAGGTTTCGGTGCCGTCGCTCAGCGTGACCAAAGCGCCGGTGACCCGGGGAGCCGGTTCATTGTAGAAGTATTCGGCCGACTTGGAGAGAGATATCAGGTAATTACCCGTGTCGCTCCCAATGAATCCGTCGACCACCAGCCGGGTGTAGGTGCTGTCGAGATCCACGTCGATCTTCTCGGTGCAGGCGGCGGAGAGCAGAACCAGCAGGAGGATATATGCCGTTTTCTTAATCATGGTTGAAGTGGAAATTGAAGGTAACGGAGGGGATCAGCCCGAAGAGGTATACGTTTTCGGCATAGGTGACATCGCGGTTCATGTTCTCCTGTTGAAAGTTGATGGTCCAGGTGTTATGCCGGTTATATACATTGTACACCGACACGTTAAGATCCCAGGTAAACTTTTTCGCGGGTTTGGGTTTGCTGTATAGGGTGAGCGAGAGGTCGAGACGGTGATAGTCGGGGTAACGGTACTGGTTGCGGTCGGAATAGATGGCGATGATCTTGCCGCCGATCTCGGCCCGGCCGGTGGGGAAGGTGACCGGGGCGCCGGTGGCGTAGATCCAGTTGGCAGAGGCGGAAAGCCGTTTGCTGATCGTGTAGTTGACCACCACCGAGATATTGTGCGGTTTATCGTAGGGAGCAGGATAGGGATTGCCGCTGTTGATCGCGGCGATCTTGCGGAAAGAACGCGACCAGGTGTAACTGACCCAGCCGTTGAGTTTCTTCTCGTTAAGCCGGGCCAGGAGTTCAATACCGTACGACCATCCCCGGCCCGTACGGAGTTCGCCCTCGAGTTTGTCGTTGAGAAGCAGTTCGGCGTAGTCGCGGAAATCGATCACGTGCTCCATCCATTTGCAGTATCCTTCGACGGAGGTCTCGATGGTGTTGTTTCGGAAATTGCGGAAGTAGCCGGCCGCAACCTGGTCGGCCACCTGGGGTTTTACGTTGGGGTTTGCCGAGAACCAGATATCGAGGGGGGTGCCGACGGTGGAGTTCTGCGCCAACTGGAGGTATTGATTGGTTCGCGCATAGCTGGCCTTGACCGATTGCCGGGAATCGAAGTCGTACAGAAGCCCCAGGCGGGGCTCCAGCCCGGTGAAGGTTTTAAACAGTGCGCCCGATGCATAAACGGTCGAGTCGATGGCTTTGTAGGATGCGTCGTAATGGAAGAGGGTCGCGGGCCCGATGTTCTGGAACAGGGCGATCCGGAGGCCATATTTCAGGGTCAGGCGGGTGCCGATCTGCTGCTCGTTGCCGGCATAGAGGCCGCATTCGAAGGCATAATTCCCGGGGACCTTCACTTCGTTCACCACCGATTCGTCGCCGGTGCCGCGGGCCTTTCCGGGGTTGAACATGTGATACACCACCGATGCGCCGAAACGAACGGTGTTCTTTGGATTTGCATAATAACTCAGATCTCCTTTCAGACCGATGTCGCGAAGACTGGAACGCCATTCGAAGGAGTTGTTGTTGCCTTCGGGGGTTCCCATGAAATATTTGTAATTGCTGTACACGGTAGAAAAATTGGCAAAGAGCTTTTTCGAGAAGAGGTGGTTCCAGCGGATGGTGGCGGTTTCGTTGCCCCAGCTCATTTGCGCGAAGGCATTCTTGAAAACGTCGCGCCCGAAATAGACTGAAAGGAACAGCTGGTTGTTGTCGTTCATGCGGTGGTTGATCTTGGCATTCAGGTCGTAGAAGTAAAGCCGGTTGTTCCGCAGGGCCTTTTCCGATGCGAGGGGGAGGAAGACGTCGGCGTAGGTGCGCCGGCCCGAGACGATGAAGGAACTCCGGTCTTTCACCACGGGACCTTCGACCGTCAATCGACTGGCAATCAGTCCGATGCCGCCGTTGATCTCATATTTCTTCGAATTCCCTTCGTTCATCCGTACGTCGAGCACCGACGACAGCCGGCCTCCGAAAGCGGCCGGAATATCTCCCTTGTACAGTTTCACCTCGCGGATGGCATCGTTGTTGAAAACCGAGAAGAAACCCATCAGGTGGGAGGCGTTGTACACGGTGGCCTCGTCGAGCAGGATAAGGTTCTGGTCGGGGGCGCCTCCCCGCACGCTGAAACCCGACGATCCTTCGCCCACCGACTGCACGCCGGGTAGCAGCTGGATCGCCTTGATCACATCCACCTCGCCCATCAGCGCAGGGATCTTCTGGATGGTTTTGATGTCCATGCGGAAGGTGCTCATTTCGGCTTTTGCCACATTCTTATTGCTTTTCTCGCTGGTGATGACCACCTCTTCGAGCTGGCTTTCGGCCGGCGACAGTTCCAGGGATATTCTTTGGTCGCTGGAAAGGTCGACGGTCCGTTCGATCGTCGAATACCCGATGAAGGAGAAGACCAGCGAATACCGGCCTTCGTCGAGGGTGATGGAGTAATTTCCGTAGGCGTCGGTGGCGGTGCCGGTCCTCTTTTCTTTTACGAAGACGGTGGCGCCGGGCAGGGCTTCGCCGCTGTGTGCGTCACGGATCTTTCCGCTTACCGAATGGCGCTTTGGCTTTTCGGCTGCGTTGCTCAACGGACGGGCGCGGCTCATGGCCGGCAGTGCACAAAGGAACAGTATCAGGAGCAGGAGTCGCATGTGCTCTTTTTATGGGATTAGGGACGGATCACCTCGAATTCGCCGTTCGGATGCAGCTTCACGATTCTCGAAGGCTTCACGTCAGTCAGTTCGTCCAGGCCGGGTGGCACGGCATGGTCCACTCCCCTGATGATGGCGGGTGCGATGGCAGCATGGGTGACCGGTGAGGGTTCTCCGGAGATGTTGGCAGAAGTGGAGGCGACGGGTTTCCCGAAAAGCCGGCACAACTCCTTCATGAAGCCGCTTTTTACGATGCGGATGGCCACGGTCCCGTCGGCGGCGATGAGGTTGTACGCCAGGTTGCGTGCGCCCGGGTAGATGATCGTGAGCGGCTTTTCTACACTTCTCATCAGGTCGTAAGCAATGGCGGGCATCGTTTCAACATACGTTCCAAGCTTGCTTTCGTCGTCGAGCAGCGCGATGAGGCTTTTGTGTTCCAACCGCCGCTTGAGGCGGTAAATACGGGATACTGCATCCGGGTTTGTGGCGTCACAACCGAGTCCCCAGATGGTATCGGTAGGCGAAAGGATCGTTCCCCCTCTCCGCAGGACCTCAAGACATAGGTTCAGTTCTTCTTCCATGGATCGTCAGCAGGCAAAGATACGGTTTTCAGAGCCGCCCGGTCAGCAGGGTCTTGTCGATCCCGTAGGCGCACCGGAAATGTCCCTCGGGGCACGATTTCAGGCCATGAAGACCGCAGGGGCGGCAGGGGAGGTGAAAGGAGATCTCGGCGATCAGCGCGTCGGTTGACCGGGGCCCGAATCCGAACCCGGGAATGGTGGAGCAGAACACCGCCGTGACCCGGGCGTCGACAGCGGCCGCCAGATGCATCGGGGCCGAATCGTTGGTGAAGTTCATCCGGGCACTCCGCATCAGGGCGGCCGATTGCAGGAACGTTAGCCTGCCCGCCAGGTTGACCGCCAGGGGATGACCCGATGCGTCGGTGATGCGTTGGCATAAATCGCGGTCATCAGGTGAACCCAGCAGATACACCGGGGTACCCGAAGGAACGGACCGGATAAGTTCCGCCCAGCAGTCGGCCGGGTATTGTTTGGTAAACCAGAGGGAAGCGGGAGATATTGTGTAATACAACCCCGGCATCCACTGCGATACCATGGCCTCATCTTCCGGACGGGGATACAAACGGGGATTCAGCTCTCCGCCGGGTGAAATGCCTTCGATCAGTGCCTGGTTGCGTTCGACTTCATGGAGGTTGCTCCCGATGCGATGTTCCACCCGGCGGGTGAAAAACCGTGAAAGCGGGTTTTTGGCGAAGCCGATCGTCTCCTTTGCTCCGGAACATGCGGTGATCAGCCCGGTGGAGAGGAACCGCTGGATGTTGATCACGAGGTCGTAGCGGTTTTTGCGGATCCGGCGGATGAGATGGATCAGGTTCCGGTATTTTCTCCGCTGTTTATCCCAGACGAGCACCTCGTGCAGAAAAGGATGGCCGCTGAAGAGCGGGTCATTGCCTTTTTTCAGCAGCAGGTCGATCTTCGCCCCGGGGCTGGTCCTGTGAAGGCTTTCAAGCAGGGCCGTCGCCAGGATTACATCGCCGATGGAGGCCGTCTGAATAACGAGGATCCGCTTCATCTACACGGAGAGATCATAATCGCGGAGCGCCTGGTTCAGCGACGTTTTCAGGTCGGTGGAGGGTTTGCGCTGTCCGATGATCAGGGCGCAGGGCACATGGTAGGTCCCGGCGGGGAACGATTTGGGTATCGATCCCGGGATCACGACCGAGCGGGGCGGAACATAGCCGCGGGATTCAGTCGCCTGGGGCTCCGTGACGTCAATGATGCGGGTCGAGGCGGTCAGTACGACGTTGGCGCCCAGCACGGCTTCGCGGCCGACCCGGACCCCTTCGACCACGATGCAGCGGGAGCCGAGGAAACAATGATCCTCGATGATCACCGGTGCGGCCTGCACCGGTTCGAGCACGCCGCCGATCCCCACGCCGCCGCTGAGGTGGCAGTGGCTGCCCACCTGGGCGCAGGATCCCACCGTGGCCCAGGTGTCGACCATCGTTCCAGCCCCCACCCAGGCGCCGATGTTGACATACGAAGGCATGAGGATCACCCCCTCCGAAAGGAACGATCCGTACCGTGCGATCGCATGCGGAACCACACGCACTCCCTGTTCCCGGTAGTTTTTCTTCAGGGGGATCTTGTCGTGAAATTCGAAAGGACCGGTTTCCGTCACCTCCATGTTCCGGATGGGAAAATAGAGGATCACCGCCTTCTTGATCCAGTCGTGGGTGATCCAACCATCGCCCGAGGGTGAAGCAACCCGCAATTTTCCCCGGTCCAGCCGGTCTACGACCTCCAGGATCGCTTCCTGCGTGCGGTTTTCCTTCAAAAGCTCCCGATCCTCCCAGGCAGCTTCAATGATCTCTTTTATCTTTTCCATAGAAACAACCAATACCAGCCCCCACCCCACACTCACGACTCACCCCACCCCGGCCTGCGGCCACCCCTCCCCAAACAGGGAGGGGAAATCACGACTCACGACTCACCAAAAGTAGCTAAAATTTCAAAACTTCGTACCTTTGCCGAAAACCACCGATGGGCAGGATCGTTGCGATCGATTACGGGCGTAAGCGGACCGGGATTGCGGTCACTGATGAGTTGCAGATCATTGCCACGGGACTGGAGACCGTCCGGACGATGGACCTGCTGGATTTTCTCAAGTCTTACGTGAAGAGCCATGCGGTGGAACTGTTCGTGGTGGGAGAGCCGAAGCAGATGGACAGTTCCCCGTCGGAAGCGGAGGCTTTCATCGGGCCGTTCCTTAAAAGACTCCGTCAGGAGTTCCCGGGGGTGCCAGTGGAACGGATGGATGAACGGTTCACCTCGATGCTGGCCACCCGTGCCATCCGCGAGGCTGGGCTGAAAAGGAAAGACCGGCAGGATAAAGCGCTGGTGGATAAGGTGAGCGCTACTCTTATTCTTCAGTCTTATATGGAAATGAAGGAAATAAACAATGCAGGAATATAGGAATGCAAACTTGTCCGCTTGTCCGTTTGTCCGCTGGTCCGCTTGTCCGCTAGTCCGCTAGTCCGCCCGTCCGCCCGTCCGCTAGTCCGCTTGTCCGCTTGACCACTGAAATGAAAACAACCACTAACCCATGATACTACCCGTTGTAGCCTATGGCCATCCTGTGTTGAAAAAGGTGGCTGCCGACATTCCCCGGGACTATCCCGACCTGGATCTTTTCATCCGGGATCTGTGGGAGACGATGTACGAGTCGGACGGGGTTGGACTGGCGGCCCCTCAGGTGAACCGTTCCATCCGCCTCTTTGTGATCGATGCCTCGCCCTTTGCGGAGAAGCACCCGGAGGCGGCCGGATTTAAAAAGGCGTTTCTGAATGCAAAGATATACTCGGAAGAGGGCGAAGAGTGGGCGTTCAATGAAGGATGCCTGAGTTTTCCCGGGCTCCGCGAAGACATCTTTCGCAAGCCTGTCATCCGCATCCGTTACCTCGACGAGCAATTCGCCGAACACGACGAGCGGTACGACGGGGTGGTGGCCCGCGTGATCCAGCACGAATACGATCACATCGAAGGTGTCGTGATGGTCGATCGCATCCCTTCCCTGAAGAAAATCCTGCTTCAGCGGAGGCTGTCCGATATCAGCAGGGGGAACGTCGATGTGGGTTACCGGATGCTCTTCCCCCTGATGAAGAAGGGAAAAAAATGATATTGGTTGTAAGTTGATCACCAGAAATTAACCTATGAAAAGATCTCTTGTTATCCTCATTATTACGGCGGCGTTTGCTGCCGGGTGCACCCCTTCACGAGATAAGATGGCCGGCCGGATTGAAACCCTGGAGAAAAGCCTCTTCTCGCCGCAGGCCCAGGAATTCAGCAAGGCGAAAGCCGACAGCCTGGTGGCCATGTATGAAACATTCATCGAGAAGCACCCGTCGGATACCCTGACTCCGGGGTATATTTTCAAGGCGGCCAACATCGTGATGAATTCGGGTGACGGACCCAAGGCGCTGCGCCTTTTCGAGCAATACATGAACGACTTTCCCTCCGGGCCGAAAGCCGCTCTGTGTCTCTTCTTCAAGGCTTTTATCTATGAAAACCTGATGGGCGACCTCGACCGGGCCAAAGAGTCCTACCTGCTCTTTATCGAGAAGTACCCCAACGACGATTTCGCAAACGACGCCCGGATGTCGATCGCCAACCTGGGAAAAACTCCCGAAATGCTCATCAAAGAGTTCGAAGCGAAACAGAAGGCCGACAGCCTCGCCAAATCCGGGAAAAAATAGCGGCTATTTAAAGGCGTTCTCCAGGAAGTTGAGCAGGTCGCTGGGAGAGATATCTTCCATGATCTTTCCTTCGCTGAAGCACGAGATATCGCCCCTCTCCTCGGATACGACGACGGCAATGGCATCGGAGCGTTCGCTGATCCCTGCGGCAGCCCGGTGCCGTAGCCCGAAGTAGGAGGGAAGGGTGTCGCGGGTGGATACAGGCAGGATGCAGCGCGCCGCCTTGATATAGGATCCGGTGATGACTACCGCTCCGTCGTGGAGGGGGCTGTTCTTGAAAAAGATCGTTTCGAGGAGGGCCTCCGAGATCTTTGCCTCCACGGGCTGGCCCGTCAGCGTGTATTCCGCGAGCTCGTTCTGGCGGGTGATCACGACCAGGGCCCCGGTTTTGGATTCCGCCATCTTCTGGCAGGCCTTTACGATCTTTCCTGTATGCTGATGCACGGGATTGTCGAACTTGAACCGCCAGAAGAGAAACCGTTTGGGCTGGTTCTTGATGATCCTCGTATTGCCCACCAGGAGCAGGAACTGGCGGATCTCAGGCTGGAAGACCACGATCAGGGCGATGACACCGACACTGATGAATTGACCCAGGATCTCGGTCAGAAGCTGCATCTGAAGAGCCCTGACCACCTTCCATATCACGTAAACGGCAATGATCCCGATAAAGATCCGGATCGCGGCCGTTCCCTTCACCAGGTTGTAGATTTCGTACAGGAGTATCGCGAACAGCAGGATGTCGACGACATCCACTATTCTCAGTGCGAAAAGATCCGGAAGATCGATCATGGGAAGGTAATTATTTGGTCAGCCTTGAATTCAGCTTTCAAAATTACCATTTTTCCGCGCACCGGCCATTCCCGTCAGTTTGACCGCCTCCACCGCCTCCTTCACATCGTGTACCCGCAGAATGTCGGCACCCTTTGCCAGGGCCAGTGCCTGGATCACCGTGGTCCCGTTCAGCGCTTCCCCGGGCGGCACATTCAACACGCGGCAGATCATCGATTTCCGGGATACCCCCACCAGCAGGGGCTGACCCAGGGTGCGAAACTGTGTCAGGTTGCCCAAAAGCTCATAGTTATGTTCCAGGGTCTTTCCAAATCCGAAACCGGGGTCGAGGATGACCTGACGCACACCGGCTTCCCGGCACCGGGCCAGTCGGGATTCGAAGAAATAATATACTTCGGAGGTTACATCGGCGTACTCCGGCTGCCGCTGCATGGTGGCCGGGGTGCCCTGCATGTGCATCAGGACATAGGGAACGCCGAGCTCCGCCACCGTTGCGATCATGGTGGCGTCGAAACGGCCCCCGTAAATGTCGTTGATCATCGTGGCGCCGTGTCCGACAGCCGCCCGGGCCACGGCCGGGCGGAAAGTGTCGACCGAGAATATTGCCTGCGGGAACCGTTTTACCAGCTCGTCCAGCACCGGGATCAGCCGCTCCAGTTCCTCCTCACTTGTCACTTCCCGTGCGCCGGGACGGGTGGAAACAGCCCCCAGGTCGATGATCGAAGCTCCTTCCTCAAGCATCCGTCCTGCCCGCCGGATCCGGTCGTCCTGCGCCGGGTAACGCCCGCCGTCATAAAAGGAGTCGGGGGTGAGATTGAGAATTCCCATCACCGCCGGCACCGCCAGATCCAACTCCCTATGGCCGCAATACAGTTTCATTTTTTTACAATGCAATAATACGGTAAAAACGGATGTTGAAATAATTGTTACATTTGCATACCTTAATGACAGATGAAAACACTGGTTCGCATCGGCTCCCTGTTCATGATCCTCGTTCTGCTCTATGGAACGGCCGGGATGACGGTGCTTCACCATGTCTGCAACAGCAGCCGCACGGATGAAGTGACCCTCTATCCGGGAATCCTGGAGGACAAGGGATCCTCCTGCTGCGGAGAGGAGATGGGAATGACCCGCCCGGTTCTGCCCGGAAATGAAAAATCTACGGGAAATTCCTGCGTAGATGAACCTCCCTGTTGCACAAGCATACTGAAATATTATAAACTGGATATCACCCAGGTCCGGATCAGCGAGCCGGTTGTGACTGCGATCTCTGTCGCGGAGATCCCTTCGCCCGTCGCATCCGCCACTGCTCCGGCCCGGACCACGCACCCAATGCACTCCGGCTTTTTCCGCTTTAAATCCCCGCCACTCTCAGGCAAAGCCCTGGTCATTTTCCTGCACCAGGTCCGCATCCCCGCTCCATCTTCCCTTTCCTGACCCTGCCTGCGCGCTTGTTCTTGAACGGCAGGCGCAAGCTTGTATTTTCTCATTCACTAAAATCAAGGAAGATGAAAAGGATTCGAATATATATATTCATGCCCCTGCTGTTCTTCTCCCTGGCAGTCATGACAGGTCATGGCCAGGCGGTCCAGGGATTTGTATTTGAGAAGGATGACCACGGTCACAAGTCCGCCCTGCCGGGCGTGAACATCTATTGGTTAGGGACCACACAGGGAACCTTCACCAACGAGTCGGGTAACTTCAGCATCGCCCGTCCCGGGGGAAGCCACGGGAAACTGGTTGTGAGCCTGCTGGGCTATCGTCCCGACACGGTGCCGGTGAACCGCGGGCGCGGGCGGCTCGACGTCGAACTGGTTCCTTCGGCCCGCGATCTTTCGGAAGTCGAGATCCGCGGAAAACAGGATAATACCTTCGTTTCGAGGTTCAACCCGCGAACGGTCACCATGATCACCACCGGCGAACTGCAACGGGCCGCCTGCTGCAACCTGGCCGAGAGTTTCGAGACCAACGCCTCGGTCGATGTCTCTTACTCCGACGCGATCTCGGGTGCCCGCCAGATCCAGCTTCTCGGACTTTCGGGCATCTACAGTCAGGTGATGACCGAGAATGTGCCCCTGATCCGGGGACTGGCCACCCCGTTCGGATTGAATTATATCCCAGGTTCGTGGATGGAATCGATCCAGATCGCCAAGGGTGCCTCGTCGGTGGTGCAGGGATATGAGTCGGTGACCGGCCAGATCAATGTGGAATACAAAAAACCCGAGTCCGGCAACAAGTTGTTCCTCAATCTTTATGGCAACAGCAACCTGCGGCTGGAGGGGAATGCCGACGGAGCGGTGAAGCTCACCGACAAGCTCAGTTCTTCGCTCCTCGTGCACGGAGCCTCGTTCCGGAATAAATTCGATCGCAACCCGACCGATTCGGCGGGGCGCGGCGACCGGTTCCTCGATGCCCCCCTCGTTACGACCCTCGCCCTGATGAACCGGTGGGATTATATCGTGCCGGAGAAATGGGTGTCGCGTTTCGGTATCAAGTACCTCCATGAGGACCGGGACGGCGGTCAGATGAATTTCGACCGTGATTCCTGGAGCGCCGATACAAGTGGGATCACAGCCAACGCAAAGCCATACGGGATCAACGTGAAAACCCGCCGTGCCGAAGCCTTCTGGAAGAACGGGATCTTCCTGGGAGCCCGTGAAAGGTCGAGTCTCGGACTGATCCTTTCGGGGATCAACCACCGTCAGGACGGCATCTACGGCATCAACCGCTATCACGGGCATGAGCAGAATTTCAACGCCAGCCTGATCTTCAACACGGCCATCGATTCTAACCGGCACCGGTTTGCCGCCGGACTGAGCTATTTTACCGATACGTACAGTGAACAGTACCTGCAGCATCGCCTCACCTACCGGTACCAGCTGCTGCCAGCCGGGACGGTTGCCGGCGACGATGACCTGTTTACGCTTGCCGGCGACACCCTGCTGAATTTCATCCTCGACCGGAAAGAGTGGGCAGCCGGGGCATTCTTTGAGTACACCCTCGATCTGCACCGGAAAATTTCGGTGATCGCCGGATTAAGAGGCGATTATAACAGTCGCTTCGGGTACTTTGTGACCCCCCGCCTGCACCTCCGGTTCAACCCATCCAACTCCACGGCCATCCGGGCATCGGCCGGAAAAGGGTATCGTTCGCCCAACCTGCTGGCCGAGAACAGCGCGGTGTTTGTCAGTCAGCGGGTACTTCATCTTCCCGTTGATCCCGGCTTTGAGGAAGCGTGGAATTACGGGCTGAATTTCACCTGGTGTTTCACGCTCTTCGGAGAGAAAGCCGAATGGGTGCTCGATTTTTACCGCACCGATTTCCTCCGCCAGATCATCGCCGATCAGGACAGCCTTCCGACAGAGGTGTTCTTTTACAACCTCGACGGACCATCTTATGCCAACAGCCTGCAGGCGCAGCTCACGGTCACCCCGCTCAAACGGTTCACCGTCACTGTGGCTTTCCGCTACAACGACGTGAAGGTGACCGAAGGGGGAACCCTCCGCCAGAAATCGATGGTCAACCTGTATAAAGGGTTGGTGTCGATGGCCTATGCCACGAAGTTCGAAAAGTGGAAATTCGACCTGACCGGTCAGCTCAACGGCCCTTCCCGGATCCCCGATACCGGCAAGATGCCTTCGTTCCTGCAGCGGTCCCAATGGTCACCGGTGTGGGTCAACCTCCTGGGACAGGTCACCCGTAAATTCAAACATTTTGATGTTTACATGGGAGGCGAAAACTTACTGAATTTCAGGCAGATAAACCCCATTACGGAATACTGGCGGCCGTACCACACGCATTTCGACGCTTCGATGGCGTGGGGACCGGTGGCAGGCATCAGTGTGTATGCCGGCGTTCGGTTGACCATCCGTTGATTTTGAAATTAAAACTCAAAATCCATACTGTTGATGTTTTTTATGGGAGAAAAAAACGATAAACCACTCAGACACTAAAGGCACTTAGAAACACAAAGAATTTTCTAAGTGTTCCTGAGTGCCCTCCGTGCCTCCGTGGTAAATGATACAATAAGCATGCGACCATTTACTACCCCTGTCCCTGAACAATTGTTTAATAATAGTACTGACATCAAACCAAGATAACCCATTATGAAACAGTTAATTGTTATCCTGCTGATACTGATTTCAGCCGGCGCCTCAGCCCAGCAAAAAAAGAGCGACACCATCCATATCAAAACCTCCGCCGTTTGCGGAATGTGCAAGGAACGGATCGAAGGCGGGCTCGCGTTTGAGAAAGGGATAAAAAAGGCGGAGCTCGACGAGGAGTCGAAGGTGCTGACCGTTGTTTTCAATCCGCTGAAGACCATACCGGCCGTGATCCGGAAGACTGTGTCGAAGCTCGGCTATGATGCCGATTCGGTGGCAGCCGACCCTGTAGCCTACTCCAAACTTCCCGCCTGCTGCAAGAAAGACGTGCCGAAGCATTGATTTTTCCGTTATTTTTGGGGGGAATCAAGCCAAAAAAGGCACATGGAACGCAGTCGAATCGCATGGACTTGTATCCGGCTGGTGTGATCCATGTGCCTCATGTGGTAAATATTCATGACCGATGAAGTATGTTCCTCTGCGGACAGGAATCCTGATCCTTTTCCTTGCATCTCTTCCGGCTCTGAACCTGCAGGGCCAGGGATCCCGTCACCCGTTCAGAGACCCTTCGCTTCCGTTGGAGAAACGGGTCGATGATCTGTTGTCGCGAATGACAATGGAGGAGAAGATCCTCCAGTTGCAGAATGCAGCGCCGGCCATCCCCCGCCTGGGAATTCCAGCTTACAACTGGTGGAATGAATGCCTGCATGGGGTGGGCCGGAACGGGACCGCGACGGTCTTTCCCCAGGCGATCGGAATGGCTGCGACCTGGAACCCGGCGTCGATCGGGCGGGAGGCCTCCGTGATCGCTACCGAAGCGAGGGCGAAATATCATGCGTTTCCCGACACAGCGGGTCACGGGGTTTACCAGGGATTGACCTTTTATTCGCCGAACATCAATATTTTCCGGGATCCGAGGTGGGGCAGGGGGCAGGAAACCTTCGGCGAGGACCCTTTCCTCACCGGCCGTATCGGTGTGGCATTCGTGAAAGGATTGCAGGGAGACGATCCCGGATACCTGAAAGTGGTGGCCACTGCCAAGCATTTTGCCGTTCACAGCGGTCCCGAATCGTCGCGGCACAGTTTCGATGCCTGGTGCGGCGACCGCGACCTGTACGACACTTACCTGCCGGCGTTTGAGGCACTGGTGAAAGAGGCGAAGGTCGCTTCGGTCATGGGAGCCTATAACCTTTTTCGCGGAATTCCCTGCTGTGCCAGCGATTACCTGCTCGGGGAGATCCTCCGGAAAAAATGGGGCTTTGAAGGGTACGTGACCACCGACTGCGGGGCTTTGTGGGACATCTGGCACGGGCACGGGTTGCAACCCGACGGGGTACGGAGTGCGGCACTGGGGCTGCGTGCCGGCAGCGACCTGGTGTGCGGGAATGATTACGGGTACCTCACGGATGCGGAAAAACAGGGCTATGTGACCCGGGCGGAGATCGACCGGACCGCGAAGAGGCTGTTGCTGGCCCGTTTCCGGCTGGGGATGTTCGATCCCGGCAGCCTTGTTCCCTGGGCCTCCATTCCGCCCGATTCGAACAATACGGCTGCTAACCGGCAGCTTGCGAGGCAGGTGGCCCGCGAAAGCATGGTATTGCTGAAAAATGCCCAAAATGTGCTTCCTCTCTCGCCCGGGTTGAGATCGATCGCCGTCATCGGTCCCTATGCCGACCGCGTATCCGTACTGCTCGGCAACTACAACGGCGACCCGGAGAACCCGGTCACGATCCTGCAGGGAATCAGGAACAGGGCCGGATCGGGAACGATCGTCCGGTTTGCTCCCGGCGTGAGAGCCCTGGAGGAGTCGTTCATCAAAGAGGCAAAACGGCCGGATGGCCCGAAAAAACTTATGCGCGAAGCCATGGAAACCGCCGCTCAGTCGGATGTGATCCTCTTTGCCGGGGGCATCTCCCCCATGCTCGAAGGGGAGGAGCTGCAGGTGAAGATCCCCGGCTTTTCGGGCGGCGACCGCACCACGCTCGACCTCCCGGCCAACCAAACGGAGCTGCTGGAAAAGCTTGCGGAAACCGGCAAACCCATGGTATTGATCCTGACCAACGGCGGGGCGCTCTCGATCGCGAAGGAGGCGGGAATGTGTTCCGCCGTGGTCGAGGCCTGGTACCCGGGCGGGGAGGGAGGCAACGCGCTGGCCGACGTGCTCTTCGGCGATTACAACCCGGCCGGGCGGTTGCCCGTGACCTTTTACCGGTCGGTGAGCGACCTGCCGTCATTTGAGGACTATTCCATGAACGGGCGCACCTATAAATATTTCCGGGGGAAAACGCTCTATCCTTTCGGGTATGGGCTCTCCTACACCTCATTCACCTACCGCGAAGCGGTGACGGACAGGCGGGGCTATTCCGCCGGCGACACCCTGCGCCTGAAGGTGACGGTCGGGAATGCCGGGAAATACGATGGAGAGGAGGTGATCCAGGCGTACCTGAAAGGAAAAGCCGGCGATTCAACAGGACCCATCCGGTCGCTGGTCGGGTTCCGCCGGGTCTCCATCCCTGCGGGGGAAGAAAAGAAGGTCATCCTGGCGATCCCGGTGAAGGAATTCCGCCGCTACGATCCGGAATTGGGCGATTACCGGGTGGATCAGGGAGAATACCAGTTGGAGATCGGCGCCTCGTCGGAAGATATCCGGCTGGTACGGAGAGTCACTGTCAATTAACACTCAACCGATGGATGGAGACCACTCCAGGTGTTTCATACAGGATGAGCGATCCGACCGGCGACCGGCAACTGCATTCTTTGCCTCTCTGCGCCTTTGCGGTAATTTTTGATTTTCAAGCCACCCTCATCTGGATCAGATGGGCAAATAGAGTCAATCATAAAAGATTCCTCATGAAAATGATCATCAACATTGCATCGGTTGTTGCAGGGATCGTATTAACGGTTGCAACTGCTTCGGCCGCTGTCGTCGACAGCACATCCAGCGGGTTTACGATCCGCCATGAACAAAGGATCTCCGGCGACAAGGAGATCCTGTTCAATCAGTTTTATCAGGATATCGGAGAGTGGTGGGATCCCTCCCACACCTGGTCGGGGAAGGCTTCCAACCTGTCGATCCAGCCGTGGCCGGGTGGCTGTTTCTGTGAGGAGCTCGACAATGGGGGACAGATCAGGCACCTGGCGGTCATCTATGTCGATCCGGGAAAGGTGTTCCGCATGGAAGGCGGACTGGGCCCGTTGCAACAGTTTGCCGTCAATGGCGTCCTGACACTGGAACTGACCTCCGAAGGAGAGTCAGTGAAAGCAACGCTGACCTATTCCGTCGGAGGTTATATCCCCGGAGGTGTGGCTAAATTCGCCGCCGCCGTTGACCGCGTACTCGGGGAACAGTTCAGGCGGTTCGGGGAGTATGCCGGGAAAAAATGACCCTGGAGCACCAGGGATGCAAAATGAAAAGTACCTTCTCCGGACTTGCGTCGCTGATCAGCGCCAGGCCCCGAGAATGGCCCCTGAGATAGCCAGGTAGAGCACCTGGTACCCGGCGTCGATGGCCCACAGGGTGAACGATTTCCGCTGGTAAAGCATGTTGATCGCGATGGAGGTGGCGATAAAGAAAATCCCGATCAATAATCCGTAAAGCGCACCCGACATGGCCGAAATATCCCTGCCGGCATGTCCCTGCAAAATGACGGCGAGTCCGAAATTCATCAGGAAGATCAGGATAAAGCTGGATCCGAAAATGACGGCCATGTTGGCGTTTTTCATTGTCTCATCGGAGAGTCCGACCGCCTTTTGCCAGGCCTTGCTGAACAGCAGCGGGCTGTACCAGATGGCTCCCAGCGCGAAACTGGCGATGGCGGCGACAAGCAACGCCAGGAAGTTGATATTGGAAAGTTCCATACCTTCTAATTTAAATTGTTTCTAAATTGCAAAGATAGGATAATCCGGGAAATATGGAAGAAATTCCCGCAGGCCAGGGATCTTTGGTTATTGTCTGATCAACTTCCCTGTCAGGACTTTGCTTCCGGAAACGAGCCTGAGAAAATAGATCCCGTCGGGCAGATCCTTAACGGAAATCTGCCGGTACCCGGCCTGCGCTGCAGAGAATTTTCGCGTAAGCAACACCCGTCCTTCAGGATCGGAAACCGACACCTCTGTATTCCCCCCGTCGATCCGGATGGTCAGTTGGTCAGAACATGGATTCGGGTAATAATGCAGTTCCTCATCGATCCATTCGCCCGTGCCGGGATTCGCAAAAACGGTGACAAGAAGGGTATCGGAGGTCGTACAGGCCCCGGTTGACACGGTGACCGAAAAAGGGTGAGTGCCGGTTCCGAGCTTTTTCCCGGCTACCGTGATCTCCGCAACCGTATCACCGGTCGACCACAGGCAATGATCGAAAGGGCTGTTCAACCGGAGGACGAGGCTGTCCTTCATAAAAATGGTGGTGTCATTTGCCAGCCAATGATCGGGGGGATGGGTGACTGAAACATACACGGAATCGGTCGCCCAGCAGAAATGATCGGTATGAACGGTCACGGTGTACAAACCCGTTTCCGTTACTTGCAGGCTGTCGGCCGAGGAGATCCCGTTGTTCCACGAATAGCCGGCGAGACCGGGCAGGGCATGCAGGATCAGCTCATTGCAAACCGCCGTGTCATTTCCGGGGATGGGGTCGAGCGGGGCGTGGGTTTTGATCAGGCCAACATACGGGCCGGGGTAATAACTGTATATCGTATCCCCGCCAAAATAACCCGTTCCCCGGAAGGATCCTCCCAGCAACAGGTTTCGGCAGTTGTCAAATGTTAACAGCGACGCTTGCATCTCCATCGATGCCTGCCCGAACATGTAATGGTCAAGTTCACCGTTGGGGAGCAGTCCTCCGACCATCGCTTTCCTGATGCTGCCGACATTGAACAATTGTCCGGCCAGGGTAAAGGATCTGAAGACGGTGCTTGCGAAGTAAAGATTACCCTCGTGGTGCGCCAGCCGGAAATAGGGTGATGTCTGGGAACTTGGCGATATGACGGGCTGGTACCACGTTATATTGAAACCGGCATCCGCCTTCCCGATGATGGAATACACCGAATCCGGATCCCTGACCAGCGTGTCGCCCGCCAGGTAAGCGGTATCCAAAACGAACCCGGCAAAGTACAGCTCCCCCGGGGGGCCGGCTTTCAGCTCATAAAGCGATAACCCGTTCGAGACCATGAGCCCGTCGAGGAAATTCCCTTCCCGGCTGAACTTCAGCACAGCAGGCACGGTATAATTGGATGGGAATACCGGCGGTTTAATTAACGTGTCGGAACCGATATAAAGGTCGCTGTAGGCATCGGTGAGGAGGTACAGGATCTCATCTTCTCCCGACAGGAAACATCTTGCCGGGCTTGAAATATTATCCGACCTGATCTCCCTTCTCCAGACCAGGTTCCCGTCGGGGTCGATTTTCAGAACACACTGGATCGATCTTTCGAATGAAGCGGAATCGGCCCCGAAGAAATTGACCTCCTCCATCTGGCTTCCGTTCCCGTAATGATGGGTCGAAAGATAGATCTGCTGATCCGATCCAACGACCAGGCCGTTCAGGACAGATTGCGTGGTGCCCCAGATCAGGTGGATCCATTCGATCTCCATTTCCGGGTTGAGTTTCGCAAGGAGGATATCCGGTATTTGCGGCCAGGGTCCCGGTCCATGGTTGATCACCGTATCCATCAAGGTCGCCTGGACCTGGAATTCGGTGGCGATGTAGATATTTCCTGACGCGTCGGAAATGGAACGGGGATGCCATATATTTCCACCCTGCGTGGTAAACAGGTCGATGGCCCTGAGGAAACGGCCGTCCTCATCATAAAAAACGATCGCACTGTTCGTTGTTTGGAAACCTGTCTCGTGCCTGAAGACGGTATCGCCCACATGCACGGAATCTGTGTACTGAAAGATAACACGGATGTGGTTGACGTGATCGGTCCCGATATCTTCGATACCGACCATTGCAGGAAACGATTCCCCGTGGGGATTGCCCCATTCCCATTGCCAGTCCTGTGCCTGCAACGGAAAGGAATGCAACATAATGATACCGGCGCAAAAGCAACGGCGGATCAGATCATGGAAAGGCATGGTGAAAATAATGGTACAGGCAAATATATATATTATCCTAATACCGGCCGGACTGAGGCCAAAGGAAAAAAAGAGGGCGGCCTTGTGAGCCACCCTCTTTCCATTTCATCATCAATCAGCGGCTACTTCTTTTTCGCCACCTTTTTAACAACCGCCTTTTTCGCGACCGTTTTTTTCGCAGCCGGTTTCGCGGCGGCTTTCTTCTGCTTGATCACGGCCTGCGCGGCTGCCAGCCTGGCGATGGGAACGCGGAAGGGGGAGCAGCTCACATAGTTGAAGCCGAGCGAGTGGCAGAACTCCACCGAAGCGGGTTCCCCGCCGTGCTCGCCGCAGATACCGATCTTCAGGTCCTTGCGGGTCGAACGTCCTTTCTCTACTGCGATCTTCATCAGCTGGCCGACGCCTTCGAAGTCGATCACCTGGAACGGGTCGATCGGGAGGATCTTCTGCTCGACATACTCGGGGACAAATCCGCCGATGTCGTCGCGCGAGAAGCCGAAGGTCATCTGGGTGAGGTCGTTGGTTCCGAATGAGAAGAAGGTGGCTGACCGGGCGATCTGATCGGCGGTCAGGGCCGCACGCGGGATCTCGATCATGGTTCCCACCATGTGCGGGATCTCCTTCATCTTGAACTTTTTGCAGACCTCTGCGTAGATGGTGTCGATGATGGTGTACTGGTGCTGGAGCTCCTTTTCGGTGCAGGTCACCGGGATCATGATCTCGGGGAACACCTTCTTCTTCGCCTTCAGCAGTTCAGCGGCCGCTTCGAAGATCGCACGCACCTGCATCTCGGTGATCTCGGGATAGGTGATGCCGAGGCGAACGCCGCGGTGGCCCATCATCGGGTTGGTTTCGTGGAGGGCGTCGGCACGTTTGTCGAACTCCGACATGGAAATCTTCAGGCTGTCGGCGATCTTCTTGCGGCCCTCTTCGTTCTGCGGGATGAATTCGTGCAGGGGCGGGTCGAGGGTGCGGATGGTCACCGGGTAGCCGTCCATGGCGGCGAGGGTCTGCTTGATGTCCTCTTTCACGAAGGGGAAGAGTTCGTCGAGGGCTTTACGACGTTCCTCCACGGTCTTGGAGGCGATCATCTTCCGCAGGATGAAGAGCGGTTTTTCGGCATTCTTGCCGTAGAACATATGCTCGGTGCGGAAGAGCCCGATCCCTTCGGCGCCAAAAGCGCGTGCCTTGGCGGCGTCCTCGGGGGTGTCGGCGTTGGTGCGGATCTTCATGGTCCTCACGGCGTCGCAGAGTTTCATGAAGGCCTGGAAATCAGGATTTTCCTCGGCGGCCTTGATCATCGGGAGCTGGCTGTCATAGATGTATCCCTTCGAGCCGTTCAGCGAGATGAAGTCACCTTCTTTCAGGGTCTTTTCGCCGATCTTCAGGGTCTTTTTCGACGCTTCGATCTTCAGGCCGCCGGCGCCCACGATGCAGCATTTGCCCCATCCGCGGGCTACGAGCGCCGCGTGGCTGGTCATCCCGCCACGGGCGGTGAGGATCGCCTGTGCCGAACGCATCCCTTCGATGTCTTCGGGGTTGGTCTCTTCGCGGACCAGGATCACGGTCTTTCCTTTCTTCGCCCAGGCTACGGCATCTTCCGAGTTGAAGACGATCTGGCCGGTTGCGCCGCCGGGACCGGCGGGAAGTCCTTTGGCCACCACCTTGGTGCTCTTTTCGGCCTTGGGGTCAAGGATCGGATGCAGCAGTTCGTCAAGCTGGGAGGGCTCCACGCGGGCCACGGCTTCTTCGCGGGTGATCAGCTTTTCGTTGAACATGTCGACGGCCATCTTGACAGCGGCGGGACCGTTGCGCTTGCCTACGCGGCACTGCAGCATGTACAGCTTGCCATCCTGGATGGTGAACTCGATGTCGAGCATGTTGCGGTAGTGTTTCTCCAGCGAGCGCTCGATTTTGTGCAGATCCTTGTAAACTGCAGGCATCGCCGTTTCCAGCGATTGAAGTTTCATGGTATGTTCATTCTTTCCGATCTCGTTGATGGGATTCGGGGTGCGGATACCGGCCACGACGTCTTCGCCCTGGGCGTTGGCCAGCCATTCGCCGTAGAAATAGTTTTCGCCGGTGGCCGGGTTGCGGGTGAAAGCCACGCCGGTGGCCGAAGTGTCGCCCATGTTGCCGAACACCATCGACTGCACGTTGACGGCGGTGCCCCACTCATCGGGGATGCCTTCGAAGCGGCGGTATGAGATGGCGCGCTTTCCGTTCCAGCTGGAGAATACGGCGCCGATGGCGCCCCAGAGCTGTTCCATCGGATCTTCGGGGAAGGGCTTGCCCAGCACCTCTTTTACCTTCTTTTTATACACATCGATAAGGCCTTTCAGATCTTCAGCCGTAAGGTCGGTATCGCTCTTGGCGCCCCTCTTTTCCTTCAGTTTGTGAAGCTCTTTTTCGAGCTGGACGCGAACGCCCATTCCTTCTTTCGGTTCGATGCCGGCGGCTTTCTCCATCACCACGTCCGAGTACATCTGGATGAGACGGCGCTGCGAATCATAGACAAAGCGGGGGTTCTTGGTTTTCTTGATCAGGCCTTCGCGGGTGATGTCATTCAATCCGACGTTGAGCACGGTTTCCATCATGCCCGGCATGGAGGCGCGGGCGCCTGAACGTACGGAAACCAGCAGGGGGTTGTTCTTGTCGCCGAAGATGGCTCCCATCTCTTTCTCCATGGCTTTAAGGCTGTCGGCAAGCTGTTTCTTCAACTCCTTGGGATAGGATTTTTTATTTTTCTGATAATAGGTGCATACCTCGGTGGTGATGGTGAAACCGGCAGGCACGGGCAGTCCGATATTGACCATTTCGGCCAGGTTGGCTCCTTTGCCGCCCAGGAGATTCTTCATTTCGGCCGTACCTTCGGCTTTTTTCCCGCCGAAAAAGTAGACGTACTTGTTTGATTTAGCTTGATTTGCCATAATTGACATCATTTTGGTTTGTAAAAATTTTTGAAGCGGCAAAAGTACTAAATATTGTGCTTATTCACATGTCTTTCAGGAAGAAAATTTACAGGGAAATGACCCGGTGACGATATCCCCGGGAATTTCCCTGAAACCGGAGAGGGGAATGAAGCAGTCCATTGAAAAACTTATTCACAAGGGTTTCACCTTTTGGAGAATTGCATGATTAAGCGATGGAAACCGGGTGCACCTGATTGTTCTTTGTGGTAAAAAGGAAACCACTGAGGCACTCAGGACACTGAGAAGCACTTAGAATATGATGATGACCCAGAAGGTGATTAACGAAGCTGTTGATTTCATGATCCCCCTTTACACTGCTCAGTTGCTATCTTATCTGAAACTGACAGGGAAACCCAAAGGACTGTTGATTAATTTTCATTGTATGAATATCGTAGAATCCTTGGTTTCATTGGTGACGGATGAATTCGCCAAACTGCCAAAATCTTAGTGCATCTAAGTGATCTGAGTGTCTTTGTGGTAAAAATGAAAAACCACAATGGAATAACAGAGAAGGGCTAGTATTCGACTTTCCCGATATTGTTCATGTTCCAGAGGATCCACTGCTGACGGCCCCGGAGATAGGGGGTGGGAGACAGGGGATTCCATTTCCGGGGATTTGGGAGTATTGCAGCGATCAACGCCGCTTCACCCCGGCCCAGGCTGGCAGCAGGCTTGCCGAAGTACGACCGGGCAGCAGCTTCGGCCCCGTAAATGCCATTCCCTGTCTCGATCACGTTCAGGTAAACCTCCATGATCCGCTCCTTGCCCCAGACGAATTCAATGAACAGGGTGAAATAAACTTCGAGTCCTTTCCGCAACCACGATCGACCCGGCCAAAGAAACACGTTCTTGGCGGTCTGCTGCGAGATCGTGCTGGCCCCTTTGATCCGCTTTCCCTTTTTACGTTCATTGTACTTCCGGGCCTTTTCGATCGACTTCAGATCAAAACCGTGGTGTTCCGAGAAAAGGTTGTCCTCCGAAGCCACTACCGCCAGCGGAAGGTTCGGGGAGATCTTGTCGAGCGCCACCCAGTTCTTCTTCATCTTCATTCCCACGCTCTCCTTCAACTGCCCGGCCGACCGGATCAGCATCAACGGGGTGACCGGCGGGTTGACAAACCGGAACAGAACCACAAAAAAAAGGGATGACCCGAAATAGATGATCAGGAAATATTTGATGAACTTCCACAGTCCACGGAAGACCTTTTTCATCGGTCGCTTATTCCCCTTCTATATACCGGTTGAGCTCCTCGATCGACGATTCGAACTGGAACGCATCATTCAGCAGGTAATAGTTCCTCAGATCCCAGGTAAATTTATACGCGTACTTGGCAAATTCCAGCCGCGTCGATTCAAATCCGAACTCCTTCATGATCTCCTTCACCTGGGCGCACCGCAGGCAATTGGCTGCCGCAACCTGCTTGGCAACCGTCATCTTGCTGCTTTCAAAATTCTTCGAAGTGATGCTCCTCAGGGCACGCTGAAAATCCCCGTCGCTCATCGGCCTCCGGCAACCGGTAGGTCCCCGGTACTCATCATGTTCATGCACGCCCTCGCCGGGGGGCCTGTTGTCATCCCCGCGGCCTTCCACTTTTCCCCCGTGATGCCCCTCGTCGTCCCCGTGGCTTTCAGATCCACCCGCGGGTTGTACGTGACCTCCTTCGACGGTCGTGGTGGTCTGCGACGTGGTGGTTGTGACACTGGCGCCAAATGGCAAACCCACACCCGTGTTCACCGTGGTCGTCTGGCTGATGGTGGTGGTGCTGACGCGGGGCGTAGGACTGTACACATACACAACCTGCTCCTTTTCAGGCTGGGGTGCCGGCATCTCCTCCACTTCGGCCTGGTTCAGCAGCCGCATCACCCACACCCCTTTCCGGTTCTTCAGCACCTCGTAGGTAGTTTCGGTCGACGCCTGCATGTAGATCGTCTTATGGATCTCGGGCAGTTTGGTGTTCTGAAACCTGACGGTCACCTTGTAACTGGGCGAATGCAGATCGGTGATGCGGATATTCATCACAGGCTGAGGCGATTGCTGGATGCCATTCAGAATGAGGGTGAAGGGTTCATCCGATTGGGTGAACAGGACGATGTCCGACTTCTGGGCCATGAGTGCCTGCCCGGAAAAGAAAAATACCAGAAAAAACAGGGGAAGAAAATATCTTTTCATAGGCTGATAATTGGATGTGACTGAAATTGGCCGGCCTGCGCCGGGCTTGTTACAGGCTCCAAAGATAATCGATTTTCCGGTTTCAGAAATACCTCGGCGTCAGCATGCGCAACGGCCGGAACAGATCCGTTTCATACCCGATCCGGATCTCGTGCGAACCCCGGTTGTGGGCATTTAAAGCATTGAACCAGATGTCGTAGGAATAGCCCGCGGAAAATCCCTTTCCCAGCGACACCTGCGCCATCAGGGCTACGGCCTGCCCGGTCCGGTAGGCCGCCCCGACCGTTAAAACCCTCTTCAGCATGACCCCCACATTGACATCCGCCTGGAAAGGAAGATCAGGCAGATAACGGCAGAGGAACGATGGGAGCAGTTCGACATCCTTTCCCACCGGAATGACAACCCCGGCCATGGCGTAAAAGTTCCGCATCAACCGCGTAAAGGAAGTCGCATCGTCGGGAGTCGTCGCCGTGACCAGCATCCGGTTCTGCATCAGGTGCCGGGCCGACAGGCCGGCATAGAAACGGCTGCCGTAATAATAAACACCCAGGTCGGCATCAGGAACCACGCGTTTGTTCATCTCGTCATCGAGCAGGGGATCGGCCGGATCTTTTGGGTTCAGCAATCCCGTGTTGACCTCCATATGGCGGATCCCTGCCTGGAGACCGAGACACAGGATCGTCGACCGGAAATGGATCCGGTATGAAAAGGCAGCCATGGCCTGGTGGTTCGTCAACGGTCCCAGTGCATCCCGGCTCGCGTGAAGCCCCAGCCCGATATGCTTGTTGCGCAACGGGGTGTGGGCATTGAATGCGAGGGTACGGGGCGCTCCCTTCACCCCGACCCACTGGATCCGTGTGATCAGGTCGAGCACCAGGCGGTCGCCGGAGCCAGCGTACGCGGGGTTGAATGCCAGCTTGTTGTGGGCATATTGTGTAAAAAGAGGGTCCTGCTGCCCCGCAACCTTTCCGGTGCTCGCCATGAAGAGCAGAAAGGCTGTGCACACCGTGGTTCCTGCCCTCATCGTCCTCGTCATGGCTGACCTCCCCGGAGCCAGACCCATCCGCTGTGGGTTCCTCCTCCGTGAATGGTCACCAGGTAATAATAGGTTCCGTCGGGAACTTTGTCGCCCCGGGTGTTGGTCCCCCTCCAGACTACGGAATGATTGTCATAGTCTTCGAATTCAACCACCCGGTCCCCCCACCGGTCCAGAAGGATGACGGTGTTGACCGGGAAATTCTCAATGCAGTCGATCACCCACGTATCGTTCGTACCGTCTCCGTTAGGGGTGATCACATTGTAGAACTGCAGGCACTCTTCCTCCTGACCCGACGGCGATCCGGACAGGCGGATGTGAACAGTGTCTGTCGCGGAACACCCCGACTGGAGATCGGTAACCGTAAGGAAGATCGTGGTATCCCGGTCCATCGGCACGGTTGTGGCCTCCTCGTCCCCGGCAAATGCAAAGAGAGATTCCGGTTCCCATCGCCAGAGATAAGCTCCGGATCCTCCGGAAACGGCTCCGGATATTGTCGCCGGGGTATTTTGTGCGATGGTCAGGTCCCCACCCCCTGAAACAGTTACCGGAGAGAAAATCCTTAGCTGAGCCTGATCGGCAACGGTCTTCAGGTCGCAGGGAGGCAGCCCCCCGGCGATAAGGGTAAACGTGACGGTCCCCGTCTCCCCCGACACCGGGTTGTAAAGTGGTGAAAGCGTGGCGGTGTCCGAAAGAGAGCCGCGGCCGTCGTGCATCCACCGGAAACCGCCAGCCTGGCCGACCGATGCACCGCTAAGACGGTAAGGGAGGGAGGAACAGGTGGCACTGTCTTTCCCGGCATAAGCAACAGGTCCGGGATGGATCTGCACCATTATCGTGTCGCCGGCAGGAGGGCATGGGGGCGCTGAGGTCGCCGTTACAAACAACCTGACGCTGCCCGACAGGATATCTGCCAACCCGGGTGTGTAAACCGGCCTTATCTGCGCAGGATCATCGAATGTGCCGTCACCGCCCGTTTCCCAGATCAGGCTGACATAGCCGGCACCCGTGGCGCTACCGGGAACTGCCTTTTCTCCTTCACAGATGGCCAGGCCGGGACCGGCCGAAACGACCGCCGGGCGGGAAACCCTGACCAGCATGGTGTCGGCGGTGGAGGGACAGGGATCCTGGGAGATCGTCCATATAAAGTGGTGATCCCCTGCCGCCAGGCCGGTGACCGGTGTGCCCGCCATGCCGGGATAGAGAAGGATGGCGGGATGGGGACCGGCCACCTGTGTCCAGGATCCGGTGCCGGAAACCGGCAGATTGGCCGAGAGGATCGTCCCGGTTGTGTCGCCCATCTCCAGGCAAAGGAACTGATCCGCTCCCGCCCGGGCGGTGTCGGGGATCGCCAGGTTGGCGACCGTCAGGGTGTCGGACGATTGGCAGGTTCCCATAACGACCGTATAAAGAAACTGATACTCCCCGGGGATCAATCCGCCGGCCAGCGTGGTCGAATCGGTGAGGAATGTCAGGGTCGCGACCGACGGCCCGCTGAGCTGAACCCATCCTCCCGTACCGGGCAATGGGTCGTTACCCGACAGAAGATAAAGGTTGGTACCGCAAAGGACTGTATCCGTTCCGGCATTCGCCTTCACGGGTCCCACCATTTCAAGGAACAGCGTATCGTTGACACATTGAACGGGCAGCGGGTATCCGCTGTCGCATACCGGAACAATGGCCGTATCGGCTCCCGTGAATCCTGGCGACGGGGTATATGTGAACACCCCTGACGATTCGATCTCCAGGATGCCATGACGGGGTAATGCGAGCGGGGGCAGGAAGGCTGTAAGCGCAGTGTTTTCGGATGTGTCGGCATCATTGAGAAGGATATTCCCCGATACCGGAACCCCTGTGCAGGTTCCCATGTATTCGTTGTGCACCGCCGGGGGATCGTTTACCGGAAGCACCGAGATGGAAACGGTGGCCGTATCGCACTGCCCGTCAAAATCACAGACCCGGTACCAAAGGGTATCCGGGCCGTAATAATCGGGCTGTGGCGTATAAAGGATGAGCCCGGAATTGTACAGGGTTTGAAAGGTGCCGTGGAGCGGGGGCTGAATGACCCAAATGCTGTTGATGTTCATATTTGCATCGCAATCGCTGTCGTTCATGAGGACGGGAATGCTGACGGGAGTATCCTCGGGGGTGACCGCCGAGTCGTCGGCCGCAACAGGAGGGAACTGCGGGGGGATGATGTGGAAGGTGACCGGGGCCAGGTTCCCTGTACCGCAAGCAGTAACTGCGGTGGAACTCACGACGGAAAAAGCGGATGGATTCACGGCTCCCTGGTAGGCCGCCGCCACCTGGCATACCGGGTGAAGCGCGCTGGTGTCGGATGCCATCGCACAATCATGGCGCACTCGGGTGGCATACCCGATGGCAAAGGGAGGATCGCCGGCCCCGGTCAGGCTGTCGGGAACGGAAAACTGAAGATACCGCGAAACGGTGTCATACTGCCAGGTCACCCCCGCGGGAAGGGGGGAGGCGACATCCAGAAAGGTAAGAACCGGAGGGATGACCGTGGCAAGCGTCAGCCCCGTCGCTCCGTCATTCCCTGTGTTTCGCCCGACAATGGAGAAGACAACCGTATCGCCTGCATTCACGGTATCGCCCGTTCCACCGGGCATGGCCGGCACAGTGAACAGGGTGAGCAGGTCGGGGTACCATACATCGACGGAAAGGCCCAGGAGGAAAAGTCCGTAGATCTCCTGGTTGGTGCCCATCCGGATGGTGGCTGTCGACTGGTTGTTTCCGATCACCGCGTTCCCGGCATTCGGGATCGTGAATTTATCGGCATCGAAACCCAGCGTGTTCTGGCTGGCGGGGATGCGCATAAGAAATTGGTTTCCGTCATTACCGATGATGCTGTGAAAAAAATTGTCAGTCTGCCGCAAGGGCGAACTCATTGTAAGCCAGGTACCGTTGGTGCGCCGGATCTCACAGTAGTCGCCGGTCAGGTCCCAGTCTCCCTCCAGCGCCCCCATCAGGAAATCGACATTGACATTCCCGTTGGGCACCGTCTGAAACCCCGAAAACGTAAAAGGCAAGGGGTTGGGCGTCATCTCGTTGGCCACATGGACATAACCGTCGAAGAGGGCAATGTTCTGCTGCGGAAATGCCGGACTTTCATAAATAAACACGATGATCCAGCCGCCCGAAGTGCCGCTGTTACCCCCTCCATGACTGATGAGGTCTCCCTTTTTGGCTTTCACATTGGCTACCGTGTACATGCCGGAGAAATCATCGCCGACGATCGGAGTAATATCCCTCACGCACACATACGGATCGTTGTAGAAATGCTCGGCTCTCCCCTGGTAGATCACCTGGTCGGCCGTCACAAGGCGGTACACAGTGTCGCCGGGAACCTTCAGCATTACCTGGCTGAAATCCCAGGCCGGTTCGCCGTCCGGGTCCTCCATGTCGGCGGCTGACCAGTACAGGTATACTTTGTTCACCACGGGGCAGTACAGCCCGGTGGGAAGGAACAGGAAGGCCTGGCTCGAATTGAATGTGGAGCTGTCGGAGTCGACGTCGACAAATACACTGGATATGAAATGATTCCCAAGGATTCCGTTATAACTTGCTGTTGGAGAGATAGATAAGACATTGTTCCCGATCAGGGTGAGCCTGCCGTGCAGGCTGGCCTGGTACCTTAACAGGAAGGGTGCTTTGATCTGGGCTATCACTCTCTCCGTCATCACCGTAAGGAAGAGCGGGAGCACAATGGAAAACACGGTAAGCCTCAGGGGAAACCTTAACATCGGGCCGTTTTATGAGTCAAAGATACTGATAAAACGAACTCTTTTTCTACCTTTGCTGTTCCCAAACTAACAGATCAATGAGCAATTTCATCGGCATCCGGCACGAGGATAAATACGAAATGGAACGCAGGGCTCCGCTGACACCCCGTCATGTGACCCGGCTGGTAAAACAGAAGAAACTCGATATCATCGTTCAGACTTCCGATAAAAGGGTTTTTACCGATGAAGAATATATTCAGGCGGGAGCGAAAATTGCCCGCGACCTGAAGAAATGCTCCGTGATCTTCGGGGTGAAAGAGATGCCCGAATCGTTCTTCGAAGAGGACAAGACCTACGTTTTCTTTGCCCATGTGATCAAAGGCCAATCCCACAACATGCCCATGCTGCGGCGCATGATGGCGCTCCGGTGCAACCTGATCGACTACGAAAAGGTGGTGGATGAGCAGGGGAAAAGGCTCATCTTCTTCGGGCGGTACGCCGGTATGGCCGGAATGATCAACTCCTTATGGTCCCTGGGATTGCGGTTGAAGGACGAGGGCCACGAAACCAGCCTTGGCAGGCTGAAGCAGGCCCACCACTATCCCTCACTGAAAGAGGCAAGAGCGGATATTTCGGCAGTCGGGCAGCGGATCGCTGAGCACGGCGTTTCCAACGGGCTGCGCCCCTTCGTCGTCGGATTTACCGGGTACGGAAATGTTTCGCAGGGGGCCCAGGAGATCCTCGGCCTGCTCCCGGTGAAAGAGATCTCCCCGGAAAAACTGCTCGACCTGCATCGCCGGAAAAAACTTCCCGACAACCTGATATACAAGGTGATATTTAAGGAGGAGGATCTCTTCGAGCACGTCGGAGGGGAACCGTTCGATCTGCACGACTACTATGCCAATCCGCACCTGTACCGGAGCAAATTCGAGAAATACGTGCCTTACCTTTCCATGCTGATCAACTGTGTTTACTGGGATAAGCGTTATCCCAGGCTGCTGACGAAGGAATACCTGAAGAAGTTATTCTCGAAAGGGGAACCGAAGCTCAGGGTGATCGGCGATATCAGCTGTGATGTGGAGGGTTCGGTGGAATGTACCCTGAAACCGACCGAGATAGAAGATCCGATCTACATGTATGACCCCTTCACCCAAACCATTACGATGGGCCACCAGGGGAAGGGTGTTCTGATCATGGCGGTCGACATTCTGCCCGCCGAGCTTCCCCGCGATGCCTCCGACGGCTTTGCCGACGTCCTGGTGAACTTCGTCAAACCCATCGCCGACGCCGACTTTTCCGAACACTTCGACGATCTCGACCTGCCCAAGGCGATCAAAAAAGCACTCATCCTCCACCAGGGCAAACTGACACCCGAATACGAATACATCGAAGAATACCTGAAATAGGTAATCAAATCCACCCGACTACTCAACCACTCGACCACCCGACCACTAAATCACTCAGCATGAACAATATCCTCATCCTCGGCTCCGGCCTTGTCGCTCAACCGATCATTCGTTACCTGCTCTCCAGGGGTCACCGCCTGACAGTAGCCTCAAATACCCCCGAACGTTCCGACCATATGATTGCGGGCCATCCCGGTGGCACATCGGTCTACTGGGTGGCTGACGATGAGGGGGCGTTAAGGCAACTGGTTCATCAACATGATCTTACAGTCAGCCTGCTGCCATACGCTTTTCACGTAATGGTCGCCCGGCATTGCATCGCCTGTGGGAAGCACATGGTGACCACTTCCTATGTGAAACCCGAAATGCGCGCCCTCGATGCAGCTGCCGTTGATGCAGGCATCATCATTCTCAACGAGGTGGGACTCGATCCGGGCATCGACCATATGTCGGCCATGCGCATCATCGACAAGGTTCACAGCCAGGAAGGCGCGATCCTTGAGTTTTACTCGATCTGCGGCGCCCTGCCCGCCCCGGAAGCAGCCGATAATCCTTTCCGCTACAAGTTCTCCTGGAGCCCGAAAGGGGTGGTGCTGGCCGGGAACAACGATGCCACCTACCTCCACCAGGGGAAGGTCGTCGAACTCCCGACCCGCGAGCTCTTCCGGAACCCCTTCCGGGTCGATTTTCCGGGGGTCGGTGAACTGGAGGTCTATCCGAACAGGGATTCCCTGTCCTACAAGGAGATATATGGAATTCCCGAGGCCCGGACGATGTTCCGCGGAACCTTCCGCTACCAAGGCTGGTGCGAGACACTCGATGCCATGAAACGGCTCAGCCTGATCGCGCCCGAGAAGTTCGACATGACCGGCATGACCTACGCCGGCATGACCACCCGGATCATCTCTGCCGCTGCCGGAGGGCCCGGTTCGCTGACGGCCCGCCAGAAAGCAGCCGGTTTCCTGGGGATCCCGGTCGGCGCGCATGCCCTCGACGCCATGGAATGGCTCGGACTATTCAACGAGATCCCATTGAACCGGGGCGTCGACTCCACTTTCGAAGTAACGTCCGACCAGATGATCGCGAAAATGGAACTGGGTGTGGCAGAGCGCGATATGGTCGTGATGCAGCATACCTTCCTGGCCGCCTATTCCGACGGCCGGAAGGAGGTTATCCGTTCCCGCATGCTCGACTACGGAACGCTGGCAACCGACACTTCGATCGCCCGGACGGTCGCCCTTCCGGCTGCCATGGCCGTGGAGATGATCCTCGATGGCTCCATCGGCGTCCGCGGTGTCCATATCCCCGTCATCCCCGGCATTTACCGGCCGATCCTCGACCGGCTCGAACACCTCGGCATACGGATGGAGGAGGAATTCGGCCTCCCGCTAAGCGAAATGATTTCAGTGAGCCGTGAGTCGTGAATGGTCAATCGTCAATCTGTAATCTTCAATCTTTAATCGTCAATCGTCAATTTCTATATGGGTCTCGGCGAAATCATTGTTATAGTCATTGCTGCCGTAGCAGTGTATGCCCTTTTCAGCATGAGAAAAAAGCCCGGCGGACAACGGCCGGCCGGGGCTGACCGTCAGGAAGGCAATACGGAACCGGGTACGGATGCCCCGCCACAGGCTGCCGGGGGAGCACGGAAAAAAGCGGGCTACGCCAAATGGGTGGGCGGCGGACTCGGATGGGTCTTCGGAGGACCGATCGGTGCGATTCTTGGGGTCGCACTCGGATCGATGTTCGACGGGATGAGTTCGGGTCAGCATGAATACCGGGGAACCCCCCGCGGTGATTTCGCAATGAGCCTGTTGGTGCTTTCAGCCGCTGTGATGAAAGCCGATAAAAGGGTGGTCCGGTCCGAACTCGATTTCGTCAGGAACTTTTTTGTCTCTCAATTCGGACCTGAGGAGGGAAACCGGCTGATCCGCATGCTCCAGGAGATCCTGAAACAGGAGATCAACGTGCAGGAGGTCAGCGTCCAGGTGGGGCAGTACACCGAATACGCCGTCAGGCTGCAACTGATCAACTACCTTTTTGGCATCGCTGCCTCCGACAGCCAGTTCCACGAAGATGAAGTCGGGATGATCTCGGTGATCGCCGGTTACATGGGGGTCTCGTCCTCCGACTTCACCTCCATCAAAGCCATGTTCGTGAAAAGCACAGGCTGGGCGTATGATGTTCTGGAGATCAGTTCCGGTGCCACCAATGAGGAGGTAAAGAAGGCATACCGGGAGATGGCCAAGAAACATCATCCCGATAAGGTCTCCCATCTCGGCGAGGATATTCACAAATCCGCAACAGAGAAATTCCAGAAGATCAACGCCGCCTACGAAGAGATAAAAAGACAGAGAGGTCTGACCTGACCGTAAGAATGCTTTTTACCGATGCCATAGATCTTGAGGAACTGCAGCCGCTATCCGGCTGAACATCCCGGCCCGGTTAAAAACGGGTATTTGAACGGTTCCTACTCCGTGATGATGATCCTTCGAACCTCCGTGCTGCCCGCGAAATCGATCCGGATAAAGTAGATCCCGGCCGGGTGTCCCGAAAGATCGAAAATGTGTTCCCGGATATCCGCGATCCTTTCCCGTGAAATCGTTTTTCCGCTGATCTCCGAAAGGGTGACTGTGGTTTCACCTGCATCCGGTAAGGCAAGGATCCTGAACCGGCCCTTCGAAGGATTCGGAGATACCTGCAACTTCTCAGTCACAGGACTGCCGATGCCGACGGTCGAAGCAGCCTGAACGACGGTGACGGGCTGTGGACTAAGTCCGGAAACTGTCACGGAAATTGTTGCGGTACGGGTTGCAAATGTGGCATTCGCAGCGAAGGTGGCAGTGAGCGTTCCGTTGCCGGTGCCCGAAGGGGTGACGGTACACCATGCCGCATCGCTGGTAGCGCTCCATGAGGTATTCGAGGTTACCGAAAATGAGGTAGTCCCCGGGGTTGCAGCTACGTTCTGATTAGATGGCGACACAGAGAGGATGGGGGCCGCTCCCGATTGGGTCACTGTCACGGTCTGAACGGGGAGTCCGCTGACCGCGACCGACAGGGTGGCCATGCGCTGGCTCACCGAAAGGTTCTCCGTAAAGTTGGCATTGATCGTTCCGTTCCCGGTTCCCGAGGGGGTCACCGTACACCAGGAAGCATTGCTGGAAACCGTCCACGAGGTGTTGGAAGTGACCGTAAAGGTGGTGGTACCGGCAGAGGAGACGACGTTCCGGTTCGAAGGCGCCACCGAAAGGGTGGGAGTAAAGCCGGTTGCGTTGAAACTGGCGACCATCCCGGGAACATGGGGTGTGCACACGTAGGAATAGGATCCCGCTACAGTAACCTTGTATTCATACGTCTGGTTGGCACTGTTGATGAGTTCGTCCCAGGCTGCGGCTCCGGCGGGAATGGCGCCCGGTGTGGAGGTAGTCGTATGGCTTCCGGCCATCCACACCCATTTTACGGTATCACCCACCGCTACCGTCAGGGTCGCGGGAGAGAAAAAGAAATTGCCGACCTGTACGGTATGCTTGGTGGCAATGGCAGCTGGACCGGCGAAGAAGCCGGTTAGGACTGCAAAAAGGAACAGAGAGTATGATAGTTTTTTCATGGGTTTGATTTTATAAATATTATTTAGACTAAATAAATGCAAAGATATACAGTTTTTTCCCATTTGTCAACATTCTGTGAAAAAAGTGGGGGAAAAAATGCGGGGAGGGAGGGGCAGGGGTGGTCAGATCAGCCCGTCGTGATCATCACCCAGTGTGGTGAATAGCTGGCGCAAAGCGTCATAGCGTGCGGGCGGCAGGGGTCCCTGTTCCATGCATCGCAGGTTTTCCTGCAGGTGTTGCCGGTTGCGGCTGCCGGCTATCACCGAGGAGATCCCGGGTGAATAGGCGGAAAATCTCAGGGCGAGTTCGTGCCAGGGAAGTCCTTCCGGATCGGGTTTCATCCGGTGGAACCGGTCAAAATAGAGTGCATGCCCATGGCCGTCGGGCCGGTTGTCAAAGCGCCAAACGGCATTTCCGAGCGGGCGCTTGGCAATGATGCCCATTCCTGATGCAAAGGCAGAAGGAATGAACCGGTCGAGGCAATGCTGGTCGAAAAGGTTGACAGAGCACTGAATGCTGCCGAACCGGTGGGAACCGATCGCGAAACCAAGGGCCTCATTCTCTCCCGAATAGGCCACGATGCGTATCTTGCCTTGCTCTCTTGCTTTGTCGAGGGCGGCGATCGCGGCTCCTGCGTGCAGGATACTGAGGTCGCACGAATGAAGATGATAAATATCAATGCAATCGGTCTTCATCCGGGTCAGTGATTCTTCGATGCTTCCCATCGTGGCGGCGTAACTCCAGTCGGGCGTATCGCCAAAGGTGTAACCGCCTTTGCTCGACAGGATGAACTGATGCCTGCGGTGGGCAAGGAATTTTCCGATCCTCTCTTCTGAAAGACCGTAAGACCGGGCCGTATCGATCAGCGTTATCCCCGCATCGAGTGCCTGGTGGAGGATTGCTTCAGCCTCTCTGTCGCTGAGATCATCGCCCCCGATGTGCCCGGCTCCGAATCCGATCGCCGAAACCTGAAAACCGCACTTGCCAAAATCCCTGTATTCCATCCGTTCTTCACTATTATCTCTTCACTCATCACTCTTCACTCTTCACTCATCACTCATCACTCATCACTTAATCATGAAACCTCCATGCCACGCCGAATTTGAACGCCCCGTCCTGCATCGGATACCCCGGAGTCGTATAATAATCGCGGCCCATGAAGGATGCGTTGAGATGCGTGTAGGCAAAGAAGAACCGGGCCCTCTGTATCTTCAGGTTGATGAATAGATCGATGTAGAGGTGACCGCCGGTCTCTTGCCTGTCCTGCAGATAGAATGAGCGCAGCGCCGGGTTGTACCGGTCGGCATGGTAAGGTGTGTGGTAGAGACAGGATAGGCCGGGCTCGATATAGGCTGCACCACGGAAAAGCTGTTGCCGGTAATATAATTCGAAGTTTCCCTGGAAGGCCGGGAGGCGGAGGACCGAAGTTCCCTGGACGGTTTGGTAAACCATCTGGGTGCGCAGCCGTAACCGCCATATGTCGAGGTTCCCTTTCAGCCATATGCGAAGCAGTCCGAATTCCTCGTGTTCCTGACGCGGCAGGCTGGAAGTATCCAGGTACACGTAATTGGCGATGCGGGTCATGCTGGCGCCGGCTTCCGCAAATTTCAGGGCATATTGAAATCCTCCTGTAACGGAGGATTGTTTCAGCCAGTTGGTGTCCCACTGATAATGGTTCCCCTGGTAGTGTGTATAGAACCATCCCGGTTGACTCAGGCGGTAGTCGCCCGTGATGGTGACGACTCCGGCATTTCGTCCGGGTTTCCCGAGGATCGAGAGGAGCTTTACCTGTAAACGGGCATCGTTTGCGTTGTAATCGCCCAGCACATACTCGCCGTTTCCTTCCAGGCGCAGACTGGGGAAGGGAACGAAGGAGACCGCCGCAAAGGGAATGACCTGGCGGAAGAAGCGTCGCTTTCCTCCGGTCGATACTTCGGTATAAGCTTGCCTGGCGCCGGCTTCCAGTTGGAATACCCGTGGCCGGCCGTCGCTGCGGAAACTGGGGTTCGACCAGATCAGTTCATTGGAGAACCGCCGGATGGCCACCGAGTCATAGGTGGCGACGGTATCCAGGATGGGGTTGGGGAAGAAACCGCTGTCGGAAAGGTTGTAGGCGAATGTCTGCGTTTGCCGGTTATAGCGGAAAGTATAGGTAAATCTGCCTAGTTCAAAGCGTTTCCGGTGTACGGTGGCGCTGTCGGTGCTGATGATGTGGCGGGTCAGGTCGAAATAGTGCTTCATGGAGAACCCGCTTTCACGGATCCGGTTGGTGGCCGATTGCAGGTTGACCGGGATCACCATCCGGTTCGATTCGATGTTGTCTTCAAACAGACTGTCGTACCGGATTCCTCCGTTCTCGTAGTTCTTCAGGCGGTTGAACGTATAATTGGCAAGGACGCCATAGCGGCGGTTTTTGGTAAAATACTGTCCGGTCAGGTCGAAGTTCACGTGGTTGGTTTTCTGGCGGAAGTAGGCGCCGGGGGTGTTCATTACGTGAAAGTCAAAGCCCAGGTTGAGGCTGCGGTAGATGTTCCGGCTGAAGGCAACGTCGAAATTTTGTTCTTTTTTCGCTCCCTGGGTATAGAAGAGTTCGGAGAAGGTCTTCAGGACGCGGTAATACCGGATGCTGTCGGCGCGGAGGAGATACCGGTCGAACGAATGGATCCCGTAGTCGAATCCGGAGGGTTCTGCCGGCGGGAAAGGGGTGAGGGAACGGTAGAACTGTCCGGTGTTGCCCAGGGTGGCGTAGAAGCGGGAGTACCGGAAGAGCGGGTCATAGGTCTGGAATCCCGAGAGAGAGGTATCGTAAGGGCGCAGGGTCACCTGGCCGTATTTTTCCAGGTTGGCGGTGAAGAACAGGACGCGGGAGGAATCGGAGGAGGCGGCGGAGGTGGTGGAGGTGGTGGAGGTGGTGGAGGTGGTGGAGTCGGATTTCTGAGCCGGGAGGAGTGTGGGGAGGCTGGCAAGCAGCAGAAGCAGGGTCAGGATTCGGAGGGGAGGCCGGTGCATCGGGCTGGGGGTGGTCATAAGTGTCAAAGGTAGTAAAAATAGGCGGGGTGGGGG
>CAYVVG010000032.1:0-39859 GCA_964455285.1 uncultured Prolixibacteraceae bacterium
GAGGGGCCGGGGGTGGGTAGATCACGGCAACGGCACTTTTCGGAGGGGACTCATTGTTCGATTGTTCGATTGTTCGAATGTTCGATTGTTCGATTGTTCGATTGTTCGAATGTTCGATTGTTCGATCATTCTATTGTTCCCCATCCTATCTCAACTCGAAGTTCTGCCCGAGGTAAACCTTTCGCACGTGCGGGTCTTCGGCCAGTTCCTGGCTGGAACCGGCACGCAGGATCGATCCTTCGAACAGCAGGTAGGACCGGTCGGTGATCGAAAGGGTTTCGTGCACGTTGTGGTCGGTGATCAGAACGCCGATATTCCTTTCTTTCAGCTTTTTAACAATATTCTGGATGTCTTCCACCGCGATGGGGTCGATGCCGGCGAAGGGTTCGTCGAGAAGGATGAACCTTGGATCGACGGCCAGCGAACGGGCGATCTCGCACCGGCGGCGCTCTCCGCCCGAAAGGGTGATGCCGTAGCTTTTCCTGACATGCTGAAGTCCGAACTCGTCGAGCAGCCTTTCCAGCCGTTCCTTCTGCTGCTCCCTGTTCAGGCCGGTGAACTCGAGGATGGAACGGATGTTGTCTTCGACGCTCAGTTTGCGGAAGATCGAGGCCTCCTGGGGGAGGTAGCTGATGCCCCGCTGGGCCCGCCGGAACATCGGCTCGCCGGTGATGTTCACCTGATCGAGAAAGACCTCTCCGGAAAGCGGTTTAATGAGGCCGACGATGATGTAGAAGGAGGTGGTCTTGCCGGCCCCGTTCGGTCCGAGCAGCCCCACGATCTCGCCCTGCTTCAACTCGATGGTCACTTCGTTCACCACCGTACGTTTACGATACTTCTTAACGATCTTTTCGGTTCGGAGGATCATCGGGTTTTCCATTCGGGAACGGGTTTTGAACGGCAAAATTAGCAAGAAACCGGGTCCGGGCGTAACAGCGCTCAGATGATCCCTTCGCGGAGGATATCGTGCAGGTGGACCACTCCCTTGTATGTTTTTTTATCAACGACCAGCAATTGGGTGATATTGTTTTCGCGCATCAGGCTGAGCGCGTTCACCACCAGCGTGTCGGATGTAACGGTCCGGGGGTTGTGCGACATGATGTCGGCCGCCCGAAGCGAACCGATGTCGGCATTTCGTTCGAGCATGCGCCGGAGATCGCCGTCGGTGATGATCCCCAGAAGGGTGCTGCCTTTCATTACGGCGGTGGCGCCCAGCCTTTTCGAGGAGATCTCGATGATCACCCGGCGGATGTCGTCGTCGTGTTCAACCCGGGGCATCGGGTTGGTGGTATACAGGTCGGCCACCTGCAGGTAGAGCTGCTTTCCGATCGCACCGCCGGGATGAAGCCTTGCGAAGTCGTCGGAAGTGAAGCCCCGGGCTTCGAGAAGGCAAACAGCCAGGGCGTCGCCCATCACCATCTGGGCGGTGGTGCTCGAGGTGGGAGCCAGGTTGTTGGGACAGGCCTCGCGGGCGACCGCCGTGTGAATGACCGCGTCGGCCTGCCGTGCCAGGAAAGAATCGCGGTTTCCCACCATGCCGATCAGGCAACTGCCGAACCGTTTCAGCAACGGAACCAGGATCTTGATCTCGGGAGTTACGCCGCTGTTGGAGATGCAGATCACGATGTCCTCGCGCTGGATGGTCCCCAGGTCGCCGTGAATGGCATCGGCGGCATGCAGAAAACTGGCTGGCGTTCCGGTCGAATTCAGGGTTGCCACGATCTTTTGCCCGATGATGGCGCTCTTGCCGATCCCCGTCACGACCACCCGTCCCCGCGAAGCGAGAATAAGATCGACACACTTGAGAAACCCAGCATCCACCGATTTTGTAAGGTTCGCAATGGCGGCCGATTCCTCCTTTATCGTGCTGAGAGCGATTTTCTTCAGGTCCTTATTTTTTTTCAAGGCACAATTTATTTTTTAAAAATTTGTTTATTTCGCAACGTTTATACTTACATTTGTATTAGAGCCTCCCTTTTGCGGGGGGCTCGAACAAAAATAGTAAAATTAATCCAAGTCAGAACATGGGGTCTAAGAAGGACGAACATAAGCTGTACGAGGTGTTGAAAAAGGTGTTCGGGTATGACAGCTTTAAGGGGAACCAGGAGGCCATCATCAGGAGTGTGCTTGCCGATAAGGACACCTTCGTGATCATGCCTACCGGGGGGGGTAAGTCACTGTGTTACCAGCTGCCGGCACTCATCAAACCGGGAACCGCCATCGTGGTCTCCCCGCTGATCGCTCTCATGAAAAACCAGGTGGATTCCATCCGAAGTTTCGATACGGAAACCAACATTGCCCATTTCATGAATTCTTCCCTCACCAAGCAGGAGATTACACAGGTGAAGCAGGACATCCTTGCGGGCCAGACCAAGTTGTTATATGTGGCGCCCGAAACCATCACCAAGGAAGAGAATATTGATTTCCTCAGGAATATTGAGATATCATTTTATGCCATTGATGAAGCCCACTGCATCTCGGAGTGGGGCCACGATTTCAGGCCCGAATACCGGAGGCTTCGCCCGATCATCGACGCCATCGGCCAGAAGGTGCCCGTGATCGCCCTCACCGCCACGGCCACCCCCAAGGTGCAGCAGGATATCCAGAAGAACCTCAACATGATGGACGCCTCCGTTTTCCTGTCGTCCTTCAACCGACCGAACCTTTACTACGAAGTTCGGGCCAAGTCAAAAAACGTTACCAAGGATATCATCAAGTTCATCAAGGGCCATACCGGCAAATCGGGGATCGTTTACTGCCTGAGCCGCAAAAAGGTTGAAGAACTGACCGAGAGCCTTGTGGTCAACGGCATCAAAGCCCTGCCCTACCATGCCGGCCTCGACGCCTCCACACGGCGCCAGAACCAGGACAAGTTCCTGATGGAAGAGGTCGATATCATCGTGGCCACCATCGCCTTCGGCATGGGCATCGACAAACCCGACGTGCGCTTCGTGATCCATCACGACATGCCCAAAAGCCTCGAGGGGTACTACCAGGAAACCGGGCGCAGCGGACGCGACGACGGCGAAGGCAACTGCATCGCCTTCTACAGTTACGACGATATCCAGAAACTGGAAAAATTCCTGAAGGGTAAACCGGTAGCCGAACAGGAGATCGCCAAACAACTGCTGATGGAGACGGTGTCGTACAGCGAATCGTCGGTGTGCCGGCGCAAACAGCTCCTCCACTATTTTGGCGAAATATACACCGAAGACAACTGCCAGAACTGCGACAACTGCATGCACCCCAAGAAGAAATTCGAAGGGAAACAGTATGTGCAGCTGGTGCTGGAAACGGTGCTGGCCGTGAAACAGCAGTTCAAGAACAAGCACATCATCAACATCATCCTTGGGAAGAGCGCGGCTACCATCAAATCGTACAAACACAACAAGCTGGAGGTTTTCGGCAAGGGAGGCGACCGCGACGAAAAATTCTGGAACGCGGTGATCCGCCAGACCCTCATCGAACGGCTGCTTACCAAGGATATCGATAACTACGGCATCCTGAAGGTGAGCCCCGAAGGGATGAAATTCCTGAAGAGTCCCTTCTCGGTGATGCTGGTCGACGACCATGATTTCGAAAATCCCGAAGAAGAGGAACTGTTTGAAGCGCTGGGATCCAAGAGTAGCACGGCCGATAAAACGCTGTTCGCGCTGCTGAAAGACCTCCGGAAAGAGATCGCACGCAAGGAAAAGTTACCGCCGTTCGTGATCTTCCAGGACCCGTCGCTCGAAGACATGGCCATCCAGTACCCGATCACGGTCGATGAACTCAAACAGATCACGGGTGTCGGCACAGGGAAAGCCCTGAAATACGGCAAACCATTCCTGGCCCTTATCAAGGAATACGTCGAGGAAAACGAGATCATCCGGCCGATGGACATGGTGGTCAAATCGGTGGTGAACAAATCGGGCATCAAGGTTTACATCATCCAGGGCATCGACCGCAAAGTGGCCCTCGAAGACCTTGCCCTGGCCAAAAACCTCAGCTTCGAAGAGCTCATCACCGAGATGGAAAGCATCGTGGGCGCCGGGACCAAAATCGACATCAAGTATTACATCGACGAATTTATCGATCCCTACCACCAGGAGGAGATCTTCGAATTTTTCCGCAAAGCCGAGACCGATTCCATCGTCGACGCCCTCAAAGAACTGGGCGAAGATGAATTTACCGAGGAGGAGATCCGGCTGATGCGCATTAAGTTCATGTCAGAATTAGGCAATTAACCCGTTCATTATGCAGGAAGAAACCCTCGAAACCCCCGGGGAAGCCCGGGAAGAAACCCCTTTGACCGTCGCGGCAGAGCCCCGCTCGCCCGGTCCCGGACGCGCTCCTTTTTTTGTGTTTAATTTCAACACCCTGCTGGCGCTGATCCTGCTGGCCGGACTGGCGGTGCTCTATGCGCTCCATTTCCGCGGGGCAAAAGAGGCTGCCACTCCTCTGGCGGTCCAGAAAGCCCCGGGCAAAGCCCTGACGGTCGTGTTCGTGAATACCGACAGCATCAATGCTCATTATGAATTCGTGAAATCGCTCCGTGCCGAGCTCGAAGGAACCGGGAAACGGCTTCAGAGCGAAGTGCTGTCGGAACAAAGCCGGCTGGAGAAGGAGGCCGACGATTTCCAGAAGAAGATCGCCGCCAGCCAGATCACCGAGGAGAAGGCGAAGCTGGAGTATGAACGGCTGATGCAGAAACAGCAGGAATTGATGCAGAAGAAGGAGCATTACACGCAATTGGTCGGCGAACAGGAGATGAACATGAACCTCCGCCTGGTCGACAGCGTGACCGCCTTCCTGAAGAGGTTCAACCGGACCTACGGGTTCGACTATATCATGGGGTACAAGGCGGGCGGCGAGATCCTTGTCTCGAACGATACCCTCGATATTACCGGTCCCGTGCTGGAGGCCCTGAACCGGGAATACCAGCAGCGAAAAAAATGACCCGGATCCCGATTCTGCTCTTCCTCTTTCCGGCGGTCGTGCTTCTGCATGGATGTGGCGAGAAGCGACCGGTGCCTTACGATGCTTCGGTAGTGTTGTCGGCCGATTCCCTCATTACCCCCGAAAAAATGGCCCTGATCCTCTCCGATATCCACCTGGCGGACGCCGCTCTGACTAACGACCGGAACCGGGGGATCGCCACCAGCGGCAAGGCTCGCTTCCTGTATGAGGGGATCTGGCGTAAATACGGAATTTCAGCCGTGCTCTATGAAAAGAACCTGAAGTACTACCTGGCCAACCCCGAAGCCTATGTGAAGGTATATGACCGGGTGATCGCCATCCTGGAACAGAAGGAGCCGGGAAAAAGCCAGGCTTCCCCCCGTTGATCAGGGACGCGTGTAGGTTTCCGACACGGTGATCATGTCGGCTCCGTCGAACAGGGTATAGCTCCAGGTGATCCGGTTGCCCGAGAGGGTTCCCGAACCATTGATCGTGAGTCCGTCGCCGATCACCTGGTTGGCATCGAGGATGATCTTGTTCCCCTGGATGGAAGCTCCCGCGGGCGGATCCGACCAGCCAATGCAGGCGAAATTGTGGATGAACACGCCATCGGAGGAGTTGGGATCGGCGGTTACGTTCACATCATAGGTAAGTTTCAGGCTGGAACTGACGGTCCATTCTCCCAGGAATGCAGGCCGCCCCGGATCGGGATCAGCTTCCTGATCCTTTGTGCAACCGGCGGCCACCGCAAGGATCAGCAGGGTTCCGGCAATGAGTTTCATCTTCATGGCATCAGGTGAGTCGTTCAACAATTCTGTCGGCCAGCCGGCTCGCGCCCAGGCGGAATAGCGAAGGTGTGAGCCATTCCTGGCCCAGCACATCCGATACAAGGTGATAATATGCGAGCGCCTGCACAGGTTCGGCAATGCCCCCGGCCGGTTTTATCCCGATCCGGTTCCCGGTGGTTCGGAAATGGTCGCGGATGACCTGCAGCATGACCCATACCGCTTCAGGTGTGGCGGCCGGTGTTACCTTGCCCGTGCTCGTCTTGATGAAATCGGCTCCGGCGCGGATGGCCGTTTCCGCCGCCCGGGCAATGATCTCCGGATCGTGCAATTCGCCGGTTTCGAGGATCACTTTCAGGGTAATTCCCCGGCAAAGTTCGCGCATGGCCTCCAGTTCCCCGAAAACGGTATCGGAATCTCCCGCCAGGAAGGTGCCCCGCGAGATCACCACATCGATCTCGTCGGCGCCTTCGCCGGCCGCATAGCGGATCTCTTCCAGCTTGACGCGGAGCGCCATCTGCCCGCTGGGAAAGGCGGCTGCGGTGGTGGCCACGCGGATGGGTGAGCCTTCAAGGGCCTTTTTCGCCCCGGCGATAAAGGGAGGGTAGATGCATACGGCCGCCGGGAAAGGAAGCCCCTGTTCTCCCAGAGAAAGGGCTTTGCTGCAAAGCGAACGGATCTTTGCCGGGTGATCGGTGCCGTCGAGCGTGGTCAGATCCATCACCGACAGGATGTGGCGCAGGACCCGGGGATCTTCCCCGGCCGAAGTTACCCCGGCCAGGATCCGGTCCACCTCCGGGCGCAGGGTTTCATAGGGAACAGACCGGGCAAGCGTGAAGGGTTGCATGGCAGTGAGGATTGGGACTAAAAACTGAAACTCAGCCCGGCACTGGGCATGAGCGGCATCTGGTCGATGCGGGTGTAAGATACCCGGTCGAAATAAAAAATGTTCTGCTGATTGAGTGCGTTGGTCACGCTGAGATTCGCTTCCAGCCGGAAAGTCTTTCCCAGGTTGAAGATCCTTTTCAGGTTCAGGTCGAGCCGGCTGTAATATGGAAGCCGCCCCGCGTTGTAATCACTGTATAGAATGCCCAGCGTCCCGTTCTGGGTGGCCACGCTTCCTCCGATGTTCTCGAAATTGAGCAGCTCGTAGAAACCGCCGGTTTGTGTGAACGGGAAACCCGAACCATAATTGTAACGGGCATCAAACTCCCACTGGTTCTTCTTTCCCCAAAGGAAGGTCGCGACTGCATTGAGGTTGTGACGGCGGTCGTAAGGAGGAACGAACTTGTTGACCCCGTCGTCGCGATGGATAAAACCGAATGAATAGGTGACCCAGAGATGAACCTTTTTCCAGTCGTATTTGACCGAAAAATCGATTCCTTCCGCATCCCCGGTCTCCGTGATGAAATCGGACTTCAAATAACCGGGTGCATTCTTGGGCGGGTCGATGTCATATACCTTGTAACGGTTCATCGAGATCAGGCGGGGATAATATTTATAATACCCCTCCACGTTCACCGAAAGGTTTTGCAACAGGTCCCATTCGAAACCGAACACAGCCTGGCTGCTGCGCTGGAGCTGGTTGACAGGCGTGCTGATAAAGCCGTAGAAAAGGTTGACGACGTCCTTGTCGTAGGTGGTGCTGATGAGATTCTGCGAGTAGAGCCCGGCCGCCATTTTCAGCCGGAAATTCCTGAACATGTTGTACTTGACCGCCATGCGGGGCTCCATGGAGCCTTGCGACAGGGAGGCATAGTACTGGAACCGCAGTCCGCCCTCGATGATGAATTTTCCCGGCATCCACTTGTACTTGCCGAACAACGAGGCTTCGGTGGAGTTCTGGTCGAAATCGAGCGCCCGCCCCACCGAATTGAAATAGTCGAGGGTGGTTTTAAACCCCGCCAACTCAAGGCCCCATTTCAAAGCATCTTTGCCGAAAAAGTAAGTGAAGTTCATCCCGCCGTTGAATCCGGCAATGGAGCTGGATCGCTCATCCTGACCTGTCTCCTGCAGCCTCATCTGATACTTGGAATAGGCGAAGTTTCCTTCGATCAGAACGGAACTCCTCCCCGGGATGGCCAGGAAGGTCAACCCTCCGCCGAAGGCATCCCAGTTGAATTTTTGCAGGACCTTGTACTGAACGTTGTCGGAGAAATTGAAGCCGAAAAGGTTGACCTTGCTGCCGTTGGCGGCGTTTACCGAGACCTTGCCGTAGATGTCGAGAAAATTGTACGGAAGACCGTTCTCGTCGATGTATTCATAAAACAGCTTGCTCGACTCCTTCAGGTAGGAGTTTTTCACCGACAGCAGGAAGGTAGCGCTGGCATCTTCCGGTTCTTTTGGCTTGTAAATGGGGCCTTCGACCAGGACTTTGGCGCCGAAGGTGGAGACGTCCAGCTTTCCGGCAAATCTATTCTTGTTGCCGTCGCGGGTGGTCACATCCATCACCGACGAAAGGCGGCCGCCGTACTCAGCCCCGTAACCGCCGGTATACACTTCGACGTTCTTGAGAATGTCCACATCGAATACCGAGAACAGGCCGATGGAGTGGAAGGGATTGTACACGATAAGGCCGTCGTAGAGCACCTTGTTCTGAACAGGGGGGCCGCCGCGGATGTAAAGCTGGCCTCCCTGGTCGCCCGAAAATATCACCCCCGGCAGGATCTGCAGGTATTGCGCCAGGTCGGGCTGGCCGCCAATGGCCGGAATGGACTGGATCTCCTTTGGGGTGATCTTGATGATGCTGGTCTGCGTTTCCCGCACCTTGTCCTGCCGGGCTGCCGAAATGCTGATCTCTTCGAGCTGAACGGTCGACTTGTGCAGGTAGAGTTTTTTCGATTGCAGGTCGTTGGCCCTGATCGTGATGGGAATCTTCAGGGTATCGAATCCCACAGAGGTCACCATCAGAAAGTACTCGCCGGGCGGGATCCGGGTAATGGCGAAATAGCCGTTGGCGTCGGTGGGCGCCCCGATCGATGTTCTGTACATGTACACGTTGGTAAACAGCACCGGTTCACCGGTTTCCTGTTCATACACGAAACCGCGCACGGTGCCAGTCTGTGCAGAAGTGGGCCGCGAAAACAACAGCAAGCCGGCGAGCAGAAGCAGCAATAAACGGATAGTCCTGGAAGTATGCATGGATGGCGGACATTTTGTGGAGTCCGGTCGCAAAGGTACTTATAAAAATTATTCTTATTTTTGTCCGGGATCTAGTGTCCGACTTCATCTATTAATTCATCCTATGCAGAAGTTATTGTTACTGGGCGACGAAGCCATTGCGCAGGCCGCCCTTGATGCCGGTTTATCAGGTATATACGCCTACCCCGGCACCCCTTCAACCGAGATCACCGAGTTTGTTCAGCAATCGAGGTACGCAACCGAACATAACATCCATTCCACCTGGTCGACCAATGAAAAAACCGCCATGGAGGCGGCCCTGGGAATGTCGTATGCTGGCAAACGAACCATGGTTTGCATGAAGCATGTCGGTTTGAATGTAGCCGCCGACCCGTTCATCAACTCAGCCATCACCGGCGCCAACGGGGGGATCATCGTGGTGGCCGCCGACGACCCTTCCATGCACTCGTCGCAAAATGAACAGGATTCGCGGGTGTACGGGAAATTTGCCCTGGTGCCGATCCTTGAACCCGCGAACCAGCAGGAGGCTTACGACATGGTGCATTACGGGTTTGATTTCTCCGAGAAGTACCGGGTCCCGGTGCTTCTGCGCATCACCACCCGCATGGCCCATTCCCGTTCGGGTGTGGTAAGAAATAAAGAGATCCGGAAGCAGAACGAAATCCGCATGCCTTCCGACCTCCGGCAATTCGTGCTGCTGCCCGTCATTGCCCGCAAACGATACAAGAACCTGCTGCGCGACCACGCCGCCTTCATCGAAGAATCGGAAACCTCCCCCTTCAATCAGTTTATCGACGGTCCCGACAAGTCGAAAGGGATCATCGTATGCGGCATTGCATTTAACTACCTGATGGAGAACTATCCCGACCGGCACGTTCCCTACCCTGTGCTGAAGATCGGCCAGTACCCCATGCCCAGGAAGCTGGTGGAGCGGATGGCCGACGAGTGCGGCGAGATCCTCGTGATGGAAGACGGCTATCCCGTCGTGGAGGAGTTGCTGAAGGGGTACCTGGGAAGGGGACTGAAAATCAGGGGCCGGCTCGACGGCACATTGCCGCGCGACGGTGAACTGAATCCCAACCTGGTGGCTGTGGCGCTCGGAATGACTGATACCGTAGGACTTCCGGTGCCCGCCCTCATGGTCGGACGCCCTCCTTCGCTCTGCAGCGGTTGCCCGCACATCGACTCCTACCAGGCGCTCAACCAGGCCCTGAGCCAGCTGGCAAGCGGCCGGGTTTTCTCCGACATTGGTTGCTATACCCTGGGGGCGCTGGCTCCCTACGAAGCGATCAATTCCTGCGTCGATATGGGGGCCTCCATCACCATGGCCAAAGGCGCCGCCGATGCCGGCCTGGTGCCTTCGGTTGCCGTGATCGGCGACTCGACTTTCACCCACTCGGGGATCACCGGGCTCCTCGATGCAGTCAACGACAAGTCACCCATCACCATCCTGATCCTCGACAATGCCACCACCGCCATGACAGGCGGCCAGCATTCGGCCGGGGAAGGCAAGATCGAAGAGATCTGCAAAGGAGTCGGCGTCGAACCGGAACATATCCGGGTTATCAAACCGCTCCGGAAATACCATGAAGAGAATGTGGCCATCCTGACTGAGGAACTGGCCTACCCCGGCGTGTCGGTGATCATTCCGCGGCGCGAATGCATCGTGGCCATCGACAAGCGGATGCGCAGCAAGTTTAAAGATAAAGAGAAAGAAAAATAATACCCATACAGATGAAAAAAGATATCATCCTGGCAGGGGTGGGGGGGCAGGGAATTATCTCGATCGCCGCCATCATCGGCTATGCCGCCCTGGAACAGGGAATGTACCTGAAACAATCGGAAGTTCACGGAATGAGCCAGCGGGGCGGCGACGTTATGTCGAACCTCAGGATCTCGCACCACGAGATCGCCTCGGACCTGATCCCCTTCGGAAAGGCCGACATGATCATTTCGATCGAACCGCTCGAAGCATTGCGGCACCTCCCGTATCTCTCGCCCGAAGGCTGGGTGATCACCAATACCCGCCCCTTTGCCAACATCCCGAACTACCCGCCCCTGGAGCAGGTTATGTCGGAGATCGAACAGGTTCCGCACCATATCGCCCTCGACGCCGAAACCACCGCCAAGGAGGCCGGCTCGGCCAAGGCTGCCAACATCGTGATCCTCGGAGCCGCCGCCCCCTTCCTGGGCATGGCTTACGAAAAGCTGGAGGAAGCGATCCGGTTCACCTTCCGTAACAAGGGCGACAGTGTGATCGATCTGAACCTCGCGGCCCTCAAAGCCGGGCATGAATTTGCCAAACAGCACATCTGATTTTTCTTCTTACCTTTGCCCGCTTTTTAGTTACAGAAACCAACACGATGAGGATTTTACAAAGAAAACTGGCCCATTACACCGAACCGCAGAAAGTGGCAAAAATGGGCCTCTACCCCTTCTTCCGGATGATCGAATCCGACCAGGATACCGTGGTCACGATGAATGGAAAGAAGGTGCTGATGTTCGGTTCCAACAGTTACATGGGGCTGACCAACCATCCGAAGATCAAGGAAGCCGCGAAAGCTGCCACCGATAAATACGGCACCGGTTGCGCCGGATCGCGTTTTCTCAACGGCACCCTTGACATCCACATCGAACTGGAAAAGAAACTGGCTGAATACGTTGGTAAAAAAGCCGCCCTGGTCTATTCCACCGGCTTCCAGGTCAACCTGGGCGTCATTCCAACCGTAACCGGACGCAACGACTACATCCTGATCGACGAACTCGACCATGCATCGATCATTGAAGCCACCCGGTTGTCGTTTGCCAAGGTATTGAAATTCAGGCATAATGACATGCATTCGCTGGAGGGCCACCTGAAGAAATGCGAGGCCGGACGGATCAAGCTCATCGTGGTCGACGGTGTTTTCAGCATGGACGGCGACATCGCCAACCTCCCCGAGATCGTCAAACTGGCCGATAAATACGAGGCTACCATCATGGTCGACGATGCACATGCCATCGGCGTGATCGGCAAGCACGGCTCGGGAACGGCCAGCCACTTCGGGCTGACCGGCAAGGTGGACCTGATCATGGGGACCTTTTCAAAATCGCTGGCCGCATTGGGAGGGTTCATCGCCAGCGACGCCGAGACCATCAACTACATCAAGCACCACTCCCGCTCACTCATCTTCAGCGCCTCCATCACGCCGGCCTCGGCCGCTTCGGTGCTGGCCGCCCTCGAGATCATCAAAAGCGAACCCGAACGGATGAAACAACTCTGGGACGTGACGCATTACGCCATCGACAACTTCCGCAAACTGGGCTTCGACATAGGTGGCACCGTTACCCCGATCATCCCCCTCTACATCCGCGATAGCCTGAAGACCCTGACCATCACACGCATGCTGCTCGACGAAGGGATCTTCGTCAACCCGGTGGTAGCGCCCGCTGTCAGCAAGGACAATACCCTCATCCGCTTTTCCCTCATGGCCACCCACACCAGGGACCAGGTGGATATCGCCCTCGACAAATTCGAAAAACTGGGGAAAAAGCTTCATATCATCTGATATCCCTTTCCATGTCCGAAACCGGTGAACTTGAGTTAAGAAAAGTCATCACAAAACGGGACCTTAAACGGTTCATCGCTTTCCAGAACAAGCTTTACCGGGGCAACCATTACTGGTGTCCGCCGCTGCGCATGGATGAAATGAATACGCTCAGCAGGGATAAGAACCCTGCTTTTGAGTTTTGCGAAGCGGAATACTGGATGGTTTACCGCGGCAAGGAACCCGTCGGCCGGGTTGCCGGCATCATCAACCACAAAGCCAACGAACGGTGGAATGAGAAGCTGGTCCGGTTCGGTTGGATCGACTTCACCGACGACCCCGCCGTTTCCCGGCTGCTGATCGATGCGGTGACCGCCTGGGGCCGCTCGAAGGGGATGCAGGGGATCCACGGCCCACTCGGTTTTTCCGATATGGACAACGAAGGGATGCTGATCAAAGGTTTCGATGAACTGGCCACCCTGGCTTCCATCTATAACTATCCCTACTATGTTTCCCACATGGAACGCCTCGGATTCGAAAAGGCGGCCGACTGGGTACAGTATGAGTTTTCCATTCCCCCCTCCATTCCCGATAAGGTTGACCGGTTATCGCAACTGGTGCAGGAGAAGTATCGTCTGCGGATCCTGAAGGCGAAAAAAGCGAAGGAATTGCTTCCCTATGCGCACAAGATGTTCCGTACCCTGAACCTGGCTTTCAATGAGCTGTATGGCTACACCGAACTTACGGAAAAACAGATCGATACCTATATTAAATCCTATTTCGGTTTTATCCGCCCCGAGTATGTCTCTTTCGTGCTCGATGAGCACGACGACGTCGTGGGGTTCGGGGTCTCTATGCCCTCTCTGACCAGGGCCCTGCAGAAGTGCGACGGTAAACTTTTCCCGTTCGGTTTCCTCTACCTCCTGAGGGCCATGAAAAAGAACGATACCATCGACATGTACCTGAACGGCGTCCGGCCCGATTATCAATCAAAGGGCATTAATGCGCTGTATTATAATGAGATGCATAGAGCCTACATCCGGGGCGGGATCAAAAAGGCGATCACCAACCCGCAACTGGAGGATAACGCCAAGGCCCTCACCATCTGGAAGAATTTCGACGGCCGGCAACATTTGACCCGTCGTTGCTGGATCCGCCATTTTTAACCCGGCCGGCGGGGTCCTTCCCGCGTGACGGAGGCCGGAGTAAAACGACCTGACATGGATACCATTCTGATCACGGGAGCCAGCGGATTTATCGGCAGTTTCCTGGTTGAGGAAGGATTGCGACGGGGATACAACGTGTATGCCGGCATCCGGGGCAGCAGCTCCAAAAAGTACCTGAACGACGAACGGATCCGGTTCCTCGAGCTCGATTTCTCCGACCGTGCACGTCTCGCCGGAACCCTGGCCGAGTGCAAGAGAAAGGGCGTGGTGTTCCGCTACATCGTGCATAACGCCGGCCTCACCAAGGCACGGAAGAAGGAAGATTTTCACAGGGTCAACTGCCTGAACACCATCCACTTTATTGAGGCACTGGTCGAAACCGGCATGATCCCCGAAAAATTTCTGCTGGTCAGCAGCCTCGCTGCCTGGGGACCCGGCGACCCCGCTTCCGGCCAGCCTGTGCGGCTCAGCGACCCGCCGCGCCCGATCGAGTTGTACGGGAAAAGCAAACTCGAAGCCGAACGGTACCTGATGTCGATGAAGGATTTTCCCTGGCTGATCGTGAGGCCCACCGGCGTTTACGGTCCGAAAGAGAAAGATTATTTTGTCTTCTTCCAGACCATCAGCCGGGGGCTGGAACCCTATATCGGGTTTGCAAAGCAGGTGCTCACTTTCATTTATGTGCGCGACCTGGTGCGGGTGATCTTCCTGGCCCTGGAGTCGCCACACATCCGGAAAGCCTGGTTCGTTGCCGACGGCAGGGAATATCCTTCGGAAGAATTCGCGGCCATCACCAAACGCATCCTGGGGAAAAAGACCCTCCGCTTCACAGTTCCCCTCTTCCTGGTAAGGTCGATCGCGGTGGCGGGCGAAGCCATCTCCTCCCTCTGGGGGGCGATGCCCACCCTGAACACGGATAAGTACAAGGTGCTGAAAAGCACCAACTGGCGGTGTGAAACCGAACCACTGGAACGGGATCTCGGGTTCCGGGCCGAATATGACCTGGAGAAAGGGGTAGCAGAGGCCATCGCGTGGTACAAACAGGAAAAATGGCTTTGAGATGGGGGAGACCGAGGTACGGCCGGTAACCACCGCCCGGGAGCTTAAGCAATTCATCGAATTCCCCTTCCGCCTTTACAGGGGGAACCCGTATTGGGTCCCGCCGCTCCGGTCGGACGAGGCGAACCTGTTGCGAAGCGATAAGAATCCCGCATTCGAGTATTGCGAGTCCGCTTACTGGATGGCGTGGCGCAACGGTGAACCGGCAGGCCGGATCGCCGCGATCATCAACCATAAGGAACTGGAACGCTGGAACAACAGGCTGGTCAGGTTCGGCTGGTTCGATTTCATCGATGACCCGGAGATATCCCGGGCCCTGATCGATGCGGCCTGGGAGTGGGGAAGGGCAAAGGGGATGACCGGCATGCACGGTCCGCTCGGCTTTACCGATATGGACCCGGAGGGGATGCTCATCGAAGGGTTTGATGAGATTTCAAGCCTGTCGGCGCTTTACAACTATCCCTATTACGCTTCCCACATGGAGGCGATGGGTTTCCGGAAGGCGGTTGACTGGGTGCAGTTTGAGATGGTGGTACCCGCGTCGGTGCCGGACAAGATCGTACGGATAAACCGCCTGGTGCTCCAACGGTACGACTTGCGGCTGCTTCGTCCGGAGAAGGCGAGGGATATACTCCCGTATGCCGCGAAGCTATTCGCGATGTACAATGAATCATTCCACGATATCTATGGTTTTACCGCGCTGACGGAAAAGCAGATCAGGGAATATACCCGGCAGTACTTCGGATTTATCCGCCCCGAGTTCGTATCGATGGTGATCGACTCCTCCGACAACGTGGTGGGATTCGGGATCTGTATCCCCAGCCTCTCGCGTGCCCTCCAGAAAGCGAACGGATCGCTCTTCCCCTTCGGTTTTATTCACCTGCTCCGTGCGCTCAGAAAGAACGAGGTCATCCACATGTACCTCGTGGGAGTTCACCCTGAATACCAGGGAAAAGGCGTGCTGGCCCTGGTTTACCAGCACCTTACCCAGGCCTTTATCGATGCCGGCATAAAGATCGCCCGTACCCATCCCCAACTGGAGGAAAATGTACGGGCGACCTCGATCTGGAAAAACTACGACAGCCGGGTATACATCCGGCGCCGGTGCTGGATCCGCGAGTGGTCCTATTGACCGAACTTGATCCGGATACCCACGTTCAGTTCGACATTGCTGAAATTGACGGTGGTCTTGGCAACCTTGTCGGGCGTTCCGTCGGGGATCTCCACAGCGTCGAGTTTCGTCTCGAAGGTCCACTCTTTTTCTTTGGTGGTCATAAGGGCCAGCTGGTCGATGCCATCCTCCTTGTACTCCTTGAACTTGCCTTTTTTAGGCGAATAGGTGATGCCGTTGTAAACAAGTTCTCCGTAAAGGCCGATATTGTCACTCAGGTTGAAGATCACCCCGGCGGCTGCCGTGAATCCCAGGGCCAGTCCGCCCTTGGCGACAGCACTGTAATTGAAGGTAGAGGTCGCTTTGTAGCCCCCTGAGTTCGATGAAGTGCCTTCACCTTTGGAGGAAACAGACGGCATGATGCCGATGATCATACCGGCCCGCGCATAGGGGTTGACCGATTCCAGGCCGGGGGTGATCACGATGGCTGGCACTACCTGAAGCATCATTCCGGACCGTTTCAGATCAATGGCTTGTGACATCGAGTAGGAACCGGATGAATAGGTGGCCGACAACGACACTTTCTTCGCCATCCCGATGAATTCATTCACCCCGAGTTCGATGCCCACATACTGGCTGATCATGTATCCGGCCGCCAGGTTGACATTGAAACCGCTCCCGAGTCCCATCGATTTGAATTCAACATTCGATGCATCGGATGTGCTGGTGATATTCGCCCACATCCCGTTCCATTCTTCATCCATGGGATTGAGGTAAAAGTCGCCGTACTGCTTGAGTCCGATACCGCCGCCAAATCCCAACCGGAGGTAAACTCCTTGTCCGAAGGATGAGCCTGCCATCAGTACGACGGCCAGGAGCATCAAAGAAACTTTTTTCATGTGTTTTGGTTTTTAGTGAAACATTGATTGAATAATGGTTGAGTCAGGAATTCTATTGCTGATCGGGGAAAATGTTCATCCCGCACCGTTTCATCCTTTTAATTACTTCCCGGTCATCGGTGTTTACGGGGACATCCTCCTCATTCTTGTAAATATACTTGTAATAAATGTACTGGTAATCGGTGTTTCCGCTGCCGGGCTGGATATACAGCCTGTTGATGTAATCCTGGTAATCCGTTGCGTAATTCATCTCCCGGAAGAAGGCGTAGTTGTATTTGAGCTTGGTGAGATCGAGCAGTTCCGGGTTGAGTGATACCAGTTCCGGGGGAATGGCCGGTGCGGAGAAGGTGCCGACGCCGGTCGTGGAACCCAGCAGGTTATAGGTAAAGGAGATATCCTGGTTGAAATCATAATGGTACCAGGTGGCGCTGGCCAGGTCGGCTGTCCCCGTGCAAACGGCGCTGAAATTCCCGATGCTCTCGTTGCTGACCGCGATCGAGGCGTTCAGGGAGACGAACTGGGTCGGAATGGCGCCTTTGTATTTAACCATGTATTCGCTGACGTTGTCATGCCGGACCCCGATGTACGAATAATATCCAGGGAAAATAGTGCCGGGATAGTAGGCTTTTATCTCGGTAAGGCTGTCGGAGTCGGCCCAGTAAACTGCGAAACTCTCCTGGTAGTCGGTCGTGGGGTCATCCTCCGATTCATAATAAATATAGCTGTCGGAATTGTACGGCAACTGGATGGTCACATACTGGCTCATCTGGGTGAAATCGGTCGAGGACAAAGAATAATTCTGGTTCAGTCCCACATCGGGGATCCATTTGTAAAAAGGAGCCTGGCCCTGATCGAAATATTCGATCCAGATCTTGTCGGGGTTGAAGTACTGAGTGAAGGTCAGCGCGCTGGTACTTTCCTCATAATCGCCCCATGAATACAGGTTCTGTGCAGTCCAGCTGTAATAGCTGTTCAGGTTGATCCCGGAGAGGGTGACGGTGTTGGTTCCGATCTGCGGATAATTGGTGCCGTCGGGTTCGGTGCCGAGGTACCATACGTTGGGCGGCTGTTCGGAAAAGACCGACATGGTATAGGAATCGTCGTAGGTTGCATTCACATAGTCATATTTCCAGAATAATGCGACCCGGTAAAGGTCGGTCGTTTTCTCCCGGGGGGGAGGAAATACGATGGTCTGGCCGTTCACGATCTCCCGGACCCCCACAAGCTGGTTCTGGCTGGTATAGATCACCACCCAGGCCTTTTGCTTGATATAGGAATCGTCGCGGAGAAACTGGCTGCTGCTGACGAACTGAAAAAATCCGGCTTCGGTGACCAGTGTTACTTCAGGGCCATAGTAGGTGCCCTTGCTGTCGGTGGCATAGGCCCTGACGTAAATGGCCGATGCCTGTTTCAGCCGGGTCAGGATGCTGGTAAAGGTGGTGTCGTGCGCCACCGGGCCAAATTCCGTTTTAGTGGGTAAGGCGATGGTAGGATTGTGGGAGGTGCTCCACACGTGGCCGCAGGAAAGGATATACTTTCCATTCACGCCGGCCAGGTTGCCGGTCATGTGGGCCCCGGTGTTGGTGACATTGGAGGCGGTCCCGGTGGAGATCGTGTAACCGGGTCCGGACGGTGCAGGATCGGATTTGTCTTTTTTACATCCGGGAAGGAAAAATGATGCACACACGATGACGATGGCGAATCTTTTCATGGCGGACAATCGGATTGAATGGAGAATTCGCTATATGATGGGTTAAAGATACAATATAAATATATGAAACCAGGGTGAGACCAAAAAAAAAGCCGGCTTTTGGCCGGCTTTTTTTTTGGTGCAGAAGGTTATTTCGGGGAGTACACTTCGTCGATGACACGATTGCCGGTTCCTCCGACATAGTAGTACCACAGGTAGATCTTCCCGGTGGCGGGATCGTAATGCGAATCCTTTCCGGCCTGCATGAACATGTCGTAGGGGTTCGGATCCATCTTCTCAACCGTGCATGAGTTGTCGGTAGGGTTGACGATGATCTTGATCGGGTAGTCGCCTCCCAGGTCGCCGGTGGTGGAGGTCACCTCGTAGGCGCTGATAGCCGAGAGATACTTCTCCTCGTTGATGGGACGGTCGCCGGCGGTGGGGTGATGGAACACCCCTTCGCACTGGTACAGCCCGGCATAGACGTTGGCTACCGAGATGATTGTTTTGTTGTTGTTGATCACCTTGCGCCCGTCATCGGCCATGTATGAGATGTACCGCAGGGTCCAGTTGCTCCCGATCCCCAGTTTGGTCTCGTCGTCGGGTAACGGGGTGGTGCCCAGCAGCAACCCGGCCTTCAGGTCGGCATAGGTAAGCGTGAAGGTGATGTCGGCGCTGCCGGGGGTGATGGTTTTGATCAGCACCTCGTTGGATACCGGGTGAGCGGTATCGGCTTCAGAGGTGCTGGTGTAGGAGTTATACACCTCAATTTTCTGGATGGCCGGGCCGGTCGGGGCATTCAGCACGACATCCACCTGGGGGGTGTTGGCCAGTTTGTAAGCGAAGTTGGTAGTTACAGGAACGACCAGTCCCCCTTCCTTCGCATCTTTGGTCAACAGGTCCTCGTTTTTATTGCAAGCGGCCGCAACCAGGAGTACCGCTCCCAGCATCAGGGCCCATCTGGATATGTGGGTTATTTTTTTCATGTGCAGGATATTTTAATTTTCCGAAATCGATTGAATTAATTGGGGTTCTCCGTATCCCACCACACCGGGGTGTTGAGGTCGTCGCTTCCGCCGAGAAGGGTCTTGGCTGCAGCCACGGCGCCCGGGTTGGTAGCATATTCGTCGGTGGGCCAGGTGACGCGGACGGGGATCTTACCGCCGTTCTCGCCATACTGGGCCGGAGTCAGCGCCGGGAAGCCGGTCCTGCGCCATTCGAACCACGACTGGAGGCCCTGGTCGAAGGTGGCGATGTAGCGCTCTTCGGCGATCAGCTTCAGGGCTTCGGCCTTGGTGATGGAAGTTTCGTCGAAATAGGACGGGGCGGAAGGATCGGTCGTATGCCATCCGAGTTCGTCATCGACGGTATAGCCGGCAGGGATCGAGAGACCGCCGTAGCTGTCGTCGGCGTATTCGGTGAAGATGGCCTGCAGCGGGGCGCGGAACTGTTCGAAGGATCCGGTGATACCGGCCACGTAGTAGGTCTTGGCCTGGGTCATCCCGCCTGGGATATAGTTTCTGACGGCGGCTTCGGCCAGGATGAACTGCAGCTCGGCATAGCTCATCAGCTGACCGGGAGCGGTGGCGGCAGAGAAATATTCGCCGATCTTCGAGGTGTTGGCAATTCCGTTGCCGTTATAGGCAGCGGCGAGGGCGGAGGTCAGCCCGTTGGGCATGCCGTCGAAGGTCCCCAGGTCATCGGGAAGAGCAAAGACCATGAGCCGGTAATCGCCGTAAGTGTTGAGCAGGTCGATGAAATTCTTGCTCACGCGGTGATCGTCGCGGGTTTTGCGGTTCTCATTGATCGGATGGTTATTCGGGGCGGCTCCCAGGTACTGGAGGGCGGCGTTGTCGGCGCTGCTTTCAAATATGGGGTAGGTACCCGGATCGCCGACCATTTTGGTCATTTCGGTGGTCACGAACTGTCCGTCGCGGGCCGACATGCGGAGCAGCAGGCGCAGGCGGAGGGAGTTGGCGAACTTCTTCCACTTGGAGATGTCGTTCTGGAATAAAATATCTCCATTGATGGCACTGCCGTCGGGATCGAGCAGGGTGTTGGCCTCATCGAGTTTGGTGATCATGTCGCGGTAGACGGTCTCCTGAGAATCATAGGCCGGAAGCATGAACTCGTCGCCTTTCCAGGCCTGGTTGTAAGGGATCGGGCCGAATAGGTCGGTGAGCACCGAAGAGACATAGCAGTGAAGCACCAGGGCCACTCCCTTGTAGTTGTTGTGGCCGACTTTCAGGATGGTTTGGACATCCATGCCCGAGGCGGAATAGAAACTTCTCCAGGAGTTGTTAATGACGGAGGCGCGGGGGATGTAGCGGTCTTCGTCGGTGTACTGCACCTTGGCCATGTGCTGGGCCCAGCAGGAACCCATTTCGTGGCCGAGGAAGATCTCGTGGACCCGGTCGGTCATCGCCTTGACGGCGTTGGTAAGGAGCATGTCGGGAGCCGCCTGCTCGACCGATGGATTGTTGGGATCGGTATTGATATCCTCAAAATCCTTCGTGCAACTGAACAGGGTGATCAAACCCAGGAACAAGGCGGCGGATATGAAGTATGCGCTTATTCTTTTCATTGTATCTGTGTTTTAGGATTTATAACTTGAACGAGATGTTAAAGCCAAGGCTCCTGGCCGACGGCAGCTGACCGAATTCCAGCCCCTGCACGTTGGTGTTGGAGAAGGAGGTTTCGGGGTCCACATGGGGAACCTTGCTGTAAAGGAGGGCGAGGTTCCTGCCGACGATCGAGATGGTGACATCCTTGAAGGTTCCTTTGAGGATCTGTTTAAAGGTATATCCGATGCTGAGTTCACGCAGTTTGATGTAGCTGGCGTCGAACACGGAACCGCCCGCGAGGTTGTTGTTGAAAGCGGCATGGTTGTACTCTTCGGAGGTCACCACCACATCGTTGGGGACGTAGGTCACCTTGCCGTCGACGATCACCTCTTTCACGCCTTCGCCCACGATACCGCCTTCGCGGCCGATGAGGGTTTCGTCGAGCACGCCCGAATAGCGGCCCCAGGTGGTGGTCATCGAATAGAGTTCGCCTCCCATATGGAAGTCAACCAGTCCGGAGAGGGTGAAGCCGTACCATGAAAATTTGGTGGAGACACCGCCGACCCAGTCGGGCTGGTAGTTTCCAAGTACCTTGAGGTCGCCCTTAAGGGGTACGCCGTTTTTGTGGATGACGTTGCCGTTGGGATCGCGCTTGTAGTCATATCCGTAAAGGTCGCCGTACGGGCGGCCGGGCTGGGCGATGACCTTCAGGTCCCAGTAAGTGCCGAGCACAAAGTTTTCGACGCCGGGGGCCAGTTCAACGACCTTGTTCTGGTTCTTGGCATAGTTGAGCTGGATGTCCCAGTTGATCTTCTTCTGGCCGTCGCCCTTGATGGCGGTAGCGCCCAGGGTGACTTCAAATCCCTTGTTGTCGATCTCGCCGGCATTGATGTACTTGTTCTGGTACCCGGTGGCGGAGGAGACGGGGGCATTGAGGATCTGGTCGGTGGTCTTCTGGTTATAGTAGGTGACGTCGAGGGAGATGCGGTTGTTCAGGAATTTCAGTTCGGCGCCGATTTCCAGCGAGTTGGTGAACTGGGGTTTCAGCGTGCTGTTGGGCAGCGTATTGGGTACGAACTGTGTCAGCCCCGAATAGGTGGTCGAGAAGGGATCGCCGAACGAGAGGGTCGGGTAGAGGGAATAGGGGTCGGTGTCGCTACCCACTTTTGCCCAGCTGATCCTCACCTTGGCATAAGGCAGGATATCGGTTTTGGCGGGGATCAGTTCGGTGATGATACCGCTGAGCGATACCGAGGGGTAGAAGTACGACCACTGATCTTTCGGCAGGGTGCTCGACCAGTCGTTGCGGCCGGTGAAATCGAGGTAAACGGCGCTTCTCCATCCCAGCTGGCCCGAGAAGTAAAGGCTGTTGAGCCGTTTGTGTTCGGTGCGGTTGGTTGCGGTGACGGCGATGCGGGAGTTCGAAACGTTATAGACTCCCGGAACGGCCAGTTCTCCTGCGGTTGCCGACATGTTGTACCGGTACTGGTCCATGGTATTTCCCCCGGCGTTCAGTTGCAGTTCCAGCTTGGCCTGGGTGAATTTATGGTTGTACATGAGGAGGAAGTCGGTGTTCATTTCCTTGAAGGTATTCTTAACCTCCCCATAGTATCCGTAAGCGTTGTCGATGTCTTCGAAGGCGATCCGGTTCTGGTTCAGGTTGGTGTAGTAGTCGATACCGGTGCGGACGAACGCGCTGAAATCCTTGTAGATCTTGAAGAGCACCTTGGCGTTGCCGTACACGCGGTCGCGGGTGAGGGCGTTCAGGTTCTCATTCAGCGTGAAGTAGGGATTGTTGTGGAAGTTGTAGTTCCAGTTGTATTTGGAGCCGTCGGGGTTGGTGTAGGTCTTCAGCTTCGAGATGTCGACCTGCCGTCCGAACCAGAAGAACTGCTGCATGACGTTCTGGGCGTCGTAGCCGTATCCCGGCTGGTTCTTGCTGGTTGCTTTGATGTAGTTCCCCGAACCGGAGATGTTCAGCCATTTGGAGGGGTTGCCGGTAAGACCAAGGCTGACGGTCTTGGTGGTGTAATCGGTATTGGGGACCATCCCTTTCTGGTTGGTCTGGGTGTAGGAGAGGCGGGCGCTGGCATATTCGCCGCTACCCGATATGGCCACGTTGGTGGAGGTGTTGATACCGGTTTCGAAGAAGTTCTTGATATTGTCCTTGTGAGAAACCCAGGGAGTGGCGATCCGGTTGCCGTCGGCATCCAGAGGGCTGTCAAACTGGGTGATCAGCAGACCGGCATCCAGCTTGGGACCCCAGCTTTCGTCGGTCCCGTCGTTGATGCCGCCGCCGGCGCCATCCACGAATTTGAAAGCACCGCCTGAACCCTGGCCGTATCCGTTCTGGAAATTGGGGAGCCGGAAGGGCGATTCGAACATCGTGGTGTTGCTTACCTCGATACCGAGATTCTTGGTCTTGCCGGCTTTCATGCTGCCCGATTTGGTGGTGATGAGGATGACTCCGTTGGCGGCGCGCGATCCGTAAAGAGCGGCAGCGTTGGGTCCCTTCAGCACCGAGATGTTCTCCACGTCGTTGGGGTTGATGTCCATGGCGCCGCTCCCGCGGTTCACCCCTTCGTTGGTGGTCGAACCGAAATCGGAATTGTTGATGGGCACCCCGTCGACGACGAAGAGGGGCTGGTTGTTGCCGGTGAGCGAGTTGACCCCGCGGAGTACGATGCGCGAGGAGGCCCCGACGGCCCCGGAGGCGTTGGTGACCTGTACACCGGCGATCTTACCCGACAGGGAGTTGATCAGGTTGGGTTCCCTGGCTTTGGTCAGGTCTTCCCCTTTCACATCCTGTACGGCATAACCCAGCGCTTTCTTTTCGCGCGATACGCCGAGTGCCGTGACCACCACGTCGTCGAGGGTGATCGTGGCGGGTTCCAGCACGACGTCCACCACGTTGCTGGTTCCCAGCTGGATCTCCTGGGGTCTCATCCCGACATAGGAGACCAGGAGGACATCTTTGTCCTTGGGCACGGTTAATGAATACTTACCATCCACGTCAGTGATGGAACCAATCGCTGTACCTTTAACGAGGACGGTCGCACCGGGAATCCCGGCACCATCATCGGAACTCGTGACCTTGCCCGTTATCGTTCGCTGGGCATGAGCAACCTGCAAGCCTATGAAAACCATAAGCGCAAGGAAAATTGTAAATTTTCTCATACAGTTTGATTTTGGTTAGTAAATATTTATTGATCGATATTCAAATGCTGAAATTCTCGATGCTTTGAAAACGGGCATTCGGCAAACCATCCGGTGTTCCGAACAATGAATTGCAATTTTAATGAATACTTTCGAGGATTCCACCAAATTTTTAACAAAGAATTAACAATTTTTTAAACAAAAACCGGGAGCCGGCCGGCAAATTTCAGCAGGTCGGCGGGAAGCATAAAGGAAAATTCAGTGATCCGGATCAGGGTCAGGCGGACCCTGTACGATAAAGCCGGTAGAACAATCCGAACAAAAAGATCAGCACGACATACAGTACCGTCCCTCCAGGGGCGAGTCCCGGAAGAAAAAGCTGGGCAACTGCGATCAGGAGGGAGGCGACGGAGAGAAGGAGGTAACCTTTTTTCCTCAGTTTCCAGATCATCAATGCCCCGGCAAGACAGGAAACATGCAGGAGCGCTGCTCCCGCCATGACGAGCGTGACAAGGGCGGGCGGGATGCCTCCCTGCGAGGTATATTCCGCCAGCAGGCGCGTGATCGTCCCCGAATGAAAAAGGGCGTAAAGAAATACCAGGGAGGTGATCCCGAAGTAAACCATCGAGAACAGGCACAGCACGGTCAGCAGCACCGGCCGTGCCGTCCCTTTCACAGGCTGTGGTTCTCCCGCTGTCCGGTGTTCGCCGGCTTCCGTCATGTCAGCAGCTTCAGGTGCCGGCTGTAAAGCAGCACGAACAGACCGGTGAAGAGCACCTCGATGAACCCGGGGGAGGGCAGGTGGAGGAAGTACATCGGGGCCAGGATCAGCAGGATCTGGCAAACCGTGTAAACATGGAACCCGGTCTTTTTCATGCGGAACATCATTACCGCGCCGGCCAGGGAACCGATGTACAACAGGCCCGAAACCAGAAAGAAGGCAGGCCGGGCTTCCGCCATGGACTCGATGCCAGGTATTTTGAATCTCTCGGCAAACACCCTTACCACCTCGACCACCTCTTCATAGAATCCGGCGATGAACAGGCTGGAAAAAGCATTCATCCCGCTGCCGATAAAGGTGAGGATGCACAGAATGGTCAGCACCGCGGGGCGCTGGGGTGCCAACCCCTGCCCGGGGTCTCGGGTGGGATCTTCCATACCTCAGGCTCCGAAATTCGATTTGTCTCCCACGTACACCGACTTCCCGAAGCCCAGGATCGGGATGAAGATGAACCGGAAGAAGAAAAGTCCGACCGTGAAGCCGGTTCCCTTGCCGAAATTCTTCGCCAGGCCGTTGAGGACGATGATGTAAACCACCAGGTTCACTACCGGTATCAGCATCAGCAGGATGGTCCACCAGGGTTTACCGGCGATCTTGATCCCGATCAGGTAGTTGTAGATCGGGATGATGGCCGCCCAGCCCGGTTCTCCGGCCTTCCGGAACATGAACCAGGCGCCGGCGATCTCGATCACCGTTGCGGTGATGCCGAACACGATGATCGGCACCATCATGGCCACCAGGAAGGGCCAGTAGGGGCAAGAATCTGCAAATTCCATAATCTTCGTTTTTGGGTTGATAATGTGATCAGTTCCGCCGGAGCGGAGAATCATCTGCTAGCCGAGGCTTCCAACCTCCTTTTCCACCTCTTCCAGGATCTCACAGGATTTCACCAGTCCTTTCATCGCATTATGATCGGGATAGAGCGGCCGGTCGACATCGAGGAAGGCAACGTGTTTGCGCACCACCTCCCTGGCTTTTGTCACCCCTGCACCGAATTTGTATTCCCTGAAATCAAGCGCCTGAGCCGCTGCCATGAACTCGATCCCCAGGATACCGTATGCGTTGTCGAGGATCTGGAAATTCTTCAGGGCGGTGTTCATCCCCATCGACACAAAATCCTCCTGGTCGGCAGCTGCCGGGATCGACTGGATCGAAGCGGGCATTGAGAGGATGCGCTGCTCGACGATCTGCATGTCGGCCGTGTACTGACTGAGCATCAGGCCGCTGAACATCCCGGCCCCCTTGGTGAGAAAGGCCGGCAGTCCTACGCTCAACGCCGGGTTGTTGAGACGGTTCATCCGGCGTTCGCTCATCACGCTCACCATGGTGATCACGTACCCCGCCATATCCATCGGCACCGATACCGGCGAACCCTGGAAATTGGCCCCGGAAAGCTGCAGGTTCTCCTCCGGGAAGAAAATGGGATTGTCGCCCACACCGTTGAGTTCGATCTCCACCTGGGAGCGCGCATAGGCGAGCGCGTCGTGGGCAGCTCCGATCACCTGCGGGGTGGAACGCATCGAATAGGCATCCTGCACCTTGCACTTCACCTTGCCGTCGGCAAGGTCGCCGCCGGTAACGCATTTCAGGATGGCGGCGGCACTCCGTATCGCTCCCTTGAATCCCCGGATCTCATGCAGTTTAGGGCTGTAGGGGCGCATGTTGGCTTTCATGGCTTCGAGCGACATGGCGGCTGCGATCTCAGCCTGCTTCAGCCAGCGTTCGGCATCGTACAGAAAAAGCGCGCTCATGGCGGTGAGCACATTCGAGCCGTTGATGGTGGCAAGACCATCGCGGGCCTGAAGGCCCGGAACGGGGATGCCGGCGGCTTCAAACGCCTCTTTGCCCGTCATCAGTTCGCCTTTGTAATAAGCATGTCCTTCGCCCATCATCAGCAGGGCGATCTGTGACATGGGAGCCAGGTCGCCGCATGCGCCGACCGAGCCCTTCTGGCACACCATCGGGGTCACACCCTTGTTCAGCATGTCAACCAGGCACTGGGTGATCTCCAGGCGGGAACCGGAATTGCCGTGGGCATGCACGTTGATGCGGCCCAGCATGGCACCCCGCACCCAGTCGATGGGCATGGGATCGCCGATCCCTGCAGCGTGATTGTAAATGAGGTATTTCTGGAAATCCTTGACCTGGTCGTCATTGAGGACCATCTCGGAGAATTCACCGATCCCGGTGTTTACCCCGTACATGATCTCGTGGGCCTGGATCTTCTTCTCCAGCATGGCCCGGCATTTATGGATGCGTTCGATGGCGGCCGGATCCAGTGCTACCGGCTCGTTGCGGCGGGCTACCCTGACAACATCCTCGATGGTCAGTCCCGCGCCTTTTATAATCAATGTCATATTGATACAATTAAAAATTAAAAATTAAAAATTACCCGGTCAGTCCTTTCATTGCCTGCATTCATCGTATTTCTGCCCCGATGATCATGCTGCGGGCCGACAGGATGGCTGTTGCCCAGGTTCTTTTGATAATCTGTTTCATCGTTTCACCCTTTCGTTGATCTCCCCGGCCGGACAGGTAATCTGCTCACCGGTCTGCATGTCCTTCACAGTGGCCATTCCCTTCTCCATCTCGTCGCGTCCGATCAGCACGACAAAGGGGATCGACTTCCGGTTCGCATATTCCATCTGTTTTTTCAGCTTTACCGCGTCAGGGTAAAGTTCCGACGCGATCCCGGCGGCACGGAGACCGGCCAGCAGATGCAGACAATACCGCGATTCCTGGTCACCGAAATTCAGGAACAGGACGCGGGTGGATGCCTGTACCTCTTCGGGAAAGAGGTTGTGTTCCGACAGGACATCGTAAATGCGGTCGGCGCCAAAGGAGACGCCGACGCCGGAGATGCCGGGCAATCCGAAGATTCCGGTCAGGTTGTCATAACGACCTCCTCCGCAAACGCTTCCGATGGCTGAATCGAGAGCCTTCACTTCGATGATGGTGCCGGTGTAATAACTCAGTCCCCGGGCCAGCCGGAGGTCGAAATCGAATTTGTTGCTGAGATGGAGCGCCTTCAGGTGCTCCAGCACCGTTCGCATCTCGGCGAGGCCGGCCCGACCGGTTTCCGAATCGCCGAACAAACCGGTAAGGGTCTCAAACTTGGTGCGGATCATCCCGTCGAGGGTGAGCACCGGCTGCAATTTGTCGACGGCTTCCCCCGGGATCCCCCGCTGCAGCATCTCTGCATTCACCATTTCAAGGCGCGTTTTGTCGAGCTTGTCCATCGACACCGTAATGTCGGTAAGATGGTCAGGCGCCCCGATCGCTTCGGCGATGCCGGCGAGCACTTTGCGGTTGTTGAGCCGGATGAGTACCCGCATCCCCAGCCGGGTGAAAACGGTGTCGATGATCTGGGCCAGTTCCACCTCGTTCAGCAGGGAGTCGCTGCCGATGCAGTCGGCGTCGCACTGGAAAAATTCGCGGTACCTTCCTTTCTGCGGCCTGTCGGCCCGCCACACGGGCTGGATCTGATACCGCTTGAACGGGAATACGAGGTCGTTCTGGTGCTGCACCACAAAGCGGGCAAAAGGTACAGTAAGATCGTACCTGAGACCTTTTTCAGCCACCAGCGGCAAAAGTTCCCGGTAATTTTGAGTTTTGAGTTCTGATATCTGGGATTCCGAAATGAACTCCCCCGAGTTCAGGATCCGGAACAGTAATTTGTCGCCCTCCTCTCCGTACTTTCCCATCAGGGTCGAGAGGTTCTCCATGGCGGGTGTTTCAATGGGCTGGTAGCCGTAGGTGGTGAAAACCCCGCGGATCACATCAAAGATGAAGTTCCGGCGGACCATTTCCGCCGGGGAAAAATCACGCGTGCCTTTCGGGACCGATGGTTTCTGGATGGCCAAAGTGGTGGGTTTATACAAATATACTTATTTCGTGAGTCGTGAGTCGTGAGTGGTCACGCGTCAACCCTTCAGTTTTTTGTATTTAATGCGGTGCGGGAGGTCGTCGCCGAGCCGTTTTTTCCGGTTTTCCTCGTAATCGGTATAGGAACCCTCGAAGAAACAGACCTGTGAATCGCCTTCGTAGGCAAGAATATGGGTGGCGACCCGGTCGAGAAACCAGCGGTCGTGCGAGATGATGACGGCACAGCCGGCGAAATTGTCCAGCCCTTCTTCCAGGGCACGAAGCGTGTTTACATCGATGTCGTTGGTGGGCTCGTCGAGGAGCAGCACGTTGGATTCCTCTTTCAGGGTAAGGGCGAGGTGAAGGCGGTTCCGCTCTCCGCCCGAAAGCATGCCGCATTTCTTTTCCTGGTCGGCACCGCTGAAGTTGAACCTTGCCACATAGGCGCGTGCACTCATGGTGCGGCCCCCGATCTGCATGTTTTCAGCCCCTCCCGAGATGACCTGGAATACCGTCTTTTCAGGATCGATGGCCGTATGGCTCTGGTCGACATACCCGATCTTTACGGTCTCACCCACCCGGAAGGTGCCGTTGTCGGATCTCTCCGACCCCATGATCATCCGGAAAAGGGTGGTCTTTCCGGCGCCGTTTGGGCCGATCACCCCGACGATTCCGGCGGGGGGCAGTGTGAAGTTCAGGTTCTCGAAAAGCAACCGGTCGCCGAACGATTTGGAAACCGCGTGGGCTTCGATCACGACCGAACCCAGGCGCGGACCGTTGGGGATGTAAAGTTCCAGCCGTTCTTCCTTCTCCCTTACATCTTCGCTGATCATTTTCTCATACGCGTTCAGACGGGCCTTCCCTTTGGCCTGGCGTGCCTTGGGCGACATGCGCACCCATTCGAGTTCCCGCTCCAGGGTCTTTTTCCGCTTGCTTTCGGTCTTTTCTTCCAGGGTCAGGCGGGCTGTCTTCTGTTCCAGCCAGGAAGTATAGTTGCCCTGCCAGGGGATCCCTTCGCCGCGGTCGAGCTCGAGGATCCAGCCGGCCACGTTGTCGAGGAAATACCGGTCGTGGGTGATGGCGATCACCGTACCCTTGTATTGCTGCAGGTGCATCTCCAGCCACTGCACCGATTCGGCGTCGAGGTGGTTGGTGGGCTCGTCGAGGAGCAGGATGGCTGGTTCGCGGAGCAGCAGCCTGCACAGGGCTACACGACGCCGTTCGCCTCCCGAGAGCACCTTCACCGGAGTTTCAGGATCGGGACACCGCAGGGCGTCCATGGCCCGCTCCAGTTTGCTGTCGAGTTCCCAGGCTTCATGGTGGTCGAGCAGTTCCGTAAGTTCGCCCTGGCGCCGGATCAGTTTGTCCATCTCCTCCCCGCTCAGGGGGTCGCTGAACCGGTTGTTGACCTCCTCGTATTCCTTTAACAAGGCAACGATCTCGGAGGCACCCTCTTCCACCACCTCGCGCACCGTTTTCGAATCATCGAGCAGGGGCTCCTGTTCGAGGTAACCGACCGAATAGCCGGGTGAAAAAACCACATCGCCCTGGAATGACTTCTCCACCCCGGCGATGATCTTCAGCAGGGTCGATTTCCCCGATCCGTTCAGGCCGATGATGCCGATCTTGGCCCCGTAAAAAAAGGAGAGATAAATGTTCTTAAGAACCTGTTTCTGAGGCGGGAAGATCTTTGAGACCCCCACCATGCTGAAAATGATCTTCCTGTCGTCGGACATAATGAAAATTCAAGATTCCTTTATTCCTTCATTCGTGCATTTGCAAGCATTAGCTCTTCGATCTTCCCCGTTTCGCGGGCCCAGCTGAAATTCCGCTGAACGAATTCAAATCCCTTTGCGGCGATGGCATCCGCTTTGCGCGGGTCATCCAACAGGGAAAGGACATGGTCGGCATATTCGGCCGGTGTGCCGGCTACCAGGATATCTTCCCCTTCGCGGGCATTCAGCGCCTGGAAAGCGAGGGGGGAGGTGAGGCACGGCAAACGCATCGCCATGGCCTCCAGCAGTTTGTTCTGAAGGCCGGTGCCGATCTGCATGGGGGCGATGAAGATCTTCGCCCGGGCGTAACAGTCGCGGATGTCGGCTACCCAGCCGGTCACCTCTACCTGCGGCGACTTCAGGGCCATGACCCGCAGGTGGGGACTGGCGCCGGCGATCAGCAGGCGGATGCCTGGTTTTTTCCTCATCACCAGGGGCAGGATCTCATTTACCAGGTACTCGGCGCTGCGGATGTTCGGCGGGTACCCCATGTTTCCGGTGAAGATGAGGTCGACGTCGGGGGTGGTCGCGACCGGCCGGAAGAAGGCAGTATCGACGCCGTTGGCCACCACGACGATGTGGTCACGCCCGGGATGGGGGATCAGGTCGCGGTCGGGGGCCGAGATAATGATCTTGTTGTCAAACGCGTCGAATACATCGTGCTCGTAGCGCAGGAGCCGCCTGTATTCCGTACGCAGGAAGGGTCTCAGGTAAAAAGGGGCGGTGGCAAGCCTGCGCTCCATGCCCTTTGAGAATACGTCCTGGTAATCAAGTGTTTTGGGGATGTTGATCCCCTTTACATATTCGGCAACCCGGATCAGCTGACAGAAGATGTGGTCGGGTTTGTATTCATCGATCAGGGCATGGATCCGGGCGGCTGCTGCGGCATTGTAAAAGTAGCCCACCTGCAGGGGTTTTTTTGACAGGAAGGTCCGGATCAGGCTGATGACGATGGTCAGTTTCGGGATCGGGATCACATGCACCGCCTTCACATACCGTTTCAATACCGGTATGGCATCTTCATGGAGATCCCCGTCGTTAAGCGCGCAGAGAATGATCTCGTGGCGGGCGGATAATTCCCTGATCTGATGAAAAGCTCTCAGTTTATCTCCTTTTTCGGTCGGATAAGGGACCCGGGGAAGAATAAAAAACAGTCGCATGAAGCCGGCTTGATGCGACAAAAGTAAAAAAAAAGTGGGCTATTCCCCCAGTTGTCTGTAAAAAGCGGCCAACCGGTTTGTCAGCACCCGGGCATCGTACTCCTTTTCCGCCAGCATCCTGGCCCGTTTTCCGATGTCGTGGCATCCGGCGGGATCGTTCAGGCAGCGGTCGATCGCAGCACGGAATCCTTCAGGATCGTCGGCGATCAGCAGGTGTTCGCCGGGGGTAAAGCGGATGCCTTCGGCGCCGGTCCGGGTGGAGATCACAGTTCTCCCGGAAGCCATCCCTTCGATGATCTTGATCCGGATCCCGCTGCCGGAAAAGAGGGGGACGATCATCACGGGTTTGCCGGCCATGAAGGCCCGGGCGTCGGGGACTTCGCCGTGCACCACCACCCCCGGCAGGTTCGAGTGAAGGAGCCAGCCGGGCATGTTCCTCCCCGCCAGGTGGTACTGCAGGCCGGGGAATTGACGGTGCACCCCGGGCCAGACCCGGTCGAGAAACCACTGTATGCCCTGCAGGTTGGGGATCCAGTCCATCGCTCCGATCGAAAACAGGGCGGGCGGTTCAGGGGCATCCGGCCCGGGATCGTACACCGAGGGATCGATCCCGAAAGGAATGTCTGTTACGGGAACAGCGACAGGCAGGATGCCTCCGGTTAAGGTCCGGAAATAGTTTGCATCGGTGGGGGTGATGGCCACGATCCCGTCGGCGCTGCAGGCTGCCTGCTTTTCAAACCTGCGAAGGGTGCGGGCCAGGTGACGGATGTATCCCTTTTTGACCGGGTTCTGCGTCGTCTCCGCAATGCGTTCCCAGATGCGGTGTTCGATGTTGTGCGCCCGCAACACGATCTTTGCTTCAGAAAGTTTCCGGACCGTGTCGATATACGGCGCCATGAAAATCGTCTCGAGCTGCACGATATCGAACGATTCTGCTTTCAGGACCTCCGCAAGGCGGAGCCTGAACGACCGGGAAATGAAACGTTCCGCATGGTACGACTTCCCCGTGAACAGGTTGAGAAAGGCGGGCACCGGCCTCACCCTGAGATCGACGTCGATCAGTTCGATGCCGGTCTTCCTGCGGTAGTCATCCGGGATGTCACCAGGGGAGATGTGGTACTTGAATGAGTTGACCGCCAGGATTTTCACCCCGTGGCCGTCCCGGATGAGTCCCTCGGCGAACATGTTCATGGCCATGGGGCCGCCTTCGCGGGGAGGCCAGGGCGATTTATTGCAAAGGAGGAGTACCTTCATGGCGGCTGGGTCGGAAGGGGTGAAGGCGGGTGAAAAATCTCGTCCAGGCTTCGATGTCGAAAAGCGAAGCGTCGTTGGTCGCTTTCATGGTGAGAAAGATGCCGATGGGTAAAAGTACGGCCGACGAGATCCACATGCCCTGCCAGGCGGGCACGATCCCTTCGGCCGAATATTTTTCGCCGACAAAGGAGATGACCCAGAAAAGGATGAAGAAGAGCGTGGAGACCACCGCGGGCATGCCCAGGCCTCCTTTCCGGATGATGGCTCCCAGCGGGGCTCCGATGAAGAAAAGAAGGAAGCATGCGATCGAAAAGGAGAATTTTTTATGAAAAACGATCTTGTGTTTGAAGATCAGCTTCCGTTTGGCATACAGGTCGTCTTTGCTGATCCGGAGGTTCTCGCGGGCGCTTTTTACCGCGTTCAGGGCTGTTTCGCGGATCCGGGTCCGGTCGGAGGCTTTGAAATTGTACAACAGCGAAGGGTTGAAAGGGGTCAGCGTGTCGGCGCTGCGTGTAGTCGCCGCCGCCCCTTCCGGTTGCCGCGGCATGATGTTCAGCAGATTCTGCCGGTACCCGTTCTGATCAACGATCAGCTGAGCCCCGATGGAATCGATGGAGGACTGGAGCTGCCGGATGTTCTGCATTTCGTAGTTCTTCTTGAACAGGTTCTCGTCGGTGCGGGTCAGCTGGAATGCGGAAAGGTCGAACATCTGTCGCTGCTGGGTAAAGGTGGTCCGCTGGAACGGGTGCGTGGATGGGTAGCTGCGCAGGTCCACCCGTTCTTCGTAATTGATCCCGTTATACAATTTAAACATCAGGAATTTTTTGTCGGGCGACAGTTCCATGCGCCCCCATTCGGCGGTGGTGAGGGAGATGTTTCCCTGGTGACGGGTATGGTCGTAAACCATCACGTCGCGGATGGTGTTCCCGTCGTTCTCCTTTTTCCCGATGCGGATCACAAAGCCGTCGATACCTTTGTAGAACACGCCTTCCTTAAGGTTGAATGCCAGTTTCTTTTCCCTGACGTCGAACAGCAGCGAATGAAATTTCAGGTTGGCGAAAGGCAGGACCACGTTCGAAAAATAGAAAGCCAGCCCGCTGATCAGGATGGATACGATGATGAGGGGGCGCATCACGCGGGACAGCCCTATTCCTGCAGCTTTCATGGTAACGAGCTCATAGTGTTCGCCCAGGTTGCCAAACATCATCAGCGACGAGAGCAGGATGGCCAGCGGCAGTGCCAGCGGGACGAACGTCGATGAAGCGTACATCAGGAGCCGCGCGATGATGTGCCATTCGAGCCCCTTGCCCACAAGGTCGTCGATGTACTTCCACACGAACTGCATGAGCAGGATGAACAGGGCGATGAAGAAAGTCATGACCAGCGGGCCCAGGTAGGATCGGAGAATGAACAGGTCGAGTTTTTTCATACAGTGCCGGCGACGGGGCAAAGTTAATGAATAACCGTACGCAGATAGTTGTAAATTTGCCGACGGTCCGCGCGTCAGGAACAGGATACGCTGAACCGTCGCCGGGCCCCCGACCGTTTACTCCGATAAACCTGATCCATGTCGTACCAGTTGGTTGAAGTGAACTCCCGGTCCACCCGCAGGGCGTTCCTGTCGGTGGTGGATGCCATTTACCGGGAGGATCCGAATTATGTCCGGCCGCTCGACCGGGAGATCGAAGAGGTTTTTGATCCATCCGCCAACAGTTTCTTCAACCATGGCGAAGCGGCGCGTTGGTTGCTCGCCGACAGCCGGGGCCGGTATGTCGGGCGGGTGGCCGCCTTCATCAACCGTCGCAAGGCCTTCACGTACCGCCAACCCACCGGCGGGATGGGATTCTTCGAATGCATTAACGACCGTGCTGCCGCCTATGAACTGTTCGGACGGGCGAAAGAGTGGCTGGCCGCCAGGGGCATGCAGGCCATGGACGGGCCGATCAACTTCGGGGAGAACGATGTGAACTGGGGATTGCTTGTCGAGGGGTTTACCCACCCGGGAGTCGGCATGAGTTACAACCCTCCCTATTACCGCGAATTTTTCGAGTCGTACGGTTTCCGGTTCTATTTCGAACAGGTGTCGAATCACCTCGACCTGACCAGGCCTTTTCCCGATCGGTTCTGGAAGATCGCCGAATGGTGCATGAGAAAGCCGGAATTATCGTTCCATCACTTCACCTTCAGCGATGCCGGTAAATATCTCCGCGATGTTAAAGAGGTCTACGACGATGCCTGGCGCTTCCATGAGAATTTTACCCCCATGGATATCTCCACCCTGCAGAAAGGGCTCGAAATGGCCAGGGCTTTCCTCGACCCGGAACTGATCTGGCTGGCCTATTACCAGGAGGAACCGGTTGCTTTCCTGATCCAGTTTCCCGATGTGAACCAGATCCTGAAACATCTTCACGGAAAACTGCACCTGCTGAACGCCGTGAGGTTTTTTTGGCTGAAGCACCGGAAGACCATCACACGCACCCGCATCATCATCATGGGGGTGAAACCGAAATACCAGCGGTACGGCATCGAATCGGGCATTTTCTGGCACCTGAACGAAGTGATGAAAAAGCGCCCGCACATTACCGAAATGGAACTTTCGTGGGTTGGCGACTTCAACCCGAAGATGCGGGCGCTTCATGAATCGGTGGGCGCAACCTTTGCGAAAAGGCATATCACGTACCGTAAACTGTTTTCTGAGGATATTGATTACCAGCGTTCTACGATCATTCCGGTGGATACAAAGGAGAAAGCGGTTGAAAAAAAAATTGCACAATAATATTAAATCGCATACTTTTGTATTTCCGAAAATATTCAAACTATATTTGTATAATCGATTGTTAAACCAAAAACCAAAAACCATGAAAAAAGTTTTACTCTTAAGTCTTGCTTTCATGATTGGCCTTGCTGCAGCAGCTCAAAAGCCCCAGCTGAAGAAAGGCATTTACGTGAACAACGTACAGAAGGCAAAGGAAATTCTCAACGAGCCTGCCTCTCCGTCGTTCATTTCGCCTTTCAAACCCAGCCCCCTGAGCCAGAAGAATAGCGATAATCCCAATATCGTGACCATTCTCGAACTGGGTACCTCGGCCAACGTTCTCGGCTATTCCAGCGGAACCCGTCCGATGGTGTGGGCTGACGACGATCTGAATGCCATCATCAACTTCCACCGTGCCGGTCCGGGCGCAACCCCCTCGAACTTATCGGGTTATTATGCCATGGACCTCGGTCTGAACATGGGAGCCGCCCAGAGTGACTGGACCAACCAGATCCTCGTCTCCTCGGCCATTTACCCCGCATCGCCGTATTGGTACGATGCCAGCCGCTATCCCTGTGCCGGTATCTATAACCCGGGCGGTGGCACCAACCTGGCCAATGCCTATTGCACCTTCTTCGGACCGAACTTTGCCAACATGGTGGTCAGCGGATTCGGCGGTTATACCACCGGCGCTGCCAACCTGGTCGATTTCACCGACACCAACCGCCTCCTGCGCTGGTATGCTCCTCCCCCCTACACTTACATTCCGGACGGATTTGACGTTGACGTGAACGGGTTTGCACACATGGCCGATGGCGACAATAACGTGGAATCAGGCTCAGTGGTTTACCAGGGCAACGTGATCTACGGACACGGCGTCTGGAATGCCGCCACCCACATGCATGACTATACCTACACCCTGATCCCCTTCCCGACCAAGTACGGCAATTACAACACCGCCGACAACAAGGTTGCCAGCTCACCCGACGGCAACACTCTGTGGATGTCGGTGCTCGGCGATGCCGTCAACGGAACCCCCCTGCGCGACTCGGTGTACTATCCGATCGTCCGTAAATCGACCGACGGTGGAGCTACCTGGAGCGACCCGATGCCCATCCAGCTCGACGGCCCGAACGGCCTCGACGGCATCAAGAACGCTTACAGCGATTATTTCATCGCCCAGATGTTTGATCCCATCCCCTCGCGCGATGAGATCCCCTATACAACCGCTTTCGACCATTCGATCTCGGTCGACAAGTGGGGGAACCTCCACATCGGCGTGGTAGTCGGCTATGCACCGGGTGGATACTCCATCTCCACCGGCATCGACAGCCTCCTCAATGTGTTTGACATCTACACCACCGACGACGGCGCCACCTGGGAAGCTGTACGGGTTGGCTCGGTGACCACTTTCCGCGGCACCTGGGCTACCTATACCAGCGACAACCGGACCTATATTTCGCGCAACAAGGCCGGCGACAAGATGTTCTTCACCTGGAACGACACCCACATCGACGGCGAACCCAACAACCAGAACCCCGACGTGTGGGCCCGCGGTTTCGACCTGATCAGCAACAAACTGACCAGCGATGCCGGCGCCGACGCCCCCATCAACGTGACCTTCCTCTCCGACATCACCCAGGAGGCTTACTGGCAGTGCACCTCGCCGATCATCTTCACCGATGATAACAAGTACACCCTCCCGATCTGCACCCAGTGGTTCGCCGATGCCGCCGCCGACTCGAAGTTCAAATACATCCCCGACTTCTCCTTTACCGATGCCGACTTCACATGGGCAGTGACCAACGATCCCTTCCCCGTAGGCATGGAAAAGAAAGAGATCGCCAGCATCACCATCAACCCGAACCCGGTGAAGGACTATGCAAAGGTGAACATCAGCCTGAAAGCGAATGCCAACGTGACCCTCAACGTGACCAACCTGGTTGGCCAGCAGGTGATGAACGTGAACGAAGGCAACCTCAACACCGGTTCCCACCAGTTCACCCTCGACGCCAGCAAACTCAACGCCGGCATCTATTTCGTCACCCTCAACGTGAACGGACAGAAATACACCGAAAAGATGATCGTCGAATAACCGGCTTTCATCCCCTGAAAAACCCCGCGGCCCGCCGCGGGGTTTTTTTTATCTTTGCAACGGAATTAACACTTACGCATGCTGTTGACCGAGATCAGGGCCCTGGTGGGCAAGGAAATCAGGCTGGAACTGAAGCAGAAATATGTGCTCAACGGGATCCTGCTCTACCTTGTTTCCACCGTCTTTGTGACCTACCTGGCCTTCGAGGAGGCGGTCACTCCCGAAACGTGGAACTCGCTCTTCTGGATCATCCTCCTCTTCGTTGCGGTGAACGGCATTTCCAAGAGTTTCCTGCAGGAAAGCCCGGCGAGGCACCTATATTACTATACCCTGGCCAGTCCACGGGCAGTCGTACTGTCCAAGATCCTCTACAACCTGTTGCTGATGGCCATCCTCTCCCTTCTTACCTTCTTGGTCTTCGTACTTCTTATGGGAAACCGCGTCGTCAACCTGCCCTTGTTCCTGCTCACCCTGCTCCTCGGAAGCCTGGGACTGGCTGCCGTCCTTACCATGGTAGCCGCCATCGCCTCACGGGCCAGCCACAATTTCTCGCTGATGGCGATCCTGAGTTTCCCGATCGTACTCCCCCTGCTCGCAACCCTTATGAAAGTCAGCAGGAGCGCCATGGTCAGCACCGACTTTTCGGGACTTACCGGGCTGCTCGTGATCCTGGTCACCGTGACCGGCGCCGTGATCGCCCTCGCATCGCTGTTATTTCCGTACCTTTGGAAAGACTGATGGATGTACGATGTACGATGTACGATGTACGATCAACCACTCACGACTCACCACTCACTACTCACTTAAACAAACCCCATGCAAAAAAATGACTGGTGGAAATACCTCTCGATCCTGCTGCTGCTTTACGCGGTCATCGGGGGATTTATCGTGGATGTCCCCGACACCATGATCCGGGAGACCATGCGGAACCTGTTTTATCACGTCGGCATGTGGTTCGGCATGATGGCCATGCTGATCACCGGTTTCATCTTCAGCCTGCGGTACCTGAAAAGGTTCGACGAACGGCATGACGCGGTGGCGGTGGAGGCTGTCAACGTGGGACTGATGTTCGGATTCCTGGGCATCGTGACCGGTATGACCTGGGCCAACTTTACCTGGGGATCGCCCTGGGTAAAGGATCCCAAACTGAACGGCGCAGCGGTTGGGATCTTCATCTACCTGGCATACCTGATCCTCCGCGGATCGATCGACGACCGCCAGAAAAGAGCAAAAGTTTCGGCTGTCTACAATATCTTCGCCTTCTTCCTCTGGATCGTTTTTGTGATGATCCTCCCGCGACTGGCGGGGGAGAGCATCCACCCGGGTAAGGAGTCGCCGCCCGTACTCCCCATGCATCTGGACCCTTCGATGCGGGTCGTGTTCTATCCCGCCATGGCCGGTTGGATCCTGCTCGGCATCTGGATCCTGAACATCCGGGTCAGGATCCGGCGACTTCAGAATGCTATGGAGAGTTAGTTTTTAATGCAAACAAAGTAATAACTGATATTTCAAATACATGGAATCGTACGATAAGATCTTCGTGGTTGTAGCTGTGCTGGCACTCATCCTTACTGGCATTGCCGGCTACCTGTTCACCCTCGACCGGAAACTTCGGAAATTAGAAAAAGAGCTGAAAGAAAAACACTTACACAATAATAAATGAAGACCATCCACATTGTCATCATACTTGTCATCGTGGTCGCCGTGGCCGTCGTGATCTCCACGATGTCCGATTCGAGCACCTATTCCGACTTTGCCGAAGCTGCCCGCAAACCCGGCAAGGAACTGCATATCATAGGCAAACTGAACCGGGCGAAGCCGGTCGAATACAATGCCCGGGAAAACGCCAACCGGTTCTCCTTTTACATGATCGACGAAAAGGGAGTCGAGCGGCAGGTGATCTATAACAATGCGAAACCCCAGGACTTCGAAAAGTCGGAAAAGGTGGTGATCATCGGTTCCATGCAGGGAGAGACCTTCGTCGCAAAAAGCCTCCTTCTCAAGTGTCCTTCAAAATACAACGATAAAAAGCCGGAGAAGTTCGGGGATAAGAAGTTTGGTGAATCGTAAATCTTCAATCTTCAATAAGTACTGATGCGTTAAAATTCCCGAAAAAAGTGTATTGTCCTTATTATCGAA
>CAYVVG010000033.1:0-13527 GCA_964455285.1 uncultured Prolixibacteraceae bacterium
GCAGGTGGGAGTGGATTACTACCTCTACACCGGGATCAGCCCGATGGCCGGACCCGTTCACGGGACCGGTGGCCCGATCAGTTTCGGACTCCAGACGCTGGCGGGTTGGTACTGGGTGCTGGCAGAAAACGTCACTACCCGTTGCCAGAACCACATGTACAATTGCGTCCATATCACCATCGACCCGCAGACGCCGGTCAGTGTGACGATTTCCGCATCCACGACCAATCCTCCCGCCGGAACCCCGGTCACCTTTACCGCCACGCCTGTCAACGGCGGTCCCGACCCGGTCTTCCAGTGGAGGGTCAACGGGATCCCTGTCGGAACCAACCAGAGTACTTATTCCTATGTCCCGGTCAATTATGATGAAGTGAGTTGCGTTCTGACATCCAACCTGCTCTGCACGGTCAATAACCCGGATACATCGAATATCCTCAGCATATCGGTGTCCGGGGTGTCCTCAAACATCATCGTCACCGGATCGGTCGGAAGTGGAGAGTACCATTGCTATGACGCGACACAAACACTGACGGTCGCCGGTGGCTCGAACACCTTCACCGTATATCCCGGTGGCCAGGCGGTGATGATCGCAGGCCAGAACATCCGGTACCTGCCCGGCACAAAAGCGATGGCTGGCAGTTACATGCACGGATACATCTCCGAGAACTTCTGCGGTCAGAAAACCTCGACCTTTGTGACCACAGCCACCGGCGAAAATGAACCGGCAGCGATTGAAAGCACGAAGGAAACCCACTTCCGGATCTACCCGAACCCCACGACATCCCGGTTTGTTCTTGAACAAATGGGCGACCGTCTGTACGAAACAGTCAGGGTGGAGATCTTTGGATTGCACGGCGAAAAGGTAATGACAGGCGGATTAACAGGCGTGAAGAGCCGTGAATTTGATGTTGACGGACTCCCCGATGGACTCTACTTCGTGAAAGTGGCGGCCGATGGATATGGAGAAACCTTCAAGCTGGTGAAAACAAGGTAAATACGGAATGTTCCCCGGCTGTGCCCGGGAGGCGGAAAATCCAAAGCCTGCCTCCCGGGTTTTTTTATGGATCGAAAGGCCGGGTCCTTAAAAGATTGCTATTTTTGGGTGAATAAAGAAAACAATTATGTCCGGTCAACAGAACGCCCTCGATCCGAAAAAGTACTACTTCATCGATACCTCGTTCAACCTGATGATGAAGCGGCGCATCTACCAGATCCTGCTGATATCGAGTACCTATGACGCGTTCATGCTGGAAGAGGACGGGCGGATCGACGAAACGATCTTCATGGAGTATGTCTCCCTGAACCTTCGCTACCCGCCTCAATTCATTAAAGTTACTTCGGAAGAAGAGGCCTTCGAAGTCCTCGAAGACAAACGGATCGAACTGGTCATCTCGATGCTCAATATCGAAAAGACCGACACCTTCGATATTGCAATGCGGATCAAGAAACAGTATCCGAAGATCCCGATCGTGGTGCTTACCCCGTTCAGCCGTGAGGTCAACCTGAAACTGGCAGAGAAAGACCTGAGTGCCATCGACTATGTCTTTTGCTGGTTGGGAAATGCAGGGATCCTCCTAGCCATCATTAAATTGATCGAGGATAAGATGAACATCGAACAGGATGTCAAACACGGCGTGCAGGCCATCCTGCTCGTCGAAGATTCCATCCGGTTCTATTCTTCCTACCTTCCCAATATCTACAAAATCCTGCTCAAACAATCGAAAGCCTTCATGGCCGAAGGGCTCAACGAGCACAACAAAATGCTTCGAATGCGCGGGAGAACGAAGATCCTGCTGGCTACCAATTATGAAGAGGCGGTGATCCTTTGGGAAAAGTATAAAAACACCCTGCTCGGGATCATCACCGATATCTCTTTCATGCGGAAAGGAGAGACCAGTAAAACTGCAGGCATCCAGTTCGTGGAGAGGGTCAGGAAGGAGGATGAACATATGCCGGTGCTCTTCCAGTCGACCGATACAGAATATGAATCGCTGGCAAGGGACATGAAGGTGGGGTTTCTGAACAAAAACTCCAAAACCCTCTCGATCGAACTCCGGAATTACATCACCGAGTACTTTTTCTTTGGCGATTTTATCTTCATTGATCCGAAGAACGGCCGTGAGATCACCCGCGCCGTGGATCTGAAATCGATGCAGGACAAGATATTCGAGATCCCCGACGATTCGTTGCAGTACCATATGCAGCGCAATCACTTTTCCAAATGGCTCAATGCCCGGGCCCTCTTTCCCATCGCCGAGATGTTCCGCGAGGTCTCGGTCACCGCTTTCGACGATATGGACGAGGCAAAGCGATACCTTTTCGATGCCATCACGGCTTTCCGGATCAACAAGGCACGCGGGGTGATCGCTGAATTCGACCGGGAGCGATACGACGAATACCTCCAGTTCGCACGCATCGGGGAGGGTTCCATCGGAGGAAAGGCCCGGGGACTGGCTTTCCTCGATTCATTGATCAAGCGAAACCGGCTTGCCTACCAGTTTGATGATGTGGTCATCTCAATCCCGAGAACCGTTGTCCTGGGGACCGACATCTTCGATGAATTCATGGAAGAGAACAACCTCTATGAGATTGCCCTGTCCGACCGCAGCGACAAAGAGATCCTCAACCGCTTTGTAAAATCACGCCTTCCCTTCCGGATCCATGAAGATCTCTACCGGTTCATCTCCTGCATCAACAACCCCATCGCCATCCGTTCGTCCAGCCTGCTCGAAGATTCACATTATCAGCCGTTTGCCGGGATCTATTCCACCTATATGATCCCCAATGTCAAGTTCAACGAACGGGTGATGATCGACAAGCTCAGCGAAGCGATCAAAAGTGTATATGCTTCCGCCTATTTCAAGGACAGCAAATCGTATATGGCGGCGACACTCAATATGATCGACGAGGAGAAGATGGGCATTGTGCTCCAGGAGGTGACCGGCCGGCAGTATGGCGACCGCTTCTACCCGGCCATTTCGGGAGTGGCCCGGTCGATCAATTTTTACCCCATCGCCCCCGAGAAGCCGGAAGACGGGATCGCGAACATCGCTTTCGGCCTCGGAAAATACATTGTCGACGGAGGCAACGGGATCCGGTTCTCACCGAAATATCCCCGGAAGATCCTTCAGCTTTCCACCCCGGAAATGGCCCTGAGCGAGACCCAGAAGTATTTCTACGCCCTCGACCTGAAACCGGAAAGCTTTCTCCCCGATACCGACGACACGATCAACCTGCTGAAAATGAGGATTCGCGATGCAGAGGATGACCATGCCTTGAAACTGGTGGCCTCCACCTTCGATTACGAAAGTCACCAGATAAAGGATGGAACCCTGGCGGAAGGGAAAAGGATCATCACCTTCTCCCAGCTGCTGAACCACAACACACTTCCCCTCGCCTCCATCCTTGCCAGGGTGCTTGAGATCGGTCAGCGGGAAATGAACAAGCCCGTGGAGATCGAGTTCGCGGTCAACCTCGACATGCCCAAAGACCAGCCGAAAGTGTTCAGCCTCCTGCAGATCCGGCCCATTGCCAACCACGACGAAACGATCAACCTCCAACCGGCCCATGTCAGGCAGCAGGAAACCCTCCTGATCTCCAACTCGTCACTGGGAAATGGGATCATCAAGGGGATCCGGGATTTCGTGTATGTGAAACCGGAGGCGTTTGATCCTGCACACAGCCACGAAATCGCTCACAGGCTCGATAAAGTGAACGAAAGTTTCATGAACGAGAAACTGAATTATGTCCTGGTCGGACCCGGCCGGTGGGGTTCCAGCGATCCATGGCTCGGCATCCCGGTCAAGTGGCCCCAGATCAGCAACGCCCGCGTGATCGTCGAATCCGGTCTCGACCATTACCGCATCGATCCCAGCCAGGGGACCCATTTCTTTCAGAACCTCACCTCGTTCCGGGTCGGCTATTTCACCATCAACCCGTTCATCAACGACGGATTTTATAACCTCGAGTACCTCAACAGCCAGCCGGCTTTCTTCGAGGATGAATATATCCGGCATGTCCGGTTCGACCACCCGTTGCGCATCGAACTTGACGGCAGGAAGAATTTCGGGGTGGTGTATATGCCGTGAGTCGTGACAGCCCCACCCCGGCCCTCCCCACTCGGGGAGGTTGGGAGGGGGCTGTTCAACCAACAGGAGCCTCCCCCGGGAGGGCTACTCTTTGTACACATCTTAATGTTATATATTTTTTCGCCTCACCCCCATCCCCCTCCCCTCCGGGTAGGGGGTATGCCCGCTGATAAAATTTGCTAAAAACCTGCAGTCGCGGCCTAAAATTCAGAAACTCGTCCCGATTACTCGGGACTCGGACAGTCTGAATTTTTTAACGCCCGCTCCATTGGTTTTCTATACGCAAATTTTATATAGCGGGTCCATTTGTGCCACCGATTCTCGGCGGCACAAAAGCCGCCTTATGAAAATCACGTAAAGAAAATCGAGGAAGGAGTGTTAAAAACTGCGGACTGTCTGAGGAGCGTAGCGACGAGTTTCCGCAGTTTAGCGACTGACGAGGATTTTTAGTGATTTTCATACAGCGGTGATTTTTCTTTGGTTTTACCTTTCTTTTCGTCCCAGGAAAAGAAAGGTAAATGTTAAAATATAATCAAAATATCTGATGTGTACAAAGAGTAGCCCGGGAGGGGGAGATTTGGAGGGGGCTGTTCAGGCATCAGGCAACAGGAGCCTCCCCCGGGAGGGGGAGGTTGGGAGGGGGCTGTTCAGGCATCGCCTCCCCCGGGAGGGGGAGGTTGGGAGGGGGCTGTTCAACCAACAGGAGCCTCCCCCGGGAGGGGGAGGTTTGGAGGGGGCTGGTGACTTTCAGAACTGGATATAGATCGGCATGGGGGATCCCTGGCTTCGGAACCAGGTGATCACGGCAAGGATGGCCACGGCGATCAGCGCCTTGAGGGGCCAACCCATTGGGACCAGCGAGGTGCGGAGGCGGTCATGCCACGTGCCCGGAAGAAAGTGGACCAGATAACCGGCCGACATCATGAGCAATACCGGGTAATAGGCACGAAGGAACAACGGAAAACCCTCGGGATAGAAATTCCTCCACACCTGGCCGAACACCTCCCATGCTGCCGCCGGGGAGGAGGTCCGGAAAAAGACCCATGCGAACGATACAAATAGGAAGGTCAGCGCAATACCGGTGACCCGGCCGGCACGCTTCCCCCATCCGGAACGTCCGCGCCGGATCCCTTTCGTGTGATAACTCCATGCACGCTGCACCCCGAGTGCCACCCCGTGCATCGCTCCCCACGCCAGGAAATTCCAACCCGTGCCGTGCCATACCCCGCAAACCGTAAAGGTGAACAGCGCAGAAAAACCAAAGATCGCAAGATCGGTGCGTATATATCTTCCGCCAATCAGAAACTCGCGTTTTACACGCCCCGAAATCCGGTAGGCCAGCGGCAGGAAAAGATAATCACGGAGCCAGGACGAGAGCGAGACATGCCACCGGTTCCAGAACTCCCCGATGTTTCGGGAACGGTATGGCCGGTCGAAGTTGATGCGGATGTCGAATCCCATCCATCGGGCGATGCCGCGGCCCATGTCGGTGTACCCGCTGAAATCGCAGTAGATCACCAGCGAATACCCCAGGATGGCAGCGAACACCTCCATGCCGGTATGCCGGTCGGGCATGCTGAATACCTGGGCGACCAGGTGCTGGTTCACGAAATCGCCGATCACCATCTTTTTCAATGCGCCGGAAAATACCAGGTAAAACCCTTCGGCCACGTCGGTGCGGGAAAGCCGGAAGGGAGCCTCCAGTTGGGGCAGGAACCGGCCGGCACGTTCGATGGGACCCATTTGCACGGTCGGGAAAAAGGTGATGAAGGCGAGGTAGCGTGGAAGGGAACGACAGGCCCCCGTCCGGTTTTTCTTTACATCGAGAAGGTAGGCCAGGTTGACAAATGTGAAAAAGGAGATGCCGGCCGGGAATGCCAGCGCCGCCAGGGTGAACGAACCGCCGAGCCACCCGGGAAGGGCCGAGGCGGCCGGGGTGTACTTGAACGCCGCAAGCACCGACAGATTCAGGAGGACACCGGCATACAGGAGTCCGTTTTTCGCCCGGTTCCCCCGGCTCCTTTCCATGGCCATGCCGAGCAGGAAGTTGACCGCGCCGGATGCAACGAGCAGAAGCACATAAAGGCCGGAACATTTGTAATAAAACCAAAAAGAGAAAACCAGGATAACAGCGGTCCGCCCCCGGGGGGAACCCGAAAATGGGATCAGAACGGCCAGGAACAGAAGGAAAAAAAGGAGAAAGAACGGACTGGTAAGGAACAGGGGCTCCCCGGGGTCGTAAACGAAGGAACCCAGCGCCCATTCAAAAAAGCCGGTGAGATTCCCCATCCAGCTCATCTGGTATCAAGTGACCTCAGCATTTCTTCTTTCACGTAATTATTATTTTGTAATTCGTAATTTGTGGTTGAGAAATCCTTCCCTGAAAGCCTCCCGGAACAGCATTCCCTGGATGGCATAACCCTTCCCCGAAAAATGCACGTATTTTCGGTCCGTCATCTTTTTTGCCTTCCACTTCGCCATGGCATCCCTCCCGCCCATCACCGAATACCAGTCCCAGGTCGCCATCCCGTGCTGCCTGCCGTACTCCTTCAAGAGATCCCCGACAGTCCTGGCCAGTGCGTTCGGCTGGTAATGGGTCCTCCTTTTCTTCCGGTAGGCCTTATAGATGCCGGGAGGGGTGGTGAGGATCACCGGGGCGTGGTTTCCCGATCTCCGGATGCGGCAGAATAGCGAATCGAGCACACTGCGCAGGGTGTCGGCCGAGAAGGACCGGGTGGCATACGCCTCATTGGTGCCCAGCGAGAAGATCATCAGGTCGGGTTTCAGGGCTGCCAGTTGCGGAATGAAATGTTCCGATCCCAGGTAATGGTCAAACCTCGCCCCGTTCACCCCGATGGCATGCACGATCACCCCGGGGTTGGGCGACTCCAGACTGATGCCGTAAAGGGTCGACGAACGCTGCGACTCTGCGGTCCTCACCGCCCGGAAACGCAACCGCTGCACCCGCTCCCCGAGACGGTAAACGGTCCGGTCGGTGGCCGAAGAGTCCCACACGGCGTAAACGCGTCCGGTCTCGTCGTTGATCACCTCCATGTGAAAACAGGTGTCGCGCTGCGCATGGAACAGCACCAGCAGGGCCGTATCGGCGGGGGGAACCGGGGGAGATAAGAATTCAAGGGTGAACGAAGCGCCGGGCCTGCCTGACCAGAGGGTGAACCCGGAGATCCCGGTGGGAAGGCTCCTTTTCACCGTGGCATTCCGCCCCGCCATCCAGGGCGTGTCGCACCGGGAAAGGTATCCCTGGGGGCCGTTCGAACGGGCGAGCCGGTACGGAAAGATAATCCCTCTTCCTGCATTTCCATAAGTGGTTTGCAGCCAATCTCTCAGCGGCTGGGTGACGAAGCCGGGCTGAATGTGCGAATCGCCGATATGGGCCACCACCACCCGCTCGCCCGATCCGGCTGCGATCCGTTCCAGTTTCCTGAAAAAGGGAGCCAGGGAGGCGGTATCACCGGCGAGATGGTTGTGATGGAGGTGAAGGAAAGGATAGAGAAGTTTCAGCGAGTCATACGGCGGGGGAACCTCCGCGACCGGGATGCTGTCCTGCGACATCCCGGGAATCCCGGAAAGCAGGGAGAGTCCTAGCAGAAGTGTCAGGAGAGTCTTCATGGTGCAGGGTCGTGTTCCGCGTGAACGGTCAGTGTGTCGGACGATTGCAGGTAATGGTCATACCCGCGCATCAGGTAATCATACACCAGGACGGCGATCCGGGCTGCACCGGCTCCGTTGGGATGGGTATAATCGTCGCCGGCCAGTTTGGGTCGGTCTTCCACCCATCGTTTCATGCTTCCGGCTCCGCCCATGGCCTCGTAAAGGTTAAAAAAGGCGGTGTGCGTACGGAGCGCGATGCGTTTCTGAAGACGGATGAAGCCGGGGAGGCCGGCCGGTGTCGCATAGGTGCCATTGATCAGGGAGGCGCGGTCGGGCATGCTGATGATCAGCAGCGGGATGCCGGGCGACGCCTGCCGGACGTGCCGGACCACCTTCACCATCGCCTCTTCATACCAGTGATAATCCTCCACCCCCGGAGTGAACACGTTGAGTCCGAAATGGAGGATGAGAAGCCGGTTGCGGAGGATCCGGTGGAATCCTGCATAGACCGTGTCGGGGATGGAGGTCATGGGAAGCCCCGAGTTACCGCGGAACGCGTAGTTGTCGACATACACTCCGGGTCCGCCCTCGAAATTGACGCCGTACATCAGCCCGGCCTCCTCGCTTCGCACTGTGATCTCCAGGCTGCGGAAGGAGGTGTCGCTGAACAGGTCATGCATCGAGACCGGCCGGCCGGGGAGCAGCGTCAGCATGCGAACGACGGTGTCGGTGCGGAGGTCGACGGTCATGGCAGTGGTGCCGCCATACAGCAGGGAGGCCCGGTGAAAGACGGGTCCGTTTTTCGGTGCCTCAAAAACGGCCCGGGCGCCGCGGGAGGAGAGGTAGGCGTACCCCGAAAGCCCTGTCGGCAGGGCATTGTTGGCCGAAGGATGCACGAATGAGATCACGGTCCACCGTTCGTTGAACGATTGCCGGACCGTGGTCCTGAACCCTGGGAGGGGGGTGGTGAGCGGTACGAATCCAACCCCGTTGCCCCCGAAGCGTTGCTGCATATGCCGGCGAAGCGGCTGGGTGACCAGGTCGCCTTCGATCATGGAGTCGCCGAAATAGGCGATATGGAGGGAAGTTTGATCGGAAGGGAGGGATTGCAGCGACCCGTAAAAGTACTCCAGCCCTTCCCAGGTGCTGGAGGTGGTGTCGTGGCCGGAGGCGATCGATCCTTCGGCCACGGGCGGTTCAGCGGCGGTTGGCGGGGCAGGGGAGGAGGCCGGGGGGGATGCAGCACCCACGGTGGATGCCGGGGCCGGGATCCATTCCAGAAGAACCGCCGTTACCAGGATGACCATACCCGTAACGGCGGTGATCAGCAGGGGCTCATAATTGCGGTTTGTCATTCCTTGCTCGCGGGTCGCACCGGCGACCGGGGAGCAAAGGTAGGGTTTTTACAGCAGGTGACCTGCTGTAGGGCAACCGGTGTAAGCCGGAACTCCTAAAATCCGAAGACCGATTGGTAAGCAGGCTTCCGGAAGTTGTCCCACTGCCAGGTTTCTTTGGCGGTATAGGGCACCAGGATGTAGTAGCTGTCGTTGATCAAATCGGTCATTCTGAACAGGTTGGCATTCAAAATGTCGATCCGGCATTCGTGGTTTCCGCTGCAATCGGGCGTGCCTTCCCAGCTGTAGCAGAAATGATCCTGGCTGCCGGGTTTCCAGGCCCAGGTCGAAAGTCCGCTGGTATTGTAGTAGAGATAGTACACCAGGTAGGTACCGGCTTCGCTGAAAAGCACGCGGCAGTCCATTGCGGTTCCAGCCGTGGGTACCGAATCGACGCTGACCAGGGTCCATGTGCGGCAGAGCAGGGCTGTATTCCCGGTCGAGGGCATCTGGCTGGCCCTGGTGGTGGTGATCTCGTACGTTGCCTGGGCCGATTTGGTGAGCGTGGTCAGCGTGAATTCGAAGGCTGTGGCATCCAGCCTGGTGATCGCCAGGGTGCCGAAGTCGGGGATGGTGATGGTATTGCCCGTGCGGGTGTAGTTCTTGAAGATCACGTCCGACGGGGTGACCACGATGGCCTGACCGCTCTTATTGAATTCGAACGAGGTGAAGTAGGTGGCGTTGGTGCCGGTCACGATCCATTTCGCGAATTCGGTGGAGGTGGCCGGAGCGGGGGTGTTGTTGTCGTCCTTATCCTTTTTACAGGAGGTGGCCATCATGGCAATGCAGCCGATGACCAGAAGGGTGAGCCGAAGATGTTTCATGGTGGGGTGGTTTTTAACGGGTTCATTGAATACTGGGACAGTCGGGTCAAATGTAGGAATTATAAGACACGATGTCAATAGCATAAAGGTTGTAATCCGTTGTGGAGATGAATTGGATTCTTTCACCGGGGAATTGGTTTCTGATATTCCTACCATAAAATAATAATAACTGTTATGGAAGTGGTTTTTGTAATATGCACGTTTACAGATTAATAAAAAATCCAATTATAATTAATCCAAGAAGAAATAAGAAATCGGCCGAAAAAAAAGTCCTGAGCGAACGAAATTCTTTGGCAGAAAAAATCTAATTTGCCGGTAAATGCCTGTATTGATGATGAAAAAGAGTATTCTCCACAAGTCAACCGGTATTTAATTTTTCGACCAACCCTTTTCATATGACACGAACAATTCTCTTTGGCGCTCTTGCTCTTTGTTTGATATTCCTTCTCACCGGCAAATCCGCCCTTGCCCAGTGCACGGTAAATATCACGGCAAATCCTGCGAATGCCACGGTGTGCGCCGGCCAGACGGTCACCCTCACGGCCGGTGCCGTGCTGTGTCCTTCCGTTACATACCAATGGAGCACCGGCGCAGCCACCCAGTCCATCAATGTGACCACGGCGGGGAACTATAGCGTCACTGTGACCGATGCAGGCAATAACACCGACAGGGATACGATAGCGGTGGTGGTGAATCCCTTACCCCCAATCCCGGTCATCAATGGCAGCTATTGTTGCCGGGTTGGAAGTAACATTACATATGCCACAACAACCAGTGGAAATACCTACAATTGGACTGTCACCGGGGGTGCAATACTGAATGGTCAAGGAACAAATTCGATAACTGTAAACTGGAATACGGCTGGAACGGGGACGGTGAAAGTCGTTGAGACATTTCCCACCACATTATGTTCCCGGGAAAATACATTGTCCGTAACTGTCACTTCTGTTACTTTTTCGAATGCAATCTCAGGAAATCCGTGCGAGGGTAAAATTCAATTCACTACAACTTCTCCTCCCCATACCACTGGCATGTCGTATCAATGGAAATCCAATAACGTCCAGATTGGTACTTCACGCAATTTATTGCACCAGTTCAATGCGTTTGGCACTGGTTCGACCACTTACCAGGTGAAACTGATCGTGACCTATCCTGGTGGGTGCAAAGATTCCGTGACAAACCCCGTAACCATTACAAACAGGCCGGATGCGTCCATACAAAATACAAATCCTGCACCGGATGGAGAATGGACGCATTGTATTCAAGGAGAGGATACAACTTTCACGGTGATCATTAATAACACATCCACCACCACTGCCACCAACACAAACTATGAAATTGACTGGGATGATGGGACAACCCATTATAATTCTACTTCTCCTCCAATGGGGGTTTCTCATACCTATTCGTTGCGTAAAATGTTTTATTTGAAAGTGACAGTTACGAATGCGCAATGCACAGCGATTAAGATTTATAATGTTTTTAATGGCAGTAACCCTCAGGGAGGGATCAGCAATATTGGTAATACAACCCAATTATGTGGTGTACCAAAGAGAATCAAATACATATTTCAGGAAAATACTTTTTTTAATACCGAAGGAACAACCTATACCATTCAGTTTAACGATGGAAGTCCTGATACCATTCTGCAAAATCCGACTCACGATACGTTGTACCATATATTCACAACGAATTCCTGTAACCATACCTCCTTTATGATGGGGACTCCGAATACTTTTTCTATTCGCTGCATTGCAAGTAATCCTTGTGGTTCCACTCCATCTGTTGTCGAACCCATTCAGATTGGTGTGAAACCGACGCCAAGTTTTACCATATCTCCCGGGAATCCGGCTTGCATCAATACAAATGTCACTTTTACATCTACCTCAACATCTCAGGGTTATGTCACGGGCTCGGCTCAGTGTCTAACGACATTCAGTAATACATGGAGTATTACGCCCGTTTCCGGTTGGACGGCAGTCAGCGGATACCCTGGTTCGTCAGTGGCAGTGATCAAATTTACTGTTGCCGGTCATTATACTGTGACATTGAGCACCAACAATGGTTGCGGCACCAACTCCATTACTCAGAGTGTCTGCATTACTCAGGCTCCTGTTGCATCTTACACGGTTAGCCCGACAGGTGGTTGTCAGATACCACTGGTGATTTCCACCAATAATTCATCTACAAATGTGGATTCCTGCGGATCTGTTTCCTATCTGTGGACAGTTGATAATTATTCGGGTTCGGCTTTTTGCCCACCGAATTCGAGTTCTTTTACCATCTCGAATCCAAGTAATTACAATACCTCAATAACATTTAACAATCCTGGCATATACAGGATCAGACTGGCCGTGCAGAATAGTTGTGGATCGGTTTCAGCCACCACATTTGATACAGTGCGGACAAAACCGGATGTGGCCATTGTCTCGCCTTCCTCTATCTGTGCAGGCGATATAATTAATCCGCAAGCACAGCTAAATAGTAATTGCAATGGTGTATTGAATCCGACCTATGCGTGGTCATTTCCGGGAGGAAGTCCGGGGACGGGCTCAGGAGTGATTCCGGGACAGATTACCTATCCATCTGCCGGACCTTATACGGTATCGGTAACTGCAACAAATGAGTGTGGGAGTACATTGGCAACAACTAATCTGACTGTCAAACCATTGCCTGTCCCTGGCATCGCGGGTCCTGCTACCGTTTGTGTTGGAACCACCGGAAATGTTTACACAACCCAGGGGTCAATGAGTAATTATGTCTGGAGTGTGACCGGCGGGACGATCACGGCAGGAGGGACATCGACCTCCAGCACGGCGACGGTAACCTGGAACACGGTGGGCCCACAATCAATCAGCGTCAATTATTCCCAATCCGGATGTCCTGCCGCAACACCGGCAGTGTATGGTGTGACGGTAAATCCACGGCCTTCGCCGACAATCACTGGTCCGGCAAGCATATGCGAAGGGAGTACGACAGGATATAAGACACAAACAGGGATGACGGGGTATACCTGGACAGTGTCGGCAGGAGGCGCCATTATTGCCGGATCAGGTACCGACAGCATCACCGTCACCTGGGCGACAGCGGGTCCGAAGACGGTTACGGTGAACTATTCGAATTCCTATGGTTGCCAGGCATCCAGCCCGTCATCATACGCTGTCACTGTGAATGCGTTACCGGCGCCGGCGATCACCGGGACCGCGGCCACCTGCATTGGAAGTTCGCTGACATATACAACACAGACGGGTATGACCGGGTATGCATGGACGGTGAGTTCGGGAGGAGCGATTACGAGCGGCGCAGGTACGAGCAGTATTACCGTAAGCTGGACAGGCTTGGGGAACCAGGCGGTGACCGTCAATTATACCAATGCGGCAGGATGTACGGCGACCACGCCGGTAAGTTATGGGGTGGTTGTAAATTCGTTGCCATCGCCCTCTCTGACGGGTAATAATCCCGTTTGTGTTGGAACCACAGGATATGTTTACACAACCCAGGGGTCAATGAGCAATTATACATGGAGCGTGACCGGCGGGACGATCACGGCAGGCGGGACATCGACCTCCAGCACGGCGACGGTAACCTGGAACACGGTGGGCCCACAAT
>CAYVVG010000033.1:13627-39035 GCA_964455285.1 uncultured Prolixibacteraceae bacterium
TGGTTGTAAATTCGTTGCCATCGCCCTCTCTGACGGGTAATAATCCCGTTTGTGTCGGAACCACCGGAAATGTGTACACAACCCAGGGGTCAATGAGCAATTATGCATGGAGTGTGACCGGCGGGACGATCACGGCAGGTGGGACATCGACCTCCAGCACGGCGACAATTACCTGGAACACGGTAGGCCCACAATCAATCAGCGTCAATTACAATCAATCCGGATGTCCTGCCGCAACACCAGCGGTATATGGTGTGACGGTAAATCCACGGCCCACTCCGACGATCACCGGCCCGGCCAGTATCTGTGAAGGGACCACGACCGGTTACAAAACGCAAGCTTTAATGACTGGCTATTCCTGGACGGTGTCGGCAGGAGGGACGATCGTCAACGGGTCTGGGACCGACAGCATCACGGTTACCTGGACGACCGCCGGTACGAAAACGGTTACGGTGAACTATTCGAATTCCTATGGATGCCAGGCATCCAGCCCGCCATCATACGCTGTCACTGTAAATGCTATACCGGCGCCGGCGATTACCGGTGCCGCAGCCACCTGCATAGGAAGTTCATTGACTTATACAACAGAGACGGGTATGACCGGGTATGCATGGACGGTGAGTTCGGGAGGAGCGATTACGAGCGGCGCGGGTACAGGCAGTATTACCGTGAGCTGGACAGGAACGGGGAACCAGACGGTGACAGTCAATTATACCAACGCGGCAGGATGTACGGCAACCACGCCGGTTAGCTATGGAGTGGTTGTTAATCCTTTGCCAAATCCCACAGTTTCCGGCCCGGATTCACTCTGTATTAACAGCAGCGGCATTGTTTACACAACCCAGTCAGGTATGCAGAATTATTCCTGGACTATCACAGGAGGAACAATCATTTCGGGTGGAACTGCCACCTCCAATACGGCAACGGTGACATGGTCGAGTGCTGGTATGCAGACCATTGGTATAAACTATTCACAATCAGGGTGCCCGGCAACTTCGCCTAATTCACTCCCGGTAATTGTTCATCCTTTGCCGGTTGCCGATGCGGGTACTGACTTTTCAATCAACATTGGAACCTCCACCGTGCTTGACGGTTCAGGTAGCAGTTTGGGGAGTCTCGTATGGACTTCATCGCCTCCAAATATGATTAAAACCGGTGGCGCCACCATCCACCCTACGACAGAAAACTTGTTCTCATCAACCCAATTCAATTTACAGGTCACAAGTGATAAAGGATGTGTTAATTCCGACCAGGTAACAGTCAGCGTTCAGGGAACCTTGTTAGGAGTCCAGTGTAGCGTCAATCCTGACACCATTTGTAACGATGGATCCAGTGCCAATCTGCTGGCCATTGGGTCAGGGGGCGGAGGTACATACACGTATCAGTGGGCCTCTATACCCGGAACTTTTAATTCGACGCTGGCAAATCCGGTTGTCAGCCCAACAATTACGACAGACTATACAGTGACGGTGACGGATGGTTTTACGAGTGTTGCCTGCCAGACCACCTTGGTTGTAAAACCTTTGCCACAATCCCATTTTATCACCGGTGGCGGCAAGTATTGCGCAGGCGGGAGCGGTGTTCCCATCGGGTTGGCCTCCTCTTCTGTCCTGGATACCTACGTTCTGAAAGATCAGTCGGGAATTACAGTCGGAAACATGACCGGGACAGGGGGTCCGGTTACTTTCGGCACTTATACCACCCCTGGCATTTATCGTGCGACCGCCACGAGCATCGATGTGCCGCATTGCTCTTCACCCATGACCGATACCGCCGTGGTGGAGATCATTCCCCTGCCTACGGCCTTTCCCCTTACCGGCGGCGGTTCCTTTTCGGCCGGAGGAGTTGGGGTCTCCGTCGGATTGGCGGGTTCCGAGTTGGGCGTGGAATACGAATTGTGGATAAACGGAACCACTCCCGTTATTCCCAGGAGACCGGGAACCGGTTTTGGAATCAATTTCGGCAATCAGACAACCGCAGGTTTTTACACAGTAATAGCCTATACCCTGACCACCCCGGTCTGTACGGCAGAAATGATGGATACGGTCGAGGTGATCATCAATCCCTGGCCGGTTCAATTTTCGGTTACCGGAGGAGGGGAATACTGCACAGGAGGAGTGGGTGTTCCGGTTGGTTTAAGCGGTTCGGAGATCGGGGTGAAATATTATCTCAGAATCGGAACCGGCACTGTACTCGACAGCCTGCCCGGAACAGGTGATGTCCTTGATTTCGGACTTCAGACGCTGGGAGGGATTTATACGGTGAAAGGAGTCAATACGACCTCAGGTCTTTCCATGATGATGACCGGCCAGGCGGAGGTGATCGTGAACCCGCTTCCCTTGCCCTACCTGATGGTTCCGCAGGGCGATACCTGTTACGGGACGGAGCTGCTTCTGAACGGTTCCCAGGCCGGGGTGGAGTACTACCTGCTCAAAGGCAATGATACGGTGAAGATGGTCATCGGCAACGGGATGTTCGGGTTACTGACTTTCGGCCATGTTTTCGATACCGGAACCTTACGGTCGGTGGCGCACAACCCGGTGACGGGCTGCTGGAACGATATGATCGGGACGGTGACGTTGCAGCCGGCGCCGCTGGTGTTTCAACTGCTGCCGCCGGGGATCCTTTGCCCAGGACAGGAGATATGGCTGACGGGCTCTCAGTCGGGGATCCTGTATCAGCTCCGGCGCGACAGCCTGGTCAACGTAGGATCACCGGTGCCGGGAACGGGAGCGATGCTGAACTTCGGACCGCAATACCTCCCGGGCAAATACCGGGTGATCGCCACCAACCCCGTGACCCACTGCTACTCATGGATGGAGGGTGATGCGACGATCCAGCCCTCGCCCACCGTTTACAACATCCTGCCCTCGGGCGATACCTGCGCTCCGGCGATCGTCAGGTTGAATGGTTCGCAGACGGGGATGTCCTACCGATTGGTATTCAACAACACGGTGTACCTTGACAGTCTGTATGGTACGGGTCAGCCCCTGGTGTTCGGGACCTATTCCACAGCCGGTCTCTACCGGATCCGGGCGATCGACACGCTGACCCATTGCGAGTACTGGATGGATGACAGCCTTCGCATTGCAGCTTCACCGGTGAAGTACAACATCATTCCCAATGGCATTGCATGTGCGGGGATGGAAGTGGGACTGGATGGCTCGGAAGCCGGGGTTGACTACTCACTGATCCGGGATGGATGGATCCTGGCGGGCGGTCCCATTCCGGGAACGGGCGCCCCGATCACCTTCGGCGCACAGTCGACGCCGGGCACTTATACGGTCACGGCAACGCGGACCCTGACCGGCTGCGATGCGGTGATGAACGGGAGCGCACAGCTGTCTCCGCTGCCGGTGGTCTACCTGATCACGCCCCAGGGCAACCAATGTGCGGGAACGGAGGTATGGCTGAACGGATCGCAGCTGGGGGTGACCTACCAGCTTTTCCGCGACAGCATCCTGCAGGCGTCGCTGACCGGCACCGGATCGATGCTCAACTTCGGACCGCAGTACCTGCCGGGAGTCTATACCATCAAAGCAGCCGATAACCTTTCCACCTGCGACACGCTGATGGGAGGAACGGTGACGATTCTGCCCGGCCCCCTGCAGTTCTCGGTCACGCCTGCAGGCATCAACTGCTCCCCGGCGACGATCGGGCTGACAGGTTCCGAGTTGGGAGTGATCTACCAGTTGCGGCGCAACAGTTCTGTAAATGTGGGCGCCCCGCTGGCGGGAACGGGAACGGCATTGAGCTTTGGGTCCCAGACGATACCGGGCTATTATAGTGTGGTGGCGACAGATACCTTGACCGATTGCTATTCCCGGATGCCGGACAGCGTCTTCATCCAGCCCCCGGCTACGGTGTACAATATCGTCCCTTCCGGCGATACCTGCATGGGGGCGATCATCAGGCTCAATGGATCTCAACCCGGCAAGGAGTATATCCTGGTACTGAACGGTTCTGTTTACCTGGATACCATCGTCGGAACCGGGTCGGCGGTTGTCTTCGGATCTTACACAACAACAGGAGTTTACCGGGTGATCGCCAGGGATTTGGTAGCCGGTTGCAAGACGCCCATGAGCGACAGCCTGCGGATCCTCGATTCGCCGGTTCCATACAATATCATCCCGAACGGCATTTCATGCGTCGGCATGGAGGTGGGACTCGACGATTCGGATCCCGGGGTGAACTATACGTTGATCCTGGAGGATACGATCATCGCAGCAGGGCCGGTTGCCGGGACAGGCGGTCCGGTCAACTTCGGGGTGCAGACCTACGCGGGTAATTATACGGTTGTTGCGGTGATAGGCACGACGGCCTGCTCGGCGGTGATGAATGGCGCTTCTGTGCTGTACCCTGATCCGGTTTCGTATGTGCTCTTCCCTCAGGACTCGGTTTGCGCGGGAACGGACCTCTACCTGAACGGTTCACAATCGGGGGTCAGCTATACCCTGCGGCGTGACAACGTACCGGTACTCACCCTGCCCGGAACAGGTGATATTATCCATTTTGGTGCGCAATACCTGCCCGGTAATTACACGGTCTATGCGGTATATTCTGCCACCACCTGCGACACCATGATGCAGGGCAGCACCACGATCCTGCCAATGCCACTTACCTATGATGTGCTCCCGGCGGGAGCCAACTGTTCGCCGGCCGAGGTGGGATTATCGGGTTCCCAGACCGGCGTGACTTACCAACTGTACCGCGATGGATTTGCCACGGGAACGCCGGTAGCCGGGACGGGCTCGGCGCTGAGTTTTGGATTGCAACCGGCAGGCAGTTACACGGTTGTTGCCATGAACGATGTTACGTTGTGCCGCGATACGATGCCGGATACCGTGACCATTACCAACGGACCACAGGTCCACGCGGGCGGCGATACGGCAGTATGTGCCGGCCATCCGATCCAATTGTCGGCCACGGCTACCGATTATTCCTCTGTGCTGTGGATCACGCTGGGGGATGGTATCTTCTCCGACCCGGCCATCCTTGACCCGGTTTACACCCCCGGTAACAATGACATTGCCGGCGGAACCGTCCTGCTGGTGATCAAAGGCTATGGCTCGGCCGCATGCCCGGTGGCCGTGGATGAGGATACCCTGGCGCTGACCATCGATCCTCAACCGCTGGTCGATGCCGGGTTGTCCGATACGCTGTGCCAGAACGGCACAGCCCCGCTCAACGCAACGGCACAACATTACTCGTCGGTGCAATGGAGCACCCGGGGCGACGGGACCTTCGACAATATGCAGACCCTGACGCCGGTGTACACCCCCGGCGACCAGGATATCCTGACCGGATCGGTATGGCTGGATGTGGCTGTTCATGGCACCCTCACCTGCAGCCCCGATAGGGTGACCGACTCTTTGCGGCTGACGCTTGAGCCTCTGCCGTCAGCCAACGCCGGGCCTGATGACACATTGTGCGAGAACGGTTCCTACCGGCTCTCCGGGAGCGCGCAACATCATTCATCCGTCGCATGGACAACTCTTGGCGACGGGACCTTCGATAACCCGGCCTTGCCGGATGCCTCTTACACGCCCGGGATGAACGACAGGACGGTCGGGAACGTCAGGCTGGTTTTGACGGCCCTGGGTGAAAGCAGTTGCCAGGCGGAATGGGCGAAGGATACCATGAGGTTGGTGCTGAACAAGCTGCCCCTGGTAAATGCAGGGAGCGACGCGACGATATGCTCGAACCAGGATTATCCGTGCAATGCCTCGGTGCAGCGCTATTCCACGGTCGAGTGGAAGAGCTTCGGCGACGGGATCTTCAGCAACCGGTACTCAGTCGACCCGGTCTATTCCCCGGGTTCGCTGGACAGCCTGACGGGTTCCGTTTGGTTGATACTCGAAGCCCGGGGACTGCTCGGGTGCCTGAACGAGAAGGTTTCAGACAGCCTCCAACTGACGCTGTATCCCATGCCGGTAGCGGATGCCGGACCGGATACGCTCACCTGCCCCAATGTTCAGGTTCCCCTGCATGGCACCGGGACCCATTATACTTCGGTTCTGTGGAATACGTTGGGCAACGGCATATTCAGCGATCCCGCCATCATGGCTCCGCTCTATAGCCCGGGATCGGCCGATATCCAGGCAGGATATGCCGACCTGGTGATGACGCTCAACGGCGAGGCACAATGCAGCCCGATGATCGATTCGGACACGGTAAGGCTGACATTCAAGCCATTGCCGACCATCAGCGTTTCGGGAAGTGCGTTGATCTGCGAGGGGGAGACCGGGACCGTAGTTTTCGCCCTGGGAGGATTGCCTCCTTGGTCGGTAACCTACACCGACGGTCTGACCAATTATGCGATCAATAACATCCCGTCGAGCCCATACACGCTGGTCGTCACCCCGATCGCAACCACCACCTACACGGCACTGTCGGTGTCCGACGGTAACTGCAGCGTGGCCATGACCGGTCCCTCCTTCACCGTTTCCGTCAACCCGCAACCGGATTCATTCAACATGACCGTCACCAACGGGGGTGGTTATTGCGAAGGGGGAACGGGCGTGGAGATCGGCATCGACGGATCGCAAACCGGCATCTTTTACCAGTTGCTTTTCGCAGGTCAGCCGCTCGGGTTCCCCATGCCGGGCACCGGGCAACCCCTCTCGTTCGGATGGAAAACCCAGCCGGGTATCTACCAGGTTTTGGCGCGCCACCCGCAGACTTTATGCGAGACACAGTTTTCCGACAGCGTAATCGTCATCGTATTTCCCACACCAAGAGTCGATTTTACGAGCGATTCTTCCTGTTATAACCTGCCGACCCAGTTCCATCTTACCGGACCGGATATCAGCAGGGTTGCAGTATGGGAGTGGGACTTCGGAGACGGGAACACGGTCAGTTACACGGCACCGATCGAACCCATGCACCTTTACCCGGCCACCGGGAGTTACCAGGTCACCCTGGTGGTCACCGACACCAATGGCTGCGTCAAGACACTTTCGCACCGGGTCTATGTAAACGAGCTGCCCGTGGCGTTATTCTCACACAATGCCCCCATGTGCTCGGGCAATGAAGTGCATTTTACCGATTACTCGTATTCTCCGGGGAACAACTACCTGGATCAGTGGCACTGGGAGTTTGGCGACAATACCGACACGACGGTCATGTTCCCCGATCTGCCGGATGTGTCTCACCTTTATCTTCTTCCGGGAACCTATGATGTTACACTGACCGTGACCACCCATCGCGGATGTTCCGCATCCAGGGTCCGCCCGGTGGTGGTGTCACCCGCTCCGGTGGCCGACTTTGCCTTTACCAATCCGTGCGAGCAGGAGAATGTTCAGTTTTCTGATATCTCCCAACTACAAGGAGGAGGAGCGATCGTGGAATGGAACTGGAACTTCGGCGACCCGATGTCGGGGGTGAACAATACAGCCATCACGGCCAACCCGGTCCATGTGTTCACCGCCGCAGGTCCTTACCAGGTCACACTGGTGATCATGAACTCAGGCGGTTGCACGGATACGATCGTTAAGCCGCTCACCGTCCTGGCGACGCCGCGTCCCGATTTCAGCTACAATACGGCATGCCTGGGCAGTGTGACCCAGTTTTCCGACATCACCAGCCCGAATACAAATATTGAATGGTTATGGGATTTTGGCGACGGCAGTCCGGCTTCCACCTCCCAAAACCCCTCGCACATCTATGCAAATCCGGGGGTCTACACCGTGAAACTGACCGTGAAGAATGCCAACTTCTGCAGTCATGATACGACCCATTCAGTAACGGTCATTGCCCTTCCCACCGCCGGATTCCAGACCAACGCCCCGCAATGCAAAGGGCTGCCGGTGGCCTTTACCAACACATCGACCACGGTTCATGGCCAGATCGTTAAGTGGATCTGGGACTTCAACGATGGCACGGACACGACGATCGTCTATCCGGGCATTCCCAACGTGGTTCACACCTTCCAGGGGACCGTCATGCAGCACACTGTCCGCTTGACGGTTGTGACCAGTGACAGTTGCACCTCTTATGTGGAGCATGTGGTCCAGAGTGTTCCGGGCCCGATGGCTTCCTTTGATTTTTCGACGACGCTTTGTCCGGGCGAGAACATACAGTTTACCGATCTGAGCCAGTTGAATGGGGGAGGACCCATCACTTTGTGGAGATGGAGTTTCGGGGATCCCACCAGCGGAAGCAGCAATGTATCGACCTTGCAGCATCCGGCCCATGCATTCACGGGGGCTGGACCGTTCCAGGTGAAGATGGTGATCTCCAACGCGGGGAACTGCAAGGATTCGTTGACCCGGCAGGTAACCATCAGTGCCCCCCCGGTTCCCGCATTTACCTTCGATACGGTTTGCCTGGGTTCGGTAACCCATTTTACCAACCTTTCGAGTACGCTTACCGGTTCGATTGTGATGTATGACTGGGATTTCGGCGATGGCCAGCCGCACGGCAACACGGCCAACCCGGCCCACCTGTATGTTACCGCGGGACCCTTTACGGTGACATTGCGGGTTACCAATTCGGCGATGTGCACAAGTACCGTCTCGCGCCTGGTCCGGGTGAACCCGCCACCGGTGGCATTATTCACCGGCAGCAGCGTCAATTGCAGCGGATTGGCCGTTTCCTTTACCGATCAATCCACCGCCCAGCACGGCTATATCCTGGAGTGGGCCTGGGACTTCGGCGATGGTCATGATACGGTGGTCCATTTGCCGGCCATCTCCCCGGTGAACCACATTTACACAAACGGGGGAACCTATACAGTTACCCTGACCGTTAAGACGTCGGACAGTTGTACTGCCACCACATCGAACCCGGTGACCGTAAACAGTCCGCCACTGGCGAACTTTTCCTATTCTGCAGCCACCTGCCAGGGGGCACCGGTCCAGTTTACCGATCTATCCCAGCCCAACGGCGGCGGGGCGATCAACAACTGGTACTGGGATTTCGGCGATCCGCTCAGCGGGGTGAATAACCAATCCACGCTTCAGAATCCGGTACATAACTACATTGGGACAGGTCCGGCTACGGTGCGGTTGATCGTGAGAAATGCCTACCAGTGTTCCGACACGATGACTAAATCCCTCACTGTCAGCGCCAACCCTGTAGCTGTTTTCACAGCGGATACGGCATGTAAAGGATCACCCACCCATTTTACCGACAACTCCCAGCCCAACGGAGGAACAATCTCCTCCTGGACCTGGGACTTCGGGGATGGGAGCCTGCCGGTGACCGGGCAAACCCAGACCCACACTTACACCAACAGCGGGACCTATTTGGTCACGTTGACGGTGGTGACCACGGCCGGGTGCCAGCACGACACAACCCGGCAGGTACTGGTGAACCCGGTGCCCAATGCTGATTTTACTTATACCGGTTATTGCCAGGGAAGCCCGACTCAGTTCAACGACCTGTCGACGATGATAGCAGGAACGATCACGGACTGGCTATGGGACTTTGACGACGGCGGCTCGTCGATCCTGCAAAACCCATCCCATACATTCAGCACCGCGGGAACCTTTATGGTCAAGCTCACGGTGACCAGCCAAAGCGGCTGTAGGGACAGTATCACCCTCCCGGTAAGCACCCACCCGTCACCCCAGGCGGCATTCAGCTATTACAGTGTCAACTGCCCGGCCGGGAAGGTGACCTTTACCGATCAGTCCTTTGCCAGTGGTTCTCCGCTGACCTCTTGGAACTGGATCCTGGCCCCGGGAAGCTACAGCACATTGCCCAACCCGGTTTATGTCTATCCGGTTACCGGAACAAACCAGCTGATCAGCATGATCGTGACCGACGGCAACGGATGCTCCGATACGATCGATTCGACGATCTATATCAAGCCCGGGTTTGCCTTTACCTTCGATGCCACCACCCCCTGCCTTGGGACGGCCACGCAGTTCACCCCGGTCAATCTCGCCCCGGGCGATACGCTCAAATACCTGCAGTGGACGTTTGGGGAGCCTTCGTCGGGCAGCAATAATTATTCAAACGCTTACGCCCCCACCCATGCGTATGCAACCGCCCAGACCTATACAGTCAGGTTGAGAGCCTATAACTCAGACAACTGCCAGGACAGCGTGTTTAAGGAGGTGACTGTCAACCCGTTGCCTTCGGTGGATATTTCGACGGATGCCGGGACACATTGTGATTCGGTAGTGACCCTGACCCAGGCGGTTAGCGGGAATGGTTCGCTGGCCGACAGTTTGGTGCTGCAGTTTGGCGACGGCACCGATACGACCTTTGTGCCCCCCATCCCCCCGACGGTCGTGCATCGTTATCCGGCCTATGGCCTGTACCTGGCGGAAGCGACGATATACAACCATAATGGATGCCAACGAACCGATTCGACCGATGTCAACGTGGCATGCATTACCGCTTCCTGCGTCGCGTCCGATACGCTGGCCTGCCAGCAAAAAAGGGTCATTTTCGTCGACAACTCATCCCCGGTCAACCTGATCCGATCCTGGAAATGGTCGTTTGGCGACGGGACGCCCGACACCTCCTATGCGGTTTATTGCCAAAATGTATCGCATCGGTATCAGAACGCCGGACCTTACGTTGTGACGCTGATCGTCGAGGCAATGAGCAATGGATTCTCAGTCTTCGATACCACGAGGATCACAGTCCCTGTAAGGCTTTCGCCGGTTTCATCCTTCAGCGTGGAAGGGGTATGCCAGGGTGATTCATCCCGGTTCATCAATCTGACCGACAGCAATGGCACCCGGATAGTGCTCACGCAATGGCGATTTGCGGATGCGGGAGCGGCCGGGCACGACACCTCGACGGTGTTCCATCCGGTGTACCTTTATCGCACTGCCGGAATGCACCCCGTGCAACTGGTGACGGTAAACCATCTTGGCTGCAGCGATACGCTTACCAGCATGGCCCGGGTGTACCAGCCTCCCCGGGCTGCGTTCACCCCACCTTTCGCCTGCAACCGGTATGATCTGCGGTTCGTTGACCAATCCACACAGGGCGATACTGTGCTGACCCATTGGTGGTGGAATTTCAGCAATCCGGAGACCCTGCAGGATACCATTTCCGGTGAAGAGGTTATCAATCGTTTCGAGGATCCGGGCTCCTATCTGGTGAGTCATTCAGTGCGTGATGGCTTCGGCTGCCAGGATACGGTTTCCCATGTGGTGGAAGTGTTGCCTTCGCCGGTGGCGGCTTTTACGGTCACCGATGAATACGGCGGCAAGACCGGCCAGGTCAAACTCAATAACCTGTCGCACGACAGCATCGTGAGTTACTGGTGGACCTTTGCTCCCGGAAAGACCTCAAAGAACAAAGAACCCGTATTTACTTATACCGAAGATGGCGAACATGTGATCACCCTGGTAGTTAAAGCGACCAACGGTTGCTATGACACCACTTCGATGAACTATGAGTTCCATTTCCATAAACTGTTTGTTCCCAACGCATTCTCGCCGGTGAGCCTGAGTTCGAACCTGGAGGTGAGGGTGTTTAAACCCAAAGGTCTGAAGCTGAAGACTTATCATGCCATGATCTTCGATAAGTGGGGACACCTGTTGTGGGAATCCACCAAATTGACCGATGATGGCAGGGGAATGCCGGCCGATCACTGGGATGGGACCTTCAACGGCCAGCCTATGCCGCAGGATGTTTACATGTGGAAGATCAGCGCCACCTTCGAGGATGGTACCATCTGGGAAGGGTCGGATATGGGAAAGGGAAGTACGACCACCATGGGAACAGTTACACTGATCAGGTAGAAAGGAGGGAGATCATGAAAACGACAATCAGGATTCCGATCATCATCGCAGTTCTTATCATGGGCCGGATGTTGCATGCCCAGGATCCGAACTATTCGCAGTTTCTCAACAACCCGGTCTATTACAATCCCGCTTACACGGGTTTGTATACGGGAATAGCAGCCAGGTTCTCGTACCGGGATCTCTGGCCTGCGCTGCCATACGATTTCAGGACATATCATTTTGATGCCGATTGGGGCGACCGGGGATTACCCGGTTCCGGGGGCATCGGCATGTTTTTCAATACCGATAACGAAGGGCTGGGCTTCATCCGCAACCTGAACCTGGGATTATCCCTGGCAGTGAGAGTGCCGTTTACAGCCAACTCGGTGGGACAACTGGGGATCAGGGCGTCGTGGGTACAGAAACGGATCAACTGGGATGAACTTGTTTTTACGGATGAAATCGACGAGCGATATGGGATCAATAATCCCGCCACGTTTAACCGTCCCGAAACCAATGTCAGGAATGTGCCGGATTTCGGGGTTGGGGGGATCGTGCAGTTTGGCGACGACCGGGGAAGTAACACAACGACGATCGGAGTGGCGGTCGATCACCTGTTCGAACCCGATCAGTCCTTCCTGCAAACCGTGAAGGCGCCGATTCCCCGGAAGTGGGTGGGTCATGCCGATGCAGTGTTCTCGCTCGGATCCACCTCGGGGATGAATCAGGTTGAAACCGGGGCTTTGAAGATGAACCCGGGTGTGATCTACCAGGTTCAGGGTAAGTTGAACTCAGTGCAGGCGGGGCTCAATATGGCAAAATATGGACTCATCCTGGGACTGTGGTACAAGGGAAATTTTGGCTCCTATGGCAACAGTTCCTTGGTGGTATTAGCCGGATATGGAATGCAGTTGATGGATAATATGAACCTGAGAATTGCGTACAATTATGACATGCAGATGGCTGGCGCCCTTCAGGGGACTGGCGGTGCCCACGAACTGACGCTGATCCTGCAAACGGGTAATGACGGATTTATCAGTGGCGGAAGAACTTCCGGAAGCCGCATGCGGGGTGGGCATTTTGAAGGCCAGACGCCCTGGGAGTGTTCGGAGTTCTGGTAATTGGTGAGTGGTGAGTGGTACGGAACGGTTGCTCCTGTTTTTCGCCTCGAAGGCTCCGAATTCTAATCCGGGTACAAAAGTTATCAACACCCCTGTCACCTTTTCCCTCTTCTCCGATTAAGCGGAAAAACCGCTTATGAAAACAACGCTTTTTGAGCCCGGGAAATACTACCATGTGTACAACCAGGCAAAGAACGGCGATCCGCTGTTCGGAAACGAAGAGGCCTTCCGCTTCTTCCTGAAACTCTACCAGGCCCACATCTGCCCGATCGCCGAGACTTACGCCTACAGCCTGATGAGCGATCACCTGCATTTCCTCATCCGGATCCGGGAAGATGCCGGAGGAAAATTGTATAAACCCTTCGCCCTGCTCTTCAACGGGTATGCTAAAGGATACAGCCGGCAGCACGAAACGGTGGCCAAAGTGTTTAAATACAAGTTGAAACGGAAGGAAATCCGGTCCGCCCGCACGCTGATGGAGATGATCCGCTATGTGAACCAGGATTCCTGGAGGCACGGGGCAGCCGAACACCCGGGGTACTACCGATTCTCCTCCTATCGTGCCACACTCTCCGCCGCACCTACGCTCCTGGCTAAAGACGAGGTGCGCGGGTGTTTTGGCACAACCGGGAACATCGAAGAGAACCTGCTGAGCCGGGTCGATGAGTCGGTGATCCGCCATTGCCGCCTGGAAGATTGACCCGCACCGGAAAAATTACGATCTTTACGGGATGATACGATTCCCCGCAACCCGTGGACTGTTGCTCACATGGACCTTCGCATGGCTGGGAGCGACAACCGTCGCCGGGCAAGGGCAGACGACGGTCACCATGACCGGCACCGTCGCCGACTCCACCACAGGTCAGGGCCTGCCTTTCGCCCAATTGATGCTTCAGGGTACGGCCAGCGGAACGGTGAGCAACGCCGACGGACAATTCGCCCTTGTGATACCGGCCACATCGGCCTGCGACACCGTTAGGGTCATGTATATGGGTTACCGGCCGGCCAGGCTACCGGTTCAAAAGATGACCGGATCGCCGGAGAGGATCCTCTTATCGCCCGCAACCCTGCAAATGGCCGAGGTGGAGATCGTTGCCCTGACCCCCGAAACGGTGATCCGGAAAGCGGTGGAGGCGATCCCGGCCCATTACGGCACAGATTCACTGGTGCTCACGGCATTTGTGCGGTCGCAGAAATCGGTGGGAGGGAGGATGGCAGAGTTCACCGAAGCCATCATCGAAGATCTGAAAACCGGGTACAACCTCTGTACGGAAAAAGAGGAACAGAAAAGGAAGCAATCTTCCAACCTCACCCGGCTCGTCAAAGGAAGGGTGTCCTCCGATACCGTGCTGGTGAATTTCCTGGGCGACATCGGGAGAAATGCCGGCTGCCTCGGATGCAATTTCATCCATGATTTTGCCGAATTCTACCGGAACACAGTGCTCGACGAAACCCTCTTCCGGTTTTACAGGTTCCGGTTGGAAGAGATCTCCGCGCCGGAAGGAGAGAAGATCTACCTCGTCCGTTTCGACCAGAAGAAAGGGGTCAAAGAGAGACTCTGGAAAGGGGAGATCTACATCCGTTCGGACGATTTCGCCATCCTGAAGATCACCCAGAAGCCCAGTTTCGAAGCCTTTGGCGAGTTCGAGAGACAAAAAACTAAAAAACGGTACCGGATCGGCGACCTCGACGGCTGGATCGGGGAGATGCCCCGCATGGAGTGGACCACGACTTACAGTAAGCGCAACGGATCTTACTGCCTGGCCACGATCCGGGTGCAGAACTGGGTGACCTTTTCACACCCGTCGCAGCCGAAACAGGTGAAGTTCTGGCACCTCAACGAGGTGGTGGTGACCGACGCCACGCGCGAAAAAAGCGTGGTGAGAAACTTCCGCGGCGACCGGTACGCCGGTGTGGATCAGCGCTGGGATCAGGTGGTTGGGAAGGCCGATGACCTGTTCTGGGCCGGGTTCAACTACCTCCCGGTGGAGAAACAGTTGCAGGAAAGCCTGGAAAGGATGGAGAACCGGAAATGACGTGTCGACGTTTCCACGTTTCCACGTATCCACGTGCACACGTCCATACGTTCACACGTCCATATTATACTGGATCACCATCTCCATGCTGTTCAGCTCAAGGGCGACGAGGTTCCCGAAGCCATCGCGGCCCGAAAGGTAGGGCCCGTTGTCGAGATCGATAAACTTGTAAAAGGAGCTGTGTATGGCCTGGGTGATCAACTCCATGTTCACCGGCACGTGGCCGTGGATGATCTTCCGGCCCCCGATCCTGTCGGGCTTGATCTCGTATTCGCGCAGCCATAACATCGATTGCTTATCTTCGAACGGATCCTCGTTGCGGAAGTTCAACCCCGCGTGAACGAGCACGAAACGGTCGAGTTCGGCGTAATGCGGAAGCCGGCGCATCCACTCGATATACGCTTCCGGGATGTCGCGCACATGCCTGACGCCGAAACTCTCCAGGGTTGTTTTTCCACCCATGTCGAGCCATGCTTTGTTCTTCCGGTCGCCGAACTGACCCCACCACGAGGAACGGGGCTGCCGGCAGGCGTCGTACAACTCCACCAACACATCCTCGTGGTTCCCTTTCAGCGCGGTGACGTTGTATTCGTCGCGCTGAAGCTGGCGGATGAAATCGATCACCTCCTTCGATCCCGGCCCCCGGTCAATATAATCGCCCAGAAAGTAAAGTTCGTCGTACCGGGCTGGCCGGATCAGGTCACCGACCAGCGAGGCAACGGTCTTAACATAGCCGTGGATGTCGGGGATGACCCAGCGTTTTCCCATGATAGCGGGTCACTTTTTCTTCCCCTGGTTGGCTACCTCCTCCATGAGTTTCCGGATCACCTCCGGGTCGCCCAGGAAATAGTCCCGCTGAAGGTTCATCTCCTCATCGAACTCAAAAACGTAGGGAATTCCCGTGGGCAGGTTGATTCCCACGATCTCGTCGTCGGGAATGTTCTTCAGGTACTTCAGGATCCCGCGCAGGCTGTTGCCGTGGGCGGCCACAAGCACCTGGCCGTGCTTCCTCAACGCGGGCTCCATGGTCGATTTCCAGTAGGGGACAATGCGGTCGACCGTATCTTTCAGCGCTTCCGTCCCGGGAATGTCGCGGGGGTCGAGGTCGCGGTAACGGTGGTCGAAACGGGGGTGACGGGGGTCGTCGGCTTCGAGGGCAGGGGGGCGAACATCGTAACTGCGGCGCCAGATGTGCACCTGCTGCTCGCCGTATTTTTCAGCCATCTCCGACTTGTTCAATCCCTGGAGAACCCCGTAATGCTTTTCATTCAGGCGCCAGGTCTTTTCCACGGTGATCCACTGAAGGTCCATCTGTTCCAGCACCAGCCACAGGGTGCGCAGGGCACGCGTCAGATAACTGGTGAAGGCGATCCGGAACTCAAATCCTTCTTTTTTCAGCACCTGCCCCGCCTCGACCGCTTCGCGTACGCCGCGCTCTGAAAGGTCCACATCGGTCCAGCCGGTAAACCGGTTCTCTTTGTTCCAGGTGCTCTCGCCATGTCGTATCAGTACAAGTTTTTTCATCCGTCGTGGTTTGGGATTACCACGCAAAAATACAAAAATGCCGCTATTTTTAATACCTTTGCCCTCTTATCTCAAGGCTCATGAACAGCTACAAAAAGGTCAACTCCATCCTGGGCTGGATCGTCTTTACAATCGCTTCGGCGGTGTACATCCTCACCTCCGAGCCCACGATGAGTTTCTGGGATTGCGGCGAGTACATTGCAACCGCCTACAAACTGGAAGTGGGCCACCCGCCGGGCGCACCGTTGTTCCAGATGCTGGGGCGCTTCTTCTCGCTCCTGGCTTTGGGCGACGTAACCCTCGTGGCCCGGATGGTCAACACCATGTCGGCCCTGGCGAGCGGCTTCACCATCCTGTTCCTATTCTGGACCATCACCATGATCGCGAAGAAGATCGCTCTCCGGAACGGGGAGATGACCCCGGGCAGGATGTGGACGGTGATGGGCGCCGGAGCTGTGGGCGCCCTGGCCTACACCTTTTCCGACTCCTTCTGGTTCTCGGCCGTCGAAGGGGAGGTCTATGCCATGTCCTCCTTCTTTACCGCCATCGTCGTCTGGGCCATCTTCAAATGGGAAGAACATGCAGACGAAAAACATGCCTACCGCTGGCTGATCCTGATCGCCTACCTCATGGGATTGTCGATTGGCGTCCACCTGCTGAACCTTTTGGCCATCCCCGCCATCACCTTTGTCTATTATTTCCGGAAATACCCGAAGCCGGACTGGAAAGGACTTCTCCTGGTCACGCTCCTTTCGGTGCTGATCCTGGCGGTGGTGATGTACCTTATCATTCCCTGGATCATCAAACTGGCCGGCCTGGCGGAACTCTTTTTCATCAACACCCTCGGTCTGCCCTTCAATTCGGGAACCCTGATCTACCTTGCATTGCTGATCGGCCTCGTGATCTGGGGACTCCTGTATACCCGGAGGAAGGGAAAGGTGGTTCTGAACACGATCCTGCTGGCTTTTTCCTTTATCGTGGTGGGCTATTCCTCTTTTCTCATGCTCGTGATCCGGAGCAACGCCGACACGCCGATCGATGAGAACAACCCTGAGAATGCCATGTATTTACTGGCCTATCTTAACCGCGAACAGTACGGCGACTGGCCCCTGCTGCACGGCCAGTACTACAACGCCCCCGTGATCGACCGCACCGACGGCAACCCGGTATATGCCCAGGACAAAGCGACCGGGAAATATGTGGTCATCGATAAGCGGGAAAAGGTGATCCCGGTGTACGATCCCCGTTTCACAACCCTTTTCCCAAGGATGTGGGACCAGACAGAAGCCCGTTTCGAACCCGAATACATCCGGTGGGGACGCGTGAAAGGAAGGCCCGTCGAGCTGAATTACGGAGATAAAACCGAAACCCGCAACGTGCCCACCTTTGGCGAGAACCTGACCTACTTCTGGAATTACCAGCTGGTGCATATGTACTACCGCTACTTCATGTGGAATTTTGCTGGCAGGCAGAACGACATCCAGGGGATGGGCAACAAGCTCGAAGGGAACTGGAAAAGCGGTATCCGGGGATTTGACGGGATGAGACTCGGCCCGCAGGATATCCCGGAGGCGCGCAGGAGCCAAGCCGACAACCGCTTTTACTTCCTGCCGCTCATCCTGGGACTGATCGGGCTGTATTACACGTTCCGCCGGCACAGGCAGAGCGCCTGGGTGATCTTCCTGCTCTTTTTCATGACGGGGCTGGCCATCGTGATCTACCTGAACCAGCACTCCCCGCAACCCCGCGAAAGGGATTATGCGTATGCAGGGTCGTTCTACGCCTTTGCCATCTGGATCGGGCTGGCAATTCCCCAACTGGTGGAATGGCTTCAAAAAAGGACCGGAGCGCTGGTTGCCCGGATCTTGGCGGTCGCCGCCGGGCTGGGCGTGGCCGGTCTGATGGCGCAGCAGGGATGGGACGATCATGACCGCTCCCACCGGTACACCGCGCTGGCCGTGGCCGGGAATTACCTGAACTCCTGCGCCCCCAATGCCATCCTTTTCACCAACGGCGACAACGACACCTTCCCGCTCTGGTACGCCCAGGAGGTAGAGGGGATCCGCACCGACGTTCGGGTGGTAAATCTCAGCCTGCTCAATACCGACTGGTTCATCGACCAGATGAAACGCAAAGCCTATGACTCCGACCCGGTGCCCTTTTCGCTCACCCGCGATAAGTACCGCCAGGGGAACCATGATGTGACCTACCTTTTCGAAGATGAAACGCTGAAGGATTCCTATGTCGACGTGAAGGCGCTTTTCGATATCCTGGCCCGCGACGACTCGAAACTGAAGATGAACACGTCGCAGATCGGGATGATCGACTATTTCCCCACCCGCAATTTTATGGTGACCCATGATTCGGCCGAACTGGTCAGCAGTGGCCGGGTCCCGGCCGCCATGGCGACCCGGCTCGACACCATCCGGTGGTCCTTCAAGGGACAGGCCCTGGAGAAGGCCAACCTGATGATTCTCGACCTGCTGGCCACCAACGACTGGAAGCGACCGGTCTATTTCGTGATGACCACCGGAGCCGATACCTACATCGGTCTTGAAGGATATTTCCACCTCGAAGGACTCGCGTACCGGCTCCTGCCGGTAAAGGCCCGGACCACCGAGGGCCAGATCGGGGAGGTGAACACCACGGCCATGTACGACAACCTGATGAACCGCTTTACCTGGGGCAACATCAACCGGCCCGGGGTTTATCTCGACGAAACCAACGCCCGGATGGTGATGAACATGCGCAATCTTTTCGGACGGCTGGCCGAAGCGCTGATCCGGGAAGGCAAGCCCGATTCGGCGCGCCGCGTCCTCGATCGCTGCGAAGAGGTGATGCCCGAACGGGTGCTTCCGTACGACTTCTTCAGCATGGCGCATATCAGCGGTTATTACCAATCAGGCGATGTGGCAACGGCAAACGGGATGGCTGAAAAACTGGAGAAAACCACCCGCGAAGACCTCGAATATTTCTTCTCCTTCCCCGACAGGGATCTTAAACCGATGGATCTGAATATCCAGGAGGCGGTGTTCACCATGCAGCGACTGAATACGGTGGTGACCGAAGCAGGTCAGAAAAAACTGGAAACTTCCACAGGGGAATCCTTCCGGAAATATTACGACCTGTACGTCAACAAGGTATACCAGCCTGCCCAGCAATGAACCGGGTTCGCCCTCCCGTTTTCTACCGGTGGCTCAGCCCCCGGTTTCTGCTGTGCGATAAGCCGGGCCCGGAGAAAGTGATCCACCTGACTTTCGACGACGGGCCCGTTCCGGAGGCCACACCCCGGATCCTGGAAATACTGGCCCGGTACGCAGCCCATGCCACCTTTTTCATGGTGGGCGACAATGTCAGGAAACACCCGGATCTGGTCGCGGAGGTTACCTCCCGCGGACATGCCACCGGCAACCATACCTACCACCACCTCAACGGGTGGAGGACCCCGCCGGGCGCCTATGCCGAAGACGTGGAACGGTGCCGCAACTTCGTCGATTCCGACTTGTTCAGACCCCCCTACGGACGTTTCACCCCCTCGCAATACCTGATCCTGCGCGACCGGTACCGGTTCGTTCTCTGGTCGGTGCTCTCCTGGGACTTTCACCGCCGGACCACCCCCGAAATGTGCCTGAAGAATGTCATCGGCCATACCCGCAACGGCTCCATTGTCGTCTTCCACGACAGCATCAAGGCACTCGATAAGGTAATCTATGCACTTCCCCGGTTCCTCGAACACTTTTCGGGAGAGGGATACCGGTTCGACCCGCTTTGATTTGACAAAATTGCGAAACAGCCACCCGGACGTCAGCAGGTGATTATTATCCCTATTGTATCTTATAGATCGTAGATCGTAGATCGTACATCGTAGATTCTACAATGTCCCTTCATCCGCAAAGCTGTAATAACACCCATCGCCGATGATGATGTGGTCGAGCACCGTCACTTCGAGCATCGCCCCGGCGTCGAGCAGCTTCTTCGTGATGCGGCGGTCGGCATCGCTCGGAGTCACCACCCCCGACGGGTGGTTGTGCCCCAGGATGATCGAGGAGGCGTGGTTGTCGAGACTGATCTTGAATACTTTCTTGGGATCCACAACCGTTCCGGAGATGCCGCCCTCGCTTATGTTGCATTTCTTCAGCACGCGGTTGGCCTTGTTCAGCAGGATGATCCAGAACTCCTCGTAGGGCCGGTCGCCGATGGTGCTGCGGAAGATCTCGTAGGCGTCGCGGCTGGTGCTGATCTTCTCCCTGGCGAGCACATCCGATTCATTCCTTCTGCGCCCCAGCTCGAGAGCGGCCAGGATCGTCACGGCGCGTGCCGGCCCGATGCCCCTGACCGCCGTGAGGTCGCTGAGCGACTGTTTGGACAGTTCGGCCAGGTTGTCCTGTACCCGGCGAAGCACGGTCTTTGCCAGGTCAACCGCCGACTCGTTGCGGGTGCCCGACCCGATCAGGATGGCGAGGAGCTCCGCGTCGCTCAGGCTGTGCCGGCCTTTGAGAACCAGTTTTTCCCTCGGACGGTCACTCTCCGCCCAGCGACGTATGGTGGAATGATTTTCATAGGATTCCATTTCCGGGTTTTCTGCTTAATCGGAAAGAAACCCGAAAGGTGATACGGTGTTGATAAAAATAGCAGGTTTCAGTTCCCATCCTCAGGAATAGCCTGAGGAGCCAGACGGGTGATCTGGAGGTCGTCGACCCAACCGTCCGAGGGTCCGGGGTTTGTCACCAGGATGTCCACCCTGTTCCGCCCGAATCCGGGCGGGATTGACAGGTCAATCTCGATTTTCACCCATCCGTCCCCACGGGTGTCGACGATATTGTCGGAGGTATAGGTGTCAAAAAACAATGAAAACGAGCTGCTTGCACGGATCTTCGTTTGGCTGCCGGCGGGATACTTCCATATACTGACAACTATTTTTTCAAGTGGGGATAGTTCCCCGATCCGGGCTTTCATCCAGGACTCCGTTGAAGGACGGAGTAGAAGAGCCTGCTTGCCCGAATAGCTGACGCTACTCGAAAGTATGCCGGATGTCAGGCAGACATGCGCGAAATCGGCAGTGTAACAGAAATTATCATGAGGTGAGACGCGTTCCAGGTCGAACCGGATATCTGACCGCCGGGAAAAGGGAATCCGGGATAAAACGTAGACGCTGTCCTGCCTTGTGGGTAAAAACGAAGAAACCGGGAATCCGGTCAGTCGTTGATACCCGGGTAGCCGTGTCGAAGCAACGAGGTACGGGTCATCGTCGACAAACCAGAAACTTTTCGAAAACCGGGTATAGTTCGTTCCCGGTTTTCTTCTGAAGTGATCCCTCGAAGTCCACCCATTGAATTCGAATCCCCCATCGATCATCGACACAGGCACCTTCATCCGGTCTGAAAGAAACGAAGCGGCTTCCCGTCGTGATTTGTGCCATGAATGGTAGTCATGCGTGGCGGCCAGGCTGAATCCTGCAACAAGGAGAAGATAGACCGTTGACAGGTACATGTGTTTTTTCGCAGGTGCCCATTTGCCGTCGGGTAGTGCCAGGATCAGGATGAATGGATACAGAGGCAGGAAATACCGGTCGAAAATCGTCCGGTTGAAAATCAGGAAAACGGCATATAAAACGATGAAAACGATAATACTCAGGGTTGCAAGCTCGTGCGGAGGGGTGTTTTGACGTCGAAGGAGTCGGATTAATCTGCCGGTTTTATCCAGTAACCTGAATCCAAACGGTACGATGGAAAGGAGGAGAAAGAGATTGAAAACATTGATCAGGTCCTTGGGTATGCGGTAGAGGTCGACCAGGTTGTAATAAGTGTCTTTCAGGGTTCGCGGACCTATGCCGAAATTGAATACCACATTGCCAAGAGGGAGCGTGTAAAAGATGTTGTTTACGAAAAAAAGCAGCGGAACAATGATAAGCAGCACGAGATATTTTCTCCTTTTCGTTGCAGATCTCCAAAGTTCAGGAAACCCAAAAAAGGAGACCGGGACGGCTATTGTGACCACGTAAAAAACAATATAACCCAGCCGTTCCCACAGATAATAAAAAAAATCGCTGAAAAAGTTGGTAACGATGACCGATATGGTGCCAAAATCCACCGGAAGGGTCTGCTGCCTGCTGAGCCAATGCGAAAAAAGAAATAATACTGACAAGCTGATGATACCCGGCAATAGGCTGAAAAGGAGGTTAGAGAACGAGAATTTCCGTCTCAGCAGCAAGGCGGGAATGAATGCCAGGGGCATCAGCACGCCGATCTGTCGCATCAGAACAGAAACAATACACAGCACAACCGCTCCGCAGAGAAATTTAGTTCTGCCCGTAAAGAGATATTTAGTGAAGAGCAAAGCTGTCATCGTTGAAACGGCCGTAAATCCTACGTCGGTCATGAAACTGGCCGAAAGTGAAAAGTAGAAGGGGTTGAAGGCCGTGAGCATGGTCGCCAGCGCGACAATCAACCGGTTTTGCGTAAAGAGGCGGGTCAGGTGGTAAGCCGAGAAGATGCCCACGACCCCCAGAACGATCACCGATATCCTCAATGTCAGAAAGGAGAATCCGAACAGCTTGCAAAATGCCCACCCCCAAAGGATATGGGAAAAAAGCGTCATACCCGGCCATTGGTTGATGAAGAATTTGTGTTGATAGAACAACACCTCCACACTGTGTGTATAGGCCCAGTCATCGTTGACCGGGTACTCGCCAAAGGGCCGGATTGCCAATAATGACAGCAACCAGCCTCCGGCTACCAGGACCGGGATGAGCAGATCTCTCCTTTTTAAATACCAGGACATTACGAGGATCTCACCAGCCGTATCAGGGCGATCTCGGCGGCAATGAACAACAGGGTGAGCAGGATGAACCATTTCCATAACGGGGTTCCCTGGCGGATCTGCCGGATATCGGCCGACAGCGGTCGTTTTGTGTCTTTCAGGATCCGGATGTCCCTGGCTTTCAGCCGGCCGATTTGCTGTTCCAGTTCCGCGACCGTAAAGCACTGAAGGTCCGACTCCCTGCGGTCGAAGTTGAAGGCCGCCCCGGTTACGGTCCTGTTTCCCCGGATCACATCGTATAAACCTGCATCCCTGATCTGGTCGTGGGTGTGCAGGGTCACGCTGCTTCCAAAGGTGCGAACCTCGGGAATGACCTCGAACCCGTCTCCCAGCTTTTTCAGCTTGTACGGGTTGGCCTCCGGCATGGAATCGGCCGGGACCTCCAGCGTCGAATTGGCTCCGGTGAGGTAACAGAGCGGATGCATCGGGTTGCTGATCAGCGCGAGATTGAACAGGGTGGGGACAAAGATGACATGGCGTGGAAACTGGCTCCACGAATCCAGGGCCGGGCTGGCAAAGAGGTAGGCATGCCCTTTCCCCGATTGCACGGACACAAAGAAAGCATGGTTGTCGGGGAATTTCAGCAATACCTCCGAACGGCTCTGAACCTCCTGTTTCAGGATGAAATGTCTCCTGACGACCGGCAGATCGATGTTTTCGGGAAGAACGAGTTTCCCGCTGCTGTTCTTTTCGAAAACTTCGGCGTAAAGCGGACTTTCGGTATTGATGGAAGCGATCCGCTGCAGCGTGGTGTCAATCCCGCCCAGGAGGGGGAGCCCCAGTTGGGGCAGCAGGGCATTGTACGACACGGTCTTTTCCCCGTCGGGCGGGAAAAGGACCAGGCTGCCTCCCTCGTTGACGAACCGGGTAAGCTCCTGAGCCAATCCGGATGATATCTCCTCCACGCTGTTCACGAGGATGAGCGCGTGTGCGAAAAGGTTGCCGTAATCGAGCTGGCGTACCGGGCTGTTGGTGAACCGGATGGCGCTGTCGTGGCCGAAAAGGGCGTCGAGGTAAAGGTTGGGACTCTTCTCGTTGATCGAAAGCACGGGAATCGATGGTGCGATCGTGTAACTGAAAAAATAACGGTCGTCGTACACAATGGGGTAGTCGACCGTTTCCACCAGCCCGTACTGAATTCCCGCCCCGTTCTCGGTGAAGGAGAGGGTGACCTCGGCCGATGATTCCGGCCCGACGGAAAAACTTGCCAGGGCTTTTTGTGTGCCGTTGATGATCAGCTTGACCGGGATCTTCTCGAGATTTTGCGCCGAGGCATTGTGCACGCGCACCCTCAGGTTCGCGGTCTGACCGGGTTGATGGACCGGTGACAGGAACCATGCGGTATCGATGAACAGATTGTCTTTCTTTTCGGCCGGCAGAGGGATCAGGAACCAGCTCATGCCGGTGTCGGGAACCGAAACAGAGAGACGGGCGCTGTTCTTCTGGAAGTCGGAGATGAGGTAAGCTTCACGCTGGGTGTTCCGGTAAGATTGCGAGAGGTCGCTCTGCCGTCGCATCACCTCCTCCACCGGCCGGACGGCCGGCGATACCTGAACCTCTTCCACCGCCTTGCGGAAGTCATCGGGGTTCATGTAGCGAAGGTGACGCCCGTCAAAATCATTGGTGACCAGCTGGAACAGGTCGCTGCGGGAATAGGCGGAGGCGACTTCCAGGGCTTTGGCTTTCGCCACGTCGAGCAGTTTTCCCTCGGTGGCGACCGCTTCCATCGAGAAGGAGTTGTCGAGGTAGATGGTCACGGCTTTCGGTCCTTTGATGCGCTGTTGTCCTCCCGGGGCAGGTAGATAGGGCTGGGCAAAAGCCATGACCAGACAGGCGAGGGCCAGGATCCGCGACAACAGGATGAGCAGTTGCCGGAGCCGTGACTGTTTCCGGGTTTCCTGCTGTATCTCTTTGAGAAACTGAACGTTGGTAAACCAGACCTTCTTGTACCGGCGAAAATTGAAAAGATGGATCAGGATGGGGATGGCCAGTGTCGCCAGCCCAAGAAGGAACCATGGATAAACAAAATGCATGGCCAAAATTAATAAAAAAACCCGGCACGGGGCCGGGTTTTTTTACTGTAGAGACGCACCGCTGTGCGTTTTTACTGTAGAGACGCACCGCTGTGCGTTTCTACAGTAAAAATCGTATTAAATAACCCCCTGGTCCAGCATGGCGTTGGCAACCTTGAGGAAGCCGGCCACGGTGGCGCCTG
>CAYVVG010000034.1:0-38487 GCA_964455285.1 uncultured Prolixibacteraceae bacterium
TGCGAGGTGCTGAACCCCTCGAACTGCGACACGGCGATCGTCTATGTGCCGGTGATGACAGTCATGTGCAGCCATACAGATGTTTTGTGCAATGGCGGCTCCACAGGAACTGCTTCGGTGGTTGTAAGCGGAGGGCTTAATGGCTATACCTACCTCTGGAGCAATAACGGAGCAACAGCCACTATCACTGGTCTGACAGCGGGCAATTACACCGTTACAGTTTCCGATGGCAACGGAGGTGTTTCAATCTGCTCGACGACAGTCGGCCAACCTCCTGTTCTCGATTTGACCGTTGTCAATGTGGATGTTGTCTGCAATGGTGCCAGCAATGGAACTGCCACCGTTGCAACATCCGGAGGGACATCGCCCTATCAATATTTGTGGAGCAACTCTCAGACAACGGCCACGGCTACCGGCCTTTCTGCAGGAAACTATTCAGTTACCGTTACCGATTTACTTGGTTGTACGGATACTGAAACAATCACCGTGATTGAGAATCCTCCTGCACAGGTTAACCAACCACAAAACCAGGTTATCTGCAACGGTTCGCAGGTTGCGGTCAACTTCACCACAGTAAACAATACGGGAGTGACCACATTCAACTGGACGAACACGTTGCCGTCTGTAGGCATTGGGGCCAGCGGAACAGGGAACATAGCCTTTAATGCAGTCAACACGGGCACGGCCCCTGTTGTGGCGACGTTTACGGTAACACCGGTTTATTCGGCCGGTGGAATCAACTGCCCAGGACCGGCGAAAACTTTCACGGTCACGGTCAATCCGTCCGGGCAGGTAAATGATGTGAGCAATCAGGTGATCTGTCAAGGTTCGCCGACAAACACAGTGATCTTCTCGACCGAAAACACGGTTGGGACGACTACTTACACCTGGACGAACAGCGATCCCTCCATTGGACTCGCGGCTGCCGGGAACGGGAATATACCCTCCTTTGTTGCCGTCAACAGCGGTAACGCACCCATTTCAGCCACAGTCACTGTTACCCCGTATTTTACATATGACGGCGTAACATGTCCCGGGATATCAAAATCGTTCAGTATTACGGTTAATCCGACAGGACAGGTGAATGCCATCTCCAACCAGGTTTATTGCAACGGTTCATTGACAGTCCCGACAGCTTTTACGACCAACAATACGGGAGGAATAACAACCTACTCATGGTCGAACAGTCAACCGTCCATTGGCCTTGCTGCTTCCGGAACGGGGAATATACCTGCCTTCACCGCCCAGAATACCGGCACCCAACCGGTGATGGCCATCATTACGGTTACCCCCACTTATACCTCCAATGGCAGAAGCTGCGACGGAAATTCGCAGACGTTCCGTATCTACGTCAATCCTTCGGCCCAGGTAAACAGTGTGTCAAGCCAGGTGACCTGCAATGGTTCTCTTTATCCCCCGGTTCATTTCACCACCGCGAATACGGGAGGAACCACGACTTACACCTGGATAAACAACCAGCCATCCATCGGGCTTGCCGCGAGCGGATCGGGAGACCTGCCGGCATTCACCGCAATCAACAACGGGACCCAGCCCATCACTGCCACCGTTACGGTGACTCCGCACTTTGAATCCAATGGTGTGGTCTGCGATGGCACCCCGGTCTCCTTCACGATCACGGTCAACCCGGCGGGCCAGGTCAATACGGTGGCCGATCAGGTAGTTTGCAACGGTTCACCCACCGGCCCGGTTAGTTTCACTACGCTGAACACGGTCGGAACGACCACCTATACCTGGACAAACAGCCAGACATCGATCGGGCTGGCGGCCAGCGGTAACGGGAATATCCCCTCGTTTACGGCCATTAATAACGGGACGGCGCCGGTCGTTGCCACCATCACGGTAACTCCGCACTTTACGTACGGGGGAATCACCTGTGACGGGACGGCAAAGGTCTTCAGCATTACCGTTAACCCGTCAGGCCAGGTGAATGATCCGTCCGACCAGACGCTGTGCAGCGGATCGCTGACTTCTGCAATCCTTTTCACAACCGGCAATACAGGAGGAACCACTTCCTTCACCTGGGTCAACAGCACACCTGCCATTGGCTTGGCACCCAGCGGTTCGGGTAACATCCAGTCATTCATTGCCACCAATCCCGGTCCTTCGACACTGACTGCCACCATCACAGTAACACCTCATTACACCAGTAATGGAGTGACGTGCGATGGCGCAATCCAGACCGTGTTGATCACGGTTTATCCGAACCCGGTCCTGGTGACCCAACCGCAATCGGCCTGTTCGCCGAACAAGGTTAACCTTACAGCACCGACCGTTATCGCGGGCAGTACCCTGTTTGGGGCGACGCTTTCTTACTGGAAAGATGCCGCTGCGACGATCCCGCTGACGACACCGACCGCCGTTGGTACAGGCACATACTATATCAAGGCGGTTACTCCAGGCGGATGCAGTGACATCAAACCGGTTACTGTCACCATCAATCCATTACCGACAACTTTTGCCGGAACAGGCAGCGGAAGCTATTGTGCCGGAGGTTCTGGAATGGTTGTCGGGCTTTCCGGGTCACAGGTTGGCGTCAGCTACACGATGTACTTCGGCCTCACACTAGTTGCAGGACCCATTCCGGGCACAGGAGGTCCAATTTCGTTTGGACTTCAGGCACTTGCAGGATGGTACTGGGTGCTTGCAGAGAACATGACAACCTACTGCAGGAATGCCATGTATAATTGTGTCCACATTACGATCGATCCCGTGCTTCCCGTCAGCGTGACGATTTCTGCTTCAGCAAATCCGGTCGCTGCCGGTACGCCGGTAACATTTACCGCAACCCCGGTGAACGAAGGAACTGTCCCGGTCTATCAATGGCGCGTGAATGGATTCGCAGTGGGGACCAACCAGCCTACTTTCACCTACACTCCGGTTAACTATGACCAGGTGAGTTGCACCCTTACCTCTAACCTGCCCTGTGTCACGAACAATCCGGCGACTTCCAATGTCATCGCGATGACGGTGTCGGGAGTCACCACCGGTGTTACCGTGACAGGGAGTGTGGAAAATGGGGAATCAAAGTGTTACAATGCAACGCAAACCCTTACTGTTGCTGGTAACGGTACTACCTTCACTGTGAACGCGGGCGGTAGTGCTACCATGATCGCAGGCCTGAATATCAGGTATCTCCCGGGAACAAAGGTTGTTCCGGGTGGCTATATGCACGGCTACATTTCCACAGTGTGGTGCGGTCAGAAAGCCTCTACCATTGTCATGACTTCCGCCGGCAATGAAGAGATCCCCTCGGTGCCAGCTGATAACACGGTGTCATTCCGGATCTTCCCGAATCCGACTGCTGGAAAATTCACCCTTGAACAGACGGGCGACCGGATGTTTGAAAAGGTGAAGGTGGAATTGTATGGAATGCGTGGTGATAAAGTGATGACAGGAGCGATGACAGGGGAGAGGAACCACACATTTGATCTTTCAGGACTACCCGACGGACTCTACTTTGTCAAGGTGGTGGCTGAAGGGTACGGTGAAACGTTCAAACTTGTGAAGATCCGGTAGCCCGGTTACGCGCTGGTTTGATCCCGGGAGGAATAGGCTTCGACGGCATGTCCTCCCGGGATTTCTTTTGGGTTGTCCGGAAAAAGTAAAATTACTAAGGGCAGGGAGCAATTCCTTTGTTTCAATTGTAAATCGTGATCGGTTGTGGAATGCAGGCCCTGCCCCTGTATATGAGTGACCGAAAATTTTCATTAAGAACCGGATTCAACCCGGGGAACGAAGTCATGAGGAAACGGTATCCCGGCAAATGCCTCCTGGAAGCATTATCGAGGATGGATCAAATTCCGTTGTAGGTTCTCGTTTGACTTGGGGATCTAGTAAGTTGACGCCACGCGGAATCCAAACCCGAGGGCGCAGGAGTGAGGGTTTTCATGGAAACGCGCAGGAATCCGCATGGAGATCTCCCCGTCACGCCACATGCCGCCGCGCATCACACGCTCGGTTCCCGACGACGGCCCGGCCGGGTCGTTGACAGGCCCGCCGGAATAAGCCGAGGAAGAATACCAGTCGGCACACCACTCACGGACGTTCCCGGTCATGTCGTACAGCCCCAGCTCGTTCGGGACTTTTCCGCCCACCGGGTGCGTCTTGTTGCGTGCATTCCTCAGGTACCAGGATACCTCGCCCAGATCGTTGCCGCCGGCATAGAGCGATCCCTTGCTTTTCTTCCCGCCCCGGGCCGCGTATTCCCACTCCGCCTCGGTCGGCAGCCGGTATTTATTCCCCGTCTCCCGGCTGAGCCATTCACAATAAGCTGCAGCATCGTTCCAGCTGATATTACCCGCCGGGAACAATGTATCAGACAATGAGACAGGGATCCCGGTCGAATAGGAGCACCAGGTTCCGGTGGGAGAGGGACCCGGAGGCAACCCGTTCTTCACCCTCACCGCTTCCGGTTGCTCGGCATCGGTCCGGTACCCGGTGGCGGCGACAAACCGGCTGAACTCGCCAAAAGTGATTTCAAACTTTCCAAGGTAGAAGGAGGTGATCCCGACGTTCCGGGCCGGGCGTTCGTCGTTTTTCCCCGAATCGGAACCCATGATGAAATTTCCACCTTCGATCAGGACCATTTCGGGTTGTTTTACGGCCGGTTTCTGGGCGAACAGAAGAGGACCGGATGCAACCAGGATCAGCAACAGAAATGCCTTCCTCATAATTTTATTTTTTGGCAAAGATAAGCCGAGGGTTCGGATAATCGGCGACCCCGAAATTTAGAATATTTCCAAAGGAATCTTTTGTTAACTTTGGACTGTTAAAACATTCACAATAGATTTATCCTATGATAACACTTGGATCTCAGGGGAAAAACACATTCCTGGAGGCGGTCAACGCCAAAAGCCATTCGAATGTGCTGGAATGTTATCAGTGCGGCAAATGTGTGAGCACCTGCCCGGTTTCGCAATTCATGGATTTCCCTCCCCGCGAGATTATGCAGATGATCAAGCTGGGGCTGAAGAACGAGGCCTATATGGCCAATTCCCACTGGTTCTGCCTCACCTGTTCGGCCTGTTCCGGGCGCTGCCCCCGCGAGATCGACATCCCCGCGGTGATGGAGGCGGTAAGGCACCTGGCCATCGAAGAGAATTATGTGAATGATTCCACGAAGGTGAAGGAGATCCGCAAATTCCACGAGATCTTCCTCGACATGATCAAACGTTACGGCCGCAATTACGAGCTGCGCATGATGGCTGAGTTCAACATCCGAACGCGGAATCTTTTCAAAGATGTGCACCTGGCGCCCAAAGCGCTGCTCAAGGGAAAGATCCCCCTGGGTGTCAAGCCGTTGAAGAGCACCAAGGCGATCAAGCGGATGTATGAAGTTGCCGAAAGACTGGAAAAGAAAAAATAAACCGATCTGCCATGAAGAAACTGACCTATTTCCCGGGTTGTTCCGCGCACGGTACGAGCGAAGAGTTCGACAGCACCCTGAAGCTGGTGCTCAAGACGCTCGATGTGCAGCTGGAAGAGATCCCCGACTGGAACTGCTGCGGCGCCACCTCGGCCCACGTGATGACCGAGAACCTGGCGTATGCGCTTCCCTTGCGGAACCTGGTGCTGGCCGAGCGGCTGGAAAACGACACCATCGGGATCGCCTGCGCTTCCTGCTACCAGCGGATGAAAGTGACCAAGGTTCACATGGATGCCAACCCGGAACTGGCTCACCGCATCAACTCCACAGTTGTTGACGAGGGAACGTACCAGGGGAAAGTCGCTGTCAAATCGATGCTCCAGTTTGCCTACGAGGATATCGGGCTGGAGACGATCAAAAGCAAAGTCACCAGGCCCCTGACCGGGCTGAAGGTAGCCTGCTATTACGGTTGCCTTCTGACCCGCCCGAAGGACATCACCCAGTTCGACTCGCCCGAATATCCCATGTCGATGGACCGGATCTGTGAAGCCCTGGGCGCCACCGCCACCGAGTTTGACTACAAGACCGAATGTTGCGGCGCCTCCTTCTCCATCTCCAACACCGAGGTGGTGGAAAGTCTCAGCGGAAAGATCCTGGAGATGGCCCAGGAGAGCGGCGCCCATGCCATCGTGGTGGCCTGCCCGCTGTGCCAGTCGAATCTCGACATGCGCCAGCCCGACATCGAAAAGCATTCGGGTAAGAAATACGCACTGCCGGTGTTCTACATCACCCAGCTCATGGCGCTGGCATTCGGATATCCGGCCGGCGAGCTGCGGTTCCCCAAACACATTGTACCGGTCGAAGGAGCCCTGTCGAACATCGGCAAGGAGGTTCCCGCCCCCGAAAAAGTGAAGAAACCCACTAAAGCTGTCGAAGCAGAAAGCGAGGATAACTAATGGCACGAGTAGGAGTTTTCGTCTGTTTCTGCGGAGCCAACATTGCCGACTTTGTCGATGTTCCGCAGGTTGTCGAAGAGGTGAAACGCATCAAAGAGGTCAAGTACGCCGTCGAATACAAGTACATGTGCTCCGACCCGGGTCAGGGCATGATCCGCGACGCCATTGTACAGCACCGGCTGACCTCGGTGGTGGTGGCGGCCTGTTCGCCGCGCATGCACGAGAAGACCTTCAGGAAGGCGCTTTCCGATGCAGGAATGAATCCGTACCTGCTCGAGGTGGCCAACATCCGCGAACATTCCTCGTGGGTGCACCAGAAAGATAAGAAAGCCGCTACCGAAAAGGCAATGGACCTCTGCCGCATGGCCGTGGCCAAATCGATCGCCAACGAGCAACTGCACGAGATATCGGTCCCGGTGACCAAGCGTGCACTGGTGATCGGCGGAGGGATTGCCGGCATCCAGGCGGCGCTCGACATCGCCGACGCCCGCATCCCGGTGGTGCTGGTCGAAAAGAGCCCCTCCATCGGGGGGAAGATGGCCCAGCTCGACGAGACCTTTCCGACGCTCGACTGCTCTCAGTGCATCCTCACTCCGAAAATGGTGGATGTCGCCTCTCATCCGTATATTGAATTGATCCCTTACTCAGAGGTCATTGAACTTCAGGGATTTGTCGGAAACTATGTCGCCCGGATCCGGAAGAAAGCCTCATATGTGAATTTCAAGACCTGCACCGGTTGCGGCGCCTGCTGGCAGAAATGCCCGGTGAAAGTGCCCAACGAATACAACTGCGGCCTCGACAAGCGGAAAGCCATCTACACCCCGTTCCCGCAGGCGGTCCCGAACAAGCCGGTGATCGATGCCGAACACTGCACCATGCTCACCAAGGGAAAATGCGGCATCTGCGCCAAGGTATGCCAGCCGGGCGCCATCGATTACCAGATGAAGGAAGAGATCATCGAACGGGAGATCGGCGCCGTGGTGGTCGCTACCGGTTACGATCTCTGGGATCCCAAACCGTACGAGGAATACGGCGTCGGCCGTTTCAAGGATATCATCACCTCGCTCGAATTCGAACGCATGGTGTCGGCCAACGGTCCCACCAACGGGGTCCCGGTACGGCCCTCCGACGGGAAAGTGCCCAAGAACGTGGTCTTCATCAAGTGCATCGGTTCGCGCGACGAGGCGAAGGGCATCGAATACTGCTCGAAGATCTGCTGCATGTACACCACCAAGCACACCATCCTGCTGCATCACAAAGTACACGATTCACACGCTTACGTGTTTTACATGGATATCCGCGCAGCCGGTAAGGGATACGAGGAGTTCGTCAAGAAGGCGCAGGTCGATACCGCCGCCACCTACCTCCGCGGGCGTGTGTCGAAGATTTACAAGAAGGGCGACAAGCTGATGGTAAGGGGTGAAGATGCCCAGTTGGGCCAGGTGGTGGAGGTGGAAGCCGACCTCGTGGTGCTGGCAACGGCCGTCTCGGCCCCGAAAGACAACCCCGAACTGGCCCGTTTGCTGGGGATCTCCTACGACAAGTACGGGTACCTTTCGGAAGCGCATCCGAAACTGCGGCCTGTCGAAACGGCCAAAGCGGGTATCTTCCTGGCGGGCTGCACGCAGGCGCCCAAAGATATTCCCGAAACGGTTTCGCAGGCATCGGCCTGTGCGGCCAAGGTATGCGGTCTCTTTGCGGGCGATACCATGAAGAAGGATCCCATGATCTCGACCGTGAACACCGAGTATTGCTCGGGTTGCCAGAACTGTGTGAAGGTATGCCCGTACGGCGCCATCGTCACCGATGAAGTGCCCCAGGGGCATGGCTCGAAGGAGATGCGCACGGTGGCCAAGATCAATGAAGGCGTTTGCCAGGGGTGCGGATCGTGCGTGGCAATATGCCGGAGCATGGCCATCAGCCTGGCCGGGTTCACCGATCCTCAAATCATTAACGAGATAGTTTCAATCTGATGGAAGCAGAAGTAAAAGATCAATTGGTAAGCATCGAGAAGCCCGACCTAGTTGCCCCCCCCGACTGGCAGCCGGTGATCATGGGCATCCTGTGCAACTGGTGTTCGTATGCCGGGTCGGATCTTACGGGAACCTCCCGGATCCAGTATCCGCCCAACATCCGCATCATCCGGGTGCCGTGCTCTTCACGCGTCGATCCGTGGTTCCTGATCAAGTCGTTGCAGACCACCGCCGACGGCGTGCTGGTTTCGGGATGCCACCCGGGCGATTGCCACTACATCAGCGGGAATTATTATGCCCGCCGGCGGTTCCTGGTCACCAAGCGGCTGCTCAACTTTGTGGGGTACCACGAAAACCGGGTGCAGTTTTCCTGGGTTTCGGCCGCCGAGGGGCCCAAATTCGCCCAGGTGGTGGCCAAAGTCACCGAGGACATCAAGAAGCTCGGCCCGCTTCATTTGTATAAAAAAGAAAATTTCTGACGGAGATGGACTATACGAAACAGATCCAGGAAATTGCGGCAAACCTCTTTGCCGAAGGGAAGATCGACGTTTTCGTCGGGTACCGCACAACCGGCTGGGACAACAGCCAGGTGCCGGTGCTGATCGCCGACCCGGCCGATGTTCCCAAGCTCGTATTCAACGACAAATCGGTGTTCAACCTGGTGAACTACCTGAAACGCGAACACACCCGGAACAAACGGGTAGGCATCGTGGTGAAGGGCTGTGACAGCCGTTCGCTGAACCTGTTGCTGACCGAAAGCCAGGTGAAGCGCGAAAAGCTGTATGTGGTGGGTATTTGCTGCGAAGGTGTGACGGACGAAGAGGGGAACAAGATGCAGAACTGTACCGAATGCATCGTGCCCAACGCCGTCGTGAACGATGTCCTGCTCGGGACCCCGTCAGGCACGGAAACCCCGACAGGGGCTTACCGCCTGAATCCCGACGTGGAGGCCCTGCACCAGAAGCCGCTGGCAGAGCGTGCCGACTGGTTCGGGGAGGTGTTCTCCGCCTGCATCCGCTGCAATGCCTGCCGCCACTCCTGCCCGTTGTGCTATTGCGAAAAATGCTGCATCGACCAGGAGACCTCGACGCTCTACCACGGCGCCAACACCACTTCGTCGGCATTCCATGCGCTGATGACCTGGTCGCTGCACCTGGCCGGCCGTTGCGTCGATTGCCGGAACTGTGAAAAAGCCTGCCCGAGCCACCTGCCGCTGCACCTGCTGCACAAGCAGAACGAAGCGGTGATCTTTGAGAATTTCCAGGAACACCTGGCCGGTGTCACGGCCGGCGACCGCGGCGCTTTCTACAAGTACAGCCTGAAAGATCCCGATGATTTTATCATGTAACCCGAACCGATCCTATGAGCTTTTCAACCTTTGTTACCGATAACGCCGGATTGCAGCAGTTCTACGCTTCCATCATCGGGAAGCACGAGACCTATGCCCCGGTGGAGAAATTCGGAAATTTTGATTTCGTTCGCGTGACCAGCCTCCCGGCGTGCGATCCCGCATCGCCGATCGAACGCACCCGCAGCATAAAACCCCTTTTCTTCCCACGTTCGGCCAGGATCATGAAATATACGGCCACCAGCGCCGGGACCGACGTGTCGGAAACCGACGAGGACCTCGATGCCGGGATGCGGGTCATTCTGGGGGCGAAGCACTGCGACGCCCGCGGGCTGCAGGTGCTCGACAAGGTGTACAACTGGGATTACATCGACACCGATTACCAGAAGCGCCGGCAGAACACGGTCATCGTATCGGCCCGGTGCGACAAGGCCGCCGCACACTGCTTCTGCACCTCGCTCGATTATGATGTGGAGAACCTCGATGCAATGGACGTGCTGGTGGTCAATGGTCCCGACGGAAAAATCTACCTCAAGGCCAGGACCGGGAAGGGAGAACAACTGCTGACCCCGGATGTCACAAGTCACGCGTCACGCGTCACGGATGATGAGGCGGCACCGGCCATGAAGAAGCAGTACGATGCATTTGCCGCCTCCTTCCGGCTGAAGATGGACTATGCCGCAGTGAACGGAAAGCTGTCCGGGATCTTCGATTCGCCGGAATTCGAGAAAGTGTCGGACAACTGCGTGGGTTGCAACACCTGCGCGTTCGTATGCCCCACCTGCCACTGCTTCAAGATCACCGACGAGAAAGTGAAAGACACGGGGGTGAGGTACAAGAGCTATGATTCCTGCAACAACGGCTATTTCACGCTGATGGCGGGGGGTCATAATCCCCGGCCGGCGAAGTACCGCCGGTGGAGACAGCGGGCCCTGCACAAGTTCGTTTACTACAAAGAGCGTTTTGGCGACAATCTTTGTGTGGGATGCGGCAAGTGCACCTTTGCGTGCCCGGTCAACATCAGCATTTTCGAAGTCGCAAGCCAGGTGGCTTCGACATCCATTCAGGCAGTGTAAACAATGCAGGCAATGCAAACAATGCCCTTTTTTTTCGCCATTTCACCATTTCACCATTTCGCTATTTAAGTTATGGAACAGTTGTTAGTGCCGATGATCTGCAAGATCGACAAGATCATACAGGAGACCCCCGACATCCGGACGTACCGCCTGAAATTCAGGGAAGAGGGGATGATGGAGAAATTCAACTTCATGCCCGGACAGTTTGTCGAGTTCTCCCTGCTGGGGTCGGGCGAATGCACCTTCTGCATCGCCTCCTCCGCCACGCGCAAAGGATATTTCGATTGTTCCATCAAGCGGGCTGGCGTGGTGACTGCCGACATACACAACAACCTGGAGGAGGGCGACGAAGTGGGGATCCGCGGACCTTACGGCAACTGGTTCCCGCTGGAAGAGCTGAAAGGGAAGAACCTGCTGTTCGTCGGCGGCGGGATCGGCCTGGCCCCGCTGCGCTCACTGATCCAGTACTGCATCGACAACCGCAGCGATTACAAGGACTTCACGATCCTTTACGGTGCCCGCACCTCGGCCGACCTTTGCTACAAGGACGAGATCAAAGAGTGGCAGGAGAACAGGAGCCTGAAGGTGGTGCTGACGATCGACAAGCCGGAAGACTCGTGGACATCCAACGTGGGTGTCGTGCCAAAGATCCTCGAGGAGGTGGTGAAGCCGGAGATCGCCAACACGAAGGTGATCACGTGCGGACCGCCGATCATGATCAAATACACGATCCTGTCGCTGAAAAAGCTGGGCTTTGCCGATCCCGACATCATCACCACGCTGGAGATGAAGATGCAGTGCGGATTGGGGAAATGCGGGCGGTGCAACATAGGGTCCACGTATGTGTGCAAGGACGGGCCGGTGTTCACCAACGAGCAGTTGAAGTCATTGCCGGATGAGTTCTGATCTCCGGCAATTCCTCACTCATTTTCACTCTTCTTTCTTCTTTCTTCTTTCTTCACCCTTCACTTATCGGGTCTTCACTATTCTTTCTGCGTTGTTTCGAGAAAAGGGATCCGCAAAAGAACGCCAGGCGGTTAAGAAATTCCACATCCTCCGGCCCTGTTTCCGGCGCAGCCGGACCTATTCCCGACCCTTCCCTGCCAGGGAAGGGGGACTTTTTTCCCAGTTAATCAAGTAATACCCGAAATACTCTTCTCCCTTCACTCTTCATCCTTCATTTATCGGGTCTTCACTATTCTTTCTGCGTTGTTTCGAGAAAAGGGATCCGCAAAAGAACGCCAGGCGGTTAAGAAATTCCACATCCTCCGGCCCTGTTTCCGGCGCAGCCGGACCTATTCCCGACCCTTCCCTGCCAGGGAAGGGGGACTTTTTTCCCAGTTAATCAAGTAATACCTGAAATACTCTTCACTCTTCACTCTTCATACTTCACTTACCGGGTCATCACTTTTCTTTCTGCGTTGTTGAGAGCAGAGATAAGGGTGATGAGGGTTTGAGTGAAGGGTGAAGAGTGATTTTTGACTTATCGGGTCATCACTTTTCTTTCTGCGTTGTTGAGAGTAGAGATAAGGGTGAAGAGGGTTTGAGTGAAGGGTGAAGAGTGATTGGAATCATCATCACACCGGTCTGATATAGGCTTTCAGTGCTTCCGCGTATTTTTCAAAAGCAGCGACCCCGGTCTTCGTGATCCGGCAGGTGGTACGGGGCATTTTACCTTTGAACGATTTGATCACCTCGATGTAGCCGGCTTCTCGAAGCTTCTCGATCTGCACGCTCAGGTTGCCGGCCGTTGCGCCGGTCTTTTCCCGGAGAAAGACGAAATCGGCTTCGGCCGCACCGATGAGCATCGACATTACGGCTGGCCGGGCTGCTGCTTGCGCTTCAGGTAATGGCTGATGATGAACATTCCCCCGGTGAGGACAAAGGGGAAGTTGATCATCAGGATCACCGACAGGCTCATCCACACGGAGTGGTTCATCGCGTAGTTGTGCATATAGATCATTGGCATGAACCCCAATCCCAGGATCATCAGCATGATGCCTCCGATCAGTTCCCGTTTCCAGGCAATGACCAGCAGCAGGATGAGGATGTAGGTTGGGATGAGGTGGATGAGGAAGGCCTGCAGTTGTTCCAGGAAAGTGTATCTGGCGTCGAACGAATCGAGGGCGAACATGCTGACGAACAGGATCGCGAGGATGCAGAGGATCCGCGGCGTCCAATGGATGATCTTGATGTAGGTGTTCATGGGTTATCTCAGGATAAAGGGAACAATGACTGCGATCACGCCGGTGCATACCACAACGAGGATGAAAAGATTGTACCGGACGTTGTAGTTGCCCAGGAGAGATTCGTCATAATATTTCGATACCTCCTGGTCGCGGTACATCGTCAGCAGGCCCCGGACCAGTTTCGCCCGGGTTTGCCGGCCCTTGACCAGGCCGATGATGACCACAATGTTGACCAGCACGATCAGGGTGACGAAGACAAACATCACCATCAGGCTCGAACTTTCGGTCCTCGATTTTTCGACCAGACCCGAGTTAACAGCTAATGTAATCAGGTTCAGGATGATGGACGTGAGGATGAAAATGGTGTCCGTACGGGTGTTCTGCTCAAGCTCTTTCGTAATGTGGGTGTGTACGTGGGATAACATGGATACCTCCTTTTATTTACGATTCACGATTTACGATAGACGATTTATGGCGACAATCAAAGATACGATTATTTTTTCCGAAGCGGTGGCAATACGGTCAGCGTTTCAGGAGCTTCTCCTGGAACGTCCGATCACCGCTCTGCAGCCGAAGGATATAAACTCCCGGGCTCAGCACGCCGATATCAAGGCGGATGACCTTCCCGGTCATCCTTGTTTGCATGACACTCCGGCCAAACGCGTCAATAATCTCCAGGCCGGCATCCCTGCCGGCATCCCATTCAACAGTTATCCAGTGTTGCGAGGGATTGGGATACAACCTGATCTTCCTGTCTTCATTCTCCTCAAATCCGACTCCGGGATCCCGGACACACCGGATGCTTAACGCAATGGTTTTTGGCGTGGGATTGCGGTCAACGCCGGCAAACAGGTACCACAGGTACCGGCTCCAGGCGGCTCCCGGACCCTGTGGGGTGGAGGTCCACCACAAACCGTTCTCAAACATCGCCGAGAAGGTAAAACTGGTGCCCAGCATGCCACCCGGCAGGCCGGTGAACCCGCTGCTGTTGGTGGCGCCTGTGTTGGGGGATAGCCAATGCTGCGTGCCGGCCTCTTTCATCTTACCCCCCGCGATGATGGAACCCCCGAGAAAGTTTTCCGTTTCAGTCCATTCGGCATCGCCGGGGACATGCCACCCGTAAGGGCAGATCCCGTTCGGATTATTGATCACGTACCAGTTGTACAAGGTTCCATAAACGGAGGCGTATGCGGCGGAATCGTTGTCATAATAGCACCGCGTCCCCGTCGTCAATCCCGCCCAGACCGTTCCGCCGGCGACGCCGGGCACCGGAACTCCATTCCGGTAGTGGGTCACTTTCAGGTTTTGTTTCAGCCAGGCCTGGCTTCCGATCATGACGGTGTCATAGACATTCCCGTCATAGTCGGTCACCGTTTGGGCCATGCAGGGTGTTGCCAGCCAGGCAATGAGCAGGCAAAGCAGGATTTTCTTTTTCATGGGTCGCAGGATTTTCGTGGTTTAATCATTATCTTTGGTTTGACCTGACAGGGCAGCATAAGATCGGTCTGGCGAAATTAGCCCGGGACCTGCCGGTTTCTTTGAATATTGTTTGAAAATCAATTGTAAATCGTTATACAAGCATTCTGCATTCACGACGGAATTAAATAGAGGAATTTTGTCCCGGAACGATCACTCCTGTTTTGAAACACTGAAGAAGCAGATTGTCGCCATGATGCAGCAGTCCTACCCGGGCATTAACCCCTCCATCTCCGAATGGAAAGGCCAGGAGATCACCGATTTCCAGGAGGAGCTGCGGATACGGGTGAATGCACGGATCAGCGAGAAGTGGTTTTACACCCATTTTAAAGGCGAAAAAGCCACCCTTCCGCGGATCGACATGCTCAACCTGCTCAGCCGTTTTGCCGGTTACGCCAACTGGGACGACTTTAAATTCCGGAACCGGCCCATGCTTCCCGCAGGAACGGATATCGCCGGCGGCGCCCGGAGCGCCAACCGGATGTTCTACCTCGTTCCGGCACTGGTCCTGGCCGTCGCTCTTCTTTTTTACGGACTTTTCAGGCTTTTCAATACCCGCGAATACACCTTCTCCTTTTATGATGCGGATACGCATGAACCAATCGCAGGCAGCGCCGTGGAGGTCACCCTGCTGGAAAAGGGGGAGTCGCCTGTTCATCGGCTGGTACCGCCCGGCGATTGTTTTCGCCTGCGAACGGACCGGAGCGAGATCAGGATGGCCGTCAGCGCACAGTATTACCGCGAAGACACCATCACCCGCATTGTAAGAAAACTCGATACGGAGGAAAAGATCATGCTTCATGCGGATGATTATGCGCTCATCCTACATTATTTTTCGATGACGGCTGTTGACGACTGGAAAAAAAGACGGGAGAAACTGGAGGCCATGTTCGACGACGATGCGATGATCTGCCAGGTGGTGAATGACAAGGAAGCCACCGGTGTGGCGTTGTTCAACAAGCGTGAATTCATCGACCGGATGACCATGCCGGCGGGCAGCCTGAAGAACATGGAGATCCTGAGTTCCCGGAGGATCGGGGACAGGATCAGGATCCTCCGCTTCAGGATCAATGAAGGGAAAAGATAATGCAGCGACGATTTTACATAGCGATCCTGGGTGTTGTCTGGCTGATTGCCAGCGGAAGGAGTTGCGACCATGCAGGTTCGTCGGATGCGGAGTTCCGGGAACAAAAAATCGCATCGGAGGCCGACAGCCTCGAAGCCGATTTCAGCCGTGATTCATTGCCTGAGGCCACCCTCGACGCCTTTACGGTGGCTGCCCGGATGAAACTGGTTGATTTCTTCGATTATCTCAGGATCCTCAACGATACCGCTGCGCCGGAACCGTTCGCGGTCAAAGCGGGAGAGATGATCCGGCAGCTCTTCCCCAACGAAAGCTCCGTCGTGCTCTTCACGGGAACCGGGAACGCGGGAAAGACACGGTTGACGATCGGTCGCATTCTTCAGCGCGATCCGGATGCGACCCGGTTTTTACGGCAAGTCGACATTTCCGGTACCCGGGCGACCCGGCCCCTACAGCGGACCGGAAATGGGATATACACGGGGGAGTTGGGTTTTATCCTTGAACCAGTGACCTCTACAGGGAATACCGGGAAAGAAAGTGCCACGAGGAGCGGCACCCTTCGTTTCATGCTGCTGAAACACCCGAAGAGCTTTGGCAAAGATACCCGGATGATCTGGGAAGTATTCCTGGGAGAGCCCGTGTAACCTTTGTCAAAGAAGGGCTTCAAACCCGGGGGCGTAACTTCTTGGCTCGAATTCAAATCGACAGGTTTCAGGTAAACGGAACAGAGAGCGATCACGGGAAAGGGTTTTCATGCAAAGTTAAACGATCGGGACAAATCGTGTTAACTTTGCGGAAAACAACCCCGTCATGAAGCGTTTACTTTTTCCGATCCCATTTCTTGTTCTCTCCGTTTTCAATGCGCAGGACACCTTTGCACAGGACCGGCCCGTGACAAAGGCACCCGGGTCGTCGGTCCATCATGAAGTTCCCGATCAGCCTTACCAGTCACCGGGACAACGAACAACCGCTCCCGGGTATCAATTCCGGGGGGCCGGTTTCTTCACCGCGCAGGTTAACGTGGCGGCCGGGGGCGCCAACATCCTGGGGGATGCGGCGAACGAGCCTTCCATTGCCGTCAACCCGGTCAATCCGGATAAGATCGTGATCGGGTGGCGGCAGTTTGACGACGTGAACAACAACTTCAGGCAGGCCGGGTGGGGATATTCTTCCGATGCCGGCCAGACCTGGACCTTTCCCGGGGTGATCGAGCCGTTCGTGTTCCGATCCGATCCCGTGCTGGAGTTTGATGCAGAAGGAAATTTCTTTTACAACAGCCTGACCACTTATACCGGCGATTATACCTGTGAAGTTTTTAAAAGCGTAGATGGCGGTGCCACCTGGGGACCTGCCGTACAGGCGCATGGCGGCGACAAGCAATGGATGGCGGTCGATGTTTCGGACGGGCCCGGGAAGGGAAACATGTATTCGAGCTGGAATGCGTCGTACAGTTCCTGCACGCCCGGGTTTTTCACCCGGTCGGCCGACGCCGGTGCCAGTTTCGAGGATTGCATTGCCGTCGACGGTTTCCCTTACTGGGGCACGATGGCGGTCGGACCTTCGGGCGAACTGTACGTGACGGGGGTTGGCTCTTTCGGCGGGGCCATGGTGGTGAAGTCGACCAACGCGCAAATTGCAGGATCGTCCATCTCGTGGAATTCCCTGGCCCAGGTCGATCTCGACGGGTACATTGTCTCTTCCGATCCGATCAATCCTGTGGGGATCATGGGACAGGCCTATGTTGATGTCGACCGTTCCACGGGCCCGGGCCGCGGATATGTTTACGTGGTCGCTTCGGTGTCGCGGATGTCGGTTTCAGATCCTGCCGACGTCATGTTTGCGAGGAGCATCGACGGGGGGCTGACCTTTGAACCGCCGGTGCGGCTCAACAACGATGTTTTCGGCAACTACCAGTGGTTCGGCACGATGTCGGCGGCCCCGAACGGGCGCATCGACGTGATCTGGCTCGACACCCGCGACAACCCCGGAACGTACCTTTCGTCGCTTTACTATTGTTATTCCGACGACCAGGGGGCTACCTGGTCGATCAACAAGCGGCTCTCCGGTGCGTTCGATCCTTCCCTGGGTTATCCCCAGCAGCAGAAGATGGGGGATTATTTCGACATGGTTTCCGACAATGACGGGGCGCACCTGGCCTGGGCCAACACGATGAACCTGGAGCAGGACGTTTATTACACCCATATTATCCCGACGATCGTGGGGCAGGAGGACATCCCACCGGTCGCAGAAATACCGGCCCTTTCCTGTTCCCCGAATCCCTTTACCGGCGATGCCGTGATCAGTTATACACTCCCCACCGGTTGCCATGTAAGGATCGAGGTGTATAGTCCGGCCGGCACGGTGGTGCAGACGCTGGTCGACCGGCAGGAGACGAAAGGGTTCCATTCAACCCGTTTTTCCGGGAGCACGTTGCCGGCGGGGTACTACCTGTGCAGGATGACGGCGGGTGAGCAGCGTGTGATGGCGAGGATGATAAAAACGTTGAGGTGAGGAATGAGGCCACATACTTTCCAGAGACAAATCCGTAGCCACAGAACCCACCCGGCAGCGCTGGCCGGCTGATACCATTCAGCCCGGGTGGCAAGATCCACTGGAAGAAGGTCGCACCCGGCACCGCCCGCAAGCAGCCATCCGCTTCATGAAGCCATCCGGGATGCCGATGAAAGCCTCTTCCCGGTTGTCGTCCGCAACCCCGTTCGCCTCTGGGTAAAGATCCATCACGCGGGTCATTTACCGGGTAGGAGGATTGCCTGCAGGGCCTCGTCGCTGCTGTAAAACAATCCACTGTTAATACCGTTGTCATCCAGGATCAAAAAGGCCGGGAATTTCCGGATGCCCATCCGGCTGCAGACTGGCCTGCCTTCGGCCGGATCGTCGCGGAACCAGAGGCTGAACCTGCGTGGAAGCACCAGCTCATCGGCTTCAGGAGGAGATCGCCTGCCGGAAAACACCGTGACGACAGGCAACTCCAGGTTGTTCTTTTCAAGCAGCCCCATCATCCTGACATGTCCCGGAAGGCTGAATAGGCACTCTTCGTCATAGAAGATCAGCAGTTTTTTCCCGGGGCCCGCCTCCCCCAGGGGAACCGGGGGCCGGCTCTCTTTCCAGGCATGGAGCAGGATGCCGGGCCATGAAACGGGAAGTCCGCTGCCTGTCGAACCGACCGGGCACCCCCCGTATTCCCCGAATTTCCCGACGATCTCCGAGGCGAGGCTGATCATCCTGCGGTTCACCGCCATTTCCGTGAAGAAGCCGGTGATCTCTTCGGGCGACAGCCGGCCCCGGAACAGGGTCATCCAGTCGCCGATGTCCGTCAGCACCCATCCGTAATGCTCTTCCCTGCTCTGGGCCACATATTCGTTCATCATGGCGTACTGGAAAGCCATTTGCCGGAACATGTCGGAATGGTAAAGCCGGTCGAATTGCCCGGAAAGGAAATCCAGCATGATTTTCTTCGTTTCGTCCAGATCCTCCCGCGAGCGGATGCCATAGGAGCTTTCCAGGACCAGCTGTCCCTGCAGCAGGATGGCTGAGATGCGGTCGCCGGAAGCGACGACCCGCTTCCGGTAATCCGCCCGGGTGCTGTCGAGATCCTCCCCGACGACACCGGACAGGCTGTCGGCCTGTTTTTTCTTCTTCAGTGCATCGTAGAACCAAATGTTTTCAGGGTCCGTAAAGCCCGGCTCACCGGCGGCACCGAAGGAAAAGGTAACAGGACCATTCATCACGATCACCGGGAAAACCCCCAGGTTATTGATCTCCGTGAGGATGAATCCCCGGTAATCGCTGTTGTACCTTGCAACGCCTTCGCCATCGGCAACCAGCGATGCCAGGGCCAGCTCCCTCAGGCCCGAGTACCCGGTCAGCCTGACCGTTGCCCCGGGATGGCCGGTGCGGATCTCCAGCCCCCCGGCGCGGGAGGACAGGGAAATAAACAGCCCGATGAGGACAAGCCACTTTGCCATGCCGATCACTCCTGGATGCACCGCACCGAATAACCAAGACTCCTCTGGGCCGCGGTCACACTTGCCGAACCGACGTTGAACATCAGGTAATAAGACTGCTGGCTGCTTGTGTAGGTGGAACTCCAGTAGTTCCCGCCGGAACCCGCGTTTGAAATAGTTCCCGTACCTGTCGAACGGTTTCCTGCCACGGTCATTTTCACATTGCTGTTGTATGCCCCGGTGGCATTCGACGGGCTGAAGCTGTTCTTCAGTGCGGTCAGTTCGCTTTGCGTGGGGAGGCGAAAACCCGCCGGGCAGGGATCTGCCGGCCCTTTGTTCGAACCGTTCCACCAGCTCTGCTGCTGGGAATTCTGGGAGGTCCAGTTGGTGGAGTTCAGCACAAACAGGTTGTGGCTGCAGGGATCTGTCGGCGTGGTGTTCGAGCACTGCGAGGAGGTCGTCCCGTTCACGGCCGATCCCGTGGTGGAACTTGTCCAGTTGATGCATTCATGTGCATCAGAGTATCTTCCCCATTGGAACAGGCTTCCATAGGCATTATAATCGGTTGAGGAGGCGGCCACACCGGAAGCCCCCAGGTTGCGGTCGAGCCAGGTATAACCCGCGGCGGTGACGGTGTTTACAGAAAAGCTACCCCCGCAGGTTCCGCAATTGACCACAGAATAGGAATGCGTTCGTGCGGAGCCGTTCCCGCATGCATTGGAAGGCACGACCGTGATGCTTCCCCCCGACATCCCGGTGGTCACCGTGATGGTGCTGGTGCCCTGCCCGGCGGTAATAGACCAGCCCGAGGGGACGGTCCAGGTGAAGGTAACCCCCGCAACGTTTGTCACGCTGTAGAGGATCCCGGGCGTGTTCCGGCAGGGGGAGGCAGGCCCCGTGATCACAGAGGGTTGGGGCGGCACGCCGGGAGCGGGAGAGACAGAAAGAGCCTGCGGTGTTCCGCCGCAGGGACCATTGAAAGGTTGTACGGTGATCTGTCCCGAAGCCCCGGCCGTTGCGATAATGGAGTTTGTCCCCTGCCCGGCGGTGATGGTCCATCCGATCGGGACCGACCATTGGTAAGTATATGGGCTGGCGGGGGGCATGATCGCGGTATAGATCAACCCGGACTGGCCGGCGCATGGCTCGGCTGGTCCACTGATGGCCAAAGGCTGGGAGGGAAGCTGGACGGCCACCACCGTGAGCGATCGTGCCGTACCGCTTCCGCATTCGTTGAAAGGCGTCGCCGTGATGCTGCCGGAACCGGAGCCGGCCGTGACGGTAATGCTGTACGAACCCTGTCCGGCGGTGATGCTCCATCCCGAAGGTACGGTCCAGGCGTAGGAGACGCCGGGTACTGCTGTGACCGAATAGGTTATCCCGGTTGCATTCTCACACGGAGTTTGGTTCCCTGTGATGGTCGATGGTTGCGCAGGCACGCCGGTTTGAACCGCGACGGTAAGTTCCCGGGCCGGACCGTTTCCGCACGTGTTGGATGGGGTGACACTGATGGTTCCCCCGGCGGTTCCAGCGGTTACCGTGATGCTATTAGTTCCCTGGCCGGCGGTGACGGACCACCCTTCCGGCACGGTCCAGGCATAGTTGATCCCTGCTACGTTGGTCACGCTGTAGGGCAGACCGGCCGTATTCTGGCACACGGTATCGGGTCCGGAGATGGCGGAAGGCTGCGCCGGGGCGGCGGGAGTGGTGGTTACCCCCAGTGTCTGCGCCGTTCCGTCGCCGCAAGCATTGGAGGGAGTGACGGTGATGTTCCCCTGCACCGTTCCGGAGGTTACGATGACGGCGCTGGTTCCCTGCCCCCCGGTGATGGCCCAGTCGGACGGCACGGTCCAGGCATAGCCGACGCCAACGACACTGATCACGCCGTAGGAAAGACCCGCCGTATTCTGGCATGGCGATGCCGGACCGGTTATGGAGGAAGGCTGTGCCGGTACGGCGGCATCCACCGCTACGGCCAGCGTTTGCGAAGTGCCGTTCCCGCAGGAGTTTGAAGGAGTGACGGTAACCTCCCCCGGGGATGTACCGGCTGTCACCGCGATGCTGGCGGTTCCCTGGCCGGCGGTTATGGTCCACCCGGAGGGCACGGCCCAGGTATAGGTCACTCCCGCGACATTGGTTACGCTATAGGTCAGGCCGGAGGTGTTCTGGCAAACGGTGTCGGGACCGTTAATGCCGGAGGGCTGCGATGGCACGCCGGCAGTAACGGATACAGAAATAGTATTTGATAAACCATTGCCGCAGCTATTGGAAGAGGTTACAGTAATAAATCCTGCCGACGAACCCGAAGTGACGGTAATCATATTGGTCCCCTGACCCGCCGTAATGGTCCATCCGGAGGGCACGGTCCAGGTAAAGGTGACTCCGGCGATATCTGTGACACTATAGATCAGCCCGGGAGTATTCTGGCAAGGGCTGCGCGGTCCGCTTATACTTGAGATAACCCATGGGATAAAACAAATATTTACATCATCCTGGGTTGTACACACCGTCGAAGTGATGGTCCATCTAAGCGTGAAGGAACCTGGATTGGAAGGCAAAAACGTGCTGGTTGGACTGGCTGGATTTGTGAAAGTGCCTCCCGTGCCGCTGATGATTGTCCAGAGTCCTGAATTTCCAGCCCAGGGGTAATTGCCCTGAAGCACAACTCTGTCCTTGGAGGTGGTTAGATCCGATCCGGCATTGGCCTGCTGGCAATCACAGGCGTCGCCGAGGCCGTCGCCGTCGGTGTCGGCCTGGTTCTGGTTGGTCACGGCCGGGCAGTTGTCGCAGGCATCGCCCCATGTATCCTGGTCTGAATTTGCCTGGGTAGGGTTTGCAATGCTGACGCAATTATCGCAGGCATCCCCGTCACCATCTCCATCGGTGTCGAGCTGGTTCGCGTTTGCGGTGTTCGGGCAGTTGTCGCACACATCGCCCACCAGGTCGCCGTCGGCATCGGCCTGGTTCGGGTTGTAATTCAGGGGACAGTTGTCGGTTTCATCCGGCACGCCATCGTTGTCATCATCCGGGTCGCATGCATTCCCCAACCCGTCGTTGTCAGCATCGGCCTGGTCAGGGTTGGCAACTTCCATGCAGTTATCGTTAATGTCGGGAACCCCGTCGCCGTCAAGGTCGCCGTAATACGATTTTAAACATCGAACTGAAAATCCCCATAACGAAGTAGTAATATTTTGATAAAAATAGGGGCCATTGTACCCCAATGCGTAAAACCATCTTTGTCCCCCAGGTTCATCACTGGAAGTCCACCAATATCCGTAGTGAAGTATTGAAGAAAAAACACCCGAGTTTTCCCTTATGCCTCCCGGAAGCGCTGAAAATCCGCTGATATTGGTTGCTTCTGAGTTGGGAGGTGCCCAGTAAGCCGCCGATTTCAGCTTTCCGCCTGCATGGGTGTTGCCGTCGAGATAAGAAGATAATGTCATGATCTCGGAGTAGGTAGGCACTTGCCATCCGGAAGGACAGATGTTACGGGAATCGATGACAGCCAGGCAGTTGTATAATGCTCCATAAAAGATTTTATAAGTGGTTTCATCGTTGTTGTACCAGCAATATGCCCCTGAGGTCAGGGCCGCCCATGTCGAATTGTCGGTCACATTGGGTATCGGATCCCCATTGCGATAATGTGTCGTCCGGAGGTTTTCGGCCATCCACTCCTGGTCGCCGATCTTGATCGTGGCATACTTGTTTCCGTCGATATCCAATACATTACCGCTGGATCCCTCAGCCGTTCCGAGTGCCACCCAGTTGATACCATCATAATAGAAGAATCCGGCTGGTGCGGTGGTCTGAAAAATCAAAAGGCCGGCAGCCGGGGCAGTGATGGCCTTACGCTGGGTATAGGTCATCCGGGGGATCAGCACCCCTTTGGTGGTTGATTTCACATCGAGCATGGCGCTGGATGCCGGAGCCGAGCCATCGGCGTTAACGCCCACCTGGGCATTGAGCGACATCGCGCCGGCCAGGATCAGGGTCATCAGGGTGATATTTGTTTTCATGGGATCGGATTTATATTGCCTGATATTTTACAGGTTCACGTTGCATTTTACCTTTTATTAACCACGAAGGACACTAAGTACGGCACGAAGGGCACAAAGGAGTGCGACGTCAATCCCGGAGGCAGCGGATGGAATACCCGCCGCCGTACCTGTTGATTGTGCTGCTCCGGATGCCTGCCTGGTAAGCGTTCAACATGAATCCAATAGGGTCAGAACCATAATAAAGGCTCGAACTCATCATGGTCAGAGCGTAATGTATGCTGTAATAGTTGTAGTCTAAATAGCCGGCTCCCAGCGCCGTAAAACCGCTTGAATTGGTCGCCCCGGTATTCGGAGAGGCCCAGTGCAACGTTCCGGCCTCCTTGAGGGCGCCCCCGGCAGCGCCCTGCCAGCTGAGGTTGATGTTACAGTTGAAAGTTCCCGGATCCAGGAAGTTCGCAAGGGTACACCACTGGTTTTCGGTTGCAATATGCCAGCCGAACGGACAAATGCCCTGCGCCCCCTCCGTCTGGCAGTACTGCATGGCTTCGTCCCAGGGATAGAGACCGCCATACACGCTGCAGCTGTCCACAACCGCGTTGTAGCAGTATTTCTCAATGATCTCGGGGAATTGATGCGACGGATAACCGGAACTGATCATGGTGCCGATGTTCATGTTTTTGGTCATCCAGCATTGGGTGCCTATCGTAACCGTGGGGTAAGTTTGCATGTCGCGGCCGTCGGTGACCACATCGCCGCACTGGAAGGGAGCGACAGGGAATGTAGCGCCGGTTCCGTTGCCGCAGCTGTTGACGGGTGTAACGCTGACATTGCCGGGCTGCACCCCGAAGGCGACCACAATGCTGTCGTTTCCCTGTCCGGAGGTGATGGTGGCGTCGGGCGGCACGCTCCACAGGTAGGAGGTCGCCCCGGCCACCGGGCTGATGAAATAGAGATGCCCGCCGGTGTTCATTGACGGAGAGGGAGGCCCGGTAATGGAGCCGGCCGCAGCCGGGATGTCGATGCTGTAGGTAGCGGTGATGGAATCGCTGTTGCCGCAACTGTTCTGGGCTCGCACCGACACCTGGCCGCCATCGAGTCCGAAACTGGCGGTGATGCTGTTGGTTCCCTGTCCCGCCGTAATGGAGGCGTTCGACGAAATGGTCCAGTGGTAGCTCGTGGCGCCCGGCACGGGATCGACATAGATGACGACGCCCGTGGCATTGCACTCGGGGTGGAGGTTCCCCAGGATGGCGGCCGGCGTCGCCGGGATGGCGATCACGATGGGAACCGTCCGGTAATCGCTGTTGCCGCATCCGCTTACCGCACGCACGGCGAGATGCCCCTCCTGCGTGGTGAAGTTGACGGTGATGGTCTGCGTACCTTGCCCGCTTACGATCTCCGCTCCGGGATAGGCCGTCCAATGATAGCTGCCGGCAAACATCACCCGCGGGATGGAAAATACGATGCCCGTGGCATTGCATTCGGGATGGTTGTTGCCGTAAATCGAATCGGGCGTTACCGGGATGCAGTTGTTGGGAATGAGGATCGTCCAGTTAGTCCCGTCGTACAATTGCACGTACTTGTCTTCGGTGTTGTAGATGATCAGCCCCAATGCCGGATTTTCGATGGCATCACGCTCGGCGTTGGTCATCCGTGGGATGAGGACACCGCGGGTGGTGGATTTTACATCCAGCATCGCCGACGGGTCGGGAGCACTGTTGTCGGCGTTGACACCCACCTGGGCGGAAAGCGGGAATGCCCAGCCGAGCAGGCAAAGGGTAAACAGGATCAACTTTTTCATAAGGATGGGATTTTGGGATACAGCCGGGTTCATTTGCCAAGTGATTGGATATAAATAAAATCATTACACGGAGGACCACGGAGGAGGCACGGAGATACACAGAGATATCATTCGTCCTCGCAGGTCCAGATCACTCCGAACTCATTGAGCGCCGACAGGGTTCTTCCGGCAAGGACGGAGCACCAATCGGGATATCCCCAGATGCAGGAGTGCGACTGGTAGGGAGAACAGTAATCATCGACAAACTGTCCGGTGATGCCAAGTCCGCTGCCGTAGTTTCGGGTCTCCCCCCGGATCAGATGAATGATGATCTCGCGTTTCCAGTCGTGGGTTCCGAACAGGGCAGCCGGCGGATAACATTTATTCAATCCCTGTGCCCACTGGAACATGTTGAAAGTCGATCCCAGGTAATGGTTCTGCAAGACAACCTGGGGTATCGTATCATTGATGTCGCCGCACAGGTAATCGCCGTTTTTCCAGAAGTGATCGAGCCACCCGTATGAATCGGTTTTGGAAGCCGAATTCCACAACGGGGCTGTTGCAGTCAAATAATTGTTGAAAACCTGGCGCAACTGCCCCTTCGTATAGGAACAGTAGCCCGGGTAGGCAGGGATGGTACTGGAAGCGTCAAACTGATCAATCCCCAGCCAGTAGCAAATTCCGATGTACCCGGCGGTGTAATTGGAGTTATGCATTCCGCCGGCCGCATCCGGCAGCCACCTCCTGACCAAACCGTTGGCTCCCGCCTGGTTGACCAGGTTTTCGGCCAGCCGGTATTTTACTTTGTTGTTCACTACAATCCCATACAGGCTACCGTAGATCTGTGCGTCATACAGGCCCATGGCCACTCCCGAAGCGGATTCCCCCATGCTGTAATTATATGAACCATTCACAGGATCGTAGTAATAGCCTCCGAGGCCCGTACCTGCATCAATCTGATAATGAGCCAGGTAATCCACGTATTCCTGGACAATGTACCCGAGCGGTTTGCTGATAATTCCTGCCGGGCCTACCTGGGAAGGGACGCCCGCATGAACGGTGAGCACATGGGCCAGGCCGGAAACGATCTGTGCCTGGCCGACGGCGATTCCCCCGTCGGCGTACATGCTGAGAAAGGTTGTCCGGATGCCGCTATTGTTGTTCGTGCCGTCAATCCTGGAGCAAAGAAGCTCATTCCCCTGGCTGTCATATCCGCAGGTATTGTCCTCGCAACCGGCCGGGATGGACTGCACGGATGAGTTCACGAGCAGGTAATTCATCATGCGCAAGGCATCCTCGGCATAAGGATCAGTATTCCAGAGCGTTGTGTTGCGATCTTCCCACCCGGAAGGAGGGGTTGTTCCATACCAGTTCAGCGTACCCGGCGGATAGGCCGGAAACCTTCTGTTTGCGGCAAAGAGTTCCAGCAGGTTGGCAGAGGTAAAGGGATCCTGGCAGTACCCTGAAATGCCGGCCGTTCCGTTGCCACTGCAGATCATGCGTTTATGCAGGTACCACAGGTTTTCCTGTATGGCTATTTCCTGGAGAACTTCCACCTGGTGGTTTGTCCAGGTCTGCGGATCATGATCGGGCTGCCAGTTTTCTACCAGCGTGAGTGCCTGGGCGAATTTTTCCGAGCCATTGGTGTTGTTGTGTACCCTGACCGTGCTGAGATATAATTTTTTGGTTACGGGACTATACGGGAAAATCCAGGTGGCGCCAATATCCCTGACACTGTTGGTTGAAGCATCCCTGGAAACAACCCGGCTGAAGTCCCATGTCCCGTTCCCGTCAAAATCCCAGTACACCGTATAGGTGCTGGCAGATGCGTTTCGCAGGATGGCTTTCAGGCTTACGATCGCACCGGTGTGGGCCGGGAAAGGGATCGTCGGATCCGACGGCCGGAACGGCACCACGACGATCTGCTCGGTCTGAGCCCATGCCGCAGGATAGAACAGGACAACCAGGATGGACACGAGAAACAGTTTCTGCAGCAGGATAAGGGCCCGGGACCCCGGACCGGGCGACCGGTCGGGCGGGTGATTTACGGCTTCCGGCTGAATCCGGACGGGATGACTTTCAGGCGATTCCATTTTCCAGCAGTGTTTTGTCGGGTGTGACATGAATCTGACTCGCTTTATTCTGTTCATTTTCCTGTATCCGGAAGTTAATTTTCAAGACAACGGACGGAAACACCTTCCCATTTGTTCCGGTAGCCTCTTCCGGCACATTCAAGGGCATGGTACAGGGTCCGGTACCTGGCGTGAACCAGGGAGACCTCCGTGCCGGTCCACCAGATGCCGCCGTCATGGAGATTTTCGTAAGAACCATTGGTTCTGCGGTATCCTCCCGGGAGCCCGGTGAAGCCGGTGTTGTTTGTGGCATTGTAATTCGGCGTGGTCCAGTGAGCCGCTCCCGCCTCCTTCATTTTTCCCCCGGCCACTGGAAGTCCGCCCACGCCTTCGGTCAGGGTCGTCCATTCGGAATCGGAAGGGATATGCCAGCCCGCCGGGCAGATTCCCTGGCTGCCGGGCGCCGGGGAGTATTGCATTGTTTCATCCCATTGATAGAGACCTCCGTACAGATTGCAATTGACTGGCAGATTGTCATAGCAGTATTTTTCGATCACGCCGTTATCGGTTTGGTTGGCTGTTCCGGAAATCAGGGCGCCGATGTTCAGATTCTGCTTCATCCAGCATTGCGTTCCGATCAGCACCGTGCCATAAACACTGCTGTCGCGGACATCCGTGAAAGTATTGTTGCAGGAAAAGGCCGCGAAGCTTATCGTCACATCATCCGTGCTCGAACCGCAGCCATTCATAACGGTCCACCGCAGCACATAAGTGTTTTCACCGATCCCCTGGAAAACGCTCCCGGGATTTCCAGGTGCGGTGATGATGCCTCCCGTTCCGCTGAGAATGCTCCACTGTCCCGTACCGGCGGAAGGGGTGTTCCCCTGCAGATTCACGGTCACCCCGGGGACGTTCAGCTGATCGGGCCCGGCGCCGGACTGCGAGGGCAACGGACAGGTTTTTACGCAACGTACTGAAAAATAAGAACTTTGCGGGTCGGCATAACGGCCAATACTGGCCCTGCCTGATTCCATCCACCAATCGAAACCATCGTCACCGGAGGCGGTTGAAGTCCAGAAATCACCCACCTCACCCAGGCCATACCAGCTACCCGACAGGTTATACCCCCCGGGCAAACCCGTGAATCCGCTCGAGTTGGTCGCCCCCGTATTCGGCGGCAGCCAGTGCATGGTCCCGGTTTCTTTCAATTTACCGCCCGCATCGGTCCCGGTGTATAAGGATGCATTGCAGTTGACCGTCGGATCCAGGAAGGTTGCCATGGTGCACCATTCCGGATCGGACGGGAGGTGCCAGCCTTCCGGGCAGGAGGATGAGGCTGCCGCCCATTGATAAAGTCGTCCGTATGTTGTGCAATTGGCCGGATCATTATTATAGCAGGCACTGTTTCCGCTTTGATAGGCCAGGTTCTCCTTCATCCAGCATTGCCCGCCGATCGCCACCGTGTTGTAAACCTTGTTGTCGCGTGCATCGGTAAAAGGCGATCCGCAGTCCGGTGCATTGAAGCCGACGACGACTTCATCGAATCCGGATGCGCAGAAGGTCGATATGGTCCAGCGCAGGGTATAGGTGATCCCCGGGATCCCGGAAAAGCTGCTGACAGGGTCGGACGGATCATTCACATTCCCGCCCAGTCCGCTGACGATGCTCCAGGCGCCTGTGCCGGAAAGGGGTGCGTTTCCCTGCAGGAGGGTGGACGAGCCCGGGATGTTCACCTGGTCGGGACCGGCATTGGCGAGAGTGGGCAGGGGGTCGCACAGGAAGCTCACCACGACCTGGTCGGACGAGGTGTCGCACGCGGTGGTGATGGTCCATGCCAGCGTGTAATCATTTCCCGGGAGACCTTCAAAACTGCTGGCAGGATATGATGGATCGGCAATGTTCCCGCCGGTGCCGCTCAGCAGGCTCCACAGTCCCGTACCGGCCGTCGGGGTGTTCCCCTGCAGGATGGCGGAATCGCCGGCAACGTTCAGCTGGTCGGGCCCGGCATCCGCGGGGGTGGCCGGCTGATCGCAAAGGAAGCCGATGACCACATCATCCGAACTTGATCCGCAATTGTTTGAAATGGTCCAACGGAGGATATAAACAAAGCCGGCATTGCCCGAAAAGCTGCTGGCAGGATCTGAGGGTGCGGCAATGTTTCCGCCGCTTCCGCTGACAATGCTCCATTGTCCCGAACCGATAACCGGGGTGTTCCCCTGCAAGACCGTACCGGTTCCCGGAATTCCGACCTGGTCGGGTCCGGCATCGGATGGTGTCGGAAGCGGACAATCCTTTATGCAGCGGACAGAAAAACGGGAATTCTGGGGGTCGGCGTACCGGCTTATCCGGGAATCACCGGATTCCAGCCACCAATCAAAACTATTGGAACCACTGGTCGTAGAGGTCCAGAAATCACCCGTCTCTCCCAGGCCATACCAGGCGCCCGAAAGATTATACCCCCCCGGCAAACCGGTGAATCCGCTGGAGTTGGTCGCCCCAATATTCGGTGCCAGCCAGTGTGCTGTTCCCGTTTCTTTCAGTTTTCCGCCCGCATCCGTACCCAGGTACCCGGTTGCGCTGCAGTTTACTGCCGGATCCAGAAAATAAGCGAGGGTGCACCACTCGGCATCGGAAGGGAGGTGCCATCCGTTTGGACAGGCAGATGAGGCTGCATCCCAGGTATATAGCCTGCCATAGATTTCACAGTTGGCGGGTGAATTATTGTAACAATAGCTGTTGGCGCCCTGGTAATCCAGGTTTTCGGCGAACCAGCATTGCGATCCGATCAGCACGGTGTTGTATGATTGCATATCGCGTGCATCGGTTACGGGTTGTCCGCACACCCATTGATTGCAGCCGGTGGTCATTTTATGCCACGCCGATCCGTTGAAGAACTGGATGGTGTTCGAGGAAACGTTGAAAATTGCCAGACCGGCAACAGGCCGGATCACATCCCGCTGGGCATCGGTCAGCCGTGGGATCAACAAACCTTTTCCGGCGGCGGCAACATCCAGCATGGCCGACGGATCGGGTCCCGTTGTGTCTGCATGGATGGCGACGCCGTCCGGTTCCTGGGTTCCCAAAGCCCCGGGGATACCTGTTGTTGTGGCGCAGATTTGTTCCCAGCCGGTTCCGTTAAAGTAAGTGAACTGATCGGTCGTCGTGTCGAAAATGATCAGTCCGGACGCAGGCGCTACGATCGATCCCGGGGTGGTTCTCGGCACCAGCATGCCGCGGCTGGGATTGTCCACATCCAGGATGGCGGAACTGTCGGGCAGGGTGCCGGGCGCCGCCTGAATGGAAATTCCTCCGCCTGTGCGAAGCGAGCCGGTCGTGAAGGTGAGAAACGAGGATTCGACCTGGTACCAGCAATCGCCCCGGAAATAATCGAAATGGTTGGTTGTTTCATTGTAAATCAGAAGCCCGGTGGCGGGGCCGGCAATGGCGTCGCGCTGTGCGACCGGCATGCGCGGAACGAGGATGCCCATGGAGGTGCTTTTCACGTCGAGCATCGCCGACGGGTCGGGTGCGCTGTGATCGTTGTTGACGCTTACCTGGGCGGAAACGGGAAGCCTGCCCGCAAAGAGCAGGATGAACAGGCTGACCGTAAATTTTGTTTTCATACAGGCAGGGGCTTTGTGGGGGTGTATCCAACAAGGTTGATGTTATCTTCCGGGCAATATGTCCATGTAATAACAGCAAAAAAATGAAGGGGAGAGTGAGGGCAGCCGGGGAAGTGGGTATCAGACGCAAAATGTCGCTGGTCTGATGGTTTCTTGCCGACATTCAAGCGATAAATATAGGGTAATTTTTAGGGAAAGGCAAGACTTTTTATCAAATCGCCTGTTGAATGTGTGTGTTCAAGGAATAACAGCTATTATGAGCGCCATAACATTAAATTTATAACTTTGCGATTCAGTAACAATAAAACTAGTATAAATATTAAATTTTCCTTCATGCGTTTTTCTTTTCTTCTGCCCCTTACCGTGTTGATTGTTATGGGTTTTCGTTCCACTGGCTACAGCCAGGCCGACACACCGCTTCATCCCTCTCTCGTCGGGAAAGGGGTGTTTCTGGGAGAGACCCCACCGCTGAAAGACCTGCCCGTCCTCTCGGCCTCCGACTACGCCGCCCATCTCGCCAAAGCCGATAAGAAAGCGCTGAACAAGAAAATGGAACTACGTTCCTATCCGTTTGCCGACATCGCCCTTCCCAAGGGACCCGACCCGGTATGGCAGCAGACCGTGGGACAAACCGATGTATCCCGCGCCCCGATCGCCAACTTCAACGGGCAGGCATCCCCCTATTACCCCCCCGACTGTAACGGTACGGCCGGTCCCGGCCACTTCATGCAAACCATCAATAGCGTTTACGCCATTTACAATAAATCGGGGACGCTGGTGGCCGGACCCACCAACATGAACCTGCTGTTCGGAAGCGTGACCGGAGCCACTTACAACGACGGGGATCCGTTGATCCTGTACGACGAACAGGCGGCCCGATGGCTGGCCGTGGAGTTCTCCATCTCCGGCTCGAACGACTACATGCTGGTGGCGGTTTCGACCACCAGCGATCCGACGGGGACATGGTATGCCTATTCATTCGATGTGGCCGACATGCCCGACTATGAAAAATTCGGCATCTGGCAGGACGGGTATTACATGGGTTCCAACAACAGTTCAGGGAAGGACATCTACGTGTTCCAGCGTTCGGTGATGCTGACAGGGGGAGCCAGCCCGCAGTTCGTGGGTTTTGATAATTCGTGGCGCCCAACGACCGTCGACGGGTTCATGTGCGTACCCCCGGTGGATAATGACGGAACATTCGCGCCGGCCGGAAGCCCCGGCCTGTTCATCACGATCAACGACGACGCCATCGGCGGCGGCAGCGACCAGCTCTGGATCTATCAACTGGCGGTTAACTGGACCACCCCGGCCTCCTCCACTTTCACCCGTTCGCAGCAGCTTTCGGTGCCCTCGTTCGACAGCAACTTCGGAAGCAACTGGGACAATATCATCCAGCCGAACTCACAGAAACTTGACGCTATCCCGATGGTGATCATGAACGTCCCCCAATACAGGAATTTCGGATCCTACGAAACCCTGGTTTGTTGTCATACCGTCGACGTTGACGCCACCAACCATGCCGGGATCCGGTGGTACGAACTGCGCAGGACCTCCGGTGGCAGCTGGTCGGTACGGCAGTCGGGCACCTATGCGCCCGACGCGCACCACCGTTGGATGGGGAGCATGATGCTGAACGGGAGCGGCCAGCTCGCCCTGGGTTACTCGATATCCAGTTCGTCGGTCTATCCCGGCATCCGTTACTGCGGCCAGTCATCCACCGCTTACTCCGGCGCTACCGGGACATTGGACATCCCCGAGGAGATCATCCAGACAGGTGCCTATGCCCAGACCTCGTACAACCGCTGGGGCGACTATTCGCTGATGTCGGTGGACCCATCCGATGACAAGACCTTCTGGTTTACCACCGAATACATCGGCAGCGGTGGAACCCGGCAGACCAAGATCGCCTCGTTTAAATTCGGGAACGCCCCGACTGCCACCACCCTGGCTGCTTCGTCGGTAACCGGTACTTCTGCGACCCTTAACGGGTCGGTGAACCCCAGCGGATTGCCCACCACGTATTATTTTCAGTACGGGTTGACGACCAGTTACGGATCGAACACGCCCACCGTATCGGCGGGCTCGGGAAGTGCAGCGATTGCCGTGAATGCCGCCATAACCGGACTGACCGGCGGACAGACGTATCATTGCCGCGTCGTCGCGGTAAATACCGATGGCACTACCAACGGCAATGACATGACCTTTATTCCCGGCGGAGCAGGCGTCACCACGACGGCGGCATCGGCCATCGGTCTTGCCACGGCCACCTCGGGAGGCAATGTGGCGTACGACGGAGGAGCGGCGGTTACCGCCCGCGGTGTTTGCTGGAGCACGACGTCAAACCCGGTTGTCGCGGGAAACCATACCACCGACGGTTCGGGGCTGGGCAGCTTTACCAGTTCGATCACCGGGCTGTCTGCCAACACGACCTACCATGTAAGGGCTTACGCCACCAACGCCAACGGAACGTTCTATGGCGAGGATCTTACCTTTGCCACCCTGTGCGGAGTTTACAGCCTGCCCTTCACCGAAGGGTTCGGCGTCACCACCATCCCCTCGTGCTGGAGCCAGGTGGACCACCAGGGGAACGGCCAGATCTGGCAGTTCGGCACCATCACCGGGCAGTCGCCGAACCCGGCGCTTACGGGTAATTATGCCTACCTCGACAGCGATACTTACGGCAGTGGAAACTCCCAGAATGCCGACCTGATCACACCCACGCTGAACCTTTCACCCTATTCCACGGTGACACTGGGCTTCAAGCATTATTTCAGGTCGTATACCGGATCGTCCGGAACCGTGTCTTACAGCCTCAACAACGGCTCTACGTGGACCACCCTGGCCACCTACACCACCACCAGCACTTCCAACCCCACCACCGTCAGTTTGCCTGCTAATGCCACGGCAGGCCAGGCGCAGGTGAAATTCAAATGGAACTACACCGGGACCTTCGGATATTACTGGGGGATCGACGATATCAGCATCACCGGGAACTGCACCGCCAACCCGGTAAGCGTGACCATTTCATGCCCCTCGACGAGCGTATGCGCGGGCACCTCTGTGACCTTCACGGCCGTGCCGGTCAACGGGGGAACCACCCCGGCGTACCAGTGGAGGGTCAATGCAGTCAATGCAAGCAATGCAACCAATGCAACGTACACCTATACACCGGCGAACGGCGACCAGGTGACCTGCGTACTGACGTCGAACGTATCCTGTCCGTCAGGAAACCCGGCGACCTCCAACGCCCTGACCATGGCGGTGACCAGCAACCCGGTGGGAGTGACGATCGTTGCATCCTCCAACCCGGCCTGCCAGGGAGCGAATGTCACTTTTACCGCGACACCGGTCAACGGGGGCTCTGCACCGTCCTTCCAATGGAAAGTCAATGCGATCAATGCAGGCAATGCGACCAATGCAAGCTATACGTATGCGCCGGCCGGCGGCGACCAGGTAACCTGCGTAATGACATCGAACGTAACCTGTCCTACCGGCAACCCGGCGACTTCGAACACCGTGACCATGACCATGAACCAACCGGTGACGGCCGGGGTGACGATCGGTGCATCGGCCAACCCGGTTTGCCAGGGAGCGAACGTTACTTTTACCGCGACACCGGTCAACGGGGGAACTGCACCGTCCTTCCAATGGAAAGTCAATGCAACCAATGCAACCAATGCGACCAATGCAAGCTACACCTATGCGCCGGCCAGCGGCGACCAGGTGACCTGCGTGATGACCTCCAACTCGTCGTGTGTTACCGGTAACCCGGCCACCTCCAATGCCGTGGAGATGTCGGTGATCACCAGCCAGCTGATCCCGGAAGTATCGATCGAGGCTTCGGCGAACCCGGCCTGCGAGGGCTCAACGGTTACCTTCATGGCCACCCCGGTAAACGGTGGCGCAACCCCGTCGTATCAATGGAAATTGAATGGAGGCAATGCAGGCATTGCAGGCCTTGCAACCTATACTTATCAGCCGACGGACGGGGATGTGGTTTCCTGCGTGATGACCTCCAGCGCCGCCTGTCTGACAACACCTGCCGCTGTTTCCAACTACATCAGCATGACAGTTGATCCAATGGTGATGGTCATCGTATATGCCTCCGCTTCGGCCAACCCGGTTTGCGAGGGCACCCCCGTTACCTTCAGCGCGATCGCGATCAACGGGGGAAGCGCCCCGTCGTATCAATGGAAGGTGAATGCAATCAATGCAATCAATGCAAGCAATGCAACCTTCATCTGGGAGCCGGCCAACGGAGATGTTTTGACGTGTGAGGTGACCTCCAACGCATCATGTGTTTTCGGAAACCCTGCTGTTTCCGTTCCTGTGACGATGACCGTGAACGGCCCGGTCGTAACTCCCGGAGTGGTCATCGAAGCATCGGCCAACCCTGTGTTATCGGGCACGATGGTGACCTTTACGGCGACACCCTCCCATGGCGGGGATACACCCGGTTACCAATGGAAAGTGAATGCAAGCAATGCAGGCAATGCAAGCAATGCGACCTATTCTTATATCCCGGCGGATGGCGACGAAATATCCTGTACCATGACTTCGACCGTTACATGTCCGTCGGTCAACCCTGTTTCATCAAATGTGATCCAGATGTCGGTAAGCACTTTGCCGCTCACGGTCACGGTGCAAAATGAGTCGGTCACCGACACCCGTTGTTACGAAGCATTTCAGACGATTCTGGTCGCCGGGGAGGGTTCGACGTACCTCGTCGGGGCCGGGGGAAACGTCACCTTTATAGCCGGGGAAAACATCCTCTATTACCCGGGCACCCGGATCGATTCGGGAGGCTACATGCTGGGCTACATCGCCCCGGGCGGCCCCTGGTGCACCTCCCCCTCGATGGTGACTACGGTGACCGGCCTGGAAAAGCCGGGGAAGGATGCTTCCGGTAACCTGTACCGGCTCTATCCCAACCCGTCCGACGACCGGTTTTACCTGGAAGATATTTCCGACGCCGGCACCGCCGGATGGATTGTCGAGATCTTTGACATGAACGGGGCCAGGGTCTATTACGGGGTACTGGATGAGAAAAAGGTCCATGCATTCTCCCTCGACGGACAGCCCACCGGCATCTACCTGGTCCGGGTGGTCGCAAAGACGGGCACCGGGACTACACGGATCATGCTGAACAATCGATAAACCATCTGAAATAATCTTTATGATACATCGAATCTCCCTGGCGCTGGCTTTCTTCCTGTTCGCGGGTGCAATGACATCCTTTGCACAGAAGAGTGTTCCTGCCGTCAAAACCATGACAGAACATGTCGATACCCGCATCGACAACATGGAATACTGGATGGAAATGGCAAAGAAGGGCCTGACGCCCTTCAACCCGGATCACATTCCCGCCCCGGCTGTATATAAGGGGAGCCGTATTGCCACCCGGGGAATTCTGACCACCAATTCTCCCGATGTTCCGGTCACTACCCTGACCACCGTGACGGAAAGCGAAAATTCGGTTTTCATCGACCCCAATAACGCCAATTACATCCTGAATTCGAACAATTCGACCACCTGGACGGGATCGGCAGTCGGCAGCGTACTCGGGGCCAATTATTTCCAGTCGTCGAATGCCGGGATCGGGTGGTCGGGATCGACCGGCGGGGCGGGAGGAACCAACAAGGGCGACCCCACCACGGCCATCGGGCTCAACGGCCGGGAATACGTCAACTTCATCAGCAGCGCCTCCGGGCAGGGGATCGCCTATTCCGACGACGGTTCGACGTGGAGTACCGCGACCGTGGCTCCCAATCCAGGGTCGCTGGCCGACAAGAACCACATGTGGATCGACAACAAGGCCACCAGTCCTTACGAAGGGAACCTCTATGTGGCCTGGACCGATTTCGGCGGGACGGACGATACGGAGATCAAGATCTCGCGTTCGGTCAATGACGGGGCCTCATGGAGTACCCCTGTGAACATCAGCAGTGCCATCAATGCCGGCAGCCACAACCAGGGGGTGAACATCCAGACCGGGCCGAACGGAGAGGTATATGTGGTCTGGACGATCTATGATTCATGGCCTTCGGACGAAACCGCGCTGGGGTTTGCCAAATCGACCAACGGAGGATCCTCCTTCGGGCCGGCCGGCCGGATCATTTCCAACATCAAGGGCATACGGACCACCGCAGTGGCAAAAAATCACCGGGTGAACTCGTTTCCTTCGATGGCCGTTGACATCAGCGGCGGTCCTTATAACGGGAATATTTACATAGTCTGGACGAACACCGGCACGCCGGGAGTCAATACAGGAACCAATAAAAGTGTTTACATGATCCGCTCCGGCAACGGCGGAACCACCTGGTCCACCCCGGTCCGGATCAACCAGGGCCCCTTTGCAGACGGAAAGGAGGCTTATTTTCCCTGGATCAGCTGCGATCCCGAAACAGGCGTTCTCACGGCCGTGTACTACGACGACCGGAACGTGGCCAGCACGCAGTGTGAAGTCTATGCCGCCTATTCCGTCGATGCGGGAAACACATGGACTGATTTCGTGGTGAGCGACGTCGCCTTCACCCCGTCGCCGATTTCCGGCCTGGCCAGCCTGTACATGGGCGATTACCTGGGCATCACCTCGAAGGGGGGTAAAGTATATCCCTGCTGGACCGACAACCGCACCGGAATTACAATGACCTATGTCTCTCCCTTCGAACTGGGCCTGAATGCAGCCTTTACGACCGGCACAAATACAATCTGCCCGGGCGCGGCGGTCACTTTTACCGACGTCTCGACCGGCTCCCCGTCGACCTGGACCTGGAGTTTCCCGGGGGGCACCCCTTCGGGTTATTCGGGCCAGACACCTCCGGCGATCACCTATTCCGCCCCGGGTACCTACGATGTCTCGCTCACGGTATCCGACGGCACCAGCAGCGATACCGAAACCAAAACGGGATATATTACGGTAAAGAATGTGATCGCTGACTTTTCAGCCGTCCCGACGACGGTGATCGTCGGAAATGCGGTGACCTTTACCGACCAATCCTCCTGCGGTCCGGCAACCTGGAGCTGGAACTTCCCGGGAGGTACCCCATCGACCTATTCAGGCCCGACACCACCGCCGGTAATTTATTCCACCCTAGGAACGTACGATGTTTCGCTGACGGTGACCAACGCTTTCGGATCCGACACGAAAACCATCCCCGGGCACATCACCGTCACTCCCCCGATCTTCAACATGACCAACGGCACAGTGACCATATGCACCGGGGACTTCTACGATTCGGGAGGGCCAACAGGGTCTTACCAGAACTATGAGACCTTCGTGGAGACCTTTTATCCTTCCACGCCGGGGGCCATGATCCGGTTTACTTTCAGCGCGTTCAGCACCGAATCGGGTTACGATACACTGACCATTTACAACGGAGCAAGTTCCGCCGCTCCGGTCATCGGCAAATACCACGGGACTTCGGGCCCGGGTACTGTGACGGCCAGCAATGCATCGGGGGCCCTGACATTCCGGTTCCATTCCGACGAAGGGGTGACCGGGACGGGTTGGGCAGCTGCCATCAGTTGCTATGTGGATCCCGATCCGCCGGTGGCC
>CAYVVG010000035.1:0-38224 GCA_964455285.1 uncultured Prolixibacteraceae bacterium
TGGTAGGGAGGGGCTAGGGGTGGGTAGATTGACTTTTCGGAGTGGACTCAACAATAGAAATCAGATCGGAAATCAGATCGGAAGTCAGAAATCGTTCATCGATTATTCGAGTAATCAAATAGAGCATCGGTACCATACCACCTTCGACCTCATCGAGGCGATCGGGCGGTGCACTTTCCCCGAACGGGCCATGCTGACGATCCATCCCCAGCGGTGGACGGATAACTTCTTCGGCTGGACTGCCGAACTGGTGATGCAGCGGCTGAAGAACGGGGTGAAGGGGGTGGTGGCAAAATGAGGGGGAACTATTGATTTATTGATGATTGAAGATTGAGGGATTGCAGATTGAAGATTGAAGATTGAGCAATAGATGGTCAATTAGTCAACATATCACCCCCGACAATGCCTTTTCATCACCCGATACCCTTCGTCCGCTCGTCCGCTCGTCCGCTGGTCCGCCTGTCCGCTCGTCCGCTCGTCCGCTTGTGTTCATTCCTGATGCTCCTCGTCCTGCCCGCCGGGGTGCGGCCGCAGGGAACGGATCGGGCGGAGGCGGTTACGGAAAGGCTGGCGCTGGCGGGTTTTGAGAACATCCGGAGCGCGCTGCGGAACGACACGCTGTACGTCGGGCTGGAGAACCGTGTGTGGCGATCGCAGGCGCGCGGGGCCGCGGAGGCGCTTCGCGCGATCGCGCCGGCCGCCGGCGAGGCAACGGTGATCGCCCTGACGCTTCTGCACCACGATATCCCGGTGACCTCGCTGGTTGTGCCGCGCCGGCAGTTGGACGACTTCCTGGCCGGGCGTACCGGAGCGGACGAATTTACCGGCAGTGTAAAAGCCGGGTACGACTCCCGTGCCTATCGCGCCGTGCTGGCCGCCCTGCCTCGGGAGAGGAGCTCGCCGGGCAAGCTGGACGCAACCTTGGGTCCCTCCCTCCGGATGCGCTTCGGCAATTTCGACCGTCCCCTGGAGGCGGGGTTCTGCCTCGCGCCGGCCATCCAGGTCATGCTGCGTCGCGGGATGACGCTGACCGCCGGGGTGCTGATCCCGCTGTACACCAACCTTCTCGACGACGAAGAGGGATATGCGGTACGGCCCGGACAGGTGACGCTGAACCAGACTTTCCGGTTGCCATACGATCTCTTCGTTTCGGCATCGGCCGGCTGTTTCACCCAAAACCGCTACGGTTTCGACGGCGAGGCGCGCAAATTCCTCGTACACGGCCGTATAACCATCGGCGGCCGACTGGGCTATACGGGTCGCCTCCGCGTCATCGACGGCTCGATCCGGTACACACTCCCCGACCGGTTCACCTGGTTTGCCGATGCCTCGTGGCGCTGGGACCGGTACGACCTCCTGATCAAAGCAGGCTACGGCGGGTTCATTGCCGGCGACCGGGGCTGGCGCGCCGACGTGTCGCGACAGTTCGGCGAGATCACCGCCGGCTTCTATGCCCAACGCACCGGCGGGATGTGGAACGGCGGATTCAGCTTCATCGTCCCTCTCCCGCCCCGTCACTACGGCACAAAGGGATGGGTGCGGGTGCGGCCGGTGTCGCAGGTCGGCTGGGAATACCGCGCCCGCGGGCTGCCTGAGACGGGAAGGAGCTATTCGACCGGGAACGGTATGGGTGACTGGATGCCGGGGATGGATCCGGCATGGATCAGAAACCGTATAGGGAGAGAAATTAGTTTTTGATTGTTCGCCTGTTCTCCAAAAAATTTCCGGCATACAGTATCATTTCCTTAAAAAAGTTTTATCTTTGAAAGTTCCTATCACGGGGCGACAGACAAACCCTGTGATACTTAATTATTTAAAGGCACAACTATGAAAACGAGATTCCGGTCCGCCGCCATTCTGCTGGTGCTGCCCCTCTTTATGATCCTCTTGCTGCAGGGATGTAAAAAAGATTCGGATACCACGACTCCTTCCCTTCAAACCGGTGACCTGATGCTGAAAGGCAGCGTCATCGACGCATCCACCAATTCCGGCATGGGTGCTCTGGTGTTTATCGCCGGACAAACCATTACCGCCGGCAACAGCGGGATTTACGAGATCAACTGCAAACTGCTGGGCGCCGGCACCCATGATGTGCTCGTGGCCACCAACGAATACAGTTTCGGAACCGCCATCGCCACCGTGCAAAGCGATGCCGCCCTGGTCAGGACCGTTCGGCTGACCCCGGTTACCAACGCCGCCAACATACCTGCTTCGGGAGGCACGATCACGATGGCCGATCCCGAAAGCCTTCTTCCGGAAGGCACGGCGATCATGACCGTAGCCCCGGGCACCTTCAACGGCAGTACCGTCATGGCTTTCACCCGTTACACCGGCGCCGACGTTCCCGGGTATGCCCCGGCCGGGATGCTGAATCTCTGCACCTTCCGGATCGACGCCGTGGCCGTAGTCCCCGGCAAACCCCTCACCGTCACGCTTCCGCTTCCGGTTTCCGCCGCCTCCGCCGTCAACCTGGCCCTGCTGAAGTTCGACCCCGCTTCGATCGGCTGGACGGTCGTCAGCGGCGTTACCCCCACCATGAACGTCGCCGCCAACACCGCCACGGTGCAGGTGGACGCCTTCGGTTACTATTCGCTCGGCCTTCCGGGCAGTTTTTCCGAAACGGCCGGCACCGCCACCACCCCGGTCACGGTTGACCTCGACAGGGGCCAATCGCTCATCGCTCTCTCATTTAACGCCACCACGCAGTTCACGGGCAGCATCCCCTACTCGGTTTCAACCACCTGGCTGAAGAACCTGGTATCGCAGAATACGAAACTCTACGGGGAGCGGATCTCTTTCGATCTCGCCAACGAACTTAACCTCAACTATATCGGATACAAACCCGATTCGGTGGTCACCTCCAGATCGGCCGGCTATTACCGCTGGATGCCGCGGGTGACCTACACCGACCGCACGATGCCCTTCACCCTCGCCATCGACGGCGCCGTCGTGACCGGCACCATCGGCAAAAGGGCCTTTGTCCCGTCGAGCGCCTACCAGTTCGTCCATGACCAGGGAGGCGGAGGGAAATAATGTGCTAATGTGCTAATGTGCTGATGTGCTGATGTGCTGATGAATAACTATTTGATCGTACATCGTAGATCGTACATCGTACATTACCCTGTTTCCCTGTTACTCTGTTACCTCCTCACTTTTTTCCAGCCCTTAACTGCTGTTTCGCAATCCGTATCCGGCGTGCCGGGTTATATCCGCGTTCCGTCGGCCGTTTTTTGCCGCGACGGTTCGCTCGTGGCGGGCGTGTCGTTCCTGCCTCGCCGGCACCTCGCCTATTCGAAATACCGCTCCGATGCCCTCGCGGTGTTTGCCAGCCTCACTTTTCTTGAATTCATCGAAGTCGACCTGCGGGTGACCCGCCAGCTCGACGTGCCCAAAGGGGCTCACCATGTGGTCGACCGCGTCCCCACCGTCCGTTTCCGGATCCTGAAAGAGAAAAAGTACCTTCCGGCCGTGGCGGCGGGGTTTCACGACATCGTGACCTCCTTCGAAAGCGGGGAGGCCCGTCATTTCGGCGCTTCCTACCTGGTGGCGACCAAGAATTTCCGGCTGGCCGAAGGAGGGGTGACGGTCGGAGCCACCGCCGGGTGGGGAGCGAGCCATTTTTTATGGAGGAACGATGAGTTCAACGGTTTTTTCGGGGGAGTGTCGGTCGGCAGCGAACGCCTGCCCTGGCTGAAGGTGATGGCCGATCACGACGGAAAGTTTTTCAGCGCCGGCTTGTGCGCCACGCTCTTTCACCGGCTCACCCTGACAGCCGCCACGATGAACTTCGACTCTTTTACGGGTACCCTGGGATACCGTCTCGACCTGTTGCGATGAGCCGCCTGCACAGGACCCGGATCTTCTTCGCCCTGGCCGACCTTGTCCTGGTCTTCACCGGGATCGTGGTCACCGCCTGGATCCACGACGGTCGACACCTGATCGCCCGCTGGGAGAACCACCTGTTTGCCTATATCGCCTTCCCCGTGCTTTGGATGACCCTCTCTGCCGTCACACGGAAATTCCGGGCGGGAGAGGGAAAAAGCCGGACAGAGGTGATGCTGTCGGTGCTGTACTCCAACTTCCTGATCCTGTCGGTCACGACGATCATCATGGTATTTTTCCGCCAGACCTATTTCTCCCGCTTCATCCTGTTCGGCACCGTAGCGGGCATCACCCTGTTCGAGCTGGCATTCGCCTCCTTTTACCTGGCGATCAAAAAGTCGGTCTTCATCAAGGACTGGATCGGACTCGAGATCCCCCGGGAACTCGCTCAGGGGCCGGTCCCGCCGAAATTTCCCGGCATTCATGCCGCTCCGCAGCAATACGGACCGCTCCGGGAGGCGATCACGGAAGAGGCGGGACGGGATGCCTCCGAATGGATTGAAAAGGCACTCGACATCACCGATCCAGGAACGCTCATCATCTCGACCGATACGCGGTTCAACATTCTTCATCTTCCGTCGGAGCACTACGCCTCGCTGGTCAACCTTCACCGGGTCAACGACCTCCGGCGGATCAACAAGTTCTTCGAGACGGTGAATGCCGTGCTTCCCGTCAACGGTCTTTTTATCGGTTGCGGCGAGACGAATGAGCTGCGGAAGCACCGCATCCTCCGGAAGTATCTGCCCCCGTTCAATTACGCGATCTACCTGGCCGATTTCATCCTCCATCGGGTCCTCCCCAAGCTGACCCTGACCAAGAAGCTCTACTTTCTGCTCACCGGGGGCAAGAAACGTGCGATCTCCCGTACCGAAATGCTGGGACGGCTCTATTCATGCGGTTTTTCGGTACTGGAGGAGTTTACCGCGTCCCATTACCTTTACTGGAAGGCCCGGAAGGTCAGGGAGCCCTATTACGACAACGACCCCACCTACGGGCTGTTCATCCACCTGCGCCGGATCGGCAGGAACGGCCGGGAGTTCAACGTGTACAAGCTCCGCACCATGCATGCCTATGCCGAGTACCTGCAGGGATACGTGTACGAGCATCACCAGCTCGACGAGGGAGGTAAATTCCGCAACGATTTCCGGATCACGCCGTCGGGACGGATCTTCCGGAAATTCTGGCTCGACGAGCTTCCCATGATCCTGAATGTGCTGAAGGGCGACATGAAGATCGTGGGGGTACGGCCCCTGAGCCGGCATTATTTCGACCTTTACTCGCCCGAGCTGCGCGAGCGGCGGATCCGCACCCGGCCCGGCCTCATCCCCCCTTTTTACGCCCAGCATCCCACGCCGCGCACCCTCGAAGAGGTGCAGCAGAACGAGATGGCCTACCTCGAGGCCTGGGAACGGCATCCCTTCCGGACCGATGTCGTCACCTTCTTCAGGGCACTTCACAACATATTCTGGAAACGGGCGAGGAGCAAATGACGGCGGGTCAGAGCCTCTTCGCCGCCGCGTGAAAGGCGTATCCCGCGAAACAGGCCGCGCTCCTGCACAGGGAGAGATGCTCCACCCGGCGGTACACGTTCCACACATCGCGGGCGGCTTTCCATTTATTGGCGCTGTTTGAAGTCCCCACCAGCCGGTAGGAGGCCAGCACCTCACCGATGCCGTAGGCTTCGAATCCCCGTTTCATCAGTTCGAGCCACAGGGCCATGTCGTGACTCGAGCGCAGCAGGGGCATCCGGAGAGGACCGGTGAGGCGGCGGTCGATCATCACAGTGAGGCAGCCGATGGCGGTGTTGCGCAGGTAACGCCGGTAATCCATCCGCTGTGGCGCCCGGATGACCTTTCCCACGGGGTGACCGCCGGTATCCATCACTTCATACGAGGTAAAGGAAAAAGCCCACCCGTTCCGTTCCATCGCTTCGAGTTGCCGCTCCAGCTTCTCGGGTTTCCAGGTATCGTCGCTGTCGAGGAACGCGATAAAATCGCCCGAGGCCACTTCCAGCGCGGCATTGCGGGCCGCTGCAGCGCCGCGGTTCCCCCCGGGGCGTATCAGCCTGATCCGGGGATCCCCACCGGCTGCCGTCGCCACCACCGGTTCCGGGTGATCGGTCGAACCGTCGTCGGCGATGATCATCTCCCAGCCGGTGAAAGTCTGCCCCAACACCGACCGGATGGCGTCGGCGATATACGGAGTTCCGTTATACAGGGGGGTGATGATGCTGACTTTGGGCATGGCAGTCCGGTTCCGGGGTTCAGGGATCATCGTAATGACGAAGGAGGTACCGGTACGACCGGTGCATGAGCCGCACCAGTTCAGGACTCTTGAACATGCCGGTGGTGCCGTGTTCGCGGTGGATCACCTGCAGCGAAGGGTCGAATCCGATGCGCAGGCCAAGCCGTAACGCCCTCTCTCCCAGCCAGATCTCTTCGCCGTAGAGAGGATTCGGGTAGTCGAGGGTGCCCCCTTTGTCGAAAAAGGAGCGGTGAAAGATCATGAACGAGCCGTGGATGCCGTACACCGGGATGATGGATCCCTCCGGCGAAGGACTTTTCCGCAACGGGGCGAGTATTTTCGATTTTCCGAAATACCATGCCAGGAACAGGTAGTGAAGCACCGGGTGGCTCGACAGGAATCCCAGCATCCTGAGTTTCGGCCGGGATATTCTTTTTCGCATCAGGGGGTTCTGGTGGTGTTTCAACCGGGAGGAGACGATCGCGGGGCCGATGAGGTCGAACCGGCTTCGTCCGGCAGTCAGGTATTCATCCCGGAAAAAGGAGCCGGGCAGGAGGATGTCGCTGTTGGATACGACCAGGGCGGCGGGCAATTCCCGCCCTTCATGCAGCCAGGTCTTCAGTCCCAGGGCGGCGCCGGGAAGATAACCCGGGTTCCCGCCCGCTTCGATCACCCTGACCCCGGCAAAATCCTGTGTCAGTTGCCTGAGCCTGTCGGCATCCCGGCTCCCGTTGTTCACGATGAGCACGGCAGGGCCGTCGGTGCGATCGCTCCTTACCTGGTCCCTGACGAACGCGCATGTGTCGGCTTCGTTGAAGTAATTGACCAGGATGAGGAGGATGTCGGGGTTCGGCATACCCGCAAAAGTATTATTTTTATCCGTCGTTTTCAAACTGTTTCGGAGGTATGGCCGCAGCCAACACGGAATCCTGCCTGATCCGCCGCGGGGATGCGGTGTGGAACCTATACCAGGGCACCCTGATCCCTGCCGTTCCCCCGCATGTTCCGGTGGACCTGCCGGAAGGAGAGGCGCGCCGGCTGATCCGGGAGCACCGGCCCTATTTCGTACGGTGGACAACCGGGTGGGACTGCGGTGAGGAGACCGGTTTCTGGTATGTCATCAAAGATACGCCCGAGGACCCCGACGACTATCCACCGAAGGTCCGGAGCACACTCCGCAGGGGCCTGGCGCGTTTCCATGCCCGGATCATCGATGGCGGTTTTCTGAAAAATTCGGGATACCCCGTATATCTCCGGGCCTTCGAAAGATACCGGTCACATCCAAAGCCCTTTACCGAAGAGGAATTCCGCGATCAGATCGACCGCTTGTTCCGGTTTGGCGAATGGGAGTTCTGGGGTGTGTTTGAAACGGAGTCGGGCGCCCTGGCGGGGTACTCGATGAACTGGATCTACGACCGGTCGTGCGAATACAAGAGCATCAAGCTCGACCCCCGGTACATGCACGATTCGAGCGGCTACGTGCTGATCAGCGGCATGAACCGGCACTACCTCAACGGGCTCGGGTTCCGCTATGTCAACGACGGGTCGCGCAGCCTGCAGCACGATTCGGGCATCCAGGATTTCCTCGAAAAGAAGTTCCGTTTCCGCAGGGCGTATTGCCGGCTGCACATCCGGTACAGGCCCCTGGTTGCGGTGGCCGTCGCCATGCTCTTCCCCTTCCGGCGACCTATTTTTGCCTCCGGTCACCCGTTTTTCAGGAAAATCGGCGTGTTGCTGAGGCACGAGGAGATCGTGCGGGGCCATCTCCCGTCTCACCCGTGAGCAGCGCCGTCAGAACACCGGCTTCACCGCCACCGGTTTCCCGAAGCCGATCTTTTCGAGCGGTTTCATCTGCGTGGCGGCATCGCCGACCACCACCCAGTACATCCGGCCGGGGTCGATGTATTTCCCGGTGATCGCTTTGTGGTCGGCTACCGTCATAGCCCGCATCACCGCCTCCTCCTGCTTCACGTAGTCGTCGGGGAAACCGTATTTCGACATGGTGGCAAGCATCGACACGCGCGAGCCGTTGGTCTCGAAACGGAGGGCGTTCGAAAGGATCATGCAGTTCTTCGTGAACCGGAGATCCTCTTCCGAGATTCCGTTGCGGTATTTTTCCATCTCGTCGCGGAAGATCTTCACCGTTTCGAAGGTGGCATCGGACCTGACACTGGTGGCCGCCATGAAAGGCGCCTTCGTCTTCATCTCCTGGAAATAGCTGGAGGCCCCGTAGGTAAATCCCTTCTCCTCGCGGAGGATCTGGTTGAAGATGCTGGTGAAGGCTCCTCCCAGCCGGTAGTTGATGAAGTCGGCTTTCACGAAGTCGGGATCGGCGCGGGAAAGGGCCAGGTAGCCCAGATAGACGACCGACTGTCGCGACCCGGGGATGTCGATGAAGCAGATCTGCGCTTTTTCGGGGTTGGGCGGGGCGACGTAGGCTTTTTTCCCGACCTCTTTTGCCTTCCAGCCGGTTTCGAGCATTTTGAGGGCTTCCAGTGCCTGTTCTTTCGAGATGTTCCCGGCAATGTGGAGCCTGCATTCGGAGGGCGAGAAGTTGTTTTCGTAGTATCGTTTCAGATCATCGATGGTGATCCTGTCGACCGACGCCAGGGTTCCTTTGGCATGGTACCCGAAGATGTGGTCTTTGCCGTAAAGCAGGGAGCTGAACCCGAGCCGGGCCACGCTGCGCGGGTCGGCCTGTGACTGGATGAGTTCATTCTTCGCGCGGATGCGGGCCATGGAGAATTCGGCGGAATCCCACCGGGGTTCGAGCATGAACTCCCTGATCAACCCGAGGGTTTTGGCAAAATTCCGGGAAAGGGCGCTGGCGCCGACCGAGATCTCTTCGCGGGAGGCGGATACGTTGATGGCGGAGCCGAGCAGCCGGATCTCCTCTTCGAACTCTTCGGGGGTTTTGTTTTTCGATCCCTGGGGCAGGACAGCGGCAACCAGGCTGGCCACGCCCGGGAGCGCGATGTCATCCTGCGATATCCCGCCGTCGAGCGACAGGTTGATCTCCACCAGCGGCACTTCCCTGTTTTCGACGCCCGACACCCGGATCCCGTTGGCCAGTGTCGCTTTCCAAACTGTGGGAACCGTTACTCCCGGCGCGGAGCCCGCGGGAGGCTCGAGGGTGCGGTCGATGGCCGATGGGGTCTTTCCCATGGCTTCGGCCACCGTGCTGTCGATCTGCACCTGACTCGCCGCGTTGATGTCCTCCTCCTTCACGCCGGCCGGCACCGACTGCACGGCCATCATATCAGGTTGTCCTTTCGGGATAAAGCTGGTCACCACATGCGGCCGGCCCTTGATATATTTCTCGTACACCCTCTTCACGTCATCGAGGGTCACCGCCTTGATGTTCTCGATATCCTTTTCGATGTATCCCGGGTCGTTGAGGAAGGTGTTGTAAAATGCCAGCTGCAGCGACTTGTAGAATACGCTTTCGATGCGGTTGTAGAAATCGCGCTCGCTGGAGGCTTTTACCCGCTCGATGTCCTTTTCGGTGATCCCCTCCTTTTCAAAGCGCGCAAATCCCTCATTCACAGCATCTTCAAGTTCCTTCAGGGTTTTCCCTTCGTTGGCCCGGGCCTTGATGGTGAACTCCCCTGCCAGTTCGCCCGAACTGTTCCAGGCATCGACCTGCGAGGTCAGCCCTTTTTCCTTCACCATTACTTTATACAACGGCGCTTTTTTCCCATCGGCCAGGATGCTGGCGAGGAAATCGAGCGCATAGGCCTCTTTCTGGTACGCCTGCGGCACCGGCCATACCAGGGTCAGCTCCGGTACGGTGGCGAAATTGTCCTCGTGGTATAGTTTCACCGTTTTTTCCAGCACGGGGACCATCGCGGTACGCGCCGGAACATCCCCATGCGACTTGATCTCGCCGAAATATTTATTGATCAGTGTTTTAACCGAATCCGGATCAAAATCTCCGGCGAGCACCAGGGTGGCGTTATTGGGGCCGTAGAACTGCCCGTAATAGTTTTTCACGTCGTCGAGGGTGGCGTTTTTCAGGTCCTCCATCTCCCCGATCACCTCCCAGCTGTAAGGATGGCCCTGGGGATAGAGGTTTTTGCTGATGACATAGTCGGTGAACCCGTAGGGCGAGTTGTCCTCGCCCTGCCGTTTTTCGTTCTGGACCACATTCTGCTGGATGGCCATCATTTGACGGTTGACCGAATTGATGAAGAACCCCATGCGGTCGGATTCGAGCCAGAGGATCTTTTCGAGCCCGTTGCGGGGGAACATTTCGAAATAGGTGGTCACATCGCGGTTGGTGAACCCGTTGTTTGTCCCGCCCAGCCCTTCGATGATCTGGTCGAACTTCCCCCGTGGGACGTTTTCGGAGCCTCCGAACAGGAGGTGTTCAAAAAGGTGGGCGAAACCGGTCTTCCCGGGAACTTCCCGGCTCGATCCCACATGGTACATGATGGCGTAAGAGATCATGGGGTCGGAATGGTCGGCGTGCAAAATGACCTGTAACCCGTTCGGCATCACGTATTTCTCGTAGCTGATTTTCAGCTTTTCGTTGTCCTGCGTGCGGTTACATGAGAGGCTGACCAGCAGGACCGGGATCAGCAGCAAACCTGTTATCCGGCAATAGAACAGTTTTATTTTCATGTTGTTACGGAGTAGGGCTGGTCAATGTATCCTGTAATCCTTTTTCCTTTTCCGCTCTTTTGGCGCATCGGTCGCACAAGTCGGTGATGTTCTTCAGTTCCCGGGCCTGAGCCACCGTGCCTTCGAAGATTTCAACCGTCCGGTCGCCTGAAATGTAGGAACAATCCGAATAGAGGTGGTAGCTCTTGCCTGATTTGGTCCAGAATACGTGGTCGACCCCGTTGTTGAGCGATTTGACCTGTTCGGTCTGTTGGGTGTATTGTTCCACGGAAGGAGGGTTTAGATCCACACCCGTGATCCCGGCGATGAGCAGGGCAACGACGGCGATTCCGCCGACCAGGCCCTTCTGTTTGCCATTCATGTCCTTGTTGGTGAAAATGAGGATCACCAGCGGCAGGAAGGCAATGACGCTGATGATCATGCCCAGCTGGTTCTGGATAAAGAACCGGACCTTGTCATTTTCCGATGCGGGATCGAGCCGGTTGGCTTTTTTCCACATCAGCGAACCGATCACGGCAAAGATCAGGTCGGCGACGATCAGCACGATCAGCCAGGTGGTATTGACCGGCGGTTTCCGGAGCAGGATGATTGCCCCGATCTCCAGCCCGATCGCCACCACCCAGGAGATGATCGATATCAGGCGAAGGTTTCGTGCTTTTCCCTTGCTTTCATCGCTTGCCACAAATGGCTTTCCTTCCGCGGCGGCCGGTGCCGGCCCGTCGTCAATCCGGGTAATTTTCTTGGGTGTCTTGTTTTCTGCCATGGCGTTACCTCCGTAATTAAATAAATGATAGAACAACTTTATGCGTGATTAGCAAATATATTACTTTTCATGTAAATTTGTTCAAAACATAAAAACTTACGCCATGTTAGAAAATCTGATCAACCTGGTAAAGGAACATGCTTCCGATGCCATTGTAAAAAACCCGGCGATTCCTGACAAGGACAACAATTCGGCGATTGAGACCGTAGCCGGAACGATCTTCAGCGCGATCAAGGGCCAGATGGGGTCGGGCGGACTGGAAAAGGTAACCGACTTCTTTACCGGGCAGGGAGATCCCGCCTCGAAGGAGATCACCCGGAACGCCACGACGAATGCCGCAGAAAACCTGGCTAAGAAATTCGGTATCCCACACAACCAGGCCACGGATGCCGTTTCGAAAATGGTACCCGACATCATGAAGAGCCTGGTCAATAAAACCAACGATGCGAACGATCCGAGTTTTGATCTTAACTCGATCATCAGTTCTATCTCTGAAAAGGGAGGATTCTTCGACAAGATTAAAAAAATGTTTTGACCGGGATTAATAATTAACCATAAACATCAAGTTACCATGCGCTGGAGAGGATTGCGCCAAAGCGATAACTTAGAGGACCGCCGGGGGATCGGCGGCGGTAAAATGGCCCTGGGCGGAGGTCTGGGAACGATCGTGATCATGGTCATCGTATGGCTCCTGGGCGGGAACCCGGCCCAGTTCCTGAACCTGGCCGGTGGAGATGCCGGCCAGTCCGAACAGGCAGCACAGCCGGTTCCACAGAACGACACCCTGGCCCAGTTCGTCTCGGTCGTACTGGCCGAGACCGAAGATACCTGGACCAGGATATTCCAGCAGTCGGGCCTGACTTACCATCCGCCGAAACTGGTGTTGTTCAGCAGCAGCATTGAGTCGGCCTGCGGTTACAGCAGTGCCGCCACCGGCCCGTTTTATTGTCCCGGCGACGAGAAAGTGTATATCGACCTGACCTTCTTTGAGGAGCTGGGCAACCGGTTCGGAGCGGCGGGTGACTTTGCCATGGCCTATGTGATCGCACACGAAGTAGGCCATCATGTGCAGAAGATGCTCGGCAAACTGGAAGAGGTGAACGCCCTTCGCGGCAGAACAGACGAGACCACCTTAAACCGGACGCTGGTCCGCCTCGAACTTCAGGCCGATTACTACGCCGGGGTGTGGGCCTATCATGCCGACAAGTGGAAGAACATCCTCGAACCGGGCGATATCGAAGAGGCGATGAAAGCAGCCGGAGCAGTGGGTGACGACCGCTTGCAGAAGCAGTCGCAGGGATATGTAGTACCCGATTCATTCACCCACGGCACTTCGGACCAACGCATGCGCTGGTTCCTGAAAGGGTATCAGACCGGCGACCCGCAGGCTGCCGATCCCTTCTCGCAGCGAACGGTATCGCTCTAGTCGGGGCGTCTCCGGGCGCTGATAACCCTCTTATTTCCTGAAACTTTGCGAAATATAACAAATTTTGCATTGTATTTGTTATATTTGTTACGCTATTTCGGCAGATGCCTTTCCGACCCTTCCACCGTTCTCCCGGTTCCACGCTCAGCAGCAAGATCTTTCTGTCGATGATCGGGATCATCGTATTCTCACTGCTCTGCTTCAGCATATTCTGGTTCAACGAGCGGGCAAGCCGGTTCCGGTCGGAGGTTGTGCGCATGAAGAAGAACTTCTCCGAAAGCAAGATGCTGGAGATCCGGAACAAGATCCTTCAGATCAAAGATTACATCCGGTGGATCAGCCATACAGAGGATTCGGCCGTTTCCCTGGCCCTGGCCCGGCAAGCCCGCCAGCTGTCGGCGATCCTGGCCGATTCGGGGGGGTGCTCCGCATCCGACGAAACGACCCTGGCGCGGCGGGTCCTGCGGCAGCAGGGGGCGGTACGGATCCCCCTGGCCGTTTATCATCGATCCGGGCGACGGGTTTGCGAAGACCGGCAGGGATCGCTGGGTGCCGGCGGGGAGTTGCCCGCCTCGCTGCCCGAATTGGCGGAAAAGGCGGGAAAGGGAACCTTCGGGCAGCCGGGACGGGTCAGTTTCCTTCACCAACCGGGCCTCAACGGCGATGTCATTACCGGCGCCCTGATGGTCGATACGGTCGCCTGCCCGGGGTACCGGGTGGTGTTCCTGCTGCCCGCCACCTCGTTCAGGACCCTTCTGCAGCAGTTCCTGCTTGATTCCATCAGCCGGATGCGTTATGCCGTAAACGAATATGTGTTTGTCAACACCCTGCAGGGGGAGGCCCTGGTAACCCATGGCCGGTTCAACCCGAAGCCCATCCGGATCCTTTCATCCGGAGATACAGCCTGGATCAGGATTTTCAACGTACAGCGACTGTCGGCCTACCGGCCTGAAGGGATCTTTCACACCTACCGGTGGAAAAAACTCTCCTCCGACACCCTGTCGGTCAAAACCTCTTACTTCAGTTGCCTTCACGAATGGCAATGGATCATCGGCACCGGTTTTTACGAAGACGACATTCATTCGGTCATCGCCAGGCAGCGTGATGAGCTGCGCAGGCATTACCGGTACGATGTGCTCAACATGCTGCTCTATCTGCTCGCGTTCTCGCTGCTTTCGTACATCCTTGTGTTGTTTATCTCCCGCCGGCTGCGCAGGAACATCGCCCTGTTCACCTCTTTTTTCCGGAAGTCGGCCGAAGAGAGCGTGCTGATCGATGTGCAACAGGTGAGTTATGGCGAATTCCGGATCCTGGCGGAGGCCGCCAACCGGATGGTTCAGCAGCGGGAAGAGATCGCGAAAGCCCTGAGGGCGAGTGAAGCGCACTACCGGTACCTGTTCGAGAAAAACCCGGCGCCCATGCTGATCTACGAGCTGGGAAGCCTCCGCCTGCTGGCGATCAACGACGCATTCACCAACCATTATGGCTATACGGCAGAGGATGTCACCACCATGGACCTGACGGATCTTTACCCGGCCGACGAAAAGGAACCGATCGCCCGGCTCACCGCCCGGCTCACCGGTCACGCCTATGCCGGAGAATGGCATCACATCCGCAAGGACGGAAGCGTGATCACGATCGAAGCCCATTCGCATGACATCTCGTTCGAAGGACGGCCCGGCCGTGTGGCCGTCCTCTCCGATATCACCCAGCGGAAAAAAGACGAAGCGGAGATCCAGAAACTCAACCAGGAGCTGGAATACCGTGTCAGAAACTGCACCTTGCAGCTGGAGGCGACCAACCGCGAACTGGAATCGTTCAGCTATTCCGTGTCTCACGACCTCCGGGCTCCCCTTCGGGCCATCCAGGGCTTCGCCAGCATCCTGGAAGAGGATTACCGGGAGACCCTCGACGAGGAGGGCCGGCGGCTGTTCGACTCCATCATCCAGAACACCCTCCACATGAACCGCCTGATCGACGGATTGCTGGCTTTGTCGAGGATCGGGAAGGAGGAGCTGAAGTGTACCCGGATCGATATGGCGGTCATGGCGGTTTCGGTCTACGGGGAGCTGACGGCCGGCGCTGACCTGGCGCGCATCCGGTTCCTGGTAGCGCCACTCCCCCCGGCCACCGGCGACCCCGTGCTGATCCGCCAGGTGTGGACCAATTTACTGTCCAATGCCCTGAAATATTCCTCGCGGCGGGAGGAGCCGGTGATCGACATCGGTTTCCGGCTCGCAGGCGACACGGCCGAATATTTTATTCGCGACAACGGTGTCGGGTTCGACAGCGCCGCAGCCGGGAATTTGTTCCGGGTTTTTCAACGGTTTCACAGCACCCGTGAATACGAAGGCACCGGGATCGGCCTGGCCACGGTCGACCGGATCATCCGGCGGCATGGTGGCCGGGTATGGGCCGAGTCGGAGCCCGGCAAGGGGGCGACTTTCTTTTTCACCCTGCAGGGATGATTCCCTTCCCATTCCCGGATTGAAACCATTCCCCCCCTTTTTTACCAGCCATTTCTCCATTATTCATTCTGCTGATATCCTGACCTCTGCATAAAATATTTTATGCTGATACTACATTTCTTCAGAATTTCGGGTTATATTTACGAGACCCTAATTTCACCAATATGAACACCCTGTCGCGAATTTGCCGGGTGATGGCGATGATCGCGTGCCTGGTTCCCCGCATCGAAGCCCAGGTATCGGTCAGTGCATCGCCCAGCACTCCCGATCCATCCTCTGTGCTGGACGTAAAATCGACCACGAAGGGATTCCTTTTACCAAGGATGACCCGCGTCCAGCGGGATGCCATCGCCAACCCGGCGATGGCTCTGATGGTCTATTGCACCGACTGCGGGCCCAACGGTGCGTTAAGTATCTACGCTAACGGGGTCTGGCGGGCTTTTATCCCCTGCTATGTCGATCCCCCGACAGCCGGGATCCACCTGATGACCGAAGGGCAGATCAAATGGCAATGGAATGCCGCGGGAGGTGCTCTCGGATATAAGTGGAACAGCACGCCGATCCTGAACACCGCGATCGACAGGGCAGACACCCTGTACCATATTGAGACCGGCATCAGCTGCGGCACCGCCTACACCCGCTATGTATGGTCCTACTCCGATTGCGGCGAGTCGGAATTCCGCACCCTGACCCAGACCACCCCTGCCGCACTCACCGCGGCTCCCACGGCAGGCACCCACGTCGCCGGACAGACCTCCATCACCTGGAACTGGAACACGGTGGCCGGTGCCGCCGGCTACAAGTGGAATACATCAAACAATTACGCCACCGCGACCGACATGGGGACGGCCACAAGCAAAACCGAGACGGGACTGGTCTGCGAGGAGAATTACACGCGTTACGTGTGGGCGTACAACGGCTGCAGCCATTCCCCCGTGCGGAGCCTGAACCAGACCACCTTGTCGTGCTGCGGCCTGCCCATCACCGACGCCCGCGACGGCAAGACGTACAATACCGTGCAGATCGGCACCCAGTGCTGGATGGCACAGAACCTGAACGTCGGGACCAAGATCCTCGACACCCTCAACCAGTCCAACAACGGGGTCATCGAAAAACATTGCTACAGCGGGTTGGAGTCCAATTGCACCACGTATGGCGGACTATACCAGTGGAATGAAGTCATGCGGAACGCGCTATTCTTTTCGGAGAGTTTCGAGTCGGGATCGGGGACCACGCCGCCAACAGGATGGGCCACCGAAATTGTATCCGGGTCCAACGGGATTACTTTCGTGACCTCCGGCACCACTCCGACCATCACGGCTGCCTATGACGGGACGAAATTTGTGGCCTTCAATTCGTTCACCGCACCCGCCGGTTATGCCACGCGGCTCAAACGGACGACCGCCTTTTCGACCGTCGGCTATTCCGGCGTGGAGATTGATTTCGCGTGGCATGAAGATCCCGGGTATGCTACCAACGCCGACCGGGTGGAGGTGCAATGGTCCGTCAACGGCACCACATGGAACACGGCCGGGACCTATAACCGGTACAACGCGGTTCCCGGGTGGAAACCCAAGCGGTTGATGCTTCCTTCCGGCGCCTGCGGCCAGTCCACCCTGTACATCGGGTTCCTCTTTACCTCCGCCTACGGGAACAACTGCGCACTCGACCTGGGACAGGCGGGCGGACACAACATCAACGGGATCTGTCCCGCCGGGTGGCGCGTGCCGAACGACACCGCCTATGCCATCCTGGCGACCTACCTCGGGGGAGATGCCCAGGCGGGTGGAAAGATGAAGGAGACCGGAATGACTCACTGGGCCAGTCCCAACACCGGCGCCACCAACACCAGCGGCTTCACCGCCCTTCCCGGCGGGATGAGGGCCGGCAGCGCCACCTATTCCAACCTGTCCACGCACGGCAACTTCTGGACCACCGAGGGATCCACCACCACCGCCAAACGCAGGAACCTGCAGCACAATTCCGCCTCCATTTTCGTTGACCTGATGACCACCGACAACGGCTATTCGCTGCGATGCATCAAGAACTGACGGGGCGGAGCCCGGGCCCGACATAAAAGGCATGACCTGATTTAATCACTGTTCCATGAAACGCTTATCCACGCTACTTCTGCTCCTCCTGCTTACCGGCAGGATGCTGCACGCCCAGGTGGCGGTGAGCGACAGCGGGTGCATGCCGGATCCTTCCGCGGCATTCGAGGTCCATTCATCCACCAGAGGCTTTTTGGGCCCGCGGATTGCCCTGACATCGGTCACTTCCGCCACGCCCGTGGTCAATCCGGTTTCCGGGTTGATGGTCTATAACACCACGGAAAACGGTGATCTTCACCGGGGTTATTACTTCTGGAATAAAAACATAATTCCAAACCGCTGGATCCAGGTCAACCTGCCCACCGGCACTTTCCAGGGAGAGATGCTTTGCTGGAACGGGGTTCAGTGGGTTAAGATTGCCCCGGGCACGCCCGGTGATGTGCTCACTTTCACCGGAGGGGTCCCTGTGTGGGCTCATGCAGCCCAGGAACCTTCGATCCTGACCGATTCCGTGACTTCGGTCACTTCGTCGAAAGCGCTGGGCGGAGGCAACGTGAGCGACAACGGCGCCATCGTGACGGAGCGTGGGCTCTGTTTCGGCACATCGCCGAACCCCACCGTCTCCGACGACACCAGCAAAGCCGGCGCCGGATCCGGAACCTTCGGCAAGGATATGGACGGGCTGGCGCCCAACACGACCTACTACGTCCGCGCCTATGCCACCAATGAGGTCGGGACCGGGTACGGCAATGAAAAGTCATTCACCACCCCGAGCGGTGTCAATTCTATCATCACCTCCACCGTCACCGCCATCACCCCGGGAACGGCCGTCAGCGGCGGGACCATCACCGACGGCGGGGGAGCTTCCGTGACTGCCCGCGGGGTATGCTGGGATACCGCCGCCGGTCCGACGACAGCGGACGCACATTCGACCGACGGCAGCGGAACCGGATCCTTTTCCAGTGCATTGACCGGCCTCATCGCCAACACAACCTACCATGTACGGGCGTACGCCACCAGCACCATTGGCACCTATTACGGGAACGATGTAAGTTTTACGACCAGTTCCACCGCCGTTCCGGCGACCCTGGTCACGACAGCGCCGACGGGTATCACCGCATCGACCGCGACCGCCGGCGGGAATATTCTTTCCGGGGGCGGGGCAGCCGTCATTTTCAGGGGGATCTGCTGGAACACAATGGCTTCCCCCACCCTGGCAAACAGCCACACCACCGACGGCAGCGGCATCGGTTCGTACTCCTGCAGCCTGACCGGTCTTGCATCGAATACGCTCTATTATTTCCGAGCCTATGTGGTGACCACCCTCGGCACATTTTACGGAAATGAACTGACCCTGATTACTTCACTGTCATTGACCACGACCGCTGCCACCTCCATCACGCAAACCACGGCAACCTCAGGGGGAACGATCGTGGCAGGCGGAGGCCAGGCGGTTACGGCCCGGGGGGTGTGCTGGGATACCGCCGCCAACCCCACCCTTGCCGACCCTCACTCGTCAAACGGCACCGGAACCGGGACCTTTGTCAGCAACCTGACGGGACTGACCGGAGGCACCCTATATTATGTCCGGGCTTATGGCACAAACAGCAGCGGGACGTTTTATGGCAACCAGCAAACATTCACAACTTCCCCTGCTTCAGCGACGGTAGTTACCACCGAGGCCTATAACATTCTTACCACCTCGGCCACCAGCGGAGGCAACGTGATTTCCAGCGGGGGTTACCCGGTAACTGCCCGGGGAGTGTGCTGGAGGCCTTCCGGAACACCGACCATTCTCGATGACTCCACCGTCAACGGATCCGGAACCGGTGTATTTTCCAGCCAGATCACCGGGCTGGATCCCAATCACATATTTATTGTCAGAGCCTATGCGATCAGCGCTGCCGGCACTTCCTATGGTAATACAGTGACATTTAGAACTTTAGGCGATCTGACATTGCCCTCCGTCACGACCGCTGTTATTTCCAACATCAGCCCTCCCACGGCCACCTGCGGGGGGAATGTCACCTTGCAAGGGGGGAGTACGGTCCTTTTCAGGGGGGTCTGCTGGAGCACCAGCCCCAACCCGACCCTGGCCGACAGCCATACAGCCGACGGCAGCGGTACGGGCTCGTTTGTCAGCAGCATCACGGGGCTCGCTTCGGGCACCAACTACTATGTCCGTGCCTATGCGATGAACAGTGCCGGAACGGCTTACGGGAACGAGGTTTCTATCAACAATCCCTATTATATAGGGGCATCGTTTGGTGGGGGGATCATATTCTATCTGGACGGAACGGGGCATCATGGCCTGATTTCTGCGATATCAAACCAAAGCCCTACTGGTGAAAGATGGGGCTGCGAAAACACTTCGATCCCGGGAACATCCACCTCCATTGGCACCGGGCAGGCCAATACCACCCTGATCGTCAACGGGTGCGCAACGGCAGGTATCGCGGCGCATATCTGCGACACCCTCACCCTGAACGGGTACACCGACTGGTTCCTGCCATCGAAGGATGAGCTTTACCAGATGTACCAGCAAAGAACCACGATCGGGGGATTTTATAATGACATTTACTGGAGTTCCACCGAGAATGATGCGGGAACCGCCTGGGGTCATAGTTTTTATACCGGCAGTCAAAGCGCCGATCACAAGCATGACGGGAACCGTGTCCGTGCGATCCGTTCATTTTAACCAGGAAACAACGATAACTGCATATGAAACGTAACCTAATCCGATATCCCTGGCTGGCCGTCCTGATGATGGCGGCGGCGCTGCAGGTGCAGGGCCAGACCGACATCATGGAAGGGGGGCACGTGGTGATCGCCTCGGGGGCGACGCTGACTTCGATGGTGACCATCAACATCACTCATGGCGGGTCGCTGGTGAACGACGGCATGCTGTGCATCAAACGGGACCTTCACAACCAGAACACAGCTCCCCAGGACCTGGGGCCGGGGATCTTCAACTTCTGCGGTGAAGTGGCCCAGACCCTTTCCGGCGAAAACACTATGGGCACCCTCCTCATGGACAACCCCTTCGGACTCACGCTGGCGGGAAACACCCAGGTGCTGGGGCTGCTCACCCTGGCCAGCGGAAGGGTGGTGCTGGGAATTTACCACCTCACCCTCGGCATGCAGGCCATGGTCGCGGGCAACCCCTCGGCCGCCTCAATGATCGTGGCCACCTCCATCGGCGAACTGCGCAAATCGTTCGCCGGCCCCGGCACCTTCGTGTTCCCTGTAGGCGATGATTTTGAAATGATCGATTATTCACCGGTGACCCTCACCTTTGCCGCGGGAACGGGATCTTTCCCCCCGGGCAACTATGCCGGCGTATCGCTGGCCAATATGAAGTATAACGATCCGAACATCACCGGGAACTACCTCAACCGGTACTGGAACATCTCCCACAGCGGAATGACCGGGTTCAGCTGTGAGGCCTGGTTCAGTTACCAGGATGCCGATGTGACGGGCGACGAAGGCCTGCTGGCCTGCACCCGTGTCAGCCCGACGCCCTGGACCACTTTCGGGCCGGCCAACATCACCGACAACATCCTGGCGGCCACGGGCATCACGTTCTTTTCCACCGCAGGGGGACCGGGATTTTCCTCCTTCACCGGCTTCGGAATGGCGACGATCCCCGCCGTCCTGCCGCTGACCAATACAGTCATCGGCCCGGGCAATGCCCAGTGCTTTGCCGCCACCCAGTCGATCACGGCAGGCGGCAACGGGGGAATTTTCACGATACTGCCCGGAGGTGCCGCCGACCTGGTCGCCGGGCAGGTCGTCTCCTTCCAGCCCCTGGCAATGATCTCGCAGGGCGGATACATGCATGCATGGATCACCACCGACGGCCAGTTTTGCGGCACCGCGTCGAAATCGATTGTGGCGGGCCCCTTAGCGGGAGATGCCCCGCAGCCGGTTTTAGTCCGGCCGGGAGATCCCTTCTTCCGCATCTATCCCAACCCGGCAGCCGACCGGCTCACCGTGGAGTTCGGCGGCGAAGGCACCGGATCCTCCCTTGACCTGGTGATCTACAACCTGAACGGCATAGCCGTTCTGCGGAAGACTTTCCCGGGCGGGTGCCGGGCCCGGGTGTCGCTGGAGGGATGGCCGGAAGGGATCTTCATGGTGTGTGCCCGTTCGGGGAACCGTTCGGGGCAGGCGAAGATCGTAAAACAGCAGCCGTAAGGACCATGGGCCCCGGCCCGCATTGTACCACTTAATGACGACGATGTATGAAGCGCCATTCGATCCTTGTCACCTTCCTTTTTCTTACCGGGAAATTCCTTTTCTCCCAGGTCGCCGTGAGCGACAACGGTTGCCAGCCGAATCCTTCGGCGGCCTTCGAGGTCAATTCGGCCACAAAGGGTTTTTTGGGGCCCCAGGTGGCGCTGACCGCGATCGGTTCGGCGTCGCCCGTAGCCAACCCTGCCGTGGGACTGCTGGTCTTCAATACCACCCAAAGCGGTGATCTCCAGAAAGGATATTACTTCTGGAATTCGCAGCGGTGGGTCCCGGTCAACATCCCGCTGGGCACCAACAACGGCGACATGCTTTGCTGGTATGGGAACCAGTGGGTGAAGATCCCCGCCGGGAATCCCGGCGATGTGCTGACCTTCGGCACCGGCAAGTCGCCGGGGGTGCCCGAGTGGAACAACATCGCAAGGGAACCGTCGGTGCTGACCGATTCGGCCGTTGCACTGACCCCGTCAACCGCGATGTGCCGGGGCAACGCCAGCGACAACGGCGCCATCGTGACCGAGCGTGGGTTCTGTTACGACACCGTGCCCGCCCCGACGGTGACAAGCAACAAAACAACGGCAGGCACGGGGGCGGGATCTTTCACTGCGAACCTGCAGGGGTTGATCCCGAATTCCACCTGCTATGTGCGCGCATACGCCATCAACAGCGTCGGCACCGGATACGGCAACGAGAAAAGCTTTTCCACCCAGAGCGGCATCATCCTGCTGACGACCACACCGGTCTCCTCCGTCACGGCAGGGACGGCCAACAGCGGGGGAAACATCACCTACGACGGAGGAGCCTCCGTCACCACACGGGGGGTGTGCTGGAGCACCTCGCCCGGTCCCACCACGGCAGGTATCCACACCCTGAATGGCAGCGGCCTGGGGAGTTACGTGAGCAACATCACGGGACTCCTGGCAAACACCACCTACTACGTACGGGCCTATGCCACGAACAGTGTCGGAACCTGCTACGGGGAGCAGGATACGCTCACCACATCGCCCACGGCGGTGCCGCCTACGGTCGTCACCACCCCGGCTTCGGATGTCACGCAGGTTACGGCTGCTTCCGGAGGAACTATTTCTTCCGACGGGGGAGAGCTCGTCACGTTCCGCGGCGTCTGCTGGAACACCACCCCGGCCCCGGTCATTGCCGGCAACCACACCACCGACGGCAGCGGCATCGGGTCATTCACCAGCAGCCTGACCGGCCTTTCATCCAATACCCAGTATTACATCCGGGCCTATGCCGTGAATACCGGATCGACTGCTTTCGGTAATGAACTTGCTTTTATCACGCTGGCATCACTCACCACCAACAGCGTGACCGCTATAACCCAAACGGCCGCCACCTGTGGCGGGAATATCGCGACCGGCGGGGGGCAGGGCATCACCGCCCGGGGAGTGTGCTGGGGCACCTCCGCCAATCCGGTCATCGCGGGCAGTCACACCACCGACGGCACCGGCACAGGAGCGTTTACCAGCAGCCTCACCGGGCTGACCGGGAACACGCTTTATTACGTCCGGGCATACGCTACCGGCAGTTCCGGAACCTCTTACGGCAACCAGCAGACCTTCACCACCTCCCCGGTACTCGCCACCGTCACGACCACCGCCGCCACCGATATCCTCATGAATTCGGCAACCAGCGGCGGTAATGTCACTTCCGGAGGCGGGGCTAGCGTGACAGCCCGGGGTGTTTGCTGGAACACCTCTCCCAATCCGACAACGGCCAACTCCAAAACCTCTGACGGGACGGGAACAGGAGTGTTTGTCAGCTCACTGACCGGGTTAACCGCAAACACCCTTTATTATGTAAGAGCATATGCGACAAATAGTGTAGGGACCTCTTATGGAAATACAGTGACGTTCACAACAATCCTTAATCAACTATTACCAACAGTAACTACGACCGATATTTCCGGCAGTGGCACAACCTATGCCACAGGTGGAGGAAATATTACCTCCGACGGTGGTTCAGCTATTGTTTTCCGGGGTGTTTGCTGGAGTACCAGCCCGGACCCTACCATTGCGAATAGCCACACAACCGATGGCACCGGCACAGGTACATTCATAAGCAATCTCACCGGTCTCACCCCAAACACTTTATTCTATGTCCGTGCCTATGCAATGAACAGTATTGGAACTGCTTATGGAAATGGGTTGAGTTTTACAACTTTTGCTGATTGCGGTTCTCTTACTATTAACCATGTTGCAGGCGCGGTAGCACCGGTCAATAAATCGGTTATTTATGGCACGGTGACCGGAATTCCTGGTGAAGCTACAAAATGCTGGATTACCAGCAACCTCGGTTCCGACCACCAGGCAACTGCCGTAAGCGATGCCACCGAAGCCTCTGCCGGCTGGTACTGGCAGTTCAATCGCAAACAGGGGTACAAACATGATGGCACGAACCGTATCCCGAATACGACATGGATCAGCAGTATCAGTGAAAATTCGAACTGGATTTCCGCCAGCGACCCATGCAACATCGAATTAGGCACAACCTGGCGCATACCCACCTATACCGAGTGGTACAATGTCGACAACACGGGCAGCTGGACTACCTGGACCGACCCGTGGAACTCCGGTTTAAGACTCCATGCTGCCGGATACCTGAATTTGAACACTGGTGCATTGGGATCCCGCAGTTCCGAAGGCAACTACTGGAGCAGCACTCAGTACAATACGTCCGATGGCAGGTTTATTATCTTTGGCAATGGGTTGGCTGTCATGACTGAATTTTTTAAGACGTACGGATATCCCCTCCGCTGCGTGCGGGTTCCCTGATGTCTCCGGGCAAGCACGGCTGAATCCGCCTTACCCCTCCACGTAATACATGTCGATCATCCCCTTGTTCTTGGCTTCGATCTTGCCGCGGTAGGTGCAGGCGATCTTGCTTTTTATCAAATCGTAGGTGCTGCCGCTGATGTTGATCTTTCCGGCTTCGCTGTTCGATTCCATGCGGGCGGCGATGTTCACGGTGTCGCCCCAGATGTCGTAGGCATACTTCCGCTTCCCCACGATCCCCGCCACCACGGGACCGGTATGGATGCCCAGCCGCATCTCGAAGGGGATCTCGCCGCGCGCCTCCTTATCCTTCTTCCGTTCCAGCATGAAGTTCCGCATCTCGATGGCGGCCTCCACCACGTCGAAGGCGTGGGTGAAGGTGAGCACCGGCATTCCGCCCACGCACATGTAGGCGTCGCCCACGGTCTTGATCTTCTCGACGTTGTGCTTCGCCACGATGTCGTCGAATACGCTGAAACAGTGATCGATCTCCGCTACGAGCAACTCGGCGCTCATCTTCTCGCTCACGGCCGTGAACCCCTTGAAGTCGGTGAACATCACCGTCACCTGGCTGAAGGTCCTGGCGGTGGAATGCCCGTGCACCTTGATCTCTTCGGCCACCTCGGCCGGGAGGATGTTCAGCAGCAGGTTCTCCGATTTGACCAGCAGTTCATCGCTCCGCTTCTTTTCCCTGGAGATCTTGTTCCGCTGGTGGTAGGCCACCAGCAGGAACGCCACGGCGATGGCCAGGATGGCCGCCAGCGAATAGCGGATGATCCCCTGCCGGGCATCTTTCTTCTCCTGCTCGGCGCGGGCCGCCTCCTCCCGGCTGTCGAACTCGAACTGCATCTGCTGCTGCGTGATCTTGCGGGTGTTCTCCTCGTTGACCAGGCTGTCTTTGTAGATCATGAATTTCTTGTAGTTCGCCAAGGCCTGGGCCGGGTTGCCGGTGGCGCTGTCGAGCCGCGAAAGCTTCAGGTAGGCCTCCCTGATCTGCGGCTTGATGTTCAGCTCCCTGGCCATCGACAGCCCGTCGTTGAGGTACCGCCTCGCCGCATCATACCTCCCGAGCCGCATGTTCATTTCGCCGATATAGGCATATACCGTGGCGATCCCGTTCTTGTCGCCGAGTTCCCCGAGGATCTTCAGCGCTGCCTGGTAGTTGGTGAGGGCCTCCTCCCATCGTTTCAGGTCGTTGTGGATGTTGCCGATGCTGGTGTACGAGAAGGCGATGCCCACCTTGTTGCCGATGCGGTCGTGTATTTCCAGGGCATTCGTATAGTTTTTCAGCGCCTCCGGGTAGTTTTTCTGCGCCGTGTACACGGTACCGATGTTGTTGTACACGGTGGCGATCCCCCTTTTGTCGTTGATCTCCGTGAGGATCCCGAGGGCTTTTTCATAATTTTTCAGGGCATCCGGGTAGCTGGCCTGTTCATAGTAGGTGGTGCCCAGGTTGTTGCAGGTATAGGCGATCCCTTTCCGGTCGCCGATCTCCTCCTTGATCTTCAGCGAGGCGAAATAGTTTTTCATCGCCTCGGTATAGTTCCCCTGGGAATAGTACAGCGCCCCGATGCTGTTGAGCGTGGTGGCGATGCCGGGCTTGTCGCCGATCTCGTTCCGGATCTCGAGGGCGGCGTTGAAATTCTTCAGCGCTTTGGTATATTCCCCCTGCATCCAGAAGGCGGCGCCCAGGTTGTGAAAGGCGGCGCCTTCACCCCTTTTGAAGGGGGTTTTTTCGCACAGCGACAACGCCTGCGAGGCGAAAGAGCCCGCTTTTTCATAATCGCCGGTGTTCTTGTAATCGACGCTCAGCAGGTTCAGGGTGTTCACCTTCACGGTGTCGTGTCCGGCCACAGCCAGGGCGGCGTTCAGCGAGTCGAGGCGGGCCTGGCCCTTCATCTGCGCCGAGGCTCCGGTCGATGCCAGGACCATCCCGGCACAGGCAATACAATGGGTCAGCAGGATTCTCATAGACAGATGGTTTAGGGACTCCGGGGAACCGAAAGTACAAAAAAAGCGGAGGCATGTCAAATGTCCTTTTTTCCCTCCTTCAGTAGGAATCTCAGAAATGAGATCTCGCGGGGAAAGAAGATCTATTTTTTCGATACCGGCATCCGCATTCATTCTGCCATGCGTTGGCGGGGTCGTCCCCCCCGGGCAGGCCGGTTTCCGTCCGGGTGAGGGCCGTGCCCATGTCGGTCGCGGTCGGTGAAATCCTAAGAGAGAAAAAGCCAAGAATGAGTACCTTTATCAATTCAAAACGAAAACTCCGGCATCATGATCCTGAAAGCCCTTTTTTTGCTGGCTGCGGCATTTGCGCTGTACCGGACACTCATTACGAAAAAGATACTTCCCTCCATCATAACACTGGGGATGATCGTGGGGGTGCTTCTCACTTTATTTCTATCCGGGACTGTTGAGAATAGCGGACTTTACATCTATATGGGCTTTGTGGCCCTGGCGTTTATTTACAGTTTTGTGGTGAAGGAAACAAAAACCGGAGCAAGAATTGTGATCGGTCTGATGTCCGCTTCCATATTCACCTATTGGTTATGGGTGGTCAATCATTGGCACGGGAATGAAATGCTGGCACCCATCCTTGTGCTTCTGGTTGGTTTCGCTGCCATCATCGGTAAAATTAATCTCAAAAAGGAACTGGGGTTTCTGATCATTCTTTCAGCAGATGCAATGTTAATTATCATTGAGCACCTGATGAATTAACCATTGTTTCTATTTGATAATGATAAAAAGTCTCCATATTTCTCCTTTGCTTCTTCAATTGTTATTATGCCACTTTCATAAAGTCCTTCAAGGATCATAGAATAATACAAGTGCCTAAATAATTCATGTGAAAATCCTTGTTGTCCTCTCGCAGGATGAGGCAATGAAATTACTATCCAGGGAAACTTTTCATCGAAATATTTTCTATACAAGAAGTTATAAACCTTTGAACCAAAACAAAAGATAACTTTGGGTTTTACTATCTCTATCTCTTTCAATAAAATATTTTCATAACATGTGTCTATGCTTTCAGTACTATATTTACCTATTCCTTTAAAGCCATCATTCGCATCATTTAGACCACATTTAACTAAATTAGTTAAATATGCATTCTTCAATCTAAAAGTAAATATTATACTATTGAACAGAGAACCATATACACGCCCTTTGAATTCTTGTGGATAGGATAATTTTTCCTGGTCATCGTTCACCCAAAACCAATACTGAGTAGGTCTCTTCAAATATCCATTAAACTCAACTTCTTCGTAAATGTCATAACCTTTACTTGGACCTTCCATTAGGAAAAGCACTCCTTCATTATGCCAGCCTGAGAAATCAGTGCTATTTTGCTTTGTGGCCAATAACACATCATCAGAAGAAGCCCCATGAGAAATATTTTTAAGTTCAAAGGAATCATCCTCGGGACATTTATTACAGCCCTTGGATTCACATCGAGTACAATATCCTGTTATTAAATGTTTTTCGTTTGTTAAATACACATTGAAATCATATGAGTCAATGTTGATAGAACTGTCAAGAATTAACAGGTCATTAAAATTCAATTGATTAAGTTCTTTTTTCATATTAGTTGTTTTGAAAAAACTCCTGATGGAACAAACTACAGAATCATTTTATAAGGAACCATTAACTTTGAAACTGAGCCCTAAAAAATTCATCTGTATATTTCGGATCTATACTTTTAGCCTTTTCTAAATCATTCTTTGAAGCGTCATCATCTTCAAGGCAGTAGTTAACAATTGCTCGATTAAAATATGCCTCTGCATCTTTAGGAAAATATTCAATTACTTTCGAAAAATCTTCATAAGCTTCAGCGTATTTGGCAATGTCCATATATGCTAATCCTCTGTTGAAATAGATTTCAGCAAACCCTTCATTTATATTATAAACATTTGTTGTGACTGAAAACCCTTCAGGTGTTTTCTCTGCTAAAGATTCTGGGGTAATTCCAGATGTTAGTTGAATGGCAATTGTATAATCTTGAATTGCGCCCTGATAATCCTTATTGTGGAATTTTTCAATCCCCCGATTAAATAATGATTTTGCATCCATATTAATATTCTTAGAGGTTAATGAATGGTTGTTTTGATTAAAGAGATTTAAGATTCAAATATTTATGATAATATTATCAATTGTTATCCCTGTTTTCTTAATAGCGTGTAATATTATTTGTCCACAAGCAACAGCATCTTCCAGAGCATCATGATGCTGAAAATCAATATCCAAATAGGCAGCCAAGTTAGCAAGATTATATCCTCCCACCAAACATCCATCCCCAAAAGCTTGTTTTGCGACTTTTACAGAGTCTAACCACCTAATATCGAATGGTTCTAAATTGTACTTGGCAAATACCTTCCCAAAGGCAATTCGATCGAATGGTGAATGATGAACAACTATATTGTTTTCAAGCAATCGCCTGAGTTTTGGATAGACCTTTGGAAATGTTGGCTTTCGCCTGATAGTTTTTGAGTCAATGCCGTGGATTTCAATAAATCTCCAATGAAAGTAATCTTGTGGATCAATGTATGAATTCCAGGTATCAACCAGTTTTTCATCATCAAAAACCCCAATCCCGATTTGACAGATTGATGCCTGGTCTGGATTAGCCGTTTCTACATCAAGGGAGTAAAATCTCATTTTTCGCTAACCCGTATTGCGTTCTTGTGAATCTTGATCAAATCTTTAGAAAGGCTTTTCGGGCTAATGACCTTAAAGGTATCTCCATAACTCAGAATTTCCATTATTAAATCATGAGTGATGAACAGATTGAGCCTAACTCGGAATTCTTCATCGTTATCAATCAGGACTGACTGCGATTCATGGATTGGATAACTTTTAATGTACTTGCCCTGCTCTGGATCAAATGACAAGATAAGCTTTGCTGCCTTTCCATTCTCAGGATTGATAACGCCAAAGCAATTTCGGAAGATCTCATTAACATCGAGATTTGGAGGATAATCAAATCGAATTGCCGTATTTTCAAAATCAAGGATCCTGTCAAGACCAAACGTTTTGAGTTTTTTATCATTCCTGTCCTTTGCGAAAAGATACCATCTGCCTTTTGACTCTTTCAGGGCAAGAGGTTCAACCAGCCGTTCTGTCGGCTCATCGTACTCATACTTTTTGTGAGTGAGGTTGATGACAATCCTATTCTTTATTGCGTGAAGCAATCCATAAAAGTGATGTGTTCCTTTGGCTTTACGCTTTTCAAAGAACATATACTTGGTTATATCGCTCGCCAGTTTCAGCGAGTTGAGTGTATCAATCGATTCCAGCATTCTGTTATTGAGGTCTGATTGTTCGTCTTCAGCAATATAATAGACCTTTGAGGAAAAGTTAAACTGGATATCTACTTTGAAAAGTGAACGAATTTCATTGATATCCCGCAAAAAAGTACGGCTTGAGATGGAAAATGGACGATCCTGAATCTCCGACTCCTGTATTAGATATTCTTTTATTTCATCAAAGGTGGCTTCTTTACTTCTGCGAAGTTTCTTTATAATGGTCAGATATCTAAGTATGTAGTCCTGTTTTGCCATGGTTCACTCAGATATTGGTAAAATTAATACTTTTCCCAAACAACTTACTTATATGAGATTTGTCATAAGTTATCCTTTAAAAAGTGCCATCAGAAAGTTCTTTGGGTCATTGAACAATATCAAATCCGAGCACTTACCCGAAACAATGAAATGTTGATCCTTTACACTTGTTGAAAAATCCAGGTTGATTTTAACTGACAGTTTTCTTTCCTCGTCTCTTAAATCGGCAGCCCTTTCATATTCTTGTGCTGCTATTGCTTCGAGTTTGGCTTTCCTTATACCATTCATTCTTTGAAAATCCTTCCTGCCATCTTCAGAAAGGAGCGATAGTTCAGGCATTTTTTCCGAGAACAAGGGTGAAGCAAAGATAAAGACCGACTCCGCCAAAGTATGTCCGAGTACACAAAATGAAATTGGGGACAGACTCCGCCATGTTTTGGCGATGTTCCCAATTAGTTTTGCAGGCGATAAATATTTATTAGATGAAATCGCAAAACATCAATCTGAATCAACTGCAATCAGGAATGCCAGCCATTAGAGAAACTTCTAACAAGGTCAACATAGGAGCAGTATTCTCTGAAAGGACAGGATGTTATATCAATGAGTTCTCTTTATTCCTAGCTCATTTTAACTGCATTCCTAACTTCATCCATGAAATCCATATTGATTGCAAACGGGCGAAAAATTGGTTTTCCGAAAAATACAAACCTGAGATCAGGCACCATTATTTTGACAAAAGATATTTCAACAGGAGCAAGAACCCTGAGTTTGATGATGTCTTTTACATCCTGTATGATGACCTGATCGTCTATATGGATACCAATAATTCCATTGTCAGGTTTCTTTTCCAGTGTACCGAGCTCAGGAAGATAGAGGAAGTGATTCAGGGGATCAGGAAGTTCAGGGAGAGAAAAGCCAGAAGGAAGCCCGAAATCTCCCTCCTGGTCAATTCCCGGTTCGGTTTGGAAGCGAAAGAACTGGAGATCATAAAACCGAGGCTTAATATTGAGGAGAATTATAATGATGACTTTCCTGAAGTCCATCAGACGATCCTAAAACGGTTGTCTAAAAAAAATGATAAAGGTATAGTGCTGCTGCATGGCAGGAATGGGACAGGTAAAACCTATTATATCAGGTACCTGATCTCAAAGATCAACAAGAAGGTGATCTTCCTGCCTCCCAACATGGCGAAAACCATCACGAACCCCGATCTGATCTCTGTGCTGATCGATAATCCGAACTCCGTTTTTGTGATTGAGGATGCGGAGAACATCATTGTTGACAGAGAAAAGGACGGGCACTCCCCGGTGACCGCCCTGCTGAACATCTCGGATGGCCTGTTATCTGACTGCCTGAATATTCAGATCATTTGTTCGTTCAACACGGATCTTTCCAGGGTTGACTCCGCTCTGTTGAGGAAAGGGAGACTGATCGCCCGATATGAATTTAAGGAGTTGACAAGGGAAAAGGCTCGTAGTCTGTCTCAGAAACTGGGGTTTGGGGTAGAAATCAAAACCCCCATGACGCTGACGGCCATATTCAACCAGGGGGAGAAAGATTTCCAGTCCGCCGGCCGCAAACAACTGGGTTTCTGAACGGGGTGCAGGGAATGTTTCGAATACGTGATCCCGGATCCCATAAATCACAAATCAAATCTGCCAAAACGCAAAATGGCAAAACGGATTTCACCATTTTGCCATTTCCTTGATTTCGCGATTTCGCTGCCTCGCGATTTCGCTGTTTCTTCCGTGGCATCGACTGGAATCGAACCAGTGACACAAGGATTTTCAGTCCTCTGCTCTACCATCTGAGCTACGACGCCAAACCTTCAAAGAGGGCGCAAAGGTAAGAAGGTTTTTTTCATTTTCAAAATTTATCTTGGACCCGTCCGGCTGACAAAGAACGGTGGTTGCAGGAAGTTTCTTTATATTTGTCCGGATAACCCCGCCTCATGGCCCACCGGAGAACACCCTTGCTGAAACGGATCCGGCGCTCGATCCGGCACGAATTCCGCCGCATCCGCGACGAACACCGCCACCATGGCTACCAGCCCCACCAGGCCCCGTGGCCGGTCCGCCTGCGGCACTGGTTCCGGAGACTGAAGGAGGGGGGATTCCGCCTGAAACGCCGCCGGCGGCAAGGCCCTCACCTGCCCCCGGTCCGGGTCAGGATGCGCCGCTTTATGAGGGAACAATCCAGCAAGTACGGGGTGCTCTTCACCCGCCGCTACCTCGTCATCGCCCTGAATTCCACGGTGATTTTCCTGCTCTCTTTCATGCTGGTCCATCTCCTCACCCACCTGGCCACCGGTTTCTCCTCCTGGATCTCCGACATCAGCACCACGCTGTATTATACGATGGTCGATTTCCATATCCGTTACTGGAACTGGACGGAAGAGATGGTGATCCTCGTTTTTTCGATCCCGGCCCTCTTTGCCCTCCTCGTCGCCCTCCTGTGCTCCATCCCTTTTATCCGGAAAATGAAACGGCCGGCCCTGTTCAGCCGTCTGCGCTATTTCACCCGGAAACAACGCCACCGTCACCACCGCGAACGGAAGAAAAAGCTGCTGGAAGAACAGGTGAAGCGGATGCACGGCGAAACACCGCGGGCAGAGCGCCGCCGCATTGCCCGCCTGCCGTGGACCGTGCGCCTTTTCCTGCTGTGGACCATGTACCATTGCTTCACGTACTTCTTCAGCGGCATGCTCTTTGCCTTCCTCTTCCACCGGAGATTCGGGTACGTGATCTGGTACGCCTTCAACAACAATCTCTTTGAACTCTTCTTTGCCGCGGTCGCCTTCCTCAGCATGATCACGATCGGGTACGTCTTTGCCGCCCAGTTCTTCTATTCGGCCCGCATGTACCTGACCGGCCTGACCGACCGCAACCGGCTCCCCTTCGTGATCAGCCAGGCCCTGGTTCCCTTCGCCATCGGGACCGCCGTGACCATCGTCATGCAGCTCCCGAAATTCGATCCCTCGCTGGTGCTGCTCAATTTCGCCATGTTATTCCTCCTCCTGCCCCTCCCGTCGAGGGCCATCCGGTTCGACAACCTGCATTTCGACCGGGAGGAAAAGCCGGCCCGCATCGCCTGGCGATGGATCCTGCTGTCGGCGGTCGTCATCACCGGCATCCTGGTCGCGCTGAAGATCGGAATTCCCATCACCCGTTCCGGTTCGCCGTACTGAGATCAAAAACGATTCCTCCCATGGAACTGATCCTCGACTTCGGGAACACACGCCAGAAAATAGCCCTCTTCGAGGGGGATGAGGCTGTTTGGGAAGCAGGCTACGACGCGGTCACCCCCGACATGCTTGCCGCGCTTCTCGACCGCCATCCGGCCGTCACCGCCTCCATCCTTTCCTCGGTGGTAAACCACGACCCGGCCATCCCCGCACTCCTCGCGCAGAGGACCCGCTTCGTGCTTCTCGGTGAAAACACGCCGGTCCCTGTCATCAACCGTTACCGCACCCCCGCGAGCCTCGGCAAAGACCGGCTGGCCGCTGCCGTCGGGGGCGCCGCCCGTTTCCCCGGATGCGACGTGCTGGTGATCAGCGCCGGCACGGCCCTCACCTTCGATCTCGTTACCCGTGAAGGCGGGTACCTGGGAGGCGCGATCTCGCCGGGCATGCAGATGCGGTTCAGCGCCCTTCATACTTTTACCGATAAATTGCCGTTACTATCTTTCCGGGAACCGGAAGACCTGACCGGCACCTCCACCGAAGCGTCGATCCTCTCGGGCGTGGTGAACGGGATGACTGCCGAGATCGGAGGTGTCGCGGAGGCCTACCGCGAACGATACCCCGGCCTGCAGGTCATCCTCAGCGGAGGAGACCTGAATTATTTTGTCAAACGGCTAAAAATTAGCATCTTTGCACTCCCAAACATCGTCATCTACGGTTTACAGAAAATTCTTGCATTTAATGTCCATCAAGCCCATTAGGCTGACTCTGACGGCCTTCCTGTTCCTTACCCTGCTCTCCACGGCCGCCTTTTCACAGCTTCGCATTGTCTCGCCTTACTCCCGTTTCGGCATCGGCGACCTGGCCGACAACAACAACGCCTGGAACCTCGCTACCGGGCAACTGGGCATCGGGCTGCGCAGTCCTTACCATGTCAATTACGCCAACCCGGCCTCCTTCACCGCTTTCGACTCCCTGTCGTTCGTGTTCGAAGGCGGCATCCACAGCGAATTCGTCACCCTGAGATCCGAATCGCAGTCGGTGAACCGCGGATACGCCTCCCTCAGTTCGCTGCTCTTCGGAATGCCGGTGACCCGGTGGTGGCGCACCAGCCTCGGCCTGGTCCCCTTCTCCGATGTCGGGTATAATGTGGCCAGCTACAGCACCGACCCGTTCGAAGGAAAGGTGGAACGTCTCTACTCCGGGTCGGGCGGGGTGAACCGGCTCTACTGGGGAAACGGAGTCAGGCTCTTCAAAGGTTTTTCGCTGGGCGCCAACGTGTCGTACCTCTTCGGCAGCATGGACCGCGAGGCAGCGGTGCAATTCCCCGACTCGTTGTACGCGATGAATTTCAGGGAGACTTACCACGTGACGGTCAGCGACCTCTGGTTCAACCTCGGAGCCCAGTACAGCTTCAACTTCCTCAACGGGATCGGGCTGACACTCGGCGCGGTATGGTCGCCTTCAAAAAACCTGAATGCCCGCACCGACATGCTTTCGACCACCTATCTCCTCAGCAGTTCAGGGGTGGAGTCACAGCGCGACACCCTGGTGAACAAGGCCGGGGCGAAAGGCACCCTCACCATCCCGACCCTGCTCGGCGGAGGGTTCTCGATCGGAAAAACCGATCGCTGGATGGCCGGTGCGGATTTCAAATGGCAGAACTGGGAGAAATTTCTCGCTTTCGGCCAGAGCGATTCGCTGGTCAACAGCTGGCAGGTCAATCTCGGCGGCGAGATCATTCCCGATATCGACAAGTACAACAACTACCTGGCCCGGATGCGTTACCGCGTCGGCTTCACCTTCAGCAAGTCGTACCTCCGGCTGAGGGGCCAGGATCTGAACGAATATGCCATCACTGCCGGGCTGGGTTTTCCCATCCGTGGGATGAAGACGATGCTGAACGTGTCGGCTCAGTACGGCGTGCGCGGAACCACCTCGCAACAGCTGATCCGCGAAAGCTATTTCCGGATCATACTCGGATTTTCCATCTACGAACGTTGGTTTGTCAAGCGTAAGTACTTTTGATCTTGCTTCCCTCCCGGTTGTTATTTTTCCCCGTCCTCCTCGGCGGCCTCCTCGTCCTGGCGGCCTCCTGCAGCAAAGCCCCTCAGCTTAACGCGGCGATCCGGGTGCGGCAGAACGATCCGGTCATGACGGCCCGCGACATCTCGATGCTCTTCAGCGATTCGGGCCGGGTCCAGGCCCGCCTCACAAGCCCGCTGATGAACCGTTACGGCGGGGAAGATCCCTATTCCGATTTCCCCGGCGGTTTCCGCATCACCCTGTTCGATTCGGCCCAGCGGGTAACAACCACCATCACCGGCGACCGGGGCACCAACCACGACAGGACCCACATCATGGAGGCCTGGGGAAATGTGATCGTACGGAACGAAGAGAAAAAAGATCAGCTCGAAACGGAACACCTGGTGTGGGAAGAGGGACGCAACCGCATCTGGACCGACAAAAAGGTGAAGATCACCCGTCCCGGGCAGATCCTCTACGGCTCGCGCATGGAATCGAACGAAACGTTCACCCGTTATTCCATCGGGAATCCCACCGGAGAGATGGATGTCAGGCAGGATTCGATCTGAACCGCCGGACAGGAGTTAACTTCCGCCGCGGGAACTTTGTTGTTTTCAGAATTATCCATACTTTTGCACCCTGTTTTAAAAATTAAATAGATACCAGCATGGCGATTATCGGAAAAATCAGAAAGCATTCAGGACTCGTTGTCATCATCGTCGGTGTGGCCATCGCCGCCTTTGTGATCGGGGATTTCAGCAAGAAACGCTCCGGCGGCACCACCAATGTAGGGGAGGTGAACGGTGAAAACATCACCTACAAGGAGTTCAACGAAAAAGTTGACAAGAACATTGAAATGCAGAAGGAGAACACCGGGAACGACAAGATCACAGACCAGGAAACCTACCAGATCCGGCAGAGCACCTGGACCATGGCGGTCAGGGAGCTCCTGATGGGCGAAGAGTATGACGAACTCGGCCTGGCGGTCTCCCCCGAAGAACTGTTCGACCAGGTGCAGGGAAAACAACCCCACCGCTTCATTCTTCAGTATTTCAAGGATCCGGCCACCGGGCAGTACAGCCCTTCGCTCGTGCTGAACTACCTGAAAAATCTCGACAAGATGGAACCCAAGGCCAAGGCCCAGTGGCTCCAGTTCGAGAAAGCCATCAAGGATGACCGCCAGGAAACCAAATTCAACAACCTGATCGCCAAAGCGTACTATGTGCCCAAAGCCTTCCTGAAACGCGACTACACCGATCAGCAAAAAGCCATCAAAGTGCTGTCGGTCGCGCCTCCCGTCATCGGCATTCCCGACAGCTCGATCAAGCTCACCGACGCCGACTTCCAGAAGTTCTATGACAAGAACAAACAATATTTCTACCAGGAAGAGGCCATGCGCGAACTCGACTACGTGCTTTTCGAAGTAAAGCCCTCGGATATCGACCGGAAGAAGATCTATGAAGACGTCCAGGTCCTCTATACCGACTTTCAGGCCAGCCAGAACCCGCTGACATTCGTCAACGCAAATTCCGACAACCGGACCGATACGGCATTCGTGAAGAAAGGCACCCTGCCCGCCGAACTCGACACCCTCCTGTTCTACGGCAAGCCGGGCGACATCTTTCCCCCGTTCGAGCTGAACAACACCTGGTACATGGCTAAGCTGATGAGCATCGAGGAACGTCCCGACTCGATGAAAGGATCGCAGATCCTCCTGGCTTACACAGGAACCGGCAACGAAAACATCAAACGCACCAAGGAAGAGGCGAAAGCCAAGATCGACAGCCTGTTCACCGTGCTGAAGAAGAACCCGGCCATTTTCGCCGACGCCGCCCGGAAGTACTCCGACTACCCGACCGCCAAGGAAGATGGCGGCGACCTGAAATGGTTCCCCGACGGCAATCCCAACTTCGAACCCTTCTTCAATGCCGGCCTCACCCTGAAACCCAACGAAATGAAGGTGGTCGAAACCCGCATCGGCTACTCCCTCTTCATGCTGACCGAGAAACCGGCCCCGGTGAAAAAGGTGAAAGCCGCCGTGCTGACCCGCTCCATCGTCCCCAGCAACCAGACTTTCCAGGATACCTACATCCAGGCCAGCACCTTCGCCGGCCAGAACAAGTCGGCCGAAGCCTTCGACAAAGCCGCCACGGCCAAGGGCCTGCAGAAACGCTCCGCCCCGAATATCCGGGAAATGGACAACTACGTGATGGGGCTTGCCTCGGCTCGTGAAATGGTTCGCTGGGCCTATGCCGAAAATACCAAGGTCGGCGAAGTCAGCCCCGTCTTCGACCTCCAGGGCAAGTACGGCATCGCCGTTCTCAAAGGCATCGCCAAGAAGGGCCAGCAGGATCTGAACGACATCAAGTCGCGCATCGAGCCTTCGGTGAAGAACATGAAAAAGATCGATATGCTGGCCGAAAAGATGCAGAAGACCCTGGCCACCACCAAGGACATCACCGCGCTGGCCGATAAGCTGAGCGCCAAGGTCGATACCTCGCTGGTGACCTTTGCCGGAACCAGCCGCTCGAACATCGGTCGCGAAGGGGAGGTGGTGGGCAAGATCTTTGCCTCGAAACAGGGTGACCTGCTCGGCCCGCTGGTTGGAAACTTCGGCGCCTATTTTGTCTATGTAGCCGAGATCCCCGAAGTTCCCTCAAAAGAGGATTTTTCGTACGAGAAAATGATCCAGACCCAGAATTTCATGCAACGCGTCAGCGGCAGCCTCTTCACAACCCTGGAAAAGACCGCCGAGATCAAGGACAACCGCCTGATGTTCTACTAATACCTTATCACGGGAAAATGAAAAGGCGTTCCGGTCGGGACGCCTTTTTTAATGATTACTCGAATAATCGATCAACGATTTTTGAATGACGAAGTCCTTTAGATCTGAATCGAAGGTCGTTAATCGAATAATGAGTCCACTCCGAAAAGTCAATCTACCCACCCCTAGCCCCTCC
>CAYVVG010000036.1:0-38151 GCA_964455285.1 uncultured Prolixibacteraceae bacterium
TCCTTGCCTATCAGGATCATCCCGCCGCGCGGTCCGCGCAGGGTCTTGTGCGTGGTGGTGGTCACGAAGTGGCAGTAGGGCAGGGGATCGTTGAGCAAACCGCGGGCGATGAGGCCGGCCGGGTGTGCGATGTCGGCCATCAGGATGGCCCCGATCTTGTCGGCGATCTCCCGCATCCGTTTGTAGTCCCAGTCGCGCGAATAGGCCGAGGCACCTGCAATGATCAGCTTCGGCTTCACGGCCAGGGCTTTCTCCTCCATTTTATCGTAGTCGATCATGCCGGTCGCTTGTTCCACCTGGTATCCGACCGCCTTGTAAAGGATTCCCGACGAGTTGACCGGCGACCCGTGGGAGAGGTGGCCGCCATGCGCCAGGTCGAGCCCCATGAAGGTGTCGCCGGGTTTCAGGCAGGTCATCAATACCGCCATGTTGGCCTGGGCTCCCGAGTGGGGCTGCACATTCGCCCATTCGGCGTTGAATAACTCTTTGGCCCGGTCGATGGCCAGCTGCTCCGTCTGATCGACATGCTGGCATCCGCCGTAATAGCGTTTCCCCGGGTATCCCTCGGCATACTTGTTGGTAAGGCACGATCCCATGGCCTTGAGCACCTGGTCGCTGACAAAGTTCTCGGAGGCGATCAGCTCGAGTCCGCTGGTCTGCCGGTGCAATTCCTCCTTAATGACCTTAAAAACCGCACTGTCTTTTTTCATAATGCATTAAAATTTTGTGGATCAGATATCGTTGTTGATGTAGTATGCCCTTCGGAGCAACAAAAGTAAGATTATTTCGGATAAATACCGGATATTTGCTGTGAATTCTGAGATTCTGATGATGTTGCCGAGGCTCCCGATCAGGCTGTCATGCCTGCTTATGTGTCTGCTGGCTGCCGGGGCTTCACACGCGCAGTTCTCGGCCGGTACCGACGATACCATTCACCCGGGTGTGCCTGTGAATTTATCTGCCAGGTACGGTCAGTTGGCCAACGGGGTGAATATCCTCGACAACGATGTGAAAGGACCCTTCTCCATCGGGTTCCCGTTCCGTTTTTATGGCATACAATACAACAATTTTTATATCGGCGAGAATGGCTGGATCAGCTTTGAGTACAACGCCAATTGGAGCGCCACGCGGAACATCTCCCTGCCCAGTACAGGCCCCTTAAGTCCGAAAAATTGCATCCTGGGCGCCATGGAGGACTATAACCCAATCCAGGCCGGGAGCCCTTACATCTATTACCAGACCCTCGGGAGCGCCCCCAACCGGAAACTCGTGGTGATGTGGTGCCAGTGCCCCATGTACGGCTGTACCGACCTGGCGGTGACTTTCCAGATCGTGCTGCTGGAGGGCGACAGCATCGAGATACACCTTTACCGAAAGCCGGTGTGCGTGAACTGGGATAACAAATGCACGATCGGGTTACAGGACCCTTCGGGGATGAAGTGCGACACCCTGCCGGGATTGAACCGGAACTCGACCTCTTTCAGCGTGGACCAAGAGGGGTGGCGGTTTGTTCCCACATCGAATGATACCTATGCCGTGAATCAGATCCCCTATGCCATGGAGCCCATCACCCCGGGCGACAAGGTCTCCTACCGGTGGTACGCCGGATCCGACCTGATCTCGGAAAAGCAGGAAGCGGTGGTCGCCCCGTCGCGCACCACGGTGTACCGGGCCGTGTGCACCCTGTGCAGCGGCGAGGAGTTCTCCGATGAAGTGACGGTATTCGTGGTCCCGTACATCCCGAATGCATTTACTCCCAACGGCGACGGGCTGAACGACGAGTTCCGGATACTCGGCCTGCCCCCCGAAAATATCACACAGTTCAACCTGCAGGTGTTCAACCGTTGGGGACAGCAGGTATTCACTTCAAGAGATATCCGGCAGGGGTGGGACGGGAGGATGAGCGGGGAGTACTGCCCGGAAGGAGAATACATGTGGGTGATCTATTATGAAGACGACAACAAGACCAGGACCAGCAACAAGGGGAGCCTTACCCTGGTGCGGTAACCCCTTGCAGACCCTCCTGCTGATTTGGGTGCTGTTCCCGGCCACCCTTCTCGGACAGATAGCCGATTTTACCATTCCCGACACGGTATGCGAGGACAACCCGGTGGTGATCAGCAATGTCCAGCCGGTCAGCGCCACCTCATACCAGTGGAATTTTTGCACGGGAAACGCTTCGGGTGTGCCCGACGGGATCAACATCGGCAATCCGAACCAGGACCTGAACGCCCCGGCTTTCATCACCCTGGTACGCGACAGCGTGGATTATTACACCTTCATCACCAGCACCGGCAACGCCCGCCTGGAGAGGTGCTATTTCGGGGGCAACATTACGCAGTACCCGCTTTCATCGGTGAACCTGGGTGATTTCGGGCATCTGACGACAGCCGTCCGTGGTATCCAGTTAGCGAAGGACAACGGGTCGTGGTACGGGCTGGTGGCCAATGGCGACAGGCTGGTGCACCTCGACTTCGGGAGTTCCCCCGGCAACCCGCCAACAGCCCGGCCGGTGTTCCTTCCAGGGGTGGCCGGCGCGTGCGGACTGGCCCTGCTGAACACGGCCGGCACCTGGGTGGGTTTTCTGACCGATGAGATCAACAACGACCTGTACCGGCTGGATTTTCCTTCGGGCCTGGCCGGCGACCCTGTGGCTGTATCCCTGGGCTACCCGGGCGGGTTGAGCAACCCGTCGGGGATCGTGGTCGATTCGGAGCTGGGCCAATGGTACGCCTTCATCTGTAACTGGGGAAATTCGACGATCAGCAGGATCCGGTTTGGAACGTCACTGCTCAATCCCTCCCCGGCAGGCGAATCCCTGGCCACGGTCAGCTGGCTTCACACCAATAAGGGGATCACGCTGGTGCACGATTGCGGGACGGTGACGGGCCTGGTCACCAACTACTACCGCGAATCGGATTACAGTACGGTGCAGCTCTCTTTTCCGAAAGGACTCGGGGGACCTGTGGTCGGCGACCTCGTTTCGACCCAGGGGATGCTGAATTACCCTTTCGGAATCACGGAGTTCATCCGCCAGGGTGACATTCTTTACGGATTCGTGGCAAACAATGGCAGCTCTTCGGTGGTCCGGATGTTCTTCCCCTCCTGTTCGGGAGCCTCCATGCCCTTTTACAACGGTCCCGATCCGCCCCCGGTCATATACGCCGAACCGGGCAACTACAACATCATGCTTACCGTCGATAACGGGTTGCCCACCCAGGCATCGAAATGCCGGAATGTGGTGGTTTTAAAGAAACCCGACCTGTCGCTGGGTCCCGACCTCGATATATGCCCGGGCGACACTGCTTTGCTCGGGGCAGGAACGGGTCAGGTTAATTACTTATGGTCCACAGGCGATACGGTTCCTTTCATCCGGGTGACCCAATCAGGGCAGTACTGGGTAAATATCCTCACCACGGTGGGATGTACCCTTGCCGATACGGTGCAGGTCACCCGCCACGACACCGCCTCCTCTGCCGTGGATACCACCCTCTGCGCCGGCATGTCGTACTGGGCACAACACGCCGCCCGTACCACTGCCGGCACCTATTATGACACCCTCTCCACCCACGAGGGCTGCGACAGCGTGGTGACGACCTACCTGCATTTCAGGGAATGCGAAGCCCGTATCTGGCTTCCCACCGCTTTTACGCCCGACGGCGACGGGCTGAACGATCTGTTCCGTGCCACGGGAAGCGGGATCGGCCGGTTCGAGATGCAGATCTTCGACCGTTGGGGCAGGGTGGTCTTCACCACCGACCGCATTTCTGACGGATGGGACGGAACCGTCGGCGGGCAGACAGCCGGCCCCGGGGTGTTTACCTACCTCATTCACTACGAGAGCAGTTTCTTTCCCGGGGATGTTCACCGGCAAACGGGCACCCTGACCCTGGTACGATAGGCGCGCCGTTTTTCCGCAGGATGCCTCCGCCGGTGTTCAACGGGGGATCATTCTTCGTATTTTTACTCCGTCTAAACCCCGAAACCCTGCGTACCATGAAACTGGCTCCCCAGCTGATCATCATCTCCCTGCTGTTTTGCACGGCCACGGCCGGTGCACAATCGACCGTGTCGCTGCCCGACCCGACCGGAAAGGTGTCGTATATCTCCGGCCGGGACCCCCAGCCGGCCACCGCGGTCCCTTCCCTTTCCGGAGATCCTCCAAACGAACCGCCGGTCACCGGTCCGGCCGATCTTTCGGAACAACCGCAAACCGGGGATCCCGACCAGCGCATGCATTGGTGGAGGGAAGCCCGCTTCGGACTGTTCATCCACTGGGGGCTTTACGCTGTTCCGGCCGGCGAGTGGAAGGGAAAGAACACTTACGGCGAATGGATCCGTCATTCGGCCAGGATCCCGCTGGAGGTGTACGACCGCTTCCGGACGGAGTTCAACCCCGTGAAATTCGATGCCGACGCGTGGGTTCAAATGGCCCGGGACGCGGGCATGAAGTACATCGTCATCACCTCCAAACACCACGACGGGTTCTGCATGTTCGATACGAAGCAAACCGATTTCGACATCATGAACACCCCCTTCGGCCGGGATCCGATGAAAGAGCTGGCGAAGGCCTGTGAGAAATACGGGCTGAAGTTCTGCTTTTACCATTCCATCATGGACTGGCACCACCCCGATTACCTGCCCAGGCGGGATTGGGAGACAAACCGCAGTGTCGAAGGCGCCGACTTCGGACGCTACATCGGATACATGAAAGCGGAACTGAATGAGCTTCTCACCGGCTACGGGAAACTGGGGGTGCTTTGGTTCGACGGTGAATGGGAAAATACCTGGAACGAGAAATACGGAAAAGAGATCTACCACTACGTCAGGTCACTGCAATCCGGCATCCTGGTCAACAACCGGGTGGGCGCCGGCCGACTCGACATGGAAGGGCTTACCCGCGAGGGAGCCTTTGGCGGAGACTTCGGCACCCCCGAACAGCAGATCCCCGCCACCGGCCTGTCCGGCGTGGACTGGGAGACCTGCATGACCATGAACGACCACTGGGGGTACAACAAGGCCGACAAGAACTTTAAGTCGTCGCGCGAAATGATCCGGATGCTGGCCGACATCGCCTCGAAAGGGGGCAACTACCTGCTCAATGTCGGGCCCGACGCGCAGGGGCTGATCCCGCCCGAAAGCGTGGAGCGGCTGCAGGACATCGGCCGGTGGATGAAGGTGAACGGGGAGAGCATCCACGGTACGACAGCCAGTCCCTTCCGGAACCTTGCGTGGGGAAGGTGCACACAGAAACCCATTCCCGGCGGGACCCGTCTCTACCTGCATGTATTCGAATGGCCCTCCACGGGCGAATTGATCCTGCCCGGACTGTTGAACCGTCCGCTTTTCGCCGGCCTCCTTGGATATCCCGGCGCGTTGAAATACGAACGCCGCGACGATGCGATAGTGATCGCCTTGCCCGGGCGTTGCCCCGATCCCGACGATGCCGTGGTCGTGCTCGATATCGCCGGGAAACCTGACCTTACCGAGCCTCCCGATTTCAGGACATCCTTCTCCGTTTTCACCGATTCGCTGAAGGTGGAACTTGGCAGCGACCGCGAACGGGTGGAGATCCGGTATGAGCTGGGTCAAAAGGAACCCACAACCGTTTCGCCGCTCTATGCCGGGCCGCTGACCCTCCACGGGACCACGGTGATCAGCGCACGCTGTTTCCGCGAGGGGAAACCGGTAAGCGGCACGGCAACCCGGGAGTTTGTCCGGGTGATGCCGGAAAAAGCGGTGGTTCTCCCTGCCGGCCATGACCCGGTAAGCGGATTGCATATGAAGTATTACGAGGTGACCCTCGACAGCCTCCCGGTGCCGGCTGCCCTGAAGCCCGTGAAAGTGGGCGTGGTTGCCGGTATCGGCCTGTCGCAGAAGAACCGCCCCGACTTATTCAGTTTCCGGTTCAGCGGGTACATCCGCATCCCTGAAACTTCGGTCTATGCCTTCGAACTCAGTTCCGACGACGGGAGCATCCTGCAGATCGGCGGCAAGACGGTGGTGAACAACAACGGCCTGCACGGGATGCAGGGGAAACAGGGGGTTGTGGCACTGGAGAGGGGATACCACCCGATCGTCGTCGATTACTTCGAGCGCGACGGCAGCGACGACCTGCGGCTGGAGGTGAAGAGTCCGGTCATGGAGCGGAAAACCGTTCCGGCCGAATGGTATTTTACCGATTGATCCGGACTCAGTCTTCCGGGTCCATGTCGTTGAACGGTTCCTGATAAACTTGTACCTTTGCGGCAAACCTTCCCGTTATGACTTCCGCGCGTTATCTTTCCGTTTCCCTCCTCCTGGCCTTGCTGATAGTGGTCCCCTTCCAGGGATGTGACGTGGCCCGGCAGGCGCAACAGGTCTCGAACCTGGTGAACTGCGATTTCCGGATCCGTTCCGTGGAAAATGTGAACCTCGCCGGGGTGGCGATCCAGAACATCCGGTCGGTCACCGACCTCAGCATGACCGATGTCGCACGGATCATGGCCGCATTCACGGCGCCGACCTTTCCGCTGTCGCTGCAGGTCAACATCGAGGGAAAGAATCCCAACACGGGGGCGGCCGGACTGAACCGGCTCGACTGGATCCTCTTCATCGACGATATCCAGATGGCCTCGGGGCTGCTGAACCGCTCGTTCACGATCCCGGCTAAAGGAACCGCCATCATCCCGGTCGAGGTGGGGGTTGATCTGAAAAAGGTGCTCTCGGGAAAATCAGCCACTGCCATGCTCAATTTCTGCATGAACCTGGCCGGCGCCGGCGGTACGCCCACCCGGTTCAAGATCCAGCTGAAACCCACCATCGTGGTCGGCGGCACCGCTCTTCGTTATCCGGGGTATATTACGATCAATACGAGTTATAGCGGGAAATGATCCAGTGGTCGAGTGGTCACTCGCGACTCACCACTCAGTTCAGCATCCAGTACACCAGCGCCCCTGCCAGGTAGCCCAGCAACGCCCAGCCGGAGATCTTTTTCAGGTACCAGATGAAGTCGATCTTCTCGATGCCCATCACGGCCACGCCGGCCGCCGAGCCGATGATGAGGATGCTGCCCCCCGTGCCGGCGCAATAGGCCAGCATCTCCCAGAAATAGTGATCGGTGGGGAAGGCGTGCTGGTACATGCCCATCGCCCCGGCCACCAGCGGCACGTTGTCCACCACGGCCGAGAGGAGGCCGATCACCCCGTTGATCAGATACAGATTGCCGACATGGCGGTCGAGCGCCTGCGCCAGCAGGGAGAGGTGTCCGGCCGATTCCAGAGCCGCCACCGCCAGCAATATTCCAAGGAAGAAAAGCACGCTGGGACTGTCGACCCGCCGCATCACCCCGGCCACCGTCATCCGTGAGCGGTAGTTGTCGTTCTTGGCCTTGTGCATCCACTCCGTCGTAACCCACAGGATGCCCAGTCCCAGCAGGATCCCCATGTAAGGGGGAAGGTGGGTCAGGGTTTTAAAGACCGGGACAAAGAGCAGCAATCCGACCCCAAGGAAGAATACCAGGTTGCGCTCCCAGGGCGCGGTCTCGTTTTCCGCCTCCGACCGGGTCCGGGCCGGGCGGGTCACATTCCCGCGGAGCGTAAAGGAGAGCACGGCGAGGGGGACGACCATCGATACCAAACTGGGCAGGAAAGTTTTCAGGATGATGTTCAGCGTGGTTATGTGCCCCCCGATCCAGAGCATGATGGTGGTGATGTCGCCGATGGGGCTGAAAGCCCCGCCGCTGTTGGCCGCGATGATCACCATGCCGGCATAGAACCAGCGTTCGTGCCTGTCGCCCGTAAGTTTCCGCAGGAGGGTCACCATGACGATGGCCGTGGTGAGGTTGTCGAGCACGGCCGACAGGAAAAAGGTGACGAAGCTGATCACCCAGAGCAGTTTCACGCGGCTGGTGGTGGTGATGCGGTCGGTGATGATGCGGAAGCCGTCGTGGGCGTCGATCAGTTCGACGATGGTCATCGCCCCCAGAAGGAAAAAGAGGATGCCGGCGATTCCCGACATATGTTCCGGAAGGGAATGCAGGAGCAGCCATTCGTGGAAGGGATGGCCGGGATTATTTTCCAGGAAGGCCGGGTAACCGGTCGCTTCCGACGGCATCAGGCCGGCGGTGGCCAGCAGGAGGGTCCACAGGATCACGGCCAGGAGCAGGGCGGTGCCCGATTTGTTGATGCGTAACGGATGTTCGAGCGCGATCAGGGCGTAGCCCGTGATGAAAACGAGGATCATGAAGAGGAACATGGCGGCGGGTCAGTCTTTGGTGATGCGGGCATCGAGTATGTAATCGAGTTGAGGGAACTTCTTCTTCCAGTATGCGTTTCCGGCCGTCATCACCGAATCCTGGTGGTTGGCGGGTTCAAATCCGTAATCGCCGTAAAGCTTTTCGATGGTCTCAAAACCGGAGATGATGCGGGCTACGGGAGGAAAGCCGCGCAGGCCGTTGTAGTTCACGGTGTCGAGCCTGAGGTTGTCCTTCATGTTGATGAAGAGCTGGGTGGTGCGGCTGTGCATGCCGTCGCGGGCGTACGAGAGGGTCCCTTTCCGGTTTTCGGCTGCCACGGGCTCGTCGGCGACGGGCCGTTTATCCCAGAAAAAGTTGACCTCTTTGCTGTCGCCGATGCCGAACTGCACCACGAAATTCTTCTGCACCCGGAACAGGGCATTCTGGCGGTAAAACCCGGTGGCCAGCAACTGGTAGAGCCGGTCGGCTCCGGCGGGCGACCACTCCCGGACCACCTCGACGGTGAAATCGCCCTGTGTGGTCGTGAAGACCGCTTCGAAGCGTGCCGGGGCATGGGCCATCAGCGTCGCCTGGTCGGGGATCGACTGGGCCGTTAAAGTGCCCGCAAAAGCCAGGAATATCAGGGTGAGCGATGCATGCAGTTTTTTCATCGTAAGCATTCTTTTGGGGAGTCTACCATACTTCTCGCAGTGTTGCCGGTGCAATAGTAATAAAATAACCGCAGAGACGCAGAGACGCAGAAACGCAGAGACGCAGAGACGCAGAGTGGTTGCGCATGGGTCGTCTCATCATCTCTCCTTCGTAAAATTGCCGCAGAGGCGAAGAGAGTCTGAAAGGTCAGTCATGATTCCATGGTGACCTAGCGTTTTTTTTTCTGTCAGATAAAAACCGAATCCCTCTGCGTCTCCGCGCCTCTGCGGTTATTTTAACTGAATTTGAAAGCACCACCAGGCTCCTGATAGCAAAGATACCTTTTTCCGTAAAACTTTTGATCAGTGCTGCACCAGCACCTTCTTTACGGCGGAGTGCCGTTGGTCGGATACCTTCACCAGGTACATCCCTTCCGGGAGGCCGTCAACACGGAGGGTGACCGTCTTCAGGTCGCCGGTGAGGGTTTTGGAAATCAGCGTCTTTCCTAGCAGGGTCTGCAACTCCACGGTCGTGCTGCCTTCGCTGAAGCCGGTGAGGGCGACGGTCACCCTACCGGAGGCGGGGTTGGGATGAATGCTGACACCGGTGGCTGACGATGACTTCCGGTCGTTCACACCGTAAAAGATATTCCCGCCGGGCAGCCGGTTGGTGCGGAAGCAGGTCTGGATATGATCGGTCAACTGCTGCAGCTTCACAATGGAGGCCAGCGGGTTGCTGCCGGTGTAGCTCCTTGCCCAGTTGAAAGCAAGGTCGATCTCCTGCACGTCGCCGGGATGGAAGGTGAAGGGACCGCTGGCCTGGACTCCGCGCCGGTCGCTCGGGTTGTTACCGGTGACCTCCTCGGTCCACTCAACAGGACCGTTGGGCAGCGTACATCCCGTGCCCCAGTTCGTGGAATCGGTCAGACCGGGGAACATGAACCGGCAGGCCGGGCCGTATCCCCCGGTCGAGGGATGGCCGTTGCCGCCGTAATAGATGAATGCCGTATCCTTCCACAATCCCGTGAGTAATGCGTAATACTGCTGGGCGAAGAGGGGATCGGTCATATAGTTGGGAACGCCCGCATTGGAATTGTTTATATAGACGAAACCGGTCATCCCCAGCCGTTCATTATCCACGACTGTATCGCCGAAGTTCATGCCGTTCACGCTGTAATCGCAAAGCTGACTCCCTGTGTTGCTGGTCCTCGGGTTGTCGATGCCATCGGGATCCATGTAAGGACCTGCGAGGATGGTAACGCCCTGGGCGGGAGGATGTTCTCCGTATGCGTAGGACTGGCCGGTTCCGTCAACCGGCGTTCCGTTATAGCCGATGAACAGGTTCCGTTCGACATCGCACCGGACGAAATCATCCATGGCATACCCCAGGTCGATGTCGGTAAAGAGACCCAGGTAAGTGCTGTCGTACGTATTCTGGGAACGGTTGAAGATCTTATAGTTGAGGAACACCGTGTTTTTCAGCGCGGTATCATTCGGAAGGTCAAAAGCATAGGCCATTCCGTGGACCTCGATGCCCAGTTTCAGGCCCTCGGTTTCGGTATGCAGCTTCGCGTCGTCGTTGAAGATGAAAAACAATGCCTGGTCGCCCCGGATCTCGGGATAGTCGCCGTCGTAGGGCTCATACTTCCCGTTCGCGTTCCGGTCGGAGAAGGGGGCGAGATGGTACGCCTGTCCCAGCGCGGTGTCGCCGTTCCCCGGCCAGGTGAGAATGTCGGGAATGGGTGTGTATCCCGGATCCCAGCAATGGATGCGGTGGTAATCGATGTCGCTCTTTTTCAGGTTCCAGATACGGTACCAGAGGGTGTCCTGAACCACAGAATAGTTTGCTGAATCCATCATGGGGCCGGAGAAGAAATCGTTGTTGGAATGGGCGGGACCGGTGTTTGGACCCTGGCCGTAACGGTACCCGGCAAAATGGATCTGGTGCTGTGCATCGCGTCCCCCGATCCAGAATGTGTTACAGAAGACGGAGGTCTTTCCGCTCCCTTTGGGAACCTCGAATTCGGCGTTTTCATAAAAGAAATGATCTCCCGCGGAATTCAGCCGGGCCCTGACATTGTTGATGTTGATGTAGGAGAAGCTGCGGTCATGGATGCGGTAAAGGATCTGGCCTGTTGCCGTGTCGAACGGAACTGCCCGCAGGAGGTACTTGCCCCACGCATTGCCGTTGAATCCGCGCGAGGTGAGCGTGAAGGTGAATTTCCACTTCCAGGTGGAGTCGGAAACTTTCCCGACCAGGATCCTTATGGCAGGCTGGCCGGATACACCACCGACGGTAATGTACCGGATCGTATCCCCCGCGGGGATGAAGTCGTTGGCCAGGATGTCGCAAACAACGGGGATGTTAGGGTACAGGTCGATGGTGTCGTTGAACGCCTGAAGGCTGCTCCGCTGGGCGGAGATGAACAGAGGCAAGGAGATTAGCAGGGCGGCAAGGGCTGCCGCGGTCGCGCACAGGGCGATGTTCTTGATCCGTTTCATGGGTGAGGGTGATTATTGAACGCATAAAGATAGGAAATTTTTTCTGAAATACAACCTAGCATCCAAAAAAAAATTAGGGTGATGCAGAAGCCTGAAAAATAATCCAGCCAGATATTTTCATATGTCGGATTTAATATTAATTTTATCCGGCATAACAGGAAATCCAAACAATTCAACGAAAAAAACTGCAAACCATGAAGTTACCCAAATCCATCTCCAACTGGATCAGCATCACGGGGTTCATTTTCGCGGTGAACAGCCTGATCCTGATCCTGGTCCTCTTCGTTCAGGCGCTGCTTTCGGCACATCCCAACCCGTACAACGGGATCTTCACGTTCATCATCCTCCCTGTGATCCTGGTGATCGGTTTGCTGATGATCCCGATCGGCATGCTGGTCAACCGCCGGAAGACGCATGACCCTGAAAAGCGGTGGCCGGTGCTCGACATGAACGAGTCGAAACACCGCCAGAAATTCGTGGTGATCTCGATCTTCACCTTCCTCTTCCTGATCGTGTCGGCCATGGGCAGCTACGAGGCGTTCAATTACACGGAATCGGTTGAATTCTGTGGCAAGCTGTGTCACAAGGTCATGGAGCCCGAGTACGTCACCTACCTGCATTCGCCCCATGCCCGGGTGGCCTGTGTCGAATGCCATGTGGGCGAGGGTGCGGGATGGTACGTTCGTTCAAAACTGTCGGGACTTTACCAGGTTTATTCCGTTCTCTTTCACAAGTACGCCCAACCCATCGGGACCCCGATCCAGAATCTGCGGCCGGCGCGCGAAACCTGCGAGCGCTGCCACTGGCCGGAGAAATTCTATGCCCGCAAGCTGCGCAGCCAGAAGGTGTATGTCACCGATTCGGTCAATACAGAGTTCAATTACGACCTGCTGATGAAGATCGGGCCCAATTACAGTTCCATGGGGCTGGTTGAAGGCATACACTGGCACATCAACAAGGATGTCCGCATCGAATACGTAGCCTCCCAGGACGATCGTGAAGCCATTCCCTGGGTGAAATTCACCAACCTGCGCACCGGCGAGGTGCAGATCTTCCAGGATACCGACAACATGCTCGATCAGAAGGCGCTGGATACGCTTGAACACCGGGTGATGGACTGCATGGACTGCCACAACCGGCCCTCGCATTCCTACAAATCGCCCATGGTTTATACCGATCATGCCATGATCGCGGGCGAGGTTCCGAAGGACCTGCCTTTCATCAAGAAGGTGGCCATGAACGTGCTGAAGGGACCCTTTACCCAAAAAGATTCCTCACTGGCCTATATCCGCGACAGCATCACCAATTTCTACCGTACGGGTTATCCTGCCATTTTCGCCGGGAAGAAGGCACTCATCGACCAGGCGATCGAGGGCATTCAGAAGCAGTTCGTGCTCAACGTGTTCCCATACATGCGGGCCTCCTCCAACAAGTACCTGAACCACATCGGCCACCTCGAGTCGGACGGATGTTTCCGCTGTCATTCCGACCGGCATAAGAGTGACCAGGGGAAGGTCATTCCGAAGGACTGCAACCTTTGCCATACGATCATCGCCCAGGGTCCTGCGGGGAATATCCGTTACGGTACGGTCGACAGCACGATGGAATTCATGCACCCGGTGGATATAGGGACCAAGTGGAAAGAATATTTCTGCACCGAGTGTCACCGGGAGTTATATCCCTGATGTTTCAAGCATTTCCGGCTCCGGGCTGCCCGGTTTTGAATTAATTATTTTAGTACATTTGCACTCTTATTCCCGAGGCTTATGTTCCTTAATTCAGAAAAATTCAGGGGTGAGGGGCTGACTTACGACGATGTCCTTCTGGTACCGGCGTATTCCGAGGTGCTTCCGAGGGAAACGGATGTAACAACCCTGTTTTCAAGAAATATCCGGCTGAACATCCCCGTCGTTTCGGCAGCCATGGACACGGTCACCGAATCGCGGATGGCGATCGCGATGGCGCAGGAAGGGGGCATTGGTGTGCTGCACAAGAACATGAGCATCGAGCAGCAGGCCATCCAGGTGCGCAAGGTCAAGCGTGCCGAGAACGGCATGATCCTCGAGCCGGTGACCCTGCAGGAACACGCCCTTGTGGGCGACGCGCTGGCCATGATGAAGGAGTACGGCATCGGGGGCATCCCGGTGACCAACGATGATCACGTGCTGGTGGGGATCGTGACCAACCGCGACCTCCGTTTCGAGCGCAACCCCATGCGCCCGGTCGCCGAAGTGATGACGCGGGAGGTGATCACCATCAACGAATTCACCGACTTTGAACAGGCCGAGAAGATCCTCCAGCAGCACAAGATCGAGAAACTGCCGGTGGTTGACAAGAACCACAAACTCATAGGGCTGATCACCTACAAGGACATCCTGAAGGTAAAAGCGCGGCCCAATGCCTGCAAGGACAGCCTGGGCCGCCTGCGCGTGGCCGCCGGGGTCGGGGTGACCGGGGATACGCTCGACCGCGTGGCCGCCCTGGTGCGCGAGAATGTCGATGCCATTGTCGTCGATACGGCGCACGGACATACCCGGGGCGTTATGGAGATGGCCCGGAAGGTGAAAAGCGCATTTCCCGAAGTGGATCTCGTGGTGGGGAACATCGGCACCGCCGAAGCCGCCCGCGACCTGGTCAGGGCGGGCGTCGACGGGGTCAAGATCGGCATCGGACCCGGATCCATCTGCACCACCCGCATCATCGCGGGGATCGGTGTGCCCCAGCTTTCGGCCATTTACGACGTGGCCTCCGCGCTGCGCGACACCGGCGTCCCGGCGATCGCCGACGGGGGTATCCGGTACACGGGCGACATTGTGAAAGCCCTTGCCGCCGGAGCGCACTGCATCATGGCCGGCTCGCTTTTTGCCGGCGTCGATGAATCGCCCGGCGAAACCATCATCTTCGAAGGAAGGAAGTACAAGACCTACCGCGGCATGGGTTCCATCGAAGCGATGCAGCAGGGTTCCAAAGACCGCTATTTCCAGGATGTCGAAGAAGATATCAAGAAACTTGTTCCGGAAGGGATTGTCGGACGTGTCCCCTATAAAGGCTCGCTGTCCGAAGTGATCTACCAGATGGTGGGCGGCCTGCGGGCCGGCATGGGCTATACCGGTTCGCGCACGATCGGAGACCTGCAACAGGCCCGGTTCATCAAGATCACCGCGGCTGGGGTCACCGAAAGCCATCCCCACGACGTGACCATCATCAGCGAGGCGCCCAACTACAGCCGCTGACACTGCTGCGAAAAAGTATTCAACACCCAAAATTAAACCTGTCAACTACCGTTAGAGTGAATGTCGAACCAATAAACAATAAAATGAACAGCTTGAAAGGAAAATTAACGTTGCCGGCACTACTGCTTGTTTTTTCGATCGCGTCGATGGGCCAGGTCCGTAATGAGGAAGTGCTGATGACCATTGCCGGCAAGCAGATCCAGGTTGGTGAATTTCTGAACATCTACCAAAAGAACAATGTCAAGAACGAAACGATCGACAAAAAGTCGCTCGAAGAGTATCTCGACCTCTTCATCAACTTTAAACTCAAAGTCAGGCAGGCGGAAGAACTGGGTCTTGACACGCTGACCTCATTCCGGAACGAGCTGAACGGCTACCGCGAACAACTTGCCAAACCCTATTTCATCGATGAAGCGACCCTCGACAGGCTGATCAACGAAGCCTACGAACGGGAGAAGGCCGACCTGCGCGCCAGCCACATCTTTTTCAAGCTGGGTCCCGATGCTCCGCCGGCCGATACCCTGGCCGCTTACCAGAAGGCGATGTCGGTGAGGGAGAAAGTGATGAACGGGATGACATTCGAGGCTGCCGCGGTGGAGTTTTCCGAGGATCCGTCGTCGAAAGACCGCGAGGCGACACCACAACATGCTTTTCTGAAAGGGAATCGCGGCGACCTGGGATTTTTCTCGGTCTTCGACATGGTCTATTCCTTTGAGAACGGCGCATGGAACACTCCGAAAGGAAGTGTCAGCCAGCCGGTGCGCACCGAATACGGGTACCACCTGATCAAGGTGACCGACCGCCGCCCCGCCCTGGGAAAGATCACGGTGGCCCATATCTTCGTCACCATCCCGAAAAATGCGACTGCAGGGGATTCGCTGAAGGCCCGCCAGCGCATTGATTCCGTGTTCCAGAAACTGCAGGCCGGCGAGAATTTCGACGACCTGGTCAAAGTCTATTCCGACGACAAAGGCTCGGCCGCCAAGGGCGGTGTGCTTCCGGCTTTCGGCGTGAACCGGATGGTGCCCGAATTTGTCGAAGCCATCTACTCCCTCGAGAAACTGGGCGATCATACCAAACCCATCCTGACCTCCTACGGATGGCACATCGTGAAACTGATCGACCGCAAGACCCAGCGCCCGTTCGATGAAGAGAAAAGCGAACTGAAACAGCGCATCATGAAGGATTCGCGCGGTGACATGACCCGGCAGGTGGTGCTGGCCAACATCCGCAAATCATACGGTGTGACCGAATTTCCCGAAGCCCTGAAAGGTTTCTATACGGCCGTGAACGACAGCATCTTCCTCGGGAAGTGGAAATCCTCCATGGCTGCCGGCCTCAACAACCCGCTCTTCAAGATCGGCAACACCGTCATCCTCCAGAAAGAGTTTGCCGAACACCTGGCCGCCACCCAGCGCAAACAGGAGAAACAGGACATAAAGACATACGTGGACAAGAAATATGGTGATTTTGTCGACGAGAGCCTGATCCGTTGGGAGAACTCCCAGCTCGAGAACAAGTACCCCGAATTCAAGGCCCTGATGGGCGAATACCGCGACGGGATCCTCCTGTTCGACCTGACCGACCAGAAAGTCTGGTCCAAGGCCGTTAAAGACACGGTGGGACTGGAAGCCTTTTACCAGAAGAACAAAGCCAATTACCGGTGGGATACCCGCTGCGACGCCGGCATCTATACCGTCAAAGATCCTAAAGCGGTCCAGAAAGTGCGGAACTTCATCAAATCGGGACTTTCCGACGATGATATCCTCAAAGAGGTCAATACCGACAGCCTGAAGATCCTGACTGTTGAACGGGCCAAGTTCTCGAAACACGACCATAAACTGATCGATTCCATCCCCTGGACACCGGGTTTTTCAGGAAACATCGTGAACAACGGCACCACCGTCTTCGTCTATATCCGCAGCATCCTGAAACCGGAAGGAAAGCAGCTCAGCGAAGCGCGGGGACTGATCACAGCCGATTACCAGAATTACCTGGAAAAGGAGTGGATCGCGTCGCTCCGAGCCAAATACCCGGTTGAAGTGAGGAAAGAGATTCTGGCAAAAATCAAATAGCGAACCTTGAACCGAGCCCTCATCCTCCTGCTGGTCGTTGCTGCCTCCTGCACCACTTTTTTCAAAAAAAAAAATGAACGGGTCCTGGCCAGGGTCGACGATGCTTACCTCTACGAGTCGGAACTGAAGGGAGTGGTCGCCCCCGGCACCGACACCAAAGACAGCCTTCTGATCACCCGCAACTTCATCGAGAACTGGGTGCGTCAGCGACTTGTCATCCAGCAGGCCCGGAAGAACCTGGTCGATTCGGAGCTTGACTTTTCCCGGCAACTGGAGGATTACAAGAATTCGCTGATGATCTATGCCTATGAGAATGCGCTGGTCAGGCAGAAACTCGACACGGTGGTGGGGGAGGAGGAGATCCAGGATTATTACGATGCCAACCGGGAGAATTTTCTGCTCAAGGATAACATCGTGCAGATCCAGTACGTGAAGCTTCCGATCAAATCGACCCTTTCGAAACAGGTACGCCAGCTGCTGCACTCCGACAGTCCCGGCGACCGGACCCAGCTGTCGGAACTCTGCGAGAGGAATGCCGCCGACTATTTTCTCGACAACGAGAACTGGATACCCTTCACCGACGTGTTGAAACAGATCCCGATGAAAGCGTACAACCAGGAAGAGTTTCTGCAAAACAACCGGGAACTGGAATACCGCGATTCGGCATTCGTCTATTTAATGCGGATCAAGGATTTTAAGATCCGGGAGAGCGTGTCGCCGCTCGACTTTGAACGGCAGCGGATCCGTGAGATCATCCTCAACAAACGAAAGATCGAGCTCATCTCGCGCATGCAGGAGGACCTCTTTTCCAATGCCCAGAAAAAAAACCTGTTTGAGATCTATTAAGTCATCGTCAAGAAGTTTGATATGAAAAACGGCCACCTGTTCCTGATCCTCCCTTTGGTTCTTCTGCTTTCGCCTGATGCGGTCACCGCTCAGTCGCGGTCCGACACCATCATCGACGGTGTGGTCGGGATTGTCGGCGGCAACGTGATCCTGAAGTCGGATATCGAGAACCAGTACCTGCAGATCCGGAGCCAGGGAAGCATCCTGGGGACGGCGCCGAAGATGAAGTGCCAGATATTCGAGAACTTATTGTATCAGAAATTGTTGCTCCACCAGGCACAGGTTGACAGTCTGACGGCCACCGATTCGCAGGTGGAGGCAGAGATGGACCGGCGGATGCGCTATTTCATCTCGCAGGCAGGAACTCCTGACCGGCTGGAGGAGCATTTCGGCAAGTCGCTGCTCGAGATTAAGAACGAATTGAAAGAGGTGATCCGAGAGCAGATGCTGACCGAACAGGAACAGCAAAAGATCACCAAAGACGTTGCGGTCACCCCGGCCGAGGTGAAAGCCTTTTTCCGTAAGATCCCCAAGGACAGCATTCCCCTGGTCAACTCCGAGTTCGAGATCGGCATGATCGTGAAGCGACCGCTGATCGGCGAAACTGAGAAACAGGAGGCCCGTGACAAGATGAAAGGATTTCGCGACCGCATCGCCAAGGGCGACGATTTCAGCACCCTGGCGGTGCTCTACAGCGAGGATCCCGGGTCGTCGAAGCAGGGCGGGGAGCTGGGCATGTTCAAGCGGGGAGAGATGAGGGCCGAATTTGAAGCGGCCGCCTTCAAGCTGAAACCGGGCGAGGTCTCGGATATCGTGGAGACCGAAGACGGCTATCACCTGATCCAGATGATCGAACGGCGGGGCGAATATGTCAATGCGAGGCATATCCTCGTCCAACCCAGGGTTTCGCCGGTGAACCTGAACCAGGCGCGGCAGACCCTCGACAGCATTGCCGCGTTGATCGCCACGAAGAAGAAGACATACAATGACGCCGTGACCGCATTCTCCGACGACCCCGGAAAGAACAGCGGCGGACTGATGGTCAACCCGGCCAGCGGCAACAGCAAATGGGAAGCCGACCAGATCGATGCCAAGGTGTTTTTCGTGATCGACAAGCTCAAACCGGGAGAAATTTCCACCCCCGTGCTCACCAGCGACCGCGGCAAGCAGGATTACCGGATCTATTACCTGAAGTCGAGGAGCAACCCGCACAAGGCGAACCTCGAGGAAGATTATGCACGGATCCATCAGATGGCGCTGGAAAAGAAAAAGGAAAACACCATCGATGGCTGGATCCGGGACAAAATGAACTCCACTTTCCTTTCCATTTCGGAGGAGTTCAGGAACTGTGTATTCCAGCGCAACTGGATCAAAAACCAAAACTGAAAAGCATGCCATTCTCTAGCGACGTTAAAGCCGTTGATGCATTAGTCGACAAGTACGGACAATTAAAATCGGAGATTGCCCGCGTGATCGTCGGGCAGGATGAGGTGGTGAAGAACCTCCTCATCTCGATTTTCTGCAAAGGGCATTGTTTGCTGGTCGGGGTACCCGGGCTGGCAAAGACCCTCATGGTCAACACCCTGTCGAAGGCCCTCGGTCTCAGTTACAGCCGCATCCAGTTCACTCCCGACCTGATGCCCTCCGATATCATCGGGACCGAGATCCTGGACGAAACCCGCCACTTCCGTTTCATCAAGGGACCGGTTTTCGCCAACATCATTCTTGCCGACGAGATCAACCGGACCCCGCCCAAGACCCAATCGGCGCTGCTCGAAGCCATGCAGGAGAAAGCCGTAACGGTGGCTGGCACCAGCTATCACCTGGCCGAACCGTTCTTTGTCCTGGCCACGCAAAACCCCATCGAGCAGGAGGGGACCTATCCGCTTCCGGAGGCCCAGCTTGACCGTTTCATGTTCAACATCTGGCTCGACTACCCGTCGATGGAAGAGGAGGTGAATATCGTAAAGGCTACCACCACCGAGAAAAGCACCACTCCGTCGGTGGTCCTGTCATCCGAAGAGATCCTGTTCTTCCAGAACCTGATCCGAAAAGTGCCGGTCCCCGACAACGTATATCAATTTGCGGTGAGCCTGGTTTCGTCCACCCGGCCCAAGACGGCGAGGGCCAACGCCTGGGCCAACGATTACCTGAACTGGGGCGCGGGTCCGCGGGCATCGCAGTACCTGGTCCTCGGGGCAAAATGTCACGCCGTGCTCAACGGCAAGTACTCCCCCGATATCGAGGACGTGCGGGCGGTGGCCAACGCCGTGCTTCGTCACCGCATCGTGCGCAACTACAAAGCCGAAGCGGAAGGGATCCGTGTGGAAGAGATCATTCGCCACTTCCTAAATCAGTTATAGTATGAAAAGAAATCTTTTTTTCCTGGCCGGTTTTATGCTGCTTGCCATCGTGGCAGCCACAGTGATCTCCTCATGCGGGCGGTCCGGAAAAGAAACCCCGGCGGAGAAGAACGATGCTCTCCGCGGAAAGATCACCCTCTCGGGCGCCTTTGCCCTTTACCCGATGGCCGTGCGTTGGGCCGAAGAGTTCCAGAAGATTCATCCCCATGTCACGGTGAATGTTTCAGCCGGCGGGGCGGGTAAGGGAATGACCGACGCCCTGTCGAAGATGGTCGACCTGGGGATGTACTCAAAGGCAGTGAGCCCCGAAGAGCAGGCCAAAGGAGCCTGGTGGATCGCCGTCGCCAAGGATGCGGTCTTACCGACAGTCAACGTCCACAACCCGGTGCTGGCCGACCTGAAAAAGAAAGGCCTGACCCGGCAGAAATTCTACGACATCTTCATCAGCGGATCGGTGAAAACATGGGGGCAGGCGGTCGGAACAGGATCGCCGGCCGAACTCAACGTCTTCACCCGGTCGGATGCCTGCGGAGCCGCCGAGATGTGGGCGAAATACCTCAAAAACAAGAAACAGGAGGATCTGCTGGGGCTGGGAGTCAACGGCGATCCCGGAGTGGCCGACGCCGTCAGGCGCAGCCCGGAAGGGATCGGGTTCAATAACCTCGGTTTCATTTACGAGATGCAGACCAGGAAGGTATATGCCGGCCTCGAGGTCATCCCTCTCGATCTGAACGAGAACGGGATCATCGACCCCGACGAGAATTTCTACGGCACCATGGACCAGGTGATGAAGGCCATCAACGACGGGAAGTATCCTTCGCCCCCCGCCCGCGACCTCTATTTTGTCTCGGGAGGCAGGCCGGAAAGCCCCCTCGTCAGGGAGTTCCTGCGCTGGATCCTTTCCGACGGACAGAAATTAGTCACCGAAGCGGGTTATGTCATGATCCGGCCGGAACAGATCACTACCGAACTGCAAAAGCTGAACTGAGATGTACTTACTCAACCGGGAGCAACGTCATACGGTCAACACGACCTGGATGATCGTCAGTTCGCTGCTGGTTGCACTGCTTCCGTTCCTCCTGTTCGCCGGGCTTTACCTGAAATCGGTCCTTTTGCTTCATGACTACTCGCTCGGCGACCTGATCTTCTCCAAGACCTGGAAGCCCTCGGCCGGGAGATTCGGGTTTTATCCCTTCATTATCGGCTCGGTGTGGGTGACGCTGGTAGCCATGCTCATCACCGCCCCGGTTTGCCTTCTTACGGCCATCTATGTCACCCAGTACAGCAGGAAGTACTTCCTGCGGATCATGCACCCGGCCATCGACATCCTGGCCGGCATTCCGTCGGTGGTTTACGGACTCTGGGGGATCCTGGTCATCGTTCCCTTCCTGTCCCGGTACCTGGGACCCTGGCTCGGGATCAAAACGATGGGGTACTCCATTCTCGCCGCCTCGTTCGTGCTCTCCATCATGATCATCCCCTTTGTGCTGAACATCCTGATCGAGATTTTCCGGTCCATTCCCATGGAGTTGAAAGAGTCGGCACTGTCGCTGGGCGCCACGCGGTGGCAGGCTATCAAGCACGTGATGATGAAGAAAGCGTTGCCGGGCATCATTGCTGCCTTCGGCTTCGGGCTTGCCCGGGCCTTCGGCGAAACGATGGCGGTGCTGATGGTGGTCGGCAACGTGGTCAGGCTTCCCAAAGGGGTGTTCGATCCGGGATATACACTGCCTGCCCTGATCGCCAACAACTACGGAGAGATGCTTTCGATCCCTAAATACGACGCGGCGCTGATGTTCGCCGCCCTGCTGCTTCTGGCCGTGTCGCTCTTTTTCAACCTGCTGATGCATTTCTTCATCGTGAAATACAATAAATTCTGACGGATGAGCCGGGGAAGATACATCGAGGAGAAGATCTTCAAGCTGCTGATGGTGGTGGCCACCTACTTCATCCTGATCATCCTGGCCGTCATCATCTACAGCATCTTTGAAAAAGGGATCCGGTCGGTCACCTGGGAGATGCTGACGCAGGTTCCGCAAGGGGGGTATTACTACGGCAAGGGCGGCGGCATCCTCAACGCAATACTGGGATCGCTGGCCCTGGCCTTCGGGGCGACCCTGCTCGCGTTCGTCATCGGCATGCCGGTGGCCCTGTACCTCAACGTTTTCCTGATCCGGCATAAGAAGGTGGTGAGCGCCCTCCGTTTCCTGCTCGACCTGGTGTGGGGGATCCCATCCATCGTGTACGGCGCCTTCGGATTTTCCCTGATGGTGTTCTTCGGACTTCAGACCTCCCTGCTGGCCGGTATCCTGACGGTGACCCTGTTCATCCTTCCCATCATGATCCGGTCGATGGACGAGATCCTCTCGACGGTGCCGATCGGGCTTCAGGAAGCCGCATACTCCCTGGGGTCGAACAAGTCGGAAATCGCATTCAAGATCTTCACCCGGCAGTCGATCTCGGGCATTATCACCGCCGTCCTGCTCTCTTTCGGCCGCGGCATCGGCGATGCGGCCGCCGTGCTTTTCACCGCCGGCTACACCGACCACCTTCCCAACGGTTTGCTCGAACCGGTCGCCACCCTGCCCCTGTCGATCTTTTTCCAGCTGTCGTCGCCCGTGCCCGAAGTCCAGAACCGGGCCTATGCTTCGGCTCTTGTGCTGACCCTGCTGATATTAATTGTAAGTTTGTTCTCCCGCGGGCTGGGAAAAAGATACCATAAAACGAAAATCAATTTCTAGGACGGGATGGACGACAGCGTGAAAATATCGGTGATGGATCTGAATGTGACTGCCGGGAAGAACCGTATCCTGAAGGATGTCAATATCGAGATCCCGAAAAACAAGATCACCGTCATCCTGGGACCTTCGGGCTGCGGAAAGACCACCCTGCTGAAGTGCATGAACCGCCTCACCGACCTGTACCCCGAGTTGAAGGTGACCGGTCGGGTGATGATCGACCATACCGATGTGCTGAATGCAGGCGAGGATATCTACCGGCTCCGGCAGCGCATGGGACTGCTTTCGCAGCGACCCTACCCTCTCCCCATGACCATCTATAACAATATTGCATATGCCTTGAAACTCAGGGGAATACGGGGAAGAAGAGAGACGCATAAACTGGTGATGCATTATCTCCAGCAGGCCAATTTATGGGATGAGATACGCACCCGCCTCCGGGAACCTGCTTCCAGGCTTTCGATCGGACAGCAGCAGCGGCTTTGCCTGGCGCGCGGTCTGGCGGTCAACCCGGAGATCATCCTCGCAGACGAACCGACCTCGGCCCTCGACCCCATCTCGAGCCAGGCCATCGAAGAGACATTCATCCGGCTCAAGGACAACTACACGATCGTACTTGTGACCCATGTGCTCCGGCAGGCCAAGCGCATCGCCGACCACGTGGTTTTCATGTACCTGGGCGACGTGATCGAACAGGGGAGCGTGGCAGAGGTGTTTGAGAACCCGAAAATGGAGAGGACAAAACTTTACCTGAGTGGAACTTTCAACTGATCGTTTTTCTTGGGGATTTTCCTTACTTTTATTGCCTGAAAAACCTGTACGGATCTCATGGAGAAGTCGGAAAAAATCGTTGAACTGAACCTTCTCCAGCAGGTTATCCTGCTGGCTCTCGACGACAAGGGCTGGTTCGGATCGTCGGAACATAAGCTCAAGTTCGGGCTCATGGGTGCCATCCTCTTTGAATTGTTCGAACGGGGCAGGATCCGGCTGCAGAATGAGAAAGTGGTGGTGATCAATGCCAAATCGACCGACGATGTCATCCTCGACCGGGTGCTTAACGTCATCCGGTCGAGTAAAAAGGCCCACAGCCTTCGTTCCTGGATCCAGCGGATCGCATACAAGAAACTCCTGTTGCGCAAGACCGTGCTCAAGCAGCTGATCCATATGAAAGTGATCGGCCGGGAGGAATACAGCCTGCTGGTCGTGTTCTATCAAACCAAGTACCCGCTGATCAACACGGAGCTGAAGCGAAAATTACAGGAGAATTTATGCAACAGGATCCTCTCCGGCGATCTGCTCAGCAACCAGGAAATGATGCTGCTGGTGGTCATGAACACCTGCCGGATGGTGCGGAAGAATTTCCGCGGATCGCTGCAGTTCATCAAGGTTCGCAGCCGGATCAGCGAGATCACCCAGTTCAGGAACCCCGGCAACGAGACGGAACTGGTGCTGAAAAACCTGCATGTTGCCATTTCGCGGGCCATCATGGCCTCCAATGTTTCCATTCACGCGTAAAGCCTGCCCTGCCAGGTATCCTGCCTTTCCAGTTCCTTTTCGATCCGGCGAAGGACCGCATCGTACCGGATCAGCCCCCAACCGCCTGCAATACCGGCACTGCCCCCGGCTGTCTGTTCCACGGTCCCCGTTTCCGCCTCACCCATGAACCGGGGAGGGATCTCGCCCGAGAACCGTTCGATGACAATGGCCGGGTTGAGCCTTTCAATGAAACGGACGATGAAACGGATATACCCGTCGAGCGTGAACCGCCTGAAATCGGCCGGATGTTCACTGAAATCGGCTTCCATGGCAGTCCCCCTGACGATCTGCAACTGGTGGAACTTGACCGAATCCAGAGGCAGATCCGAAATCGCGCGGACCGCAGCCAGCATATCTTCTTCCGATTCGCCCGGCAGGCCGAAAATGAAATGGGCCCCGGTGCGGATACCGAGCCGATGAGTGCGGAAGATCACATCCCGGCTCAGCTCAAAGTCATGACCACGATTGATCCGCCTGAGTGTCCGGTCGTTTACCGATTCCACGCCGTATTCCACCTGGATGTGCCATTGACGGGCCAGCCCGGCCAGGTAATCCAGCTTTTCTTCATCGATGCAGTCGGGCCGGGTGCCGATCACGAGGCCAGTCACGCCGGGATAACGCAACGCCTCCCCGTACAGGGCTTTCAGCCTGTCGAGCGGGGCATACGTGTTGCTGTATGGTTGGAAATAGACAAGGTACTTCGACGCTTTCCGGTACCGGACGTGGTGGAAGAAGATCCCCTTTTCGATCTGGGAATGCAAGGGTTCGACCGGGCTGCAGTAGCTGGGATTGAAAGCGTTGTTGTCGCAGTAGGTGCAGCCTCCGGTACCTTTGGTGCCGTCGCGGTTGGGACAGGTAAACCCGGCATCCACCACCACCTTCTGCATCCGTCCGCCGAAGGTTCGCTTCACGTACTCGGTGTACGAATTGAACCGGCGCTGGTGTCCCCAGGGGAATGTCATGTTGCCAGTTTCCAGTATTCGGTCGGCAGTCGGCAGTCGCCAGCCACTCTGCTACCCGTCACGTGCCACGTGTCACCCGTCACTTTGTGGCAGCCTCCAGCCTCTTCATGATCGAGAAGATGAAAAGGGCGGAGAGGAGGCAGCAGATGATAAAGATGGCCCACAGCTGCCAGAGATCGAGTACGCTCCAGAATTTGCTGCCCACGAAGAGGAACTTGTTGCCGACCGCGGTCGCCAGCAGCCAGCCTCCCTGCATCAGTCCCTGGAAACGGGGAGGAGCCACCTTCGATACGAACGAAAGTCCCATCGGGCTCAGGAAAAGCTCGGCAATGGTGAGGATAAGGTACCCGCTGATGAGCCAGTAGGGCACCACGCGGGAGGTGTCGGGAACCGGGTTGTACCTGGTCACTCCCGAAGCATCGACAAACTGGAGTTCGTTGGGCGAGACCAGGCCCAGCGAAGCAAAAAGGACCACGATGAAGCCGACAGCTGCGATCACCATTCCGATACCGATCTTCTTGGGGGCGGAGGGCTCAATGTTCTTCTTGTTCAGCCATGCGAACACCGCCATCACGGGGAAGGTGAGCGAGACGATGAAGAGCGGGTTGAACGACTGGAATACTTCGGGTGCGATGGGGTTCAGGGCGTTGTACTGCGTGATGAAATAGTAGGTCAGGCCACCCAGTCCGAGGAACATCGCGGCTCCGATCATCCGCTGCATGGTGTTTTTACGGAAGATCATGACGAAACCGGCCACCGCCCCGATGAATGCGAGGATCGACTGCAGGTTGAAAAAGATGTTGGTGAAGGCATCGACCTCTTTCACGGTATAGTCACGGGCGAAGAAGGTCAGCGTCAGCCCGTTCTGGTGGAACGACATCCAGAAAAAGATCACCACGATAAATACCATGAACAAGGAAGTGACACGGGGCCGTTCCTCTTTTGTCGAGATCTGGAACATGATGGCCACAAACCCGATGAAAAGTCCGACGGCGGCACCCAGGGCGGCTGCATCCTTGACAGTGTTCCGCAACAGGAACCAGAAGATCACCGAGGTGGTGATCATCAGGCCACCGCCGAGGAGGAAGGAAGACAGGTTGGTCTTGGCTTTGGGCTGCGATCCGTCGCCGCTCTTTTTGATCTTGTCGACACTCGGAAGCAGTTTGTTGAAGGAGAGATAGACCAACAGCGACAGGAGCATGGCCCCGGCGGCTATGCCAAATGCATAATTGTATCCTTTCGAGAAAGCGTCGAGATAGCTCTGGGCGAAGGTGCCCAGGTCGGCGACCGAATGCCCGCTCACTTTGTCGGCAAGCTCCTGGAACTTGCTCCTGTCCTCGAGGGTGTCCTTCAGGAAGGCATGGCACATGGCCGGCAGACTGCCGTCGTGCAGGAAGCCTTGTGTCTTGAGGAACCAGTTGCGTATGCCTGTGGCGGCAAAAGGGGCGAAGAAAGCGCCCACATTGATCCCCATGTAGAAGATCATGAAGGCGGAATCGCGGACTTTCGAATACTTCGGATCATCGTACAGTTGCCCGACCACAGCCTGCAGGTTACCCTTGAACAATCCGTTCCCGAAGGCGATCGTAAACAGACCGGTGAGGGTGAGGGCCAGCGGGTTTCCGGGCATGGCCATGATGATATATCCCGAGAACATCACCACGATTCCGGCCAGGATCACCGTTTTATATTTCCTGGTAACATCGGCAAGGATGCCGCCAACCAGGGCCAGGGCATAGATCCCGAAATAGAACCAGCTGTAATAACTTCCGGCATCCTCCTCCGAAAGGCCGTAACGGGCCTGAAGGAAAAGAACCAGGATGGCCATCATGGTGTAAAAGCCGAACCGTTCTCCCATGTTGGAGAAGAAGGCGACGAAAAGTCCTTTGGGATGTCCTTTAAACATAATCGGGTGGGTGTTGGTGAATAAATAAGGATTGGATCATTGCGTTACAAAAATAGTCAATTTTGCATACCGTGCCCCCATCATGAACAGCAACAGAAATTTACGTTTTTTTTCGATGGCCTGTAATATTTTCACATCCCCGTCGTCTCTATTCCCGTATGGACCTTCCTGATTTTCAATCGCAGGTTTATCCGCTGAAAAACAAGTTGTTCCGGTTTGCCCGGCGGATGCTCGACCACACCGAGGAAGCCGAAGATACGGTTCAGGATGTCTTCATCCGTCTCTGGAATATACGCCAGAAGCTCGGCGAATACCGGAGCGTAGAGGCACTGGCCATGGTCACGGCCCGCAACCTGTGCCTCGACCGGATCAAATCGCGCCGGCACCCGGTCGAGAACCTCGAAGATCACCGGAGGTTCCTCGAAAACATGCCCGACCCGGGATCGGCGGACCATGCCGAAATGGCCGGCGAGGTCCGGCTGGCGATCCGATCGCTTCCGGATCCCCAGCAGGCGATCATCCACCTGCGGGATATCGAAGGGTATGAGTTCGGTGAGATCGCGGCGATCACGGGCATGAATGAGAACGCGGTGCGGGTGGCCCTCTCCCGCGCCAGGAAAAGGATCAGGGAGCATCTGATCAGAAAGGAAACCTATGAATATCAAAGAGATTGAGATACTTCTGGAGAGGTACTACGAAGGGGAGACCAGCCTGGCGGAGGAGAAGGTCCTGCGCGACTTTTTCACAGCCGGGAATGTGCCGGCACACCTGGCCGGACACCGTTCCCTCTTCGTTTTCATGGAAGGGGAGAGCCGTGCGGAAATCCCCGACACCGGCTTTGAACGGCGGGTGACCGATTCGCTCACCACCCCGGCCTCCGGAAGGGTGGTCCCGCTGCACCCCGCCAGGAGAGGGTACCTGTATGCCCTGTCCCTGGCCGCCTCGGTGTTACTCCTCGCCGGGTTGTTCTTCGCGCTCCGCCGGGACGGGTTCAGGCTGGAGGGACGTGCCGGCCACGACCCCGCGGTGGAGCATGCGTGGAACGACACCCGGCAGGCCCTGCTGATGCTTTCGGGCAACTTCAACCACGGATTGGAACAGGTCGGGCGCCTCGAGTCGGTCGACCATGCGATGGAAAACATTATCCTCTTCAATAAATTCTACCAGTATCAAACCCTGATTATTAATCCGGATGACCGCAACGGTTCATCCATAAAATGACCCGACTATGAAAACAATGATGAAAGGAATGATCGGTGCGGCCTTCCTGCTGCTGCCGTTCATGATGCAGGCTCAGAGCCCGATCGACAAGGTGTTCGACAAATATGCCGCCCAGGATGGTTTCACCTCCGTGAATATTTCCAAGGAACTCTTCCAGATGATGATGCAGATGGGAGGGGGCGAGGCGAAAGACAGCGCTTCGCTGGAGATCAGGAAGATGATGGAGCAACTGACCGGACTTAAGGTGCTCACCTTCTCCTTCGATTCCTCCCGGATCGTCAAAGCGGTATCGGTGTACAACGAATTCGCCGGGGTGTTTCCCGCGGGTACCTACAAGGAGCTCATGACGATCAACGAAGGACGCCAGAATATCCGTTTCATGACCAGGCAGGATGCCGCCGGCAAGATCAGCGAGATGGTGATGCTGATGAAGGATAAAACAGAGGTGGCCGTGCTCAGCCTGACCGGCACCATCGACCTTTCGACAGTTTCGAAACTGTCGAAGGGAATGAACATCAAGGGAATGGAAGGGCTGAAAAAGATCGGCGAGCACCATCACCCCAATAAATGACCGGCTAAAGCCGGATCATCAGCTGACCTGTCAGTTCCGTCTGCAGGTTGCCTGCCTCCCGTACGGTGCCGGTTGTCATTCCGCGCCGGCCGGAACAGCGGGTGACCGCGGCCCGGAACCACAGGTCGGCCTGTTTTATCAGGCGTACCCTGATCAATAGCAGAAATTCGGAGCCCCGGCCTTCACTTGCCTGTACCGTTAATGAATTCGGAACACCCGGCTCCCACGAGTAGATCCGCAGGTCGTTGGAGGGTATGTCGAACAGGCTCATGCGGACCGTGAAGGCACACCTGCCTTTTCCGACCGGCGAGAAGATCTCCTGGTAAGCCAGGTACCCGGCCGGTCCTGACCAGGAGACCGCACCGCTCCGTTTCATCTCCACCCGCGAACGCAACTGAAGACCGGGTATAGGCGACCACGAAAGACCGATCCTCCATCCGTTACTCCTGCTGTCGCCCTGACGCCGGAGTTTTTCAGTCCCGGCGGAGGGAACGTTGGCGGGGGAGGACTTCATATGAAAGCGGAACGAAATTTCCACCTGGGATGCAGGCTTCCAGGTAGCCGAAATTCCCGATTCCATCCCGTGCCCTGGCCGGTCGAGGCGATACCTCGGGCAGGTAAAATAAAAAAGGTCGGCAAAACCTTCCAGGCTCAGCGCCGGACTGACCCCGGCGGCCACTGAGACGAAGATGCCCCGTTCACCACTGTTTTTACTGCCCTGTCCGAATGCACCCGAATAGAGGTCCTGGTATGGGTTGCTGTAATTGCGCACGATGACCGTCACCCCGCTGCCATAGGCCGGCGATACCGACACTCCCGCCAGGATGGCGGTGCCGCCATTCCTGCTGCGGGCCGCTTCGCCGAAAAGATACCAGCCGAAAAGGCGCAGCCGCCACTCCACACCCGTGCCCAGGTTGCGGTCGCCGCGGAAGGCGAAACGGTTGGCCTCGGACGACGCAGGGATCACCCGGGCCGAATAGCGGCTGTACAGGGCGGTCATCCCGACCCGGCCGGCAAACGACCGTCCGGAAGTAAACCGCCAGGTGAGGTTTCCCCCGATCAGCGTCTCCGTCACAACCTCTCTTTTGGCAAGTTCGGATGCGGTGCGGTGGTACCCGGTCTCAAGGAACGACGACACGGCCAGGACTTTCGAGGTTGTGCTGTCGCGCCCGGTGACGGTGCCATCTCTGGGATGCCGGGAGGCGAAGGCGCTGATATCGAACGGACCGGCTTTCACGGTGACCGCTGCGCCCCTCAGGTAAGATCCTTCGCTCATGCCCAGGGAGGAACGGATCCCGGGCGGTTGCGTGGAACCCTGACGGAAACCCGGTACCGAACCCATGCCCCGTCCCGTCCCGATCGTGAGCCCCTGCCCGAAAGTCACGCGGAAATGGCCGACCGTCAGGTTTTTCAACCATCCCAGCTCTTTCAGGGTAAGATGCCCTGCATAGAAATCCATGCCGTTGCGCTGGTTTCCCCTGAAAAACTGCTCCCCCGGATCCTTCTCCCCGGCCAGGCCGATCTCCGCTTTGCCATACCATGACCAGGTATAACGGAAGCTTAACCGGACCGGACTTCCGGGATAAAGGGTGGAGGAATCCGTTACCGTGTCAGCGCCATACTCCTCCGACAGGGGAAGGTGGATGCCGGTGCTCACCGAGAGAGCATGCCGGCCGTAACGCAGCAGGTTCCCGACAGTGGCAGGTGGGACCCCCGACCGGCGGACGAATTTTAGGTAGGGGAGTATCTGTTTTACCAGCGAGGAGTCGAACCCGGGAATTGCCAGAAGTTCATAATGAGAAAGGACTTCACCGTACGTTGCGACATAATCGATAAGGTTCTTGCGTTTTACCGCATCGAGGAAAGGGATGGCATCCAGGTCGGCAGCGCCGGCGCGGTTGAGATCGACACGGCTTCCGGCCGCGATCTCTTCTGAAAGGGGCTCGAGATCGATCCCCTCTTCCGCAAGTTCAGCCGTTCTTTCGACCAGGCCGGATCCGACAGAAGGGTCCCCGGGCGAAAAAAGCGTGTCGGAGGGACCGGCTACCTGGCACCGGGCAGGGATCGCCGACGGCAGGCTGATGGCCAGGGTAAGGACAAGTACACCGGCGACCGGGATCCCGGGGCGCGGCTGGCGGGTGAATAGAGGTCTCATGCAGCCGGCGGATTACCTGGATGAATAACTCAGGGATACCACGGGGCTGAAGCCCAGAACCGGGTGATAGCGTGAAGCCAGGTCCACGGTGAGACGGCCCAGCGACAGTCCGGCCCCAAAGGAAAAGGAGAGCGGTGCTCCCCCGGCTCCGGCCCGTATCGCGACCATCGGAACAGGTTGGTATTCGACACCGGCACGAAGTGAGAGCGGATGATCTTCCTCTTTGACCGCTTCGGTCGATATCCGGAAATCTTTGGCGATGCGGCAGCCCGCTCCCAGGCAAATAGCAGCCGGCAGGATATCGGGGGTACGCGGACCGGGCCGCCAGGCGATCGGGTTTAAAACATGAACCCCCAGCGTTAGATTTCTGGCGGCATTACAGAGAAGTCCCGTTTCGAAAGAGAACCCGTGACGGTTCCCGTAACCGCTCCCGGAATGGGTTCGCAGCCAGGTGATCCGGATCCCCGCCGAAAACTTCCGGGCGAGTTTCAGCGCATAGCTGATCCCGGCGTGAAGTTCGTTGTACCGGTTGTCGCCCATCCGGGTAACGGAGCATCCGAACGCCCCGTTGCCAAGGGGCAGGGCGGCGGCCAACCATTGGCCCGTCAGTTCCCTTAGAAGGAAGCGATTCTCAGCACCGGCACTGATGCATACTGAGGGGAGAAAGGCGGTTCCGGCGGGGTTGTTCGCCGCCGACCAGGCATCGGCCTGCGTCGCCGATACTCCGCCGAGGGCAGCGGCCCGTGCACCGGTACCTGAAGGACCTCCATCCGCGTAGAGGGATGACATACAGACAACTGCAGGAAGAAATACCAGGATAGACTTTTTCATGGCTTTTTCCGCTTAATCGGAAAAATGGAAAAAGGTCACACGGTTGTTGATAACTATTCCCGGGAATAACGATCGATGGCGGTGATCGCCGAATTCCTGTAACTTTGACAAAAAATACTCCTATGAACAAGATCGTCCTTGATTTTCTGTCGGAACTGAAAGAGAACAACGACCGTGACTGGTTCCAACGGAATAAAAAGATGTATGATACGGCAAAGGCGGAGGTGGAGCAGTTCGTGAACTCGGTGATCCCCGGGATTGCGAAATTCGATGAAGCGCTGAAATTTGTCACGGCGAAGGATTGCATGTTCCGGATCTTCCGCGACGTCCGCTTTTCTCACGACAAATCGCCCTACAAGGTCAACATGGGTGCCTGGATGTCGAGGAACGGGAGGAAGAGCGCCGGTCCTGGCTACTACATCCATCTCCAGCCGGGCGAGTCGTTCCTGGCGGCAGGGGTTTACATGCCCATGCCCGATCAACTGAAAAAGATCCGCAGCGAGATCTATTACAATGCCGGTGAATTCAAGGCCATCCTGGCCGGGGACGAAGTGAAAAAATACGCAAAGGAGCTTTCCGGTTACGGGAAATCAAAGATGGCTCCGCGCGATTTCCCGAAGGATTTTGCCGATATCGACCTGCTGAAATACAAGCATTACACGCTTGATTACCCGTTGCCTGACGAAGAGATCCTGTCGGAAAAGTTTCACGACCAGGTGGTGAAAATATTCAGAGCCTGGTATCCTTTCAACCGGTTCCTTTACAGGGCGCTGGAAGAATAGCAGCCTGTCGGATCAGCCCAGGTGGCCGATGACCGTCTTTTTGCCGGTCACTTTCTGGCCGAGCTTGATATTCAGCCTGGTATCGGCCGGGAGGAGAAGATCGACCCGTGAACCGAACTTGATGAATCCCAGTTCGTCGCCCTGCACCACGGGTTCCCCGACCTTCGGGTAGCATTTGATCCGCCGCGCCATGGCGCCGGCGATCTGCCTGACCAGGATCAGGTGGTGGTCGTCGCGCCGGATGACGGTCGTCGCCCTTTCGTTCTCCAGGGATGCCTTAGGGCTGAAAGCCACCATGTGTTTGCCGGGATGGTAGTAATAATATACGATCTCGCCTCCCACGGGGAACCAGTTCACATGAACATTGGTGGCCGACATGAAGATCGAGACCTGGATGCGCTCATCTTTGAAGTATTCGGGTTCGAGGGTGCGTTCGATCACCACGATCTTCCCGTCGGCGGGGCAGAGTATCACGTCGTCGCCCCCGTTGGGTTTCCGTTTCGGGGAACGGAAGAAACGCACGATCATGATGAAGAACCACAGTCCGAGCGCATACATGAGGTAGTGAAACCAGGTCTGGTCCACCAGGACGTCGTTGAGAGCCAGCAGCATGGCGGCAACAAAAAGGAAGGCGATGATGATGGTCTTGTATCCTTCACGGTGTATGGTCATGGGTGTCGCAGTAAGGTTTGAAAAAAGAAGTACAAAAATACGAATGGGGCCGAGATCAGCATGGTGTCGAAACGGTCGAGGATGCCCCCGTGACCCGGCAGGATCGTCCCCGAATCTTTGATGTTCAGGCTGCGCTTGAGCAACGATTCAGCCAGGTCGCCGTGGGTGCCGAAGAGGATCACCAGCACGGCCAGCGCCATCCAGTCGGCAAGCGGCAGGGAGGGAACCAGGAAATGGAGGCCAAAGGCGGCGGCAAAGGTGATCAGTGCCCCGGCGATGGTCCCTTCCCAGGTCTTTTTAGGGGAGATCCGTTCGAAGAACTTATGCCTGCCGAATTGTTTCCCGTAAAGGTAGGCCCCGGTATCGTAGATCCAGGTGAATCCGAAATACCCGGTCAGGATCACCGGCATGCCGAAAGCATGCAGTTCGCCGGGGCGTGCAAAGCCTACCAGCAGGGCCATCGGAAGGGAGATATAAATGAAGCCCAGCACGGTCACCGCGATGTTGATCAGCGGGTTCGGACGTTTGCGGTAGATCTCAAGGATGAATGACAAAAAGATCAGCGGGACCGGGATCACAAATGGCAGAATGGCCGGCACAGGGCCACCGGATCCCGGATTGCCGGGGAGAAGGAAGGCAAGCATTGCCGTCAGGTAAATCAATGCCCCTGCCGTGGTTCCGTATATCTTCTGAGGATGGCAGGTGTCGGATTGCACGAGGCCGTAAAATTCCCACATCCCCAGCACGGCCACTGCCAGGAAGATGACCGCGAAGATCCATCCGCTGAACCATAGGGCGGCGAGGAGGAGGAAGACCATCGACAATCCCGTGACGGTCCGGGCCTGGAAGTTGTTCATCCTTCGGTGGGTTGATGCTGGGAAGGGGTGTCGTCGATGAGGAACACGTATAGTTCCCGGGGGCCGTGGGCACCCATCACCAGCGTCTTTTCGATGTCGGCTGTGCGGCTGGGGCCTGAGATCAGCGAAACCATCGACGGGTACTGGTCGCGGTATTTCTTTTTTATCCCGGCCAGCGCCTGTTTCAGGTCGGTGACAAGCTGCGATGAGTAAGCCAGTACCAGGTGGATCTCGGGGTAGACGACAATCTTCCGCCCGGGGCTCAGTCGCGTGGAAACCATGACCGTCCCGTACCGGGCGATCAGGTATTCGCACCGGGTGATGCCGATGCGGGCTTCCGTCAGGGCCTCTGACCGGCCTTCAAATGGGATCCCCCCGGCATGCAGGATCTCCTGCAGAACGGGATCCTGGCATAGCAGGACTCCCCAATCCTTTTCCAGGATGAACGATTCGAGGGTGCCCACGAACTCGTCTTCGCTTTCGCAGTATACGAATTTGCCTCCGATCCGCACCAGTTCCTCGGCGAAAGTGACATCCGGCGGTTCGGTCAGGTCGCGCATCACCGGCGATTCCTGGTCGGTGATCGGATAGGGAGCCTCGGTCTTTTCGATGAGGGCATCCCTTATTTTTTTCAGGATCTTCTCCCTTGAGGTACTTTCTTCCATGCCCGGATCAGGATTGGGTTTGTTCCGGAGAGTCCGGAGAGTCCGGAGAGGCGTCGGGCGCGGGAAGCTGGGCAGGGGCGGGTTCTTCTTCCTTGTCCCATGGCCGTTTGCCAAAGATGATTTCAAGATCTTCGCGGAAGATCACTTCGCGATCGAGCAACAGTTCTGCCAGTTGTTCCAGTTTTACACGGTTTTCCGCCAGGATATTCTTGGCCCTTTCGTAGGCCGACTCGACGATGGCCCGAACTTCATGGTCGATGATCTCGGCGGTCTTTTCGCTGTAAGGTTTCTGGAACGAATATTCGCTCTGGCCGCTCGAGTCATAAAAGCTGATGTTGCCGATCTCCTTGTTGAGGCCGAAATAGACCACCATGGCATAGGCCTGCTTCGACACCTTTTCGAGGTCGTTAAGTGCGCCGGTCGAAACCTTGCCGAAGATGATCTCTTCGGAGGCTCGTCCGCCGAGGGCCGAGGTGATCTCGTCGAACATCTGGTCGTAGGTGGTGATCTGGCGTTCCTCGGGCAGGTACCAGGCAGCGCCCAGCGCTTTACCGCGCGGCACGATGGTAACCTTTACCAGCGGGTGGGCGTGTTCGAGCAGCCAGCTGGTAGTGGCGTGACCCGATTCGTGGTAGGCGATCACCTTTTTCTCATGCGAGGAGATGATCTTGTTGCGTTTTTCCAGTCCGCCGATGATGCGGTCGATGGCATCGAGGAAATCCTGTTTCTCGATCACCTTTTTATTTTTGCGTGCTGCGATCAGCGCCGATTCGTTGCACACGTTGGCGATGTCGGCGCCCGAGAAGCCGGGGGTCTGCTTGGCCAGGAAGGCGATGTCGAGCCCGGCGTCGAGTTTCAGCGGTTTCAGGTGCACGTTGAAGATCGCTTTCCGCTCTTCGAGGTCGGGCAGTTCGACGTTGATCTGGCGGTCGAACCTTCCCGCCCGCATCAGGGCCCGGTCGAGGATGTCGGCCCGGTTGGTGGCGGCCAGGATGATCACCCCGGCGTTGGTCCCGAAACCGTCCATCTCGGTGAGCAGCTGGTTGAGGGTGTTCTCCCGTTCGTCGTTGGCCCCGGTGATCGCGTTGCGGCCGCGGGCCCTGCCGATGGCGTCGATCTCGTCGATGAAGATGATGCACGGTGCCTTCTCTTTGGCCTGGCGGAAGAGGTCACGCACGCGCGAGGCGCCGACGCCCACGAACATCTCGACGAAGTCGGAACCTGAAATGGAAAAGAAGGGGACTTTGGCTTCGCCGGCCACCGCTTTGGCCAGCAGGGTCTTGCCGGTGCCCGGAGGCCCTACCAGCAGCGCGCCCTTGGGGATCTTTCCTCCCAGGTTGGTGTATTTGGACGGGTTTTTCAGGAAGTCGACGATCTCCATGATCTCCACTTTCGCCTCTTCCAGTCCGGCTACGTCATTGAAAGTGATGCTCACGCTGGTGTCCTTGTCGAAGAGTTGCGCTTTGGATTTCCCGATGTTGAAGATCTGTCCTCCGCCGGCGCCGCCACCCTTGCTCATGAAACGCATGATAAGAAACCACGCGCCGATGAGGATGGCCGGCAGGAGCAGGTAACTGAGGATGTCACCGAAAACGTCCTTCCGAGTGTCGATGGCCGGGGGGTAGGGATATTGCTTGTTGAATTCGGCGATGCGTTCGACCGGCAGGCTGTCTTTCTTCATCCGGGCGATGATGGTGTCGCGGGTGTCCTTCAGCAGTCCGTAAAAGATCTCTTCCGAACCCACCTGGTAAGTATATTCGGGACCGGTGGTGGATGAACCGAAATTGCGGCGGATGAATTTCTTATAGGCCGTGTCGGTCTTCAGCTTTTCCTTTTTGATGAAGATCTCGGCCTTTTCCTTGTTGACGATCACGATCCGGGCCACATCCTGTTTTATCAGGATCTCTTCGAAGCGGGTCCAGGTGATCTCCTGCACCGGGTTGCTGAAATTGAAGTATTGGAGGGCGATAAAACCGATAGCCAGGATCGCGTAGATCCAGATCGCGTTGAATTTGATTTTTCTGCCTTTTGGGGACTTAAGGTTATCTTTATTATCTGCCATTCTGTCGTGTTCAAAAAAATGATGACTTGTTTCAAGGTGTCGTGTCAGGTCGGATCACGCGTGCATCGGCCCACAACTGTTCGAGATTGTAGAACCGGCGCCGGTCTTCCTGAAAAATATGCACGACGACGTCGAAGTAGTCGATCAAAATCCATTCCGCATTTTCAAGCCCCTCCATATGATTGGGGTTTTGCCCTGTTTTCTTTTTCACCTCCTGCCACACATGGTCGGCAATAGCCTCTGTTTGGGTCCGCGAGGTGCCGTGGCAGATCACGAATGCATCGCAAAGGGCGCCGGCAATTCCTGTGAAATCGAGGATCAAAGGGTCGCGGGCGATCTTGTCCTGCATCGCCGCCAGGATGATTTCGGGGAGTGCCGGAGGCGTTTCCTGTTTCTTTTTTCGGGGCATCGGGTGCAGAAGGTATAAGGAGGCAAAAATAGGTAAAAAAACGGAGGGATCAGAAGTTGGGTTTCAGCGCGTAGGTCTTGTAGAATTCGGTGATTACCGAAACTGCCTCTTCGGCGGTGTCGACCACCTGGAAGATGTCGAGGTCTTCGCGGTTGATGCATTGTTCTTCCAGCACGGTCGCTGTGATCCATTCGATCATTCCCTTCCAGTATTCGCGGCCGACGAGCACAATGGGGAACCGGACCAGTTTGTGTGTCTGGATCAGCGTGATGGCTTCGGTGAGTTCGTCGAGTGTTCCGAACCCGCCGGGCATGGCGATGAAGCCCATGGAGTAGCGCATGAACATGGTCTTGCGGACATAGAAGAAGTTGAAGTTCATCAGTTTGTTGCGGTCGATGAAGGGGTTGGGGCTTTGTTCATGGGGGAGGTTGATGTTCAGTCCGACCGATTTTCCGCCGGCGAAATGCGCTCCTTTGTTGGCCGCTTCCATGATCCCCGGGCCGCCACCGGTGATGATGCCGTACCCGGCTTTGGTCATCAGGTAGGCGATCTCTTCGGTGAGTTTGTAATACTTATGCCCCTCTTTTGTTCGGGCCGAGCCGAAGATCGATACGCAGGGGCCGATGCTGTTGAGTTTCTCGAACCCTTCCACCATTTCCGAGATCACCTTCAGGATCTCCCAGGTGTCGTAACTGATCGTTTCCGACCAGTTTTTCGGTTGAATGGATTGCTTCAGTTTTTCGATGTCTTCGGTTTCCATGATTGCAGTGGTAAGAGGGTTCAAAGATAGTAAAGTTTGCGAGATGGCAGCACCCCGTCAGGGTGGGGCACCCCGACAGGGTGGTGGACCCTGACGGGGTGGGGGACCCTGACGGGGTGGGGGACCCTGACGGGGTGGGG
>CAYVVG010000037.1:0-37282 GCA_964455285.1 uncultured Prolixibacteraceae bacterium
CCGCAGGAGGGGTCGTCCCGTTACCATTCTCGAAACTCTCGGTCATCAGCACGGTCTGCTGTGCGTAACCGAATGCAACGAGCAGGAACATCGATGCGAACAGCATCCATGCCCTTCTCATTCTGGTAACATTTCTCATAGTGTTTGATTTAGGGTTAATAATGATTGATTAGTGATAATTTATGGGTACCAATTGTACTATTGATATATATATGAGGGTAAAGGGTTGCAAATCAATCTTCTGAATTTTAGGGATTGAGTTCGCAAGGTACGAAGATATTTCATACGCACCGCATGTTCTTCCATTTTTTTTTATTCTTCTGCAATTAATCGCTCTTCAGGCATATTTTTCCGGTCATTACACCTTTATCCGTCCGGACCCGGAGAAGATAAAACCCCCGGGGAAGATGGGCGACATCCAGGACCACCTGCCCGGCGCTCCCCGTCACCCATGTTTCGACCGGCCGGCCGGCCACATCGCTCAGAACCACCTCCCTCACGGGTGAGAAGGACCTGACGATCAGCCGGTTGACCGCCGGGTTCGGAAAGATCCGGAGATCCCCCTCTGGCGTCCTTCCCGTTCCGGTGATCACATCCACCGTGACCGTGTCGGATGGGGTGGACGAGGAACATTCGTCGAACTGCACCTGCACATAATAATAATAGAGCCCCGCGATCAGTCCCGTATCGGTCCAGGTCGTGTCCGTCACGGGTTCCATGTTCACCTTGACAAATCCTCCACCGCCGGCGTGTTTCCTGAAAATATCGTACCCGGTCACCACCTCCGGCCGGTCATCGGCACCGATGGAGCAATCGTCGATCGCCCAGGGGTACCATAAACCGTTGCCATCGCCATCGACCGCACGCCAGGCAAGGTCGACCGTCTCCCCGTCGTACATCGAAAGGTCGACATGGTAGGGCGTTTCCCAGGCATTGATCCCGTTGGCCGAAGGGTACGCGGGCAGGGCCGATAGGTCCATCAGGATATTCCAGGTGATCCCGTTGTCGGAAGAGGCCATGATATAGTAGTGATCCAGGTGTGTGGATCCCTGGAATGCGTAACTCCAGAAAGTAAGATCGCCGTTCACATAAATGTCATGAGCGATCAGCCATTCGTCCTGGTGGTTGTAATCCCAGTTCAGGGAAGCCGAATAACTGCCGTGGTGAACCCCGGGCGGTGAACTGGCCGGCTGATGGGACCAGGCAGCCGCCGGGTTGGAGGTTTGCCTCGACCACTGCGCGGGGGGAAACTCCTCCCCTTCGAAACCTTCATTCAGGATGTTACCTCCGTAACAGGCCGGCGGACTCCAGTTCAGGGTGACTGCATTTCCGGCAGGGCTGGCCGTCAGGCCTGTGGCCGGATAGCAAACGGCATAAACCGAAACATTATCGAGGCACCAGTTCAGGATGTCCGACGAATTCTGTCCCGTGGCACGGAACCGGATCCGGAAACCTTTGCCACGGGCCGGACTGATGTCGAGATGATAGTTGGTCCACTCCTTGCTTCCCGTATTGGAAAATTCCGCCTTCCGGTGCCATATATTATTATAATATACCTCGACCGCCAGTTTCTCAGTGCCGGTATGGTTCCGGTCGTTCAGCTTGAGGTCGAAATCAAGCCACAGTGCGGCGCAATTAAAGGGGAGCCCGTTAAAGGAAGGACTTTCCAGGGCACAGTCGTAAGCGACCATGGGGGGCTGCCACCGGAAACAGGCAGCCGGTGAAGGAAGACCCTCGTTCGGATCAATCATCCAATTCCCTTGTGCCGGTGAAAACCGCCACTCGTTAAAGGCAAAATTGCCGGCGTTCCAGGCCTCGAAGAAAGGGAGCTGCCGCCCCCAGGTGATGGCGACATGCACCGGTCCGGCAGGCAGGCTTTCACCGCTCTGGCCCGGGTACCCGTAACTGGCCAGGTCGTACCGGGCCGACACCCCGTACCGGTAATACCCTGGCTCCAGCCCGTAATCGCAGAAGTTCAGCGAATCGGGATCGTTGATCACAGCGATCACACTATCGTTGCGGGTAATGCGGTAGCCCGTCAGGCCGGGCGGCGGACTGGTGGACGTATCGCTTTCGACCGGCTGCAGCCAGGAGAGGATGGCGGAATTTTCCGACGGAACTCCCGTCAGTTCCCTGACCGGGCAGAGATATGCTGAGGTGAAGGTCGTGCAGGAAAAGTCCGAATAACCGCTTCCGTAAAGAGCCCTGACACAGGCCGAATAGGTCTGACCATACTGGACCAGGTTCCCCGGGATGGGGAAGGCGTTCTTGGTGGTGTAACCGATGATCGAGTTCCCCAGGTAGAAATAATAACCGAGGATGCAGGTGGCCTGCACCTGTGCCGGTTCGGTGGCTGTCACTTCGATGTTGTCGAGGTTCCAGTTGCTGATATCGTAAGTATCGCCCCCGGCAGCCCGGAAACGGATCCGGAAGGCGAGCCCTGAGTAGGCGGAAATATCGATCTCCTCGTGGGTCCATGGCATATCGCCCCCGCTGCTCGAATAGGTATTCAGGACATTCCATGCAGCTCCATCCCAGATCTCGGCGGCCATCGTATTGACGGTGGTGGTTCCGTAATTGTCGAGAAAGATATCGTAACTCATTTTCAGCAGGGTCGAGTTGGGCCCGGTGATTGTCCGGCTGGTCAGGGAGAGCGAATACGCGGTCTGTTGCGGGATGGCCCCGAAAACCGCCGATGGCGCGGGATATCCCAACGAGGGGCTGATGGCCCAGTTACCTCCTTCGGCGGTCCATCCGTTCGTGGCAAACGAACCGCTGCTCCAGGTCTCGGTAAAGAGGGGGGTGTCGAACCGCGGAACATCCCACCGGGCCACCAGGCTGCTGTCGTCGACCTCCAGGTTCGCCGGCGGCATCCTGACCTGCAGCAGGAAGAGGGATTGCGTGACGGGCGCCGCGACGGGCAGGGTCAGCGCCAAAGTATCAAAGCCGAAGCGGGTGGCGGTCAGGTGATAGCTGCCTTTCCAGACCGATGGGAAGGTGATGATGCCCGTGGAATCGGCTGTTGCTGCATACACCGTGTCGGGGTATGCCAGGTTGATCATCCTGACCTGCGATCCCGCCGCTGAAAGGGTGTCGCAACTCAGCGCCAGGTGAAGGGTCACCGGGGCTGTCCAACATTTCCCCACGACGTTCGAGAAGGCCGGGGCCGACCACCGGTTGCCCGGGTAGGCGGCCTTCACTCCCCAGCGGTAGGGTCCGCATGGGAGGGATGCCCAGCTGCTGTCGGTGACCGGGGGGGCGGGTGCCGATCCCAGCGATATCCATGCGGTGGGATTCTGTTCCTCCCCCTGCCTGAGCCGGAAAATGCTGAAAGAGATCGCGTTATCCGGCAAATCTGCGAGCAGAACGGGTCCTCCGGGACCGTCGCACCGGGCCCGGATCATGAAATTTCCTCCCGCGGGAAACCAGGCGCTGCCGCCGGTGACAAACCGGGACCATGAACGCCATTGGGGAGTGGATTCGTCGATCGCTATGCCGGCAGCCTGGGGTGCATTCCCTCCCTGGACCATGGCGATATAAAAGGAGCCGCTTCCGATCCCGACAGGCGATGGCAGGGTAAATTCGATCCAGCCCGGGGCGGCAGGGGTCACGGTGACGGGCTCGCTGAGGCTGTTGCCCGGGCAGCCCGACGGACCTGTGGCGTCAAAGAGGCGCACCTGGAAAGAGACCAGGGGATTGCTGCCCAGGGGATAGTTGGCCCAGGTGCCGATGTGGATCAAGCCCCCCGTGACCCGGGCGGGATATCCCGGCGGGGTGAAACGCAGGGCATTCATATTCCCCTGGGCCGACCATACCGTAAAATTATCCTGGATCCCGTCGTCGTAAAGCAGTTCATATTCCCCCGAGGGAGGTTCCCAGGTAACGGGAACGACTGCCGGCACCGTATCCAGCCAGGCATTCACCGTGTCGGGGGGGTGAAGGGTTTCAAGAAGACTGATGTTATGCACCACGGTTCCCCCGGAGGTGAATAAGAGAGGAGGTGACGAATAGTTGTCGAATCCGGGCTTGCTGCAGGAAACCGGGTAGCTCCCCGGGGGATTGACTGCCATGCCGTAAACCCCGCCGGCCGTCGTCCAGGTCCGGATGCCGTTGACAGTGATCCGGGCGCCCACCACGGGCTGACCGGTGGCTCCGTGGATGACCACGCCCTGCAACCAGGTGGCAGTGACTGCTCCGGCAACCGGGATCGGCCGGATAACAAGCAGCAGCAGCCCCGGGACAAGCAGGGCGGCCGCAAGCCGCCGCAGGGCGGATCCGGTCGAATGATATTCAGGATGGTTCATCCGAATAATTTAACGAAAAAGCCCTGATATTGTTACAAATTTACCGGAAAACCACATTTTTTTACTCCATATTCAGCAGGTTTTGAAAATATTTATAACTTTGCACTCCCAATTTTACGAACATCAAGAATTTATCTCATGTACGCAATCGTTGAAATAGCCGGTCAGCAGTTCAAGGTAACACAGAATGACGAGATCTTCGTGCACCGGCTCGAGGGTGAACCCGAAGCTGCCATCGAGTTCGACCAGGTATTGTTGCTGGATGACGACGGCAAGGTCACTGTCGGAAAGCCCCTGGTAGATGGAGCCCATATCACCGGCAAGATCCTGGCCCATGTCAGGGGCGACAAGGTGGTCGTTTTCAAGAAGAAACGTCGCAAAGGCTTCGAAAAAGAGACGGGGCACCGGCAGGATTTCACCAAAGTCCTGATCGAGCAGATCAAGATAAAAGGCGCTTCCAAAGCCCGGAAGACTAAAGAAAAGGAAGAAGAAGCTGTTGAATCCGCTTCGTGATCCTCCCATCGTAAATCGTATATCGTTAATCGTCAATATTTAAGAAATGGCACACAAAAAAGGGGCCGGGAGTTCAAGCAACGGCCGTGAATCACACAGCAAACGCTTAGGGGTTAAGATTTTCGGAGGTCAGTTCGCAAAATCGGGTGCGATCATCCTGCGCCAGCGCGGAACGGTACACAACCCCGGTGAAAATGTCGGGATCGGCAAGGACCATACCCTCTTCGCCCTGACCGACGGCATCGTCGAATTCAAAAAGAAGCGCAGCAACCGGTCCTACGTTTCTGTTCTGCCCATGATGGAAGAGGCTGTCAGCTAGGCTTCTTAGCCAAAAGATATATCGTTCCAGTAAATCAGGCCGGCATGGAGTTCCATGCCGGTTTTTTTATCCCGAAACCGCTTTTCATTACTTTTGTTCTCCGATAAATCTTCGCCATGCTCTCACTGAATTTCATCCGCGATCATTCTCAGGAGGTGATTGACCGCCTTGCGATCAAGAATTTCGACGGCCGGGAGATCATCCCGCAAATCGTGACCCTGGATGCCCGGCGCCGGGAAACCCAGAAAATGCTCGACGACCTGCAGGCACAAAGCAATGCCCTGGCCAAAGAGATCGGGATCCTGTTCCAGGCCGGTAAGAAAGATGAGGCCGCGGCAGCCCGGGAAAAGACCGGTGACCTGAAGGCAAGGGGAAAAGAACTCGATTCGGCCCTGGAGAACATCCGGCAGGAGATGGACGAATGGCTCGTCAAGGTGCCCAACCTCCCCCACCCCTCCGTTCCCGGCGGGAAAACCGCCGACGACAACCTGATCGTCGGGCAGGAAGGCGACGCCTATACCGTCGCAGCCGGTGCCGTACCCCACTGGGACCTGGCTTCGAAATACGATATCATCGACTTCATGACAGGGAACAAGATCACGGGCGCCGGGTTCCCGGTCTATAAAGGGCAGGGCGCAAGGCTCCAGCGGGCCCTCATTAATTTTTTCCTTGACGAGGCCCGGATGGCCGGCTATACCGAAGTACAGCCCCCCTATGTGGTAAATGCCGCCTCGGCCTACGCAACGGGCCAGCTGCCCGACAAGGACGCCCAGATGTACCATGCCGGGCTCGACGACCTGTACCTGATCCCTACCGCCGAGGTGCCGGTGACCAACATTTATCGCGACACGATCCTGAAAAGCCAGGAACTCCCGATAAAAAATGTGGCTTACTCGGCCTGCTTCCGTCGCGAAGCCGGATCCTACGGCAAAGAGGTGCGCGGCCTGAACCGGCTGCACCAGTTCGACAAGGTGGAGATCGTCCAGATCGCCCATCCCGACCACTCTTACGAAGTGCTTGAAGAGATGCGTCATTATGTGGCAGGCCTCCTCCGCAAACTGCAACTCCCCTTCCGGGTCGTGAAACTGTGCGGCGGCGACATGAGCTTCACCTCGGCCCTTACATACGATATGGAGGTGTGGTCGGCCGCCCAGGCCCGGTGGCTCGAAGTCAGCTCGGTGTCGAATTTCGAATCGTTCCAGTCGAACCGGCTGAAACTGCGCTTCAAGGATGACGCGGGTAAGATCCAGGTGGCCCATACCCTCAACGGAAGCGCTCTCGCCCTTCCAAGGATCGTGGCCGCCCTGCTCGAAAACAACCAGACCCCCGAAGGGATCAACATCCCGCCGGTGCTCACCCCCTACACGGGTTTCGACCGCATCGCATAAGAAGTCTCTCCGCATTTCGAATTAAACGCTAATTTTGGGGAGTCGATAACCACTCCTTCATGAAAAAGCATTGTGCCATACTGGCTCTGACCGGACTTCTGCTGAGCCTGCCTTTCGCGGGACAATCCCAGTTCACCGTCGGAATCAAAGCAGGCCTGACGGCTTCCAGCCTGAGTTCCGGGCTGGATTCCATCAAATCCTCCATGCTTTCGGGGCTGCATGTCGGGGCTTTCGCCCGGATCGGGAACAAAGTCCATCTTCAACCCGAATTGTACTATTCCCTCTCCGGGGCGACTTACGAGAACCTCGGCCGCGGTACAGTGAACGACTGGAAACAGAAAGTCCGGGTCGGCACTCTCGACATCCCGGTGCTGGTGGGGCTCAGCTTCTTCAACACCAAACACTTCCGGTGGCGCATTTTAGTCGGACCCGTCGCCTCTTTCGTGGTCAATTCCAAAGTCTCCAACCTCCATCTCACGGGTCCGGTCACCCGGGATGACCTGAAGAAGGTCAACTGGCACCTGCAGGCCGGGACGGGCATCGATCTCCGTTTCCTGACCGTGGATCTGCGGTACCAGACCGGACTGAACAGCCTGATCAGGGAGGCGACCGGGCAGGAGAAGGGTCAGGGTTACCTGTTAAACACCAAGAGCAACTTCTTCATCGCCAGTCTCGGGTTCAAATTCTTCTGACGCAACAATCCCGGTTTTGAAAGTCAACGGCACCGACTACCAGACAGTATGGATGGAGAGATCCTCCGTTTTTTTTATTGAGCAAAACCTGCTGCCTTTCCGCTTTGTGATCGGGGAAGCAAAAAATCACGCGGAGTGTGCCAGCGCCATCCGCACCATGCAGGTCCGGGGAGCCGGCGCCATCGGCGCCCTGGCGGGATATGCCATGGCCCTGGCGGCTCTCGAAGCCCCGCCCGGCGATTACGTGCCCTACCTGGAAAAAGCGAAGGCCACGCTGGCGGCCACCCGGCCCACAGCCCGCGACCTGTTCCACGCCATCGAAACTGTTTACGAGGCTGCCCGGATCTCGCCAGCCGATGCACGGAAAACAGCACGGCAACTGGCTCTTCGCAATGCCGCCGACTCGCGGCGTATCGGCGAGCTGGGCAACAGCCTTATCCGCGATGGCATGCAGATCGAAACCCACTGCAACGCGGGCTGGCTGGCATTCGTCGATTACGGCACCGCCCTCTCGCCCATTTACCTGGCCCATGAGCAGGGAAAACGGATCTTTGTTTTCGTGGATGAGACCCGCCCAAGGGGACAGGGCGCACGGCTGACCGCCTGGGAACTGGGCCAGGCCGGGATCCCCCACACCATCATTCCCGATAATGCAGGCGCATGGCTGATGTCGCTGGGCAGGATCGACCTGGTGATCACCGGGGCAGACCGTGTCGCCGCCAACGGCGATGTGGCCAACAAGATCGGGACCCTCGAAAAAGCCATCGCCGCGCACCGGTACGGGATCCCCTTCTATGTTGCAGCCCCGACATCGACATTCGACGCCGCCTGTCCCGATGGTGGTCATATACCCGTTGAGGAACGCAGCCAGGACGAGATCCTTTACCAGGAAGGAATTACCGCCGGCGGCAGCATGGAGAAGATCCTGGTGTGTGCCCCAGGATCCACCGGTTTTAACCCGGCTTTCGATGTCACCCCGGTCGACCTGGTCACCGGGATCATCACCGAAAAAGGGATCATCCGGCCGGATGCGGAAGAGATCGGCAGGGTGCTGGAGGGAGTGGCGAAATAGCGAAATGTTTTGGAAACGATCAAACAGATAACATTATGAAAGTAAGAAAATGGATGTTCATGGCGCTGGTTTCAGCCGGCCTGGTGATGTTGGCAGTGCCGGCAAAGGCAGACAAGAAAAAGACCGATCCGTCGAAAGAAAAGAAAGAAGCGGTCAAAGAGGATTCGGTGTACAACTCCTCGCTGGTTGGCGGGCTGAAGTTCCGCAGCATCGGACCGGCTTTCGCCTCCGGCCGGATCGCCGATTTTGCCGTGAACCCGGGGAACCACAGCGAATGGTACGTGGCCGTTGCCTCCGGTCATGTATGGAAAACGGTCAACAACGGCACCACCTTCGAGCCCGTGTTCGATGATTACGGAGTTTATTCGATCGCCTGCGTGGTCATCGATCCCAACAACAGCAACGTCGTGTGGGTGGGAACCGGTGAAAACAACCACCAGCGTGCGCTCGGTTACGGCAACGGGGTGTATAAAAGCCTCGACGGGGGTAAAAGCTGGAAGAACATGGGGCTGAAGGACTCGAGACAGATCGGCGCCGTGGTGATTGATCCGCGGAATTCCGATGTGGTCTATGTGGCGGCCGAAGGATCGGTGTGGGGACCGGGCGGAGAACGGGGATTGTATAAGACGGTGGATGGGGGAAAGAGCTGGAAGAAGATCCTGGAGATCAGCGAGAACACCGGCGTGAACAACGTGGTCATGGATCCGCGCAATCCCGATCTGCTGTACGCCTCATCCGAACAGCGGCGGCGGCATGTGTTCACCAAGATCGGCGGCGGACCGGAAACGGCCATCTTCAAGTCGGAGAATGCCGGTGCAACGTGGGACAAACTGACGTCGGGACTGCCCGGCGGCGACATGGGCGGGATCGGGCTGGCCGTCTCGCCGGTCAACCCCGATTACGTGTATGCGATCATTGAAGCCGCACCCGATTCCAGGGGATTCTACCGCAGCACCAACCGCGGCGCTTCCTGGCAGAAGATGAGCGACCATTGCGCCCAGGGACAATACTACAACGAGATCTTCTGCGATCCGAAAGACCCCGATAAAGTCTATTCGGTCGAAACCATTTCCCAGTACACCGAAGACGGTGGGAAAACCTGGAAGCAGGTCGGCAACAACAAACGCCATGTGGATGACCACGCCCTCTGGATCGACCCGTCCGACACCCGGCATTTCCTCATCGGCAGCGACGGCGGGATCTACGAAACCTACGACGGCGGCCGGGAATTCATCTTCAAATCGAACCTGCCCGTCACCCAGTTTTACCGGGTCCAGGTCGACAACAGCACGCCCTTTTATTATGTGTATGGGGGAACCCAGGATAACAACAGCATGGGAGGACCTTCGCGGACCACGGCCGGGGCCGGGGTGCTCAGCGACGACTGGTTTGTGACCAACGGGGGCGACGGGTTCTGGTCCCAGATCGATCCGGTCGATCCCAATATCGTCTATGCCGAATCGCAGTACGGCGGAATGGTGCGGTACGACCGGAAAAGCCAGGAAGCCGTCGATATCCGTCCCGAACCCCGCCAGGGAGAAGACAGCTATAAATGGAACTGGAATACCCCGTTGGTCGTCAGTCCGCACGCACACACCCGCCTGTACACCGCCGCGAACAAAGTCTTCCGCAGCGACGACCGGGGCAACACCTGGCAGGTGATCAGCGAAGACCTGACGGCCGGGATCGACCGGAACAGCTGGCCGGTCATGGGAAAATACTGGCCTTCGGACGCGGTTCAGAAAGACGTTTCCACTTCGCTATACGGCACGATCGTTGCGTTCGAGGAGTCGCCCGTGAGGGAGAATCTGCTCTATGCAGGCACCGACGACGGACTGATCCGGATATCGGAAGATGCCGCCACCTGGAGGAAGGCCGGCTCCTTTCCCGGTATCCCTGAAAACACCTATGTAAGCGACATCTGTGCCTCGAAATTCGATGAAAATGTGGTGTTTGCATCCTTTGACAACATCCTGCGCGACGATTTCAAACCTTACCTGCTTAAAAGCAACGATAAAGGGAAAAGCTGGGTCTCCATTGCCGGGAATCTGCCGGAGAACGGGACGGTCCACAGCCTGCAGCAGGATTTCGTCAACCCCGACCTGTTGTTTGCCGGAACCGAGTTCGGGTGCTATTTCACGATCGACGGCGGAAAGAACTGGATCCGGCTGAAGGCGGGACTGCCTCCGGTCCCGGTCCGGGACATGGCGATCCAGAAACGCGAGAACGACCTGGTGCTGGCCACCTTCGGCCGCGGTTTTTACATTCTCGACGACTTCACCCCTCTCCGGAATCTCGGCCGGCCGAACCTCGATCAATCCGGGTATCTCTTCCCCGTGAAGGATGCCCTGATGTACCTTCCGACCGATACCAAGGGATCGCAGGGATCGACGGTATATGTGGCGAAAAATCCCGATTTCGGAGCCGTATTCACCCATTATCTGAAAGAGGTTCCAAAAACGAAGAAAGAGATCCGGAAAGAAAAGGAATCGGAGCTTTTTAAAAAAGGCGTGCCGATCCCTCAGCCTTCGGAAGCGGAATTGCGGGAAGAAAAACAGGAGACCGCACCGTTCCTCACCTTTGTAATCACCGACGAGAAGGGTGAACCGGTGCGCGAGATCCGCAAAAGCCCGGCCAAGGGGATCAACCGGCTTACGTGGGACTTGCGTTATCAATCGACCCGCCGTGTGGAAACCGACAGCTTCGACCCGGTGAATGACAACGGCAGCGGCGTGCTGGCCATGCCCGGAAAGTACTCGGTAACGATGAGCCTGACCGCGAACGGGGAAACGAAACTCCTCGCCGGGCCGGTCGGTTTCAATGCCGTACTGCTCCACAATGCCACCCTGCCCGCCACCGACCGGGCAGCCATGGTGTCGTTCCACCGGAAAGTGGCGGAGATCACGCGGGTGATGAAAGGGACGGAAGATTACGCCGAATACCTCAACCGCCGCGCCTCCAGCATCCTGCAGGCGTTGAACAGCACCCCGGGTGCGAAGGAAGAGACGCGCAGCCGGGCGCGGGAGATCCGGCGGCAACTCGACGATATCCTGAATGTCAGATTCAACCGCAACACGGGAAAACCAAGCGACGAAGAGAACCCCCCGGCGCCGGTTCCCCTGAACAGCCGGCTGGGAAAACTCACCTGGATCTCGTGGATGACCACGGGGGATCCTTCCGGCAACCAGAAAGATGCCTATGCCATCCTGGAGGCGGAATTTCCCCCGGTGTATGAACAGGTCAAACGCCTCGGCGAGGTGGATATCCCGCAATTAGAGAAGGAACTCGAAACCATGGGTGCACCCGTGACACCGGGACGACTTCCGGTGTGGACGAAATAGCGGGTCATCATAAAAAAAGCAGGGACGCCATGCATGGCGTCCCTGCTTTTTTTTACTCATACCCATGAAGGATTCCCGGGAAGCCGGGAACCATTCTTATTTGCTTATGAGCACTTTGCGGACCATTTTATGGTCGTTCGTCAGGATGGCCACCGTGTAGAGACCCGCTGCAGCCGATGACAGATCGACAGGAACCTCCACCCGTCCGTTGACGGGGATATCTCCGATATCCATCACCCTGATGCCCAGCTGGCTGAATACCGACAGGCGGAATACCGTCTGAACAGGCGCCGTGAGGGTAACCGTGAATTTTCCATCGTTGGGTACGGGATAGATGGTGACGCCCGGTTGTGCAATCTCCTGTTGCCCCGTGATCACCACCCACTCTTTGTTCGAGATCGGGGAGGCACAACCGTTAAGGGTCACCACGCACCAGTAATACCCGGTGTTGCCCGTGACGGTATAGGTCTGGCCGGTGGCCCCGGCGATCGCGGTACCTTCGTAATACCACTGGTTACCGGTGGCCGAGCTGCTTGTAAGCACATTTCCGTTGGCCGTGATGACGGGTGCTGAGGGAACGGCATGGACCGTTACGCTGAAATCGGGTGATGCGGCGCCGGTTCCGCAACTGTTGCTCCCCTTGACGTTGATGACACCCGCTCCTGCTGAAGTCCCGAACGTGACGGCAATGGTGTTCGTCGTACTGTCGCTGGTGATCGTAGCCCCTCCAGGAACGGTCCACATATAGGACGTGGCCCCTGTGATGGCCGGTACGGTGTAGGTCACCCCGGTGGCGCCTGCGCATACCGAAGCCTGGCCTGTAATGGTTCCTGCGGCGGCAGGCAGCGGCTTGACCGTCACGGCAAAGGAAGAAACCGGTCCGTTGCCGCACTGGTTCGTCCCTGCCACTGTTACGTTACCCGTAACAGCCGTGGTCCCGAAATCAACCGTGATGCTGGTGGTCCCGGCTCCCGACGCGATGGTAGCCCCGGCAGGGACCGTCCAGGTGTAGGTTTCGGCACCTGATACCGGTGTGCTGGAGAAAGCCACCGCGCTGGTCCCGGCGCAAACGGGGGTAGTGCCGGTAATGGATGCGGCCGCACTGGGCGGAGCATTGACGAACTGGGTGGTCATGGTAGGCGCAACGGCGGCGCATCCGAAGGAGTTGGTATAGGTAACCGTCACATACTGCACTCCCTGCTGGTTCCAGGTCACGTTCAGTACACTTGTTCCCTGTCCGGCTGCGATCGTGCCCCCCGAAGAGACCGTCCAGACATAATTGTTCATGCCGGCCTCGGTGTAATACATGTTGTTCGTGGCTCCGATGCAGGGATTGTTCGAACTCCCGATGTAGGGCACCGGAGTCGGGTTGACGGTGACCGGATAGCTGACCGGTGCCGCTGCAAAGCAGCCGCCGGTAGCGGAATAATTGACCGAAACACTCTGTGCTCCCGGGCCGGTCCAGTTGACCGTGACCGTGTTGCTGGTCGGGGTTCCTCCCGCCGTGATGACGCCTCCTGCAGAGACGGTCCAGGTATAGTTCGACATGCCCGGCTGGGTCGTGTACACCACGGGGGCTGATCCCTGACAGAGGGTGCCTGTGCCCGTGATCGTGGGCACCGGAATGGGGTTCACGGTAACATTGACGCTGGTCACAGGACCTGTCATGCAGGAACTGGTCCCGCATACGGTCACGGCACCCGAGGTGGATCCGAAGGTAACCGTAATGCTGGTTGTGTTGGCGCCGGCTGTAATGGTGGCGCCGGCCGGTACGGTCCAGGTGTACCCGGTGGTGTTGGCCAGGGGAGCAATGGAATAGACCACGGAAGCTGTGCCGGCGCATACCGATGTTGGGCCTGTAATCGTTGGCGGAGCAGTGATCAGGGGACATCCCGGGGTGAAAAACATATCGGCCCCGTTCGAAGTGCCCTGCGCATTGGTGGCGACACACCGGTAATGGTAGGTGGTCCCCGATGTCAGTCCGGCCAGGCTGTAATTGACTGCTGTGGGTGTGTTGCCGGAAACCGGACTTGGAACAGCTGTCACGGTATTCCCGTAAGATGTGGTTACGCCCCATTGAAAAGTGACCGTTGAGGAGAGGTTGTTTGCGGTCACTGTCCCGTTCAGGACAGCCGAGGTTGCCAGGATGCTGGTGGCAGCAGTGGTGACTGCCGAAGGGGGACCGGCGGTGGCGAAGGTCATGTCGTTCCCGGTTGCGTTGCCGCCAACGCTGGTGCCCAGGATCCGGTAATGGTACGTTGAGTTGGCTGCCAAACCGGTGATCGCAGCGCTTACGGCCGTTGCCGTTGTACCGGTCACGGGCGAAGGCACACCGGCCACAACCGTACCATAAGTCGTCGTAGGCCCGTATTCAAAGGTGACGGCCGTGGAAGCCCCGTTGGCGTTCATCGTCCCGTTCAGGGTAGCCCCGTTCAGGAGGATGGCGGAGGCTGCGGTGGTGACGGCCGTTGGCGGTGGAAAAGCGGCGGTGGTGAAAGTCATATCGTTGCCATTCCCCGTACCGTTCGTGTTGACGCCAACAGCGCGGTAATGGTAAGTGGTGTTGGGGGTCAGGCCGGAGATCGCAGCGCTGACGGGTGTGACGGAGTTTCCGGTGACGGTGCCGGGGACGCCGGGAACCACCGTACCATAGGAGGTGGTAAGTCCATATTCAAAGGTGACTGTCGTGGAGGCATTGTTGGCGTTGACGGTGCCGTTGAGGGTGGCACCTACGCCGGTAACCGAGGTGGCGGCTGTGGTCACGACCACCGGACCGGTCACCAGGGGCAACTGCTGGTTCCAGGTGGCCGCGATCTCTGTATCGGTGAGGACCCGGTTATAAAGCCGGAATTCATCCATCAGCGTGCCAGTGTTTATGCTGTTGCTCGAACTGTAACCGCCCACAAGGAAGGGCCCGGCACCGCTCAAGGTCACTGCGGCACTTTCGGTGACACTGTTGCTGAAAACACCGTTTTTATATACCTTCATTTCCAGGCCGGTATATACTACATGAATGACGATGGGACCCGGCGAAATGTTGTTGATGGGGCAGTCGGTCAGGCCGGTCCCGCGGATCAGCAGGTTTCCGTTTCCGGCAACACCGCCGGTGAAACAACGGAAGGATTGGGCGGTATTATCCCCGAAATAGTAAAAGGTGGTCGAGGATGTGGCGGGAAAGTTGTTAAGCCAGAAAGAGATCGTCCACCCGGTGCTGGGCAGGTTGGTGGCCCAGCCGGTATTGAGCCTGTTGGAAGTGCTGGTGGCACCGTTCCCTTCGAGCGCGGTTCCGAACTGCCCGGTCGAGCCCACCGTTTGACCCGTCAGGGTCGCCGGATTGTTGCCAACCGGCGCACTTGCGAAGTTCTGTTGATTTCCCGTTGCATCAAACTTGTAGTACATGTACTCAGGGACGGCCTGAGCCAGGGTAAGCAATCCTGTCATGCAAAACAAGCATGCCAGGATCATTCCCGGATGAAGGAAATGGAGTAACCTTGTTCTCATGGTTTTTGTTTTGGTTAGGAAGGTGAATAACTTGTTTGGATGCCGTAAATATAAAGAATCTCAGCCCCCAATGCAAGAAATCCGCGATTTTTTTCCTAACCCGGACCATATGTAGATAGGTTCATAAATGAGTGATACGTGAGTCGTGAGTCGTGAGGGGTGGGGCGAGAGGAGGGGGTGTCACCGGGTCCGGAAGAAGGCTTGGATAGCCGTCGCGATCCGGTCGATCTGTCTCGTTCTCAGCGACATGTAAAAGGGAAGCCGGAGCAGGCAGGAGGAGAACCGTTCGGTGTTGGGAAGGATCATCGGGTCATGTTTTCCGGCGAAATAGGGGCTCGAGTGCAGGGGCAGGTAATGAAACAGCGCCGTGATCCCTGATTCTTTCAGAAACCGCATGAGTTCGTCGCGGATTTGGCCGGAAGGAAGAATGATGAAATACATGTTGCCGTTGACCGTAGCATAGGGGGGGATGACGGGGCATCGGAAATTGCCCTCCTTTTCGAAGGGCCGGAGCCGCTTGTCGTAGGCGGTCCACACCTTCCGCCGTGCCGCCTGGATCCGGTCGAAGTGCAGCAACTGGTTGTAAAGGAAGGCCGCGATGGTGTCGGATGGAAGAAACGACGATCCGATGTCGATCCAGCCATACTTGTCGATCTCGCCGCGGTAGAAGGCAGCCCGGTTGGTCCCTTTTTCCCAGATGACCTCCGCCCGCTGAGCCGACTCCCGGCGGTTGATGATCAGCAAACCGCCTTCACCCGAAATGATGTTCTTGGTTTCGTGAAAAGAAAAGGTGCCGAAATGGCCGATGGAACCCAGCGGGCGTCCCCGGTAATAGGAATCGATGGCATGGGCGGCGTCCTCCACGACCTGAAGACCATGACGGCAAGCAATTTCCATGATCCGGTCCATGTCGCAGGCGACACCCCCGTAATGCACCACCACGATCACCCGGGTGCGGGGAGTGATGAGCCCTTCGATCACCTCCGGATCGATATTTGGAACGTCGGACCCCGTATCGGCGAATACCACGGTGGCTCCGCGGAGGAGAAAAGGGTTGGCTGTCGACATGAAAGTGAACGAGGGCATGATCACTTCATCGCCGGGCCCGATCCCGCACAACAGCGCCGACATTTCCAGTGCATCGGTACAGGAGGTGGTCAGCAGCACTTTCCCGAAGCCGAACCTATTCTCGAAAAAAGCATGGCAAAGCTTCGTATATTTCCCGTTCCCGGCAATGGTCCCCGAGTGTGCCCCGGCGATCATATACCGGAACGAACGCAAGGGGAGGTAGGGCTTGTTGAAGGGGATCATTGGTTGATGTGCTGATGTGCTGATGTGCTGATGTGCTGATGGTTTGATGAACCCTCCCTGTTTGGGGTGGGGCCTGGGGTGGGGTTTATTGGGCTTATGGGAATATTCTTCTAAATTTGCTTACAAAATTAACTGTTTTTCAATTCACCCCGATTTTGGCCAGGCGAACCTATTTCCAGGACATCCTCAGCATCCTCGGCAGCAACATCGTGGTGACCGTCTGCAACATCCTGGCCGGTGTCATCCTCACCAGGATCCTCGGGGCCGCGGGATACGGATTGTATTCCGCCATCATCGTGGTGCCGGTCATGGTGATCGGGTTCACCCAACTGGGCATCCGTCGCAGCGCCATCTACCATATCGGCAACAAGCTGCTCCCGGAGGATCATATCGTTTCGGCCTTGTTTATCCTGCTGCTCCACACCAGCACCCTGAGCATCCTGATCTGCGGACTGGTGTACTTCTTCTCCGAGAACCAGCCGTTCGATCCGCTGATCATCGCGCTGGTGCTTGTCACTATTCCCCTGCTGCTATCCAATGTTTTTGCAGGCGGCATCTTTCTCGGCAAGGAGGACATCCGCCATGCGAGTATCGTCAATGCCGGTCCCACCATCCTGACACTGGTTTTTACGGTACTGTTCGTATGGGTGCTGCGATGGGGTGTGCTGGGCGCCTTTACCGCCATTTTCCTGGCCAACGTCATCATGGTGGTGATCGTGTACCGTATCCTGATGGTGCGATTCCGTTACAGGATCACCTGGAAATACCACGAAGGGATCATGAAGAGCATGATCAAGCTGGGGCTGGTCAACGCCATCGCCATCTTTATCATGCAGCTCAACTACCGCATCGACATCCTGATGCTGAAAAAGCTCTCCACCCTCGAGCAGGTCGGATTCTATTCGCTGGCCATGCAGATCGCCGAACAGCTGCTGCACATACCCTATGCCATCGAATCGATCGTGCTGAGCCGCAGCGCCAACACCTCCGACGACCGTTTCGTGCACCGCACGGTGGCCTCCATCTTCCGGGTGTCACTGATCATCGGGCTGGCAGGAGGTATCTGCATCTTCCTTATCGCACCCTGGCTGATCCCGCTGGTCTTCGGAGAGGCCTTCGGCCACAGCGTCATCATGATCCAGGTGGTGTTGCCGGGCATCCTGGTGCTGCTGGGATTCCGCATCCTGAACAGCCGGCTGACCGGGATGGGCAAGCCGCAGATCGCCATTTACACCTTCCTTCCCGCGCTCATCCTCAACTTCATCCTCAACCTGTTCCTGATCCCACGCTACGGTGGCATCGGAGCCGCCTGGGCCACGAATGTCAGCTACGCCGCCGGATCCGTCGCCTTCATCCTGATCTACTCGCGGATGGTCGGGATGCCCCTGCGCGAGATCTTCCGTTACCGGCTGAGCGATTTCCAGTTCTTTAAAGACATCCGCAACCGGGTTGCCCGAAAAGCCTTCCGACATGGACAATCATAAATCCCTCACGCCTCCCGTCTTTTTCATTATGGGACGGCCCCGCTCGGGGACCACGCTGCTGAGCACCCTGTTCGACGCCCATCCGAATGTCAAGATACCGCCTGAATTTCCCATTCTTCTCCCGCTCTACCAGAAATTCAGGAAGGTCCGGGTTTGGGATGAACAACGGATCGTCGATTTCGTGGACTTTATCTTCCGGCATAACCTGTTCATCCACCGTTCGCTTGAGAACTTTAAACTCGACCGCGAGGCCTTCAGGGCCGAACTGATGACCCTGGCCGGCCGGGGAACCCTGCAGGATTTCCTCAAAAAGGTCAATGAACAGTGTTTCTCGATCTTCCCGAAGGAGGAGATCCTCTGTATCGGCGATAAAAACCCGGTCTATTCTATCTACACGCCGCGGTTCATGAAAATATTTCCCGATGCGCGGTTCGTGTGCATCATCCGCGACTACCGCGACAACTTCGTGTCGATGAAGAAGCTGGCCGACCTCCGGCTCGAGGCCCCCATCCTTGCGCTGCAGGTGTGGCGCTGGCGTTACGTGGCCAGGCTGTTCCTGCGCTGCGCACGGCGGGAACCCGGCCGGTTCCGGATCATCCGGTACGAGGACCTGGTGACCGGCAAAGAGAAGGTCATTGGCGAACTCTGCGAATTCCTGGGGCTGCCTTTCGATCCCGCGGTCTTCAATTTTCATGAGAAAAAGGAGGAGACCTTCCGAGCCTACGACAACCCGCTGGTGGAGCGTTTTCACGGCAGCCTGATGAATCCCGTCAATACCGGCCGCATGGAGCAGTGGAAGAAGGAGATGACGCAGGAAGAGGTGAGGATCGCCGACCAGGTGGCGGGCCGGTACGCCGACCTTTTCCGGTATGAAAGGCAGAACAGGAAATTCAGCCTCTCCCTTTGGTTCCGCAGCCTTCCGGTCCGGATCTACGGATACCTGATCTTCCGGATCTACTATTACGGTTCAATGCTCCCCGCCGGCCTCAGCCTGTGGCTGTCGGTAAAACTGCTGGTGCTGGTCAGGACCTGGTACCGGCTCAGCCATAAAACAACGATCGCCCGGCCTCAGGATTTGCCTGAAAACAAAGTCGCCCGATCCTAAAAATACGGGTTATGGACATACCTTTCTTTTTTATCATGGGCCGTCCCCGTTCGGGAACTACGCTGCTGAAAACGTTGTTCGACGCACATCCCAACGTCAGGATCCCTCCCGAACTTCCCATTTTCCTGCCCCTGTACCAGAAGTTCAGGCGGGTGAAACGGTGGGACCGCGAAAAGATCCTCTCGTTTGTCGATCACGTTTTCCAGCCCAACGTGTTCAACCACAGGAAGATCGATAACCTCCGTATCGACCGTGAGCGTTTTACGGAAGACCTGCTGAAGATGGAGAACAACTGTACCATCCAGGACCTCCTCATCAAGTTGAACGAGCATGCGTTCTCGGTTTTCCCGAAGGAAGATATCCGGCTGGTCGGCGATAAAAACCCGGTCTATTCCGTGTATATGCAGCGGCTCATCAGGATCTTCCCCAAAGCCTGGTTCGTGTGCATCGTCAGGGATTACCGCGACAACTATCTGTCGCTCAGAAATCTTGAACAAAACCTGATGGAAGCCCCGGTCCTTACGCTCCAGATCGCCCGGTGGAAATACGTGACCCGGCTGTTCCTCAAATGCCAGGATCGTTATCCCGACCGCTTTTACCTCATCCGGTACGAGGACCTGGTGACCAGACCCGAAGAGTCGGTGCGCGAATTGTGCGCTTTCCTCAGCATCCCCTATCACCCCGGGGTCTTCGAATTCCACCGGCGGAAAGAGGAGGTGATGGAGGCCTTTTCCGATCCCCGGATCGCCGCGATACACAAAAGCCTGATGGATCCGGTGAACACCGGACGGATGGAACTGTGGAAACAGCAGATGACCGACCTCGAGGTGCAGATCGCCGACCAGATCGCCGGCCGTACGGCCGACATCATGGGATATGAGCGGAAAAGCCGGAAATTCAGCCTGAAGGTGTACCTGCGGTCACTGCCCATGCAGGCTTACGGATTACTGCTGTTCCGGATGATGCAGTGGTCGTCGATGCTCCCCTACCGGAGCAGCCGCTGGATCGCACTCAACCTCCCCCGCCTGGTCAGACTGTACCGGAGATTCTCCGAAAAGAGCGCGGTGGCTGCTCAGGAAAAATCATAGACCCGCCCTTCGGCGGTCTCTTCCACCCGGGCCGGGGGCATGTTTTTCAACACGATCGCTTCCCACTGAAGCACCACGGGGTTGTCATAATCTTCCTTCTCCACGATATATCTGGTCGAAGCATCCTTTTCCATCAATAGGATGGCCTTTTTCAGCTTGGCCGTCTTCCGGTAGAAGTTCTCGCGGGTAATGAAAAACCGCTGGTTGTTCACCTCCTCCTGTCCCGGACACAACTCGTATCCCAGCCCTTCGATGAACTTCCGGGTGGACACATTCTCCTTCAGCACCCTTGCATATCCACGTTCCCATCCGAAAAGGAAAAACTGGATCTCCGTGGTCATGTAAGATAAAATTGCCGGGAGTGCCGTCTTGTGAAATTTCGGGTCGGCAATGAAGATCCCTCCCTCAAATTCCCTGCTCTCCCAGTCGATGTCCTTCAAATTGATCACACCCACCTTCTCGCCCCGGTATTCGAAAACCGTATAGAGGTTGTTTATATTGTTGATCCGCCTGAACCACTCCCGTTGCATCTCCGGCGTGATGTATTCCCGGAATTCGTAGTTCTGCACGACCACAGGGTCGTTGCGCCAGTTCCTTACCAGCTCGAGATCGCATTCCCTGAGCAGGGAGACGGTGATTCCATACTTGATGAATTTCATGGTAACAGGGTAACAAAGTAATAAAGTAACAAAGTAACAGAGTAACAAAGTAACAGGGTAACAGGGTGAAAAAATAGTTCGGCTCACGGCTCACCCTATCCCCGTCATTCCAGCACCGTCCTGACCGAATAGGGAGGCTTTTGGTTCTGCCCCTGGTAGATCCGGCTGAGGTATTCGCCCAGTACGCCGAGGCTGAAGAGGATGATGCTGGTGGAGAAGAGGATCGTGACGATGAGGGAAGTGTAGCCGAGTGGAACGTTGTAAACCATTTTCTTGAAAATGAACCAGAGTCCGACGAAAAAGAGGATGAGCGAGCCCAGGAATCCCCCATACACCAGGAAGTTCAGAGGCACCATGGTGTAATACAGTACGATGTTGGCAAACAGACGGACCAGTGTGGGGAAAGAATACCCCGATTGCCGGAACTTTCGCCGGATGTGGGCCACTTCCGTAAAAGCGATGTCGGCCGTGTACCACAGCAGCACTTCGTCGAGGAAGATAAAATTCTGCTGATGCGGCAGGATCTTCTTCATGAGGGCGGCGGTCATCAGGCGAAAGGAGGAACCTTCGCCCGGCGACCGGTGAAAGATGCGGGCCGACCGCTTCAGCGACCGGCTGCCCATGTTCCGGAGGACCGAATGGTTCTTTCTTCCGCTGTAACCATAAACAAGTTCGGCCCCGGTCAGGTCGGCGCAATCGATCAGTTTGCCGATCTCTTCCGGAGGGGTCTGGAGGTCGTCGTCGATGGTGATGACCCTCTCCCCCCGGGCAAATCCGAATCCGCAGAGGGTGGCATTGTGCTGCCCGAAATTCCGCCCCAGCCTGACTCCCTTCACAATGCCGGGATTTTCCTCCCGGAGTTTCCGGATTACCTGCCAGCTGCCGTCGCGACTGTCGTCGTCGACGAAGATCACCTCACAGGTCAATCCGCGCGAAGCGAACACCTCCTTCAGCCCCGAAAATAGCATGGCCAGCGAGAGTTCGCTGTTAAAAACCGGAATAACGACCGAATACATCATGTTTTTCCTTTCTTGTTGCACCCCTTCACCCCACCCCGGCCTGCGGCCACCCCTCCCCAAACAGGGAGGGGACATCAGCACATCAGCACATCAGCCTACTCCCCTCCCATGACCAGCGTGGTTCCCGACACCCATTTCGAGGCATCCGACAGGAAATAGACAATGGTCATGGCGACGTCGGCAGGCTGACCGATCCCCATCGGGTATCGCTTCAGGTAGCGGTCGAGCGCTTCCTCCTGCATCTTTTCCTCCGACGGGTTCTCGATCATGGGGGTGGCTACCAACCCTGCACGGATGCAGTTGCTGCGGATCCCCCGGCCGGCCTGCTCCAGAGCGATGGTTTTCGAATAAGCCTCCAGGGCGGCCTTCGACCCGCTGTAGAGAGCGCCTCCGAAATAGGGATTCCGCACCGCGATGGTGGACATGAACACCAGGCTGCCCCCGTCGGCAATCTTTTTCTTTCGCAAGAGTTTGCCGGTCAGGTTGACCGGGACATGGTAGTTGATCGCGAACATCCGGTCGATGTCGGCCTGTGTCACGAATTTGACCGGCAGGGGGCCTACGATTCCCGCGCAATGAACGATGCCGTTGAGCACCGGAGCGGCCTGGACAAGGGCGTCGAGTTCCGTTTCACGGGTGAGGTCGGCAACGAAAGTTTCGTGACGGGTGACGGGTGACGGATGACGGGATAAACTTGCGAGTGTTTCTTCCAGCCGGGACTTGTCCCTCCCGGTGATCACCAGCGAAGCACCTGCAGCGGCAGCTTGGATGGCGGTTTCGCGCCCGATACCCGACGAGGCACCGGTGATCAGGATCGTTTTTCCGGTCAGGGAACCTGTTTCGCTCATACCTCGATGAGTTCGGGAATGCAGATCCTGTCGGTTTCGATGAGGGCTGCGCCCCACGAAAGCCCCACTCCGAATGCAGAAAGCAACAGCCGTGTTTTGCCCTTCCGGAGCGCCTCCTTCAGCGCCACGACCATTGTCAGGGGAACCGAAGCCCCGCTGGTATTGCCAAACTCACGGATCGAATAGGGCACTTTCGCCGGATCCAGTTTCAGCATCTTTCGCAATGTTTCGTTGATCAGCCGGTTCGCCTGGTGAAATACCACGTGATCGACCTCATCGAGCGTCCGGCCGGTGGACGAAAGCAATTTGCGGATATTCGGAACGACTTCCCGCAGGGTGAAATTGAACACCTCGATGCCGTCAAGCTCCAGGTTCAGCCGCGACCGGTAGATCCCTTTATCAATTTTCCTGATGTCGAACGATTTGCGCGACATGATATGCCGTGCTCCCCCGTCGCGGATGATCAGCGCTTCGTATCCCGATCCGTCGGTCTGCAGGTTGAAATGCATGGCCGGTGCCGCGGGGTCGTATTGCAGTGCGGTCACCGTCCCCGTGTCGCCGAACAGGGGATAGGTGCTTTTATCCCGGTAAGAGGTGGTCAGCGTGGAGATATCGCCCACCATCAGCAGGGCTTTGCGGATCGCTCCGCTCTGCATCATCCCGGCGGCCACCGACAGGCCATAGACATAGCCTGAACAGCCTAGCCCGATGTCGAATGCGAGGCAGGATTTCGGCAGCCCCAGCCGGTCCTGGACGATGCAGGCGGTCGTCGGCACCAGGTAATCGCGCGATTGCGACACAAATACCAGCAGTTCCACCTCCGCCCTGTCCCATCCCGTCTCTGCCAGCAGTCTTTCGGCCGCCACCACACACAGGTCGGAGGTGGTCGTCCCTTTCGGGGCCACCCTTCGTGTCTCCACACCGATGGTACGGATCAGCGATTCCCTCTCCTTGCGGGTGATCCAGGTATAATCCGCATTCGATTCGGATTGTGCCGGAACAGCCGCGGCAATCCCGTCAATCCTGATGTTCGGCAGAGAAAAAATGGCCATGGGTCGGTGTGTTTTTCCTTTTACCGGCGACCGGCAGCCGATGCATCACTCAGGATACGCGGCTCTTTACGACGGAAAATATATCTTCAACAGTCTTTGCTTTGATCAGATCGTCGGCAGTGAGTGTCACATCGTATTCGGTCTTCACCATGGCGATCAGGATGAGGGCATTGATCGAATTCCATTCAAAAACATCGCGGAACCGGCTGTCGGCTTTCAGCACGCCCGGTTTCAGGTCGTCAAACTCATTTTCGATATGCCCGATAAACTCTTCTATGTCCATTTTCAATCGTGTTTTGCATGCAAAGGTAAATATATTTCCTGAACCGGAACTTCCTGAAGCTGAGCCGGGCCACCGGTGTCCTGAAACGTCCGATGCATGCCCGCCACCGGAAAATCGTTACCTTTGCTTCGTGAAACCGGAAAAAAAACGACTGCTCCTCATCAATCCCGCCAACCTGTACCGCAAGGGGTACCGGCTCCGCCTCGAATCCAGGCAGGTGCCGCTGGGGCTCGGGATCGTAGCCTCGCTGACGCCGGACGACTGGTCGGTGAGGATCATCGATGAAAATTTCAGGGAACACCGGTTCCGCGAAGCCGACCTGGTAGGGATCACGGCCATGACCGCCACAGCGAACCGGGCCTACGAGATCGCCGCCCAGTACAGGGCAAAAAACATCCCGGTGGTGCTGGGTGGTATCCACGGTTCGTCCATGCCGGAAGAGGCTTCGCGGTTCGTCGATTCGGTCGTGATCGGCGAAGCGGAAGGCGCCTGGCAGCAGTTGCTACGGGATTTCAGGCAAGGGTCGCTGAAACCCCGGTACGAGGGAGGACTGTCCGACATCACCGGCTCCCCTCCCGCCCGGCATGACCTTTTCCACCCGGGGTACCTCTTTGCATCGATCCAGACCTCGCGGGGCTGCCCGATGGACTGCGAATTCTGTTCGGTGCCGGATTTCAATGGTCACAGGTACCGGTTGCGCGATGCTGGCCTTGTGGTGGACGAGATCGCCTCGGTGCCCCACCGGATGATCTATTTTGTCGACGACAACATCATCGGGTATAGCAAAACCGCGGAGGACCATGCAGCAGAGATCTTTGAGGGGATGATCCGGCGCAATCTGAAAAAGGAGTGGTTCGCCCAGGCTTCGCTCAATATCGCGGAAAAACCGGAATTGCTGAAGCTGGCCGCCCGCAGCGGATGCCGGATGCTGCTGATCGGTTTCGAAGCCGAGAACGAAGCCGCTCTGCTTGACTCGAACAAGAAGGTGAACCTGAAACTGGGTGTCGGCAGTTACGCAAAAGCCTTCCGGCGGATCCACCGGGAGGGGATCAGCGTGCTGGGGGCGTTCATCTTTGGCATGGAAAGCGACACGCCCGATGCGATCCGCCGCCGGACCGACTATATCCTGTCGAGCAGCGTCGATGTGACACAGGCCAGCGTCATGACCCCGCTGCCAGGTACCCGGCTCTTCAACCGGTACCGCGACGAAGGACGGCTTCTGAGCCAGGATTTCCCGGCCAGCTGGCAACATTTCCACTTTTCCGACGTGGTCTTCCGTCCTCAGCACATGACCCCGCAGGAACTGGCGGAAGGAGCCGATGCGGCGTACCGCAGGATCTGCCGGATGGGCACCCTGCGAAAAAAATTTCTCCGGACCCTTTGGAACACCCGCAGCCTGCGCAGTGCCGTATGGGCCTGGAACTCCAATCTCAATTACCGGAGTGTGGGATTGGAGAAACCTTCGCACTACCGGTATGGTGAATGGTAAGTGGTGGATATGCCAGAAAAGCGCAAGACCCTTTTGCTGATCAATCCCGCCAACAAAAGCGGGAGAGGCTTTATTGTGAACAAGGACACCCGGTACCAGCCGTTGGCCCTGGGCATTATTGCATCGCTGACCCCGCCCGGATGGAAGGTGAAGATCCTGGATGAGAACTTTCGTGAATTCCGTTATTACAAGGCCGACTTCGTTGGATTGACCGCCTTCAGCTCAACGGTGACCCGGGCGTACGAACTGGCGAAATTGTACCGCGACCGGGGCGTGCCTACGGTGATCGGAGGGATCCATGCATCGATGTGCCCGGAGGAAGCCGGCCGTTTTGTCGACAGCGTGGTGATCGGGGAGGCCGAGACCATCTGGCCGCAGGTGATCAACGATTTTGAAAACGGGCGGCTCCGGCCGGTGTACAAAAGCACGCTGAGCGACCTGGTGCATTCCCCAAAGCCGCAACGCGGCCTCTTTCACCCCGGGTATGTCTTTGCCTCGGTCCAAACCACCCGCGGATGCCCGATGAACTGCGACTTTTGCTCCGTCACCGCGTTCAACGGCGCGCACTACCGGTACAGGCCGATCGAAGAAGTGATCGACGAAATGAAAGAGATCCCGCAGCGCAACCTGTTCATCCTCGATGACAACATCGTAGGGAACACGGAGAAAGCGCAATCACGAGCGATCGAACTGTTCAGGGCCATGATCGGCAGCGGGATAAAAAAAGAGTGGATCGGACAGGCCTCGCTCAATGTGGCCGACAACGAGGAGGTTCTGAAATATGCGGCCCTAAGCGGTTGCCGGATGCTCTTCATCGGCATCGAATCGGAACTGGAAGACCAGCTGGCGGGCGCCAACAAACGGCTTAACGTCAGGATGGGCGTCGACTCATACGATCGTGTCTTTAAAAAAATGCATAAGTACGGCATTGCGGTCATCGCCGGCTTCATCTTCGGATGGGAGAACGACACCCCCGCACGCATCGACCACCGCGTGGAATTCACCCGTCGCTGCCACGCCGATTCCATCCAGTCCACCCTGCTTACCCCGCTGCCCGGCACCCGGCTCTTCGAACGGATGCAACGGGAAGGGAAGCTGGTGTTGAACAACTTTCCCGATGACTGGCGCCATTACGGATACGAATCGCTGGTGTTCAACCCCGAAACGATGGACCGGGTCGCCATGCAGGAGTACATATTCAAAGGTTTCCACCGGGTATACGAACCCTCGTTCCTGAAGCGGCGCATGCTGATGACCTTGTGGAGGACCGGGAGCTTCATCACCGCTTACTGGTCTTATATGAGCAACTGGAACTACCGCAGCATGGCGTTCGGGAATATCAAAAAACCCAGGAACTGGTTACTCGACTGAGCGATGGAAAGAAAAACATTACTGCTGATCAATCCCGCCAACCAGCTTCGTCCGGGTTTTCACATCAACCGGGCCACGCGCAACCAACCGCTGAGCCTCGGGATCATTGCTGCCCTCACTCCGCCGGAATGGAAGGTAAAGATCCTCGACGAGAACTTCCGGAACTTTCGCTTTTACCCGGCCGACCTGGTGGGCATCACTGCCTTCACCAGCACAGCCCCCCGGGCCTATGAAATCGCCGCTGTTTACCGCGAAAAGGGAATCCCGGTCGTGATGGGAGGCATCCATGCCTCGATGGTGCCCGACGAAAGCATGCAGCATGTCGATGCCGTGGTCCGGGGAGAAGCGGAACCCGTATGGGAACAGGTGCTGTCTGATTTCACCGCCGGTCGTCTTCAAAAACTCTATGCCGGACATTATGCCCGGGAGATCCGTCAGCCGAAGCCCCGGCGCGACCTGTTTCACCCGGGGTATATCAGCGCGGGCATCCAGACCACCCGTGGATGCCCGATGAACTGCAGCTTCTGCAGCGTTTCCGCCTTCAACGGCCGGCAGTACCGGTTCCGGCCGGTCGAAGAGGTACTCGACGAACTCGGGGAGATCCCCCAGAAGTACATCTTTTTTGTGGATGACAATATCATCGGGCAGAGCCGCGAATCGAAGGAGCGCGCCAGGCAACTGTTCGAAGGGATCATTCGCCGGGGGATCAGGAAATACTGGATCTCTCAATCGTCGATCAACTTTGCCGACGATGAAGAATTGCTCCGGCTGGCATACCGCAGCGGATGCCGGATGATCTTCCTGGGGATCGAGGCGGAAACCGGACAGCCGCTCGAGGAGGCCAATAAAAACCTGAACCTGAAGCGGGGCACCGACACTTATGCGAAGGTATTCCGGACCATCCACCGCCACGGCATCGGGGTCATCGCGGGCCTGATCTTCGGGTGGGATTCCGACACCCCGGAGGCCATCGGCCAACGTGCCCGGTATGCGCTCCGTTGCGGCGCCGACTCGTTCCAGACCTCCGTGCTGACCCCGCTTCCCGGCACGGAAGTCTTCCGGAAAGCCACAGCCGGCCAACGGCTGTTGCATACCCGGTTCCCCGGAGACTGGCAGCGGTACGACTTCTTCGAACCCACCATGACCCATCCGCTGATGGAGCCTGCGGCGCTGGATGAACACATCACCCGGGCGCTCCTGAAGATCTTCTCCCCGCCGCAGATCCTGCTGCGGCATGTACGTACGTTATGGAATACGCGAAACATGATGTCCGCGCTCATGCTGGGGCTGAATTACTGGCATTACCGGAATATTTTCCTCTTCGGCAGCAACCGCCGGTTGCGGTGATCACTTCACCATCATCATCCGGTTGACGCCGAAATCCTTGCCGGTGATCCTAACCAGGTAGCTCCCGGCAGGCAGGCAGTCAATGTTCATCGTGATCCGTCCCGTCATGACGGCCGAACGGACGGGCTGCCCCGTCATGTCAAGGATCTCGACCCTTGCGGGTTCCGCAGATCCGAGCCCGATGGTGACCCGGTCGTCGGCCGGGACGGGATAAACGGATACCCTGGGAGTGGCAAAGAGAGCCTCATCCTGTCCGACCGGGACATAGGGCCGGGCGAGGGTAGCCACCGAAGCCAGGGAAGCCTGGATGAAACTCTGCGCCTTCAGCAGGCAGTTCACGCTGTTCCCGACCAGGTCGTTCGAGGTATGGATGAAGGGGCTGTAGGTCTGATCCTCCTCGCAGGGAAAGATCCCCATGTACCCGTGGTTGTTGAACGACATATGGTCGCTTCCGCCCGGGATGACCGTTGCATCCAGGATGACGAAACCGGGCAGGTAGATGGCCGAAACCTCCTTGTAGAAATCGGCCAGTTCCGTGGCCGAAACCGGGGCGATCATGTCGGTGTGGATCGTTTCGCCGGGAGTGTTGTACCCGGCCATGTCGATGTTGAAGTACCCGAGGATCTCCATCCCCTGCTGCTGGGCCCTGGCCGCATAGGCTTCGCTGCCGTACAATCCGTATTCTTCGCCCGAAAAGGCACAGAACACGATGCTTCGCTCGAACTTGTACTGGCTGAGGATCCTGGCAACCTCCAGCACTCCGGCGGTGCCCGACGCATTGTCGTCGGCCCCCGGTTCCTGGTTGCCCCAGGCATAAGAGTCATAATGGCCGCCGATGACGACGTACTCGTAGGGATGGAGCCACCCGGTCATTGTGCCGATCACATTGTCGCTCGCGTTGTAGCTGCCCATCGGGAAATCCTGGATCTCGACCGTGAGCCCGAATCCCTGCATCTTCTCCGCGATCCAGTTCTGCGCCAGCACCGCCTGCGGTTTTATGCAGTTTCTCGTTCCGTAATCCTGCAGGTGCTGGATGTCGGCAAGAACGGCGACCGTGTCGACCAGGGCCACCTGGGTATGAATGACCGGGAAAGTGTCGACATCGATCAGCAGGGAACGGACCGGCCGGGTGGGATCCTGGGCAAATGATGCCAGAGTCGGGAGGAGGACCAGGATAAGGTAAAGTCGTTTTATCATGGAGTCAGGTTTGTGGTTTGTTTTGAGATTTGAGTCAGCCTTGAACGGTACAAAGATAATCATTCCAACGGGCGTGTTCCGGCTATCACCATTTTATCAGGTTCCGGATGATCCGGCGCCGATAAGATGAATACCAGTACAATTGAGCTTGATCAATAATTATGAACAATTATATAACCAGCCGTAATCATATGTTGACATAAACAGAGGGCGTGAATTATATTTTGCCGTATCTTTCGTCCCTGGTTGCCGGTTTTCAACGCGGCATGGTGTTATTTTTATCTGCTATTCATGTTCGGACTCGATCCCCTGTTCACCTGGATGCTGATCGCCTGCCTGCTGGCAGCCTGCGCATTCGAATTCATCAACGGATTTCACGACACGGCTAACGCCGTGGCCACGGTCATATACACGCACTCCCTCCGGCCGACCACCGCGGTGATCTGGTCGGGCCTCTGGAACTTTATCGGGGTGAACGTCGGCGGGATCGCCGTCGCGGTGGGCATCGTCAACCTGCTCCCCCTCGAGATCCTCGTGGATCAGAACCTGCTGCATAACCTGGCCCTGGTCCTGTCGCTGATCCTCACCGCCATCTTCTGGAACCTGGCCACCTGGTATTTCGGCATCCCCTGCTCCAGCTCCCACACCCTCATCGGCTCGATCTTCGGGGTCGGGATGGCCTTCATGCTGCTGCCCGACAGTCCCGACATCTCCCTCAACTGGAAGAAAGTCACCGATGTCGGCCTCTCGCTGCTGATCTCACCGGTTTTCGGTTTCGGCATCTCCCTGCTGCTGATGATCGTGTTGAAAAGGGTTATCCGGAACAAGGACATCTTCAAGGAACCCCCTGCCAAAAAAGCCCCCCCGGCCTGGATCCGTTCCGTGCTGATCCTCACCTGCACCAGCGTGAGCTATGCCCATGGTTCGAACGACGGCCAGAAAGGGGTCGGCCTGGTGATGCTGATCCTGATCGGCTTCGCCCCGACCTACTTTGCCCTCGATCCAAAGAAAAACCCGGAAGTCCTGCTGTCGGACGTGCAAAAGATCGAATGGACCATCCACAAAATAGACACGGCCGTGCTTTCGCTCAACGACCGGAAGGAGTACCGGACCATCCTGTCGACACTTGCCATCATGAACACCGATCTCCGGGGTGTCCATTCGATGGAACAACTGGAAAAGAAGGAGCATTTCAAGGTGAGAAAATCGATCCTGACGCTTGGAAAAAAGGTGGACGGGATCCTGAAAAACATCGCCCACCAACCGAATTCAGGGATCACGAAAGGCCAGACCTCTGTGTTGAAATCCAAATTGAAAGAACTGAGGGGAGGGACGGAATATGCGCCCCGGTGGGTGATCCTGATGATATCGCTCTCGCTCGGCCTGGGCACCATGATCGGCTGGAAAAGGATCGTGGTGACCATCGGCGAAAAGGTGGGTAAAACACACCTCACCTATGCGCAGGGGGCCTCGGCCGAACTGGTCGCCGCCAGCACCATCTGGGTCTCCTCCAGCCTGGGGCTGCCCGTCAGCACCACCCACGTGCTGACCTCCGGGGTGGCAGGAACCATGTTTGCAGGAACAGGAAAGAAGAACCTCCGCATGGGCACGATCAAAAGCATCCTGATCGCCTGGCTGATCACCCTGCCGGTGACGGTGGTCGTATCGGGAGGGATGTTCCTGGTGATGAGGTTTTTCATGAACTGACCCGTACCATGCCGGGAGTCGGGATCAACATCAATTTCTATGCGTCCCCGGTCCCCGGCGCCGTTAATTCGACACTTTCATGCAGGTCATTTTATCATCCATGTTGAATGGATCAGGTGTCCTGAATGGATCTGGATTGACCTTATAATCACATGTATTCAATATGAAAATTGCAATCATTGGGGCGGGTGTCGCAGGATTATCAGCAGGGTGTTACCTCAGGATGAACGGATTCGAAACGGAGATCTTTGAAATGCATTCCACATCGGGGGGGCTTTGCACCAACTGGAGGCGGGGAGATTATACGTTTAACGGGTGTATCAATTGGCTATTGGGTTCGAATGAGAGCAGTCCGTTTTATAAACTATGGTCGGAACTGATCGACATGTCCTCAATCCGGTTTGTTACCCACGAGGTACGATTTGAGATCGAAACATTGAAATCAGTGGATAAATACGGCAACAGGATATTCCGGCTTTATACAAATATTGACCGGTTGGAAACGTATTTAAATGACATTGCGCCTGAAGACGGATCAAGGATAAAAGTATTCATCGGTCACCTTCGCCGGATCCAGCAGTTCGAAATTCCCCCGTTGGTGCAAAGTGTTCCTGAATTATTGTCGTGGAAACAAAAAAGCAAGTTCATCAGGCACCTGCCGCTGTTGATATTTCTCAACAGGTACAGAAAGATCACCAATCTTTCCTTTTCCAGAAAGCTAAAGAACCCATTCCTGAAAGAGGCTTTTCAATTGCTGTTCGATGGGTTGGAATTGCCTTTACTCATCTACACCATCCCGTTGGCATTTCAGGATAAAAAGGGCGCTGGTTACCCGATAGGTGGATCAACCGGATTTACGGATAAGATTGAAGAAAAATACCGCTCCCTGGGAGGGATCATCCATTTTAATACACCCGTTGAAAAGATCATTGTAAAAAATAACACGGCCTGCGGTCTTCTGCTGAAAAACGGAAAATCCGTATCCTCCGATTACGTCATTTCGGCCTCCGACTGGCATTTTACCGTTTTTGAGGCGCTGGATGGACTATATGTAAATAAAAAGATCCTGGCATTGGGAAATTTGAAGAAGCTTGAAATTTATTATTCCGTGTTTTTTGTATTCCTGGGCCTGAACCGGTCCTTGATTGGATTTCCCGGTGTTTCGCGCTTTCCGCTGGAGTCGCCGCTGGTGTCTCCCGACGGAACGAAATATGAACGGATGGAACTGCACATACATAATTACGATCCCACGCTGGCCCCTGAAGGGAAGACCGTCGCTTCCGTCTGCCTTTATACCAAAAACGGCGGCTATTGGATAGAATCACGGGAAACCAGCCCCGAATCCTACCACAGGAAAAAGAATGAGTTCGCCCGGGAAGTCATCGACAGGCTGGAGAAAAGAATACCGGGGATCAGGGAAAGCATCGAACAAACAGATGTAGCGACACCGGCAACTTTCAAGCGGTTTACAAACAACCGGAATGGCAGTATTCAGGGTTGGCAGCCCGGAAATAATATGATCGCCCCTACCCCCGTACCGGTTCAATTACCCGGGTTGAAGAACTTATATTTCGCGGGGCATTGGACCATCCCGGGAGGCGGGTTGCCCGTTGCCGTCAAATCGGCAAGGGATGTGGCCATGATGATCTGCCGCGATGCAGGAACAGCTTTTACTGTTCGCTGATTTTAGTGTTTATAAATTTGATTAACCGCAATTGTCCCAGTAGTCCTGGATTTTTATTGAAACCAGTACAAGAAATGTTCTGAAATTATCGGTTTCTGCTCGTTTTACCCATCCCCCGTCCCCTTCCCTACCAGTAGGGAAGGGGTGCAGGGGTTGGGTATAAAAGGTTACCGGGATGATTGCGATCACTCAATTTATAAATTAATAAAATCCTGAGCCGTTAAAACAGTGATCTGAGCTTTCCTATAGTCTTTCAAATTCCTGGTCAATAAAACCCCGATCTCATGCTGCAATGCCGAATAATATTGAATAGCATCTTCAAAATCAGAAAATTCAGAATTCAATGCCAGGTCAATTATTTTATCGTTTAAAGGAGCAACATGAACCAGTACTTTAAACTTTCTGAGAATTTCCTTTGCCTCTTCCGCCGTTCTCTGCTTCGCAATCAAATAATGAAGATTGGCCAGTGATAATGCAGAAATATAAATTTGGATCTTTCCTTCATCTGCCATTGTAAACAACCGGGCTGAAGCAAGATAAAACGGATCCCTTTTCCCAAGCAGATCATAAATGATGTCTGTATCGACAAAAACTTTCCTCTTCACTGGTACTTTTCCCGGAGATGTTCATGATATTTCCCTTTGTGCGCATCCTCTTCGGAGATATGGATTACGCCACTTACCGATTGAACCAAGGGTGAAATTTTTTCAACTGATCCCGATTCACTGGTAATTGCCGACAAATAATTCTCGATCAGTTTTGATAGACTTGTATCATGATCATCGGCGTATTTTTTTGCCTGATCAATTACTTTCTTTTTAAGCCTTAAAGTTAACTTTGTTTCCATGATGTTGAATTCAGACGTACAAAGGTACAGGATTCATACGTCAATGTCAAGAAAAATCGCAATTGCCGGTAATTAGTGTCATCGCATACGCTGGTCAGGCGGTCATCAGTTTTAATGGAACAGACAGGTTCAGTTTCTTACTGATGCTTTTCACGGAGTTATAATAAACTTGAGTGCTTCCTGACGGTTGGAGTACTTTACACGAATGATGTACAGGCCTGATTTGCCTGATTCCAGGCGGACGGGAAGAGGCCGGCCGGTCATCACCGTTGCCCGATAAACGACCTCTCCAGCGGGGGAATAGATCAGGATGGCGGCTTGTTCGTCCGCCGGTTCCTCTGTATGGAATTCTATCAGGAACCTGCCTGAATTTGGATTGGGGTGCAGGGAGAACAACGGTCGGTTTACGGCCGGGGTGGTCAGGCTGGGCTCCGGTGTTGCATTTGCATCCGTCCCCGTAAAAACCGGTTGGTAGCCGGGACCGGAACAGAAAGGACCCGACGGAGCGATCATTGCCGAAAGATAGCCCCCCGGGTCAACCTTTGTGCCCGAATAGAAATGAATTGCCTGGCCGGCGATCAGCGTGGCCACTCCGCCCGGTTCAACCTGGAAGGTCGTTCCGGCGCCAGCGACGGTTATCACCTGGGAAGCGCTGTAGCAAACGGTCGCTCCGTCGAGAACCGTGATGTCACGAAGTTCCCGGTTCATCGGCACGCCACTGATCATGATATCGTCGATGGCCCAGAACCAGCCCCAGGTTCCGGTAAAGTTCCACTTGAACCGCACCTGCGAGGCGCCGGCAGCACCGGCAATACTGACCGTCGAAAGCTCTGGATTGGCGGTTTGCACCGTGAAAACCGCAACCGGATTCCAATTTACGTTATCGAGGCTGTACGAAAAGGTACCGGTCTGACCCGGGTAGTTCCGGTAAAAATGGCTGAAGGTGACCTCAGCCGAACTGTATCCCGTGAAATCGAGTGGCGGAGTAACGAGGTCGGCATTCTGGGTATACAAATTCCCGTAGGCATCGCTGTTCAGGTAGGCATAATTGCCATTCAGCACCGGCGCCGGTGAATACGAATTGCCAATTGTGCCAAACGCCCAGATCTGTCCGTTGCCCTGGTGGTCAACCTGGGTCCAGCAATAGGGAGTCACCGGGTTGTTGAAGCCTTCATAAAACGGCAGTGTATAGCTTGCACAGGGGGTGGTCAGCGTCAGGGAGTTGCCATACCAGGTCCCGTTGCTGTTGGTGGCATACGCGCGAAGATAGTAGGTAGTACCCGGCATGAGTGCCGCCAGGGTACTGACAAAGGCTCCGGTACCTGAACCATCCACGGTATGAGGACCCGAAAGAGTCGGGTTTGCTGTAAGTCCCCAGCATACCCCGCGGGATGTCACCGGCGATCCTCCATCCTGAATCACAACACCACCCGACACTGCCGAAGTTCCGGTCAGGTTTGTCACCAATGCGGTGGTTACACTGGCAGCGCCGGGAATGAACGTCATGTCGTCGCCGTAAGCTGTGCCATCCGCGTTGTAGGCCGCGGTCCGGTAATGGTATAAGGTCCCCGTGGTCAGCCCGGTCAGCAGGGTGTTGACGCTAAACAGGGCATTTGACGTACCGGCATAGCCGGTGGGCGTTACATAACCGTACGCTGCCGTAGGTCCGTATTCAAAATAATAATTGGTTGGGAGTCCGCTCGGAATGACCGAACCCCGAAGCGTTGCCGAAGTAGTCTGGACCGGGTTGGCGCTTTGGGTGGCTGCATACGGCGACTGGTCGATCGCGAACTCCCCGATGCGGGTCTTCCAGGAGTTCGTACTGGTTGTCTGATAATATTCGTTGGTATACCAGAAATGGTTCGTCGACTCATCCACCGACATCATGCTATAATCGCCCCAGCGTCCTACCGAACCGGTTTGGGAACCGCCGCCGGCGATGAGGGTTTGCTCCGAAAGGGTCATCATTCCCGCCGGGTCGGTGGCTTTTCGAGCGGTGTAACGAATCCCCGGGTAGGTTGATACGCCGTCGGAGACAGAATACCCGAGGGCAATAGTCCCATCGGCATTCATGGCTATACTACCCATCCAACGGTGTCGTCCGTCGGCCGGGGCATAGGTTCCCTGCTGGTGTATCCCCCATCCGCTTCCCGTATTGCGCAGTTCGTACCAGCGGACACCTGCCTGGCCGGATCCGTCGGCATTGACCGTATGGTTGGTCACCATGGCACTGTACCCCGAAAATTGCCTGTACTGCAGCCGGAACATCAGCCGGTCGTTCATCGCATCCAGTTTTACGGACGTTCCGGGTTGAGGGATGCACTTGGTCAGGCCTCCGCCGCACAGTTCAGAATTAAACGGGGCGGTTACCAGGCTGGCAACTTGGGTGAAGGTCGAGTTAACGGGCGTCGTCCAGTCCGTATGCAGAGCCCAGATGCGCAGGTACCGGTCGGTGGGCGAAGACCAGTCGTTGTAGTAGGCAAACCAGTTGGGTTCGCCGGCAGCCGGTGTGGCCGTTCCGTCCCAGTCGGCCGGTAAAATGGAATAGGGGTCGGATGAGGGCGAGGCACTGAAACTGATCATGAAGGCGGTGGGATCGCCCAGCAGCATTTTACTCCGTTGAAGAACTGTTGCGGTAACGCCTGCCCACGTTGCAGCATTTTCAAACAGGTTGGCCGACAGATAGTAGCCATCGGGCCATACGCCCAGTTTAGGATAATCCGGCAGACGGTTTCCAAAATTAAAGACGTACCGGTACCAAGTCCCGAGCGGGTCGCCGGTGGCGGAAACGGCCACCAGCACGGCATAGGCCGTACCTCCCGGTGGCAGGGAGAACTGGGATATCAGCCAACGGTCGGCGGTCTGGTCATACAGCACGATGGGATCCCCGTCGTTGGTTCCGTTCCAGGGTGCCGGAATACCAGTCCAAATCGTACTCAGATCAGCCGGGCCGTACAACACCGCGCCGGCTTTCGAATAGATGGAGAAGGAGAGGTTGACAACCTGCATGTAATGGCCCGGACCAACGTCACCCTGGGGATCGGGCGGATAACAGGCACAGGTGTTGATCATGCCGTCGAAAGAAGTAAGCGGGCCTGCAAAATTGGGCTGGCAGGGTCCCAGCCTGCTCTGGAGAGCGGGATCCCCTCCCTGCGAAACAGCGGCGGTTTTGAGTTGTCCGAGTTCCCGTTTGCCGATCCGGTTGGGGATCTCGCGGCTTTCACCGCTCTTCTCCTGCGGAGGCACAGGCGCCAGGTCGTGCAGCGCCGGCGAGGTGTCAAAGTACAGAGGCTGAGAAATCATCGAGGGGTACAAAAGGGTGTCCTGGGCGGACAGGAAGAGTGCACCAAACACCAACGCCAGGGTAAAGAGTGCGGCTTTCATAGGTCAAGTTTTTGTAGGAATTGCAGAACAGTAAAGGTACCATTTTCCACAAAACCAACCTGACCGGAATTGATACCGGAAACTAAATGGTTGTGGGGTTGGAAAGCCTGAGACCGAATTCATCAACAGACTGATTATATGCTGTTTACGGCGAGAAGTAAAAAAACAAGGCTTCCAGTCCTACTGAAAGCCTTGATTCTTAATGGGTGTAATCGATTGATTCTGAGCCTCTCAGGGGACTTGAACCCCCGACCTGCTAATTACGAATCAGCTGCTC
>CAYVVG010000038.1:0-35477 GCA_964455285.1 uncultured Prolixibacteraceae bacterium
GAAGGGACCGTAACAGATCACCAGCAGGTTACCGTATTCACTCAGCGGAGCATAGGAGGCGGCGTCGAAGTTGAGGAACTGGCTGGAGAGCACCGGCAGGAAATCGCGCGGGATCTGTTTTTCGGCCCCGGTGGTCGTAAGGGGATTGATTCCGGAGGGGGAGGAGGAATAGAGTTCCAGGGTAAGTTCGTAATACACCCGCAGATTACGGGTCACCGGGTTGTACTGGAATGGATTGGCGAGGATGGTCTGCCCACGGACATCGCGTATGATATAGGGTTCCCGCAAGCCGGCCAGGGTGCCGGGCCACTCCCCGTTGACCGAATAGACCGGTCCGAAAGCATAGGGCACCGTGGAGGGATCGACCTGGCGCGAAAGCATTCCCTTCGAGGGGGCGATCAGGATCCCGGTGAAATCCTTGAATTTGGAAGCCACCACGCGCACCGACATGCCGGACTGGTCGGGAATGACCAGCGAGGCGGTGAGTTTCGGAAGATCGGGCGCCCCTGCTTCGAGGAGCGGGGTCCCTTTACCGATGCTGATCGTGTATGCCGTTCCCAGGGAGGTGGTCACTTCGTTCATGCTGAAACCGGGCAGGGTAAACCGGACCGTGGAGGTTCCGGAAACTGAAGAAACCAGTGTGATCTGTGCCGGTGCCGGCGAAGAGGAGGTGATGTTGGTCCACTGACCGGCCATGGAAAACGAGGAAAGGGCGACCAGGAAAATCGTGCTAAGAAAGGTCCGCATGGGTTGGGGTTTAGGATGTCATCAGGGTGTTGAACCTAACAAAGGTAAAAAAAAGGAATCATATGGAAAAGTAAAATTTTCATTCGGCCAGCTTTACATCCTCCGGGTTAACCTTGCCGATGTTGTAAACAGGGTACCATGCAGCCAGCAGGCCGGTGACCATCACGGTGGCAAAGACCAGGATAAAATCGGTCGCTTTCATGAATACCGGGTAGGCGTCCACAATGAAGCTGCTGTCGGCCGAACCCAGGCGGATCAATCCGAAGCGTTGCTGGATCCAGCACACCGCCGCACCAGTCACAAGACCGGCCGACGCTCCCAGCAAGGAGATCAGCAGTCCCTCCGTCAGGAATATCCGGCGGATCGTCCGCCTCCCTGCGCCCATGCTCTGCAGCACGGCAATGTCCCTCTTCTTATCGAGGATCAGCATCGACAGTGTCCCGATCACGTTAAAAGTGGCAATGACCAGGATCAGTGTCAGGATCAGGAAAACGTAGTTTTTTTCGGATACCATCACCCTGAACAGCACCTCCTGCTGCTGGAACCTGTTTTTAACCACGAAGGCAGGTCCGGCGGTCCGGGCTACTGCCTGCTGCACCCGTTCGCGGTCGGCGCCCCGGGTCAGGCCGATCTCTATTCCCGTCCGTTGATTCCCGTAGTCGAGGAGGTGGGAGACAAATCGCAGCGGGAGGATGGCGAATTTCACGTCGTAGTCGTACTGCACCTGGAAAAAACCGGAGGGGAAGATGACCTCAGTCCGGAATGCATCCTCGAAGCCGCCGGCAAAGGAGACATCGCGGCGGGGCACCCATACCGACACCGGATCGGTGTAGTCATGCAGGCTGGCATTGAGGGTGGCAGCCACCCCGTAACCCAGTACCGCGTAGTCCTTGTCCCCCTCCTGCAGCAGGAACTTTCCGTCGGTGATCATGCTGTCGAGACCGCTCATTTGGACGAACTCTTCGCTCACCCCCTTGATCGTCACGATAGCCTGGTTGTCGCGGTATTTCATCAACACATCCTCCTCGATCACCTCGGCGACGTGCTGTACGCCGGGAATCGCCCGGATCCGGTCGAGCGGAAAGGCTGCGATATCGAACGTTTTACCCCGGGCCGGAGTGACCCGGATCTCGGAATTGAAGGTGCTGAACAGCGATACGACAAGGCGGTCGAACCCGTTGAACACGGAAAGCACGATGATCAGGGCTGCCGCCCCAATGGCCACGCCTGCCACCGAGATCGCCGATATGACGTTGATGATGTTGTGTGATTTTTTCGCGACCAGGTAACGACGGGCGATATAGAAAGGGAAAAACATATCCGATTTACGATCTACGTTACGCTGTTACTTTGTGACTCTGTCACTTTGTTACTTTGTCACTTCGTCACCTTGTCACTTCGCTCTCTTTTCCCCCTACTTCCATCCCTTTACGATCAGGCCTGTCCCTGTCCTGTGGCTGGTATGAAGATCGAACCAGTTCAGGATCCAGGCAACGGGATAGGTAACCAGGTAATAGAACGGCAGCAGAACGAAGAGCAGTTTCGACCGGTTCAGCATCAGGATGGGGTATTTCATGGAAAGACGCCACGCAATTTTTCCGGGAGTTCCGTACGTGTAATGCGCCTCCGTCTTCCGGAAGCCTGCCCGCTTCAGTTTCTCCTGGATGTCGAGCAGGTTATATCCGTCGCGCACATGCTCGTCGATGAACGATCCCTCGGATCCATGGTCATGGACATCCGATCCGCCCTGGTCGGAGGGAGTGGAGATGAGCACTATTCCTTCCTGCGTCAGCGAGTCGTAGAAGTTCCGGAAAACGGTTTCGTCGTCGGCAATGTGTTCCATGACATCGACCGAAAGGATCAGGTCGAAGCGGTCGGGTTTTGAAAACTGTGTCAGGTCGGCTAATTCAAAGATCACGTTCTTCCGGCCGGCCTGTTCGAAAAACCTGCTGCAGTCGGCGATCTGTTCTTCTTTCACGTCGGCGGCATCGACGAACCAGGCGGGCGAGAGGCTGCTCAGGAACCAGGTGTATTGTCCGAAACCCGATCCGGCATCGAGAATGTACCGGCGCTGTTTTCGCGCCGGTGCGTCGGCCGGACCCGCCCAACGACGGATTTCCCGCCTGACGTGCCAGGCACGGAGCAGCAGGAGGTCAAGCAGTTTGTAGAACAATATCCGGAGCCAGGGTGTTTCATTGAAAACCTTGCCGAGGGTCCGTTTTATCGGGTCGTATTGCATACAGGTGAGTTAACAGGGTGGTGGATGTCCGCTTGTCCGCCTTATCACTCCAGCAACTTATCAATATTCTCAATATAATCCAGCGAATCGTCGAGATAAAAATGGAGTTCGGGGATGACCCGCAGCTGGTGATGTTCTTTTCGTGCCAGCATGTGTCGGATCTCCCTTCCCTGGTGACGTATCTTTTCGAGCAACGCCGGTTTGTCGCGGGTGATGAACAGGCTGAGGTACACCCTGGCGATGGCAAGATCCTTGCTCACCTGTACCTTCGTCACCGTGATGAGCGCCCCCCCGAAAAGGTTGTGGCTCTCCTGCTGGAAGATCGTACCCAGGTCCTTCTGGATCAGGCGGGATATTTTTAACTGTCGGGTTGATTCCATGGAACAAAGGTATTAATATTTAAAGTTATCTTTGCTTCGGTGAAAAGCTTCCTGAAAATACTGCGGTACGCCCGGCCCTATTGGGTCTTTGCCCTGCTCAATGTGGCGTTCAACATCCTGGCCGTGATCTTCTCGCTGGTTTCGTTCACCCTCTTCATCCCGGTGCTGCAGATGCTTTTTCACCAGATGGCCATCCCCGAATCCGCACCGCCCCTTCGCATGGAGATCAACGCGGTGAAGGATAATTTCTACTATTTCACAGGCCAGATGCTCGAGCGGTACGGTAACGAACGCATGCTGATCTATATCAGCCTGCTGATCGCGGTGCTTTATTTCCTGAAGAACCTCTTCCGTTACCTGGCCATGTATTTCCTGGCCGTTGTTCGCAACGGAGTGGTGAAAGACCTGCGCAACGATCTCTATCATAAAGTACTCATCCTGCCCCTCTCTTTTTTCAATGAAAAGCGCAAAGGCGATATCATAGCCCGTATGACCACCGATGTGCAGGAGGTGGAATGGTCGATCATGAGCTCGCTGGAAATGGCTTTCCGCGACCCGATCACAATGCTCACCTACCTGGTCACCCTTTTCATCATCAGCCCATCGCTGACCGTCTTTGTTCTTGTACTGCTGCCGGTTTCGGGTTTCTTCATCGGGAGGATCGGAAAAAGCCTGAAGCGCACCTCCGACAAGGGTCAGTACCGGATGGGGCAACTGTTGTCGATCATCGAGGAAACTATTTCAGGACTTCGGATCATTAAAGCGTTCAATGCGATCGGCTTTGCCGATAACCGGTTCCGGAAATCCAACACTGAATACAACCGCTTGATGATCAGGCTCTATCGCAAGCGCGACCTGGCATCACCCCTGAGCGAATTCCTGAGCGCCTGCGTCGTCTCCGTCGTGCTCTGGTACGGCGGCCGGCTGGTCTTTACGCCGGGAAATTTTCTGGATGCAGCCGCTTTCCTGGTTTACCTGGGGATCTTTTCGCAGTTGATGCCCCCGGCCAAGGCGATCACCCAGGCCTTTTACAACATCCAGAAGGGGGTCGCTTCGGTCGAACGCATCGAACACATTCTCAGTGAGCCGGAGGTGATCGTGGAGAAGGAAAATGCCGTGCCCAAAAAGGAGTTTACCTCGGCCATCGAATACCGCGATGTATGTTTCTCTTATACCGATGCACCGGTATTGAAGAGTATTCGCCTGACGATCGGGAAAGGGAAACGGATTGCCGTCGTGGGACCCTCCGGCGGGGGTAAATCGACGCTGGTTGACCTGTTGCCCAGGTTCTATGACTGTGTGCAGGGGGGGATCTTCATTGACGGGGAGGATATCCGCAACCTGGTGATCCATGATCTGCGCGGGCTGATGGGCATCGTATCGCAGGAGACCATCCTGTTCAACGATACGATTTACAACAATATCGCATTTGGGATGGAGGATATCTCGGAAGCACGGGTCATCGCTGCCGCCAAGGTGGCCAACGCCCACGAGTTCATCGAAAAGATGCCGCAGGGATATGATACGAACATTGGCGATCGCGGCACCAAACTCTCGGGCGGGCAGCGTCAGCGGATCAGCATTGCCCGCGCCGTCCTTCGCAACCCTCCCGTGCTGATCCTCGACGAAGCCACCTCGGCCCTCGACACCGAATCGGAACGGCTGGTCCAGCAGGCCCTTGAGAACATCATGCGCAACCGTACCTCCATCGTGATCGCACATCGCCTTTCGACCATCCAGTTTGCCGACGAGATCATCGTGCTGCAGGGCGGAGAACTGGTCGAACGCGGGACCCATACCGACCTGCTGGAGAGGAACGGCGTGTACCGTAAGCTATACGAACTGCAATCGTTTGTTTAGGGAAACACCGGCCCGCCTGTCCGCCTGTCCGCTTGTCCGCTTGTCCGCTTGTCCGCTTGTCCGCCTGTCCGCCTGTCCGCTGATATTTTCTACACCTCCGCCATCCGGATCATCACCTGCTCGAGCCGTTGTTTGACCTGTTTGACGCGGCAGGAGTAATCGTTGACGATGAGAGAGAATATAAGCTGGCGGCCGCTGACGGTATTGATATAGCCGGCGAAGCTCTTCACCCGTCCGATGGTGCCGGTCTTGGCATGGACACGGCCTTCGGCGGCGCTCCCCTTCATGGCCTTATGCAGGGTGCCGGTAAGTCCGGCCATGGGCAGCGATTCGTAAAACACCTCAAACCAGGGTGAGGTGCGCATGGCGTACAGGGCGTCGACCAGTTGTTTCGGAGAGATGGCGTTGCTGTGGGACAGGCCGTTGCCATCGTAGAAGTTCATCCCGTCGGTATCCACTCCCCGGGAACTCCAGAAATCAAGAATGGCGCGGGTTCCGGCGGCGATGGAGGCTTCGTTGTAAACTTTGCCTCCGATGCGGCGCAGGAGTTTCGACGAACGCCAGTTGACACTCATCTGGTTGGTGATGGTCACTTCAGGGATCACCGGGGCGCCGAAAAGTTCCAGGGCGGCGCCCGTCACAAAGATCTTTAAAGTGGAGGCGGGAACCATCGGTTTTTTGGCCTGGTAATCGGCCACGACGACCGGTTCCCGGCCGGTCACATCCACCACCATATACCCCAGGGAGGCCCCGGCCAGGAGGGGGTCATGGTGGAGTTGTTCAAACGCTTGCAGCACGGAGTCGTAAACGGGGCCTGCAGATTCCGGAGGGACCGGAAGACCGGCCTGGTCTGCTGCTCCCGGGTGGTTGTTCCGGCAGGAAAGCAACAGTTGCAGGAAGATCAGCAGCGAGATCAGGGTTCCCTTCGACGGCATGCGTGTAAAATTTTTTCCAAATATCGAAAAAAATCTGTTAGGGTCAGTGAAAAAATGGAAACCGGTCCGGATCGGGGGTAAAAAATCGAGCTTAAAATATTGATAATAAGCAGGTAAATAAGTTATTGACGAAGGGGTGAACGGGAGGTAGGCGTGGGGGAGGCATTTTGTTGATAACTATTTTAAGTTACAGTAATTCAACATAGAACGAACCCTAACAAGTGAAGGACATGATGTCTGCCTGGTCTTTTTTTAGGGTGTCCGGATCCCCGGATGACGCCCCTTCGGGGCAGGACCGGGCCGGAGCTGCGGATGACGGCATGCGTGATGTGGAACCCGTTGGGGTTGAGGGTCGGGGCGAGGTTCTGCTCCATGGGTTGGCACCCGCGGTTACCCGGATGACGCCCCTTCAGGGCTTGGTTCTGTTCCATGGGTTGACACCCGCGGATACCCGGATGACGCCCCTTTGTGGCGGTGAAGAAAAGGAATTGCAGTTGTTTTGAAGAAAATTGTTTAATTGTTATGGGAAAGAGCATGATGACGGATCAAACAGGCCGGCCAGGACTGTTATGATCTCATCCCGCATGGAGCCCTGAAAGGGCACGATCCGCCTAACCCCGGGTGTCAACCCGGGGCAGGATGATCCTTCCGATCATCAACCCCGGAGGGGTTGCACAAGGAACTATGGGAAATAGATATCGTTATAGTCAATCTGCTCTTCTTTCAGCAATTTCTTGAGTTCGTCCTCGAATGACACCTTTCTGTGATGTTCTTGTTGGTTCTTTATATAATTGATAATTATGTCTTTATATTGCCATGAACAGGTAAATGCACCATACCCCACACCCCAACCGCTAAATCTTGGGAAATTTCCTGTAGATCTCATCCACTGGTTGGATGATGTTTTCAATGCTTTAACAAGATCGGTCAAAGGAAGTGATGGATGCAATTCACAGAGGATATGAACATGATTTTCGGTCCCGTTTATACGTAATGAAAAACCTTGCTTGTTTTTAATAATGCCCGTAAAGTATGCATATAATTCCTTGGAATGCAAAGGATTCAATGTATTTCTGCTGCCTTTTGTTCTAAAGACAAGATGGTATATAATGCGATGATAACTTGACATGGGATGACCTCCGGGTTTAGTGTGATTGGGTTTTATGCTTAATCGTTTTTTTGGTGAAAAGGTGATATGGAGGATGAAACTTTTTTCATTTTTTTACTTGTAGACCAAGAAATCCAGACGTGCAACCCCGTTGGGGTTGAGGGTCGGGGCGGGGTTCTGCTCCATGGGTTGGCACCCGCGGTTACCCGGATGACGCCCCTTCAGGGCAAGGTTCTGCTCCATGGGTTGGCACCCGCGGTTACCCGGATGACGCCCCTTCGGGGCGGGGTTCTGCTCCATGGGTTGACACCCACTGATACCCGGATGACGCCCCTTCAGGGCGAGGTTCTGCTCCTTGTGTTGACACCCGCGGATACCCGGATGTCGCCCCTTTGGGGCGGGGGTTCCGCTCCATGGGTTGACACCCACGGATACCCGGATGACGCCCCTTCGGGGCAGGACCGGGCCGGAGCTGCGGATGACGGCATGCGTGATGTGGAACCCATTCGAGGTGGTATGATCGTAGAACGAAATTCGAATATTGAACAACGATTGTCGAAGAAAAAGTTATCTTCGAACCACCATTGGAAAATCTTCATCAAATGAGCGTTATGATAAGACTGTTTGCACCTGTTGCAGCCTTCGCTTGCCTGCTGGCCGCCCCGGCCGGTTTTGCACAGGTTCACACCAGCTACCTGTGGCACCTCGAGCAGCCCATCTACTGGCCCGAGACCGGCATCTGGAACCCTTTTGAACACCAGGCGGCCTGGGAGTCGCAGTACCTGAAATGGAACAACGGCAACTGGTATCCCGACGGGTTGCAGCACCCGCTGAACAACATCCAGGAGATATTCGGCAACGACGACCGGAAGGCGGTTTACCAGTACCGCACGAAGGATGCCGTGCAGTCGCTCCTCCATCTCCCCGAGGCCGGGGCGCAGGTGAACTATTCAGGCTGCCTCATGCAGAATGTGAACAGCCTTTCGGGGGCAGGACAGTGGGGGTACTATTCCGGCTGGCAGGGAAGTTTCGTAACGGCACGGGGATGGGCCACGGCGGCCGGGAAGCCCCGGATGGATATCACCGGGTTCACGAAAGATCACGCCCTGTCGCCGCTGCTCAGCGACAAAATGTTGCGGCGCCAGATCCAGGCTCACCGGTACCTGTACAACGAGAACTTCGGCTCGTCGCCCCTCTATTCAAAAGGATACTGGCCGGCAGAATGCGCCTTCAGCGAGCGCAACATCAAGGCTCTGGCGGAAGAGGGCTTCGAGTGGGTGGTGATCGCCAACAGCCACCTGGCTCGCACCCTCAACGATTACCCGCTGAATTACGGGACATCGGGATGCAACATCGATCCCCCCAACAAGGCCGACAAGGTCACGGCCAACGGCGTGAACTGGTGGAGCGGCCAGATCGACGGCCGGGGAGGAACGTTTGCGGCGCCATACTGCTACCAGGCCCACAAAGCTAAATACGTCGATCCGAACACCGGCACCGAATACAAGATCGACGTGGTGCCGATGGACGACCTGCTCAGCTACCGGAACGGCTATGCCATGATGGGGACCGGCGACATCGACCAGCACATCGCCCCTTTCAACAGTCCCTCCCAGCCCTCGATGGTGCTGCTGGCCCACGACGGCGACAATGCCTGGGGCGGCGGATACACCTATTACAGCCAGTCGGTGCCGCAGTTTGCCGACGAGGCCGCTTCGAAGGGCTATGTGCCCACCACAATCGGGCAGTTCCTCGCCCAGCACCCGGTGCCGGCCACCGACATCGTGCATGTGGAGGACGGCGCCTGGTTCAACGCCGCCAACGACTGGGGCCACCCCCAGTTCATCAACTGGCTCTGGCCGATGTACACTTCGACGTACCAGTTCAACCCCGAAGGATGGACCGAAGATGCGCGCAACTGGGCGGTGCTGGTGGCGGGCGAGAACCGCGTGCAGACAGCCGAGGACCTGCAGGGCAGCGTGAACATCGCCAACATCGTGCATCCCTCCGCCTCGGCCAACCCGGCCGAACGGGCCTGGCATTTCCTGCTGCCCGGCTACAACAGCGGCTACATGTACTATGGCACCTCGCTCGACATGGAGGTGAAGCAGTCGCTGGCCTGCAACCGGGCCTGCGCCTTTGCCGACCAGGTGATCGCCGCCCACCCGGGTACCGACAACACCCCGCCCTCGGTCTTCATCCCTCAGCGGTATCCCTACAACCCCGGCGGCACCGGCTTCGGCCCCACATACGGGTATCAGCAGCACCAGAACAGCTCCGACTTCCATGTCTGGACCTTTGCCTATGACGTATCGGGGATCCAGGCCGCGACCCTGAAATATCGTTTCGACAACGACGGGACGAATGCCCCGGAAAACAACGAGAACGAGACCTATGCCGGGGGCGCCGGGGTGGGGGCTTGGCAGGGCCTCGCAATGAACTACCGCAATTTTCCCACAGGCAACATCACCAACAACCCCGAGATCAGCTTTTTCATCCTTCCCGACTACATTGCCGGGGAGTACTGGGTGCAGGTGACGGGCATTTCCGAGAAGCTGGTCGATTATTACGTGGAAGCGACCGACACAAAAGGCAACACCACGAAAACCCCGATCCAGCATGTCTGGGTCGGGCCCTACAACCCGGGCGGAGGGACCGGCAGCGTGAGCTGGACCCCGGCCAACCCCACGCTCAACGACGTGATCACCATCACCGAGGCCGGCGCCACGCAGGGGGCGAAACTCCACTGGGGGGTGAACGCAGCGGGAAGTTCGTGGCAGTCGCCGAACTCCGCCTACTGGCCGGCCGGGTCGGCGCTCTTCAACGGGACCGGGCCTGCGGTGGAATCGCCCATGACCGGACCGGTGTCGGGGAGCATCAGCATCCAGTTGGGTCCCTTCAATAACCCGGCACAGACGGTGAATACCGTCGATTTCGTGATCCATTACAACAACAACACCTGGAACAACAACAACGGGCAGGATTTTCACATTCCCGTCAACCAGAACCCGACGGGGGAAGAGCCCGGTGCCGTCGATCTTCAGCGGATCATCAGTGCCTGGCCGGTGCCGGCCCGCGATGTGCTGTACGTGGGGGTGCCGGTGGAATTCTCCCGCGGCCATTTCCTTACACTGCGCTCCCCGGCCGGTTCGACAGTGTTGACCCGGGAGATCACGGCCGAAAACTTCTCCCTCGACATCAGCGCGCTGCCGGCAGGATTCTATGTACTCAGCATAGGGACACCCGGGTGTCCCGTTAAGGCAGCCAGGAAGATCGTCAAATGATCTCTCCCGCCCAAAGCATGTCAAGAAATCTCCTCCAAGGGAGAACCCGAATATTACCGACTTCCCTTGGATCCTGATCGTTACTGATAAGTATGAGTTTCTTTACCGGGTATTCCCCGGAAAAGTTTTTCAGTCCCTTGAAATGATGAGAATTCGCGCAGGTAGTCGCTTTCACCTCGATTGCAATTTCATGGCTCCCCAGAATAAAATCGACCTCCAATCCCGAAGCGGTCCGCCAATAGGTAATTGGGTAATTCAGTCCCGAATACATGGAATGTGCATGCAATTCCTGGTAGATGAAATGTTCAAATGCTTTCCCGAATGCTTCGCTTCCCATCTCGATCCTGCCACGTTTTAGAAGGAAGTTGGTCAAACCAACATCGAAAAAGTAAAATTTAGGTGCAAGGATCACCCTCCGTTTCGGTTTTTTTTGGAAGGAAGGAAGGAATCTTCCGGTTAGGGTTTCCACCAGAATCTGAAAATACTCCCTGACCGTCGGGGGACTTACGCCACAATCCGTCGCAATATTGGAATAATTCACTATTTCACCATTCGAAAATGCAGCATTTTCGAGAAATTTCGAAAATGCTGCCATGTTTCTGATCCTGGCTTCTGCCTGGATCTCGTCCTGCAGGTAGCTGCCGATGTAAGCGGAAATCAACTTTCCCGGATCGTCAGACAGATAATGCCTTGGCAAAAGACCGTGATTAAGTGCCCGCAGCAGATTGAAATCCGGGATTTCCGGATAAATCAGAGGATACAACTCATAGCGAAGTGCTCTTCCGCCTAAGAGATTACCTCCTGAACGTAAGATTTTTCTTGGACTTGAACCGCTGAGAATGAATTGGATATGCCTGTTGACGATCAGCCATTGAATTTCGTACAGCAAGTCCGGGATCCTTTGGATTTCATCAATGATAACGGGCAGGGAAGGGTCGGCCATTGCCAGGATTTCCCGCAGCAGGGTTGGGGCACGTCTGAACCGTTCATATTCATTATTGAGCAGGAGATCGAAAAAATGCGGCGCCTCGGGGTATATGGCATGAAGCAAAGTGCTTTTCCCTGTCTGGCGGGCTCCCCATAAAAAGGCAGATTCACGGCCTATTCCCTGAAAAAGTTGCTTTCGAATATACATGATATTTAAAAGTTGATATTTTAATAATCCTGATAATGTAAAGTATCCTTGCAAATATACAAAATCGGAATCCAATTCCAAAATTCTGCAGGTCTCCCACCCCTTCCGGGTTCCCGTAAGTTTTCAGATTTTTTTGAACATCCGGGAATAAAGTATTCAAATTCTTATATCTTTACTGACAGTATCCGGATGTTAAATTTATAACGAGCTGATTATCAATACTATACATGGATAGTCGGGCACGATGGGTGTGTTATATCCAGAAGCGAACTCCTTCGCTCCCGACTTTACCATGTCTTTTTTTGCACGCCATCAGGGGGATGTCAGGCCGTTTTTTACCTGTCCTTGTTTCTGTTTCCCTGTTCCTTTCCTTGCTTATACCATTAGACGGGGTTTCCCAGGATCAACAATGGGATGGAAATAACCCCCTCGGGAATTTTCAATGGTGTAATAACTGGTACGGTGACACTTGTACTTCCAATCCCTACTGGACCTCAGGCCGGGATGTTGCTTTCCGATACCGGAACAATGGTTCACAATCATCCATGTACCATGATATCGGTTGGAAAAACGTAAGGTCCATCATTTATTATGAAACCTTTCCGGCCTCCATCCCGCTGGATGCCGATGGATTGTCCGGTTTCAATTTCTGGTACAAAATCCAGAACCTGAGCAGTTATTCCCAAGAAATCAGTGCACCGTTATCCGGTTACGGACTGGTCCTCGAGTTCGATCCCACCAATGCCGATCTCACCATCAACGGACCTGTTTTTCATGCCGGCGGAAACTGGCCCTATGCTGTGTATGGTCCGAATTCGCATGTTCTGTACCTGAACAATCAACTATACGGGAACAGTTCGGTTTCGATGACCATTTACGAATACAGCAAAGTGGCCATCGGATACAACAACGGGGCAGGCTCCTTCGGAGGAGGAGTGAATGTCCTCGCCGGCGAATTATGGTTCCGCGAAGGGGGCGCAATCAATGGAGGGTTGATCTCGGTGGGAAATCCGTCGAAGGTCGCCAAAGTGTATATCGAAGACGGAAACGGAGGTACCACTGTGCCCAACAACATTTCGGTGGTGGCCAACTCCACCAGCACGGTCGGGGGGCTCAACGCCTCCGGTACCAATACTTTTTCGGGTGTCATCACCCTGGCGGCCAATGCCCGGTTCGAGACCTGGGGTGGCGGCACGGTCGATTTCACCGGGGATATATCCGGGACTTACGGTGCGACGGTTTCCCGCGTGTCGGGATCGGGATCTGCCACGATCCGCTATACAACCAATCCTAAATCATATACCGGATCGACCACCATCGCCGACGGGGCGGTGCTGGAACTGGCCGTGGCCGACGCCCTTCCCTCGTCCAACGCCATCACCATCCAGAGCGGGGGCACCCTGGTCGTAAGTGCCGACCAGACACTGGGCAACGTTACCCTGAATGCCGGGGGCACCCTGGTCGTGACTGCCGGGACCACCCTCACCCTCGGCGGCACCTGGACCGGTGGCGGGACCCTGACCAACAACGGCAAGATCGTATTGACAGGACCTTCGGCTTTCCCGGGGGCTTCCACCACCGTCACGGCGATGAATGTCCTCACCATCAAGAACCCGGCAGGCGTGACCCTCGACCAGGCGTTGAGCGTTTCCGGCACCCTGTCGCTGGTCAGCGGCATCCTCACCACCACATCGACCCGCCTGCTGTCGGTCACCAACACCGCCACCGACGGGATCACCGGGGGATCCTCCTCCTCTTACATCAGCGGCCCGGTGCGATGGTCCCTGCCCGCCTCGCTCGGAGCGGGATCCACCTATGAGATCCCGGTCGGGAAAGGCACTTACCTCCCCCTCAGCCTCATCGACCCGACCACCTCGGGAGCCACCACGGTCACCGCCGAAGCCTTCTCCGGCAATGCCGGCGGAACCCCGGCAGCCCCGCTCAGCATGCTGAGTACCACAGAGTACTGGTCGCTCGCCTCGGCGGGGAGCCTCACCGACCACCGGATCGCGCTGACCCGGCAGTCGCCGGTCTACCCTCTGAACCGCATGGGCCGGAGCGCCACCCTCAACGGCACGTATGCTTCGGTAGGAGGGACTCCGTCGGGCAATTCGATTGTGAACTCCTATGCCACCGGGGCCGGGGCCCAGCAATACTTCGTCATGGCCAGGGGAGGCGCCGGGGCGGTCACCCTGCAACCCGACCTGTCGGGGTACTGCGTCGGCGACACCGTTCGCGTACCGGTGACCGTGACCGCCGACAGTTTGAGTACGACACGGCTGAACTTCGACTATGACAAGTCAGTTCTCCTGTATGCCAATCCGGGATATGAAAATCTCTATCCCGGACTGGTTGCTGACTATACGTACAATTTAGGTCCGAATACCAGTGGAATCATCTTTTATGATTGGTCCTTAAATGGATGCAACTCATACAATAACGAGGTCATCGGGTACCTGGTATTCATCTATAATGGGGGAAACACAACCCTCCATCTGCGCAAAGCGCCGGATACTCCTCCTCCGCTGCTATGTAATATGAAAGATTGTGACGATAACGATTTTTCTTCTGTCACTTATACTGACACCCAGGTTTCCGGGGCTGCCATCGCGTTGCCCACGATCTCTGGTCCCGACCCGGTTTGCATCAATAGTACAGGCAATGTGTACACCACCGAAACGGGGATGGATGATTACCTCTGGGACATCTCCCCGGGTGGCACGATCACGAGCGGCTCGGGCACCGGGTCGGTGACGGTTACCTGGTCCACCGCCGGGATGCAGTACCTCGGCGTACGTCATGTGCTGGGGGCGGATACATCCTGCCGGGCGGTGGACAGTGTGACTGTCGAACCGCCAATGTTATCGGTAGGTCCCTCGTCACTGGCTTTTGATACAACCTGTGTCGGTTCGTCACAGGTCGATTCAGTCACCCTGACCGGCTCCTGCCTGAACGGAGGGAATCTGACGGTGACCTGTCCGGCCGGTTTTAAGGCCTGTGAGACGGTGAACGGCACTTTTGTTTCGCCGCTGACGCTGACCTCGCCGGGAAGCAATTTCACGCGAAGGATCTTTATCCAGTTCGCACCTGCTTCGGCCCAGAATTATTCGGGTAATGTGGTCATCGCCGGTGGAGGTGCCTCTTCTGTGAATGTGGCCGTATCAGGTACGGGGATCACGGTGCCGGCCATCATCTCCGCCGCGGTCAGTCCCGATTCCATTTGCCAGGGAGGCAATGCGACCCTGTTGGCGAGCGTGACCGGAGCATGGGAGTATCACTGGATCACACCGGGACGGGGCACCATCAATACCCTGATCCCTTCTTATAGCCTGCCCAACATCGTTCCGACTGACTCGGGATACTATTACCTGTACGCCTCCAACGGATGCGGGAATTCCGATACGGTCCAGTCCAACTGGCTGGCCGTGACCCCCATGGACACCCTGATCCTGACCGCATCGCCTTCGGGGGACCTTTGTGTGGGCGAAACCGTCACTTTCACCGCCACCAGCGGATTTGAAGAGTATTACTGGACCTCGACCAACGGATTTTCAGGTGGGATGACCCAGGCCGGTCCCAGCAACACGTGGAGCGGATCCTTCAGCGTGTCCGGCACGGCCACCATCACGGTGACCGGGTACCCCGACATCAACACCAACTGTTCTCGTACCGTGATCCTGAACATCGAGGTACATCCGCCACCTTCGACCAGCCCGATCTACCATCCATAGCTCCGATCAACAAATGCATAAGATAAAATGAAAAATATGAAAACCGAAAATCCATCTCCCGAGTGTCCATCGACAACTTCGGGACCATCACCGGCAAGGGAAACCCTGAACCGCGGACCGGGTGGAAGGCCAATGAGCAATGAATCAATGAATAATGAACAATATCAACTCAAATCAATAGCCAACAAACAATCAAAAAACCAAACAATGAAAACAAAAATGAGACTGCTGCAGTGGATACTGGTGCTGGTATTTGCTGCGGGATCGATGGGGGTGATGGCGCAACAGCCGTATCCCAACACAGGCGACCAGACCGTCTGCCAGGATTCTGTGGTTCCGTATGGAGTTGAACCGACAGCCGGTTCGACCTACAACTGGCAGATCACGCCCGGTTCGGGATGGATCATGACCCCGGGGGCCACCCCCAACCTTATTACCGTTCAATGGACGACGCCAGGGACTTACACCCTGAGTGTGACAGAGACGAACCAGTACAATTGCGTGGGTACTCCGGTAACGCAGCAGATAACCGTGAACCCGCTGCCGCTTGCTGTCGCGACTCCGGCTTCGCAAACGGTATGTTCGGATGTCGCCATCAATACGATTGTGCTGACAACGAGCAACGGCGTTCCCGGGACAACCTTTGCCTGGACAAGGGATAACATGGCGAATGTCACCGGTATTGCACAAAACGGCACGGGTGATATCGCCGGAACGCTGACCAACCTGACCGGAATTTCTCAAACAGTCACGTTTACCATCATTCCCACCAGTGGCGCCGGATGCGAAGGACCTTCGATCACGGCGACGGTGACGGTGGATCCGGAACCGGTGGCTGTGGCAGCACCGCTCGCACAGAATGTTTGCTCGGATGTTTTGATCAATCCGATTGTGCTTAGTACAAGCAACGGACTTGCAGGGACAACTTTTGCATGGACGAGGGATAACACAGGTACGATAACAGGAAGTATTGGTGCCAACGGAACAGGAAATATCTCGGGGACTCTTACGAACCTGACGGGAGCACCCGTGACCGTGACTTTCACCATCACGCCAACCAGTGCCGGCGGTTGCGTGGGCGATCCAATCACCGCGACGGTCACCGTCGATCCGGAACCGATTGCTGTGGCAGCCCCGCTCGCACAGAATGTTTGCTCGGATGTTTTAATCAATCCGATAGTGCTTAGCACAAGCAATGGACTTGCAGGGACGACTTTTGCATGGACGCGGGATAACACCGGTACTGTCACTGGTAGTATAGGTGCCAGCGGATCAGGGAATATAACCGGGACCCTGACGAACCTGACAGGAGCGCCCGTGACTGTGACTTTCACAATCACACCGACCAGTGCCGGCGGTTGCGTGGGCGATCCGATCACCGCGACGGTAACAGTCGATGCGGAACCGGTTGCTGTGGCAGCCCCGCTCGCACAGAATGTATGCTCGGATATTTTAATCAATCCGATTGTGCTTAGTACAAGCAATGGACTTGCAGGGACAACTTTTGCATGGACAAGGGATAATACGGGTACTGTAACTGGCAGCATTGGTGCCAACGGAACTGGGAATATCTCGGGGACACTTACGAACCTGACAGGAGCACCCGTGACCGTGACCTTCACCATCACACCAACCAGTGCCGGCGGTTGCGTGGGCGATCCGATCACCGCGACGGTAACAGTCGATGCGGAACCGGTTGCTGTGGCAGCCCCGCTTGCACAGAATGTATGTTCGGATGTTTTAATCAATCCGATTGTGCTTAGTACGAGCAATGGTCTTGCCGGGACAACTTTTGCATGGACAAGGGATAATACGGGTACTGTAACCGGTAGCATAGGTGCCAATGGAACGGGGAATATCTCGGGGACACTTACGAACCTGACAGGAGCACCCGTGACCGTAACCTTCACAATCACACCGACCAGTGCCGGCGGTTGCGTGGGCGATCCGATCACCGCGACGGTAACAGTCGATGCGGAACCGGTTGCTGTGGCAGCCCCGCTTGCACAGAATGTATGTTCGGATGTTTTAATCAATCCGATTGTGCTTAGTACGAGCAATGGTCTTGCAGGGACTACTTTTGCATGGACAAGGGATAATACGGGTACTGTAACCGGTAGTATTGGCGCCAATGGAACGGGAAATATTTCCGGGACCCTTACGAACCTGACGGGGGCACCCGTGACCGTGACCTTCACGATCACGCCAACCAGTGCCGGCGGATGCGTGGGCGATCCAATCACTGCGACGGTAACAGTTGATCCGGAACCAGTTGCTCTGGCAGCCCCGGTCGCACAGAATGTTTGCTCGGATGTTTTGATCAATCCGATTGTGCTTAGTACAAGCAATGGACTTGCAGGGACAACTTATGCATGGACGAGGGATAACACGGGTACTGTTACTGGTAGTATTGGTGCAAGCGGAACAGGAAATATTTCAGGGACACTTACAAATCTGACTGGAGCTCCCGTGACTGTGACCTTCACGATCACACCGACCAGTGCGGGCGGATGCGTCGGCGATCCGATCACAGTCACCGTGACAGTTGATCCTGAGCCGATTGCAGTGGCAACACCGGCATTGCAGACAGTCTGTTCCGGAACAGCCATCACCACGATCGTGTTGAGTACGAGCAATGGCATGAGCGGCACAACATATACCTGGACCAGGGATAACACCGTACTGGTTACCGGCATGCCGGCCAGCGGCAGCGGTGATATTTCAGGCACCCTGGTAAATACTACTAATGTGCCTCAGACCGTGGTGTTTACTATAATTCCCACGAGTGTTGGCGGTTGTGTTGGCGATCCTATTACAGCAACGGTGATTGTTAACCCGACTCCGATTACCTCGCCGATCTATCATAACTAACCTTGTCGCCTATGCATGCTTCTGCTCACATACCGAGCCCGCACTGTTTTGGCTATGCAGTGGTTTCGCCGATCAGCACCCGGCGGAGCAGGGCAGGGAGCAATGAGGAATAAGGCAATAGGCAACAGGCAATAGGCAATAGGCAACAGGCAATAGGCAATAGGCAACAGGCAATAGGCAATAGGGAAAAGGCAATAGGCAATAGGCAATAGGCTGAACGGCGGATGAAGAATGAAACATGATACTGAAAAAGAGCCATCTGGCGGAAAAGATATGATACACAGGCAGGTTCCTGTGGTGTGTGAAGTTGATTTTGGAGAACTGAAAACCAGGCATTAACGGAAAGAGACAAGAAATAACATAGAAGATGATGAAAGCAGTGCTGCGCTGTTGGCAATGGCGCATAACGCCGTTGCTGCGGGTTGAACCCGGATGGGCAAGCCATGCCCTCGTGCGAATGACCGATAACCGGGTGAAAGCCCCGCCGGGAGTGAGTTCTCCCTGCGGTTGCCGGTACGGACCCTGGCGGATCAACGGGAAACCCGTCCCGATCGCGGCTACCCTCTTCCGACGAACATGAAGAGATCTAAGACATTAATATACTGTTATATACCAACCATCTTAAAACTTAACACTTAAAACTTAACACTTAAAACTTAACACTTCATTCATATGAAAACAACCATGAATTTTTTAAGGATGATATTCCTGCTGGCACTCGTGACATCGACCGCCGGGACGATGGCCCAGACAAGCACAGATCCATTTCAAACAGTCTGTATCGGCAATCAGCCCTATTTAGTGACTCCAAGTACAATTCCAGGCGCAACCTATGTCTGGAGCATAACCCCTGGGACCTCGGGAGTAGAGTGGCAGATCAATCCAGTTGCAGGTCCGGGTAATGAAATAACAGTGGATTGGAACGTGGCTGGGAATTATATCCTGTCGGTGTTCACCACGGCAAATGGTTGCGACGGGCCTCCGCAAAGTGTCAATGTCACTGTAAATCCGAACCTGCCTGTTAGTGTTATTATCTCGACAGTAGATCCGACGACAATTTGTGAAGGACTTACGGTCAATTTTGTAGCAACAATTACGAATGGCGGAACTAATCCGACATATCAGTGGTTGAATGGTGGTGTTCCGATTCCGGGAGCCACGAATTCGACCTACACATATACCGGAGTTGCCCCAGGCGCTGCAATCACGTGTGAGGTTACATCGGATGCACCATGTGCCACGGGTAGCCCAGCTTTGTCAAACGAGATCCAGGTCACGGTCAATGCCACCCTGCCGCTCAGTATTGTGATTGCCACAACGGATCCGACGACTATTTGTGAAAGCGGTGTGGTGAACTTTACCGCGACGGTCACAAATGGCGGGGCCAATCCAACTTTCCAGTGGTATGATGGAGTTACTCCGATACCGGGCGCTACCAACTCCACATATACATATACGGGTGTAGTGCCGGGAGCGACGATCACATGCCAGGTCACTGCCACAGACGGATGTATTACCGGTAGCCCGGCGACATCCAATACTATTGTTGTGACAGTCAATCCGATCCCAACAACTTCGCCGATCTTCCACAACTAAGAATTGTGAAAAAACGAATGTAATATGAATTGTAAAACCTTTACCGGCAGGGGCAACGCCCAGCCCTGCCTTCTGAGAAAAAGGGGCACCATATATAGGTAAATAATGGTCAATAGCTTAACACTTAATCACCTAACACTTAACACTTAACACTTATTTCTTATGAAAACAAACATGAAAACCTTCTGCTGGCTCCTTATCGTGGCGCTGGCGGTGATCACCGGCAGAGCGACGGCCCAGACAAGCACAGATCCATTTCAAACAGTCTGTATCGGCAATCAGCCCTATTTAGTGACTCCAAGTACAATTCCAGGCGCAACCTATGTCTGGAGCATAACCCCTGGGACCTCGGGAGTAGAGTGGCAGATCAATCCAGTTGCAGGTCCGGGTAATGAAATAACAGTGGATTGGAACGTGGCTGGGAATTATATCCTGTCGGTGTTCACCACGGCAAATGGTTGCGACGGGCCTCCGCAAAGTGTCAATGTCACTGTAAATCCGAACCTGCCTGTTAGTGTTATTATCTCGACAGTAGATCCGACGACAATTTGTGAAGGACTTACGGTCAATTTTGTAGCAACAATTACGAATGGCGGAACTAATCCGACATATCAGTGGTTGAATGGTGGTGTTCCGATTCCGGGAGCCACGAATTCGACCTACACATATACCGGAGTTGCCCCAGGCGCTGCAATCACGTGTGAGGTTACATCGGATGCACCATGTGCCACGGGTAGCCCAGCTTTGTCAAACGAGATCCAGGTCACGGTCAATGCCACCCTGCCGCTCAGTATTGTGATTGCCACAACGGATCCGACGACTATTTGTGAAAGCGGTGTGGTGAACTTTACCGCGACGGTCACAAATGGCGGGGCCAATCCAACTTTCCAGTGGTATGATGGAGTTACTCCGATACCGGGCGCTACCAACTCCACATATACATATACGGGTGTAGTGCCGGGAGCGACGATCACATGCCAGGTCACTGCCACAGACGGATGTATTACCGGTAGCCCGGCGACATCCAATACTATTGTTGTGACAGTCAATCCGATCCCAACAACTTCGCCGATCTTCCACAACTAAGAATTGTGAAAAAACGAATGTAATATGAATTGTAAAATCTGCACCGGCCGGATCAAGGCGCCACCCGGTATTCCGAAGGCGCGGGATGCGATCGCCCTTTTGCGCGGCGGCCACCATCCGCCCTGGCGGGGTCCGTCGGATGCAACTATATATATAATTATGTGCACATGAGAGCGGTTCGACTGATCCGGGGATTTCCCTTGGTCCGGGATGCAGGCAATGCAGGCAATGCAGGCAATGCAGGCAATGCAGGAATTATAGAATCAGATAGAAGATGGATGAAGTGTTAAGTGTTAAGTGTTAAGTGATTAAGTGTTAAGTGTTAAGTGTTAAGTGATTAAGTGTTAGCCATCTTATCCCCTCCCTGTTTGGGGAGGGGGCAGGGGTGGGGTAAATGAGTGAAGGGTGAAGAGTGAAGAGTGAAGAGTGAAAAGTGAAAAGTGAAAGTGAACTATAGAACAATGAAGACAAAGGTGATCATTATCAGGTGCCTGCTGGCGGTGATGCTGGCGGCCGGAGGAGGCGGGGCGGTGGCCCAGCAGACCCAGGACCCCGAACAGACGGTTTGTCCGGGCCCCCAGGAATACCATGTCGATGAGATACCCGGGGCTACTTTTAACTGGGTGCTGACGGGAGGCGGGATCTTTGTGACCGCCAACGGCAACGATACGATAGTTGTTGACTGGACGACTCCGGGGGGACCATACACGTTGTCGGTATCGGCCACGGTAAACAATTGCCAGGGACCTGCGAAGTCGGTGAATGTGACGGTGGCCGAAGCTCCGGTCGGTCCGACCCTGGCAAACAAGATCCCGCCGGGAATGAGTGTTTGCGACGGATCAACCGTCTCCGCTACCTTCAATCCCGGCACCGGTGGAGTCGGCTGTTCTGACGAGTTCGAATACAGCTATGACAATTCTGGGACCTGGTTGACCTATGTACCGGCCACTGCGCTGCCCACCGCCGGGCATACCCTGGTGGAGATCAGGGGACGGCGAGCCGGATGTACGCCCACCCTCGGTTGCAACGAAACTCCCTGGGTGGTGCTGGCATCCTGGAACATCCTGCAGGCGTTGCCGGTCACGGTGACCATAACGGCAAGCGCCGACCCGGTTTGCGAAGGGGCCACGGTGACTTATACGGCCGTGGTGCAGAACGGCGGGGCAGCACCGACTTACGAATGGCGCATCAGTGGCGGTCCCGTGGTCGGAACCGGTCCGACATACACCTACGCACCCGCCGATGGGGATATCATCACGTGCGAAGTAGTGTCGACCGAACCCTGCGCCAGCCCGATACCGGCCTCAGGAACCTTTACCCCGGTGGTGATACCGCCGCCGACAACCTCCGATATATGGCACAACTAAAAGTATATGGTAAAGACGCGCCGCAGCGCGTCTCCACAGCGCCGCAGCGCGTCTCCACAGCGCCGCAGCGCGTCTCCACAGCGCCGCAGCGCGTCTCCGCAGAGATAGGATAAATGATGAAACGCACCCACATACACGTCATGACCACCTTCGCGGCGGTGCTGGCCCTGGTAGCAGGCCTCACCTTCCGCGTGGCCGGGCAGTCGCCGATGCCCGACGTGGTGTGCGTGGGTGCAACCAAGCATTACTGGGTCACTCCCAACCCGGTCGCGGGATCAACCTATACCTGGGTGATCAACGGCGTGGTTCAATCCTCCACCACCAACGAGATCTATGTCACATGGGATCTTCCCTACACTCCGGCAGGCAGTCCGTACACCATCACCGTACGGGAGAAAAATGCCGCGGGATGTTTTGGAGAGGTGAAATCGGGGCTGGTTTACCTGAACGAAGCCGGACCCGTGGCAGTCACCATCACCCCCTCGCAGGATTCCGTTTGTGAAGGTATGCCGGTAACTTACACCGCGCTGGCGGTCAACGGCGGATTCGCACCGGCCTACGCATGGACGGTCAACGGATCCCCGTCAGGGACCGGCGCATCGAATCTTACGTATATTCCTGCCGACGGTGACCTTGTGGTTTGCCAGGTCACCTCCAATGCCGCCTGTGCCACCAACAACCCGGCCCTTTCCGAACCCGATACCATGAAGGTGTTGCCCGCCCCCGCCGTCGCCTTCACCCCCTGCTTCGACGTGGTGACCTCCACCGAAGCGCGGCCGTTCCGGCTGAAAGGCGGATACCCGCCAAACGGGAATTACTCGGGCGGTGCGTGGGTGAACAACCCTGTCCCGGGATGGTTCAACCCGCAGGCGGCTCCCACCGGCCTGGTGCCCGTAAGCTATTCATTTAGTGGCGCCAACGGGTGCACCGACAGTGCCACTGCGGTCGTACGCAACGTGCCTGCACCCGCAACCTGGCATTGCGGCCAGCCATGGCTCGACGTCCGCGACAGCCTCACCTATCCCACGGTTGCCATTGCCAGCCCGGGATCCGGCCAGTGCTGGCTGGCCGCCAACCTCAACAGGGGGGTGCAGATATCCTCCTTATCGGCACAGACCGACAACTGCGTGAACGAGAAATACTGCTACCAGGATGTCGCCGGAAATTGCACCTCCACCGGGGCTTTATACCAGTGGGATGAACTGATGAAGTACGAAACCGCTGAGGGCTCCCAGGGAATGTGCCCGCCGGGATGGCATGTGCCCGCCGCACCGGAGTGGATGACCCTGATCGATTACTTCGGCGGAAATTCGCTGGCGGCCGACAAGCTTAAAGATCCGGCGCTGGGGTTCAACGTCGTCCCGGGAGGCGTGCTTTACCTGAACCAGACGTGGAGCTTCAAGGGCCTTGCGACCCTCATCTGGACCTCCACCCCGGCAGGCACCGGGCGGGCGGTCTCCCGCGGCCTCAACACGGTCGACAGCTCGGTATCCTATTATGAATCTCTCAGGAACAATGCTTTCCCGGTCAGATGTATACGTAACTGATGAACAATCACTTGCGATGAAACATAGCAGCCTGCCCAAGACTCGCGCCACGAAACGCAGGATTTCGTTCCTTCTCCTGGTGTGCCTGTTCGCTTCTGTGACTGCCCGGCCGGTCTCCAACCCGGTGTATTACCAGCGCCTCTTTTACCTCTGCAAGGCATGGGGCCACTGCAAGTACTACCATACGGCCGTCGCCGCAGGGACCGTTGCCTGGGACCAGGCGCTGATCACTGCCATCCGCGGAACAAGAAATGCTCCGACCGACGCCGCTTTCGCCGACACCGTGCTCGGGATGATCCGGCTGGCCGGTCCGATGGCCGTCAGTTCGGTCCCGCTGCCGGTGATCCCCGACAGCCTGAACAACAACGCTGACCTGGGATGGATGCTGACACCCCTCTTCTCCGATTCGGTGCGGGCCCGGCTCGACACCATCACGCACCGGTTCCGTCCGCAGGCGAACCTATACGCCGGCAATCCGTTCCCGGGCGATGCCGATTTCTCAGCCGATACCCTTTTTTATCATACATCCGGTGCGCAGAATGAAGAACGCCGGTTGCTGGCGTTGTTCAGGTACTGGAACATCATTCACTATTTTTATCCCTATAAGGATATCATCGGCCGGCCCTGGGATTCGACCCTGGCAGAATTCATTCCCCGGCTGTCGGCCCCCCAGGGTGAACGGTCCTACACCCTGACGATGAAAGAGCTGACCTGCCGGATCCACGATTCGCACGCCTCCTTTACCAGTCCGGATTACCTCGCCTGGCGGGGGGTGTTCTATCCTCCCTTCCAGGTCCGGTTCATTGAGAACGAGATGGTGGTCACCAGGGTGCTGGCGGGTACACTCAGTGTGACCCCCGGGGATGTGATAAAAAAGATTGACGGCCAGGATGTTTACAAACTCCGTGACAGCCTGAGAAGGTATGCCCACGGATCGAATGCGGTGAATGAGGAGCGGATCCTGAATTCCATCATTTTATACGGTGACAGCGGCACCTTTCCTGTCACCCTGCAGAACGGGACGGGCATCCGCGAGGAGACCCTGTCGAGGAATGCCACCAATTACGCGGCCCTGAATGTCAATCCGGCGCCCGCCTGGCGAGATACGGTGCTGAACGCCTCCTGCCGGGCCGGCATCATTAATATGGGAAAACTCCAGGTGGCCGACATCGCCCCGATGTTCTCCCGGTTGTGGACCGCCGACCTGCTCCTGTTCGACATCCGGAATTATCCCAACGGGACGCTGACTTCCCTTGCCAACTATCTGTACGACACAGCAAAGCACATTACAAACCTGAAATTGCCCGACGTCATGTACCCGGGGCGTTTTTCCTGGAGGGAACAGTTCACCGGCGACGGATCCGACAGCCTGTTCCCGGGCAGGATCACCCTTCTGTTCGATGAAAGGACGGTGAGCCAGGCCGAGTGGACCTGCATGGGGATCGAGCCTTTTCCCCGGACATCAAAGGTGGGCAGCACCACCGCCGCGGCCGACGGGGGCAACCAGGTGATCTGCCTTCCGGGCCGGATCCAGACCTACGCCACCATGCAGGGCGTTTTTTATCCCGATTACCGTCCGACCCAACGGATCGGGATCCTGCCTGATTTTTCCATCGTGCCGACCATCGCCGGGGTCCGGTCGGGACATGACGAGGTGATGGAGTTCGCCCTGACCTGTACGCTTGGAACGGGAAATGAAAAGCAGCGCCAGCCAACGCTGCGCCTCTTCCCGAACCCCGCATCGGGACGGTTGGAATATCAAAGCCCCAACGATCGGCCGGGTGACCGGAACACGATCGAGATCACGGACATAACGGGAAACCGCCTCGTGTATCTTCCCGGCCGGCCGGTCAGCGGAACCGTGGATGTGTCGGGCCTGCCTGCAGGGTGCTATCTCTTTCGCCTGATCGGCGCCGGGGCCCCGGCCGTCGGAAAATTTATGAAAACAGAGATTCTCCAATGATTTTTTATATTTGAGGTGCAGAAAACCTATCCGGAATGATAAATATGTGCAACCCCATGAAGAAACTTGTGATAAAATCAACATGGCGGGGATTGTTCCCCGCCGGGATCCTGATGATCCTTACGATGGCTTTCTTCCCTGCCGGTGAGGCCAGGGCGCAGATATGGGAACCCGAAGGGCTTAACATGCCCGGAGCGTGGAACGGATGGACCAACCCGCCCGCGAACAACCTGGCGCTGGCCAGTTCCACCCAGGTAACCGGGGGCAGGATCACGAAATATCCCGTCGGGATCGCGCGCTGGCAGACGATATTCAGCGTGGCAGCTTCGGGAGGGGACCTGACGGGCGGAACCTACAACTGGCTCTTCACCAGCGGCGCCCTTTCGACTCCCTGGAGCAACAAATGGGCATCGGTGAACGTCGTCATGAATGCATTGCAAACCTATGCCTTTCAGGGCGGATCCGACAATAATATCACGATTGTGAATGGGAAGTGGTACACGATGAACTGGGAGGACAACAACTATACGAACACCCGTGCCATTTTCATGGAAACCAGCGCGGAACCGGTACAGATCAGTACGGTCTCCCTCCCGGTTACCGTTTATGCCGGCGATTCCGTGATCATCACCATCACCGTTTCTCAAAATCCTGCAACCGAAGAGCGTTTTTTCCTGAGGATTTCATCCGACAACTGGAACAGCTCTTTTATCCGGCCTGTGACCATGAACGGCACCACCGGAACGGCGACGAGTCCGGGACAGACCGCGGGAACCGGGGTTTCCTACTATGCCTTCTCCTCGACCGTGGCGGAACCTTACGAAGACGTCGACCTCTATACGATCCGGATGAACAACAACGGGGGGGCCAACTACAATTACCTCGTCACCAATCCGCCGGCTACGATCACCTTCGCCAGCCTGGATGATCCCGCTTCGGGCACCATCCCCCTGGCGGATCCCTTCTTCATTTACGGCGGGGCACTGATTCCCGGCATCACCGGACAAAACACCCAGGCACCGGGACTGGAAGCGTGGTTCGGTTACAGCACTGCCAACACCGATCCTGCGGGCTGGACTGAATGGATTGAAGCTTACTTTTTCGGACCGGTTTCGGGTAAGGATGAATTCGTACAGGACCTGGGCGCCTACCTGCCGGCCGTCGATACCTTCTATTATGCCACCCGGTTCAGGCTGAACGGGGGCAGCTTTGTTTACGGAGGCTATTCGGCGACTGGAGGAGGCTTCTGGAACGGCCTCACGAATGTCTCCGGAAGGGTGATCGTGACGGTTCCCGAGGTTCCGGTGAACCGTACATTGCAGGATGTCACGATCGCCGCCGAACAGAGCGTTTGCTACGACGCAAAGTCAACCCTGACACTTGCCGGGGGAGAGACCTTTTTCGTAGTCCAGAACGGCGGTTCGGTCACGCTCGTATCGGGCAACCAGATCCTGATGTTACCGGGAACCGTGATCGATTCGGGGGCATTTTGCCATGCCTACATCACCCCGGATGGGACTTACTGCTCTTCACTCAGGATGCCCGAAGCAAAAGAGACTGAAATAGCCGGGAATACGGCCATCCCGTATGATCCGGTTTCCCTGTCCGTTTTTCCCAATCCCGCCGGTGAAAATATCACCATCCGGGTATCCGGCCTGAACGTTCCGTGCCCGGTTGAAATATACGGTATTCGCGGCAGCCGGGTCAAGTGCGTGGAGATGGGGACCCTTGAAGCCACCGTAAATGTATCCGATCTGCCTCCCGGAATGTATTGCGTGAGAGTGGGGAAGGATTGCGACCAGGAAACCAGGTTGTTCATGAAGAGATAATGAAAGAACCGCAAGGGTGCGAGATGCCAAGAGTCCATCCGACATTGTTCCTAATTTACTAAAGCACAGGTGTTATGAAACATTTTTCCAGTTTACGTGTTCCGATCATCAAAGGATCCTTTGCCGTCGCCGTTTTAATGACGATGCTCCTGACCGGCCCTCCCGTGCAGGCCCAAATCTATGAACCCGAAGGGGTGAACATGCCGGGGGCATGGGACTCATGGGCCAATCCTCCTTCCAACCTTGCCCTGGCCAGCAGCACGCAGGCGACCGGCGGGAGGATCGCCCGGATCGCAGCCGGTACTCCGTATTATCACACCTGGTTCAGCGTCAAGGCCACGGGGGGTGACCTTACCGGCGGCACCTACGAATGGCTCTTCACCAGCGGACCTTCCACCAACTATTTTCAGAATAAATGGTCGGCGGTGAACGTGGTGATGGATACCCTGATGACCTACACCAAGGAGGGAGCCACCAACAATTCAGTCACCCTGGTCAACGATAAATGGTACACCGTGAATTTCGAGGACCTTGGGTATGTCAACACCCGGGCCATCTTCATGGAGACCAGCGCTGAACCGGTGCAGATATCCTCCGTTTCGGTACCTTCCGGCGTTACCGCGGGCGATCCTGCCATCGTCACAGTCACCGTCAGTGCCGCTCCATGCCTCGAGGAATATGTTTACCTGCGTTATTCCACCGACGGATGGACCACTTCCGGCCTGGTCACGGTCATTTTCACAGGGACAACCGGCTCAGCAACGATACCCGGGCAACCGGCAGGGACCACGGTCAGTTACTATGCGTTTTCGTCGACCCTGACCGGCATCACGGCCGATCACGACCTGGCGACGATCCACTTCAACAACAACAGCGGGGCGAACTACTCTTACACTGTCGCGACGCCACCGCCCGCCATCACCTTTGCCAACCTCCAGGGGCCGGACCAGGGGCAGATCATACCCCGCGAAGATTTCGAAGTCTTCGGCCAGGCATACATTCCAGGCATCACCGGGCAGTCCGTCCCGGCAGCCGGCCTCCAGGCGTGGGTGGGGTGGAATTCAGTCGATACCGATCCGGCCACCTGGACCGACTGGATCCCTGCAACGTACAATGCCCCTGCCGGCAATAACGACGAATTCAAGGCCAACCTGGGAAATGCTGTCGAATGGCCGGGCACTTACTATTACGCCACCCGGTTCCGGTTGAATGCCGATCCCTATGTTTATGGCGGTTTCTCTGCTACCGGAGGGGGTTTCTGGGACGGGATCACCAACCTTTCGGGCGTGCTGGATGTGCTGGTCGGAATGCCGGAGAAGGACGAAAACGGGGTGAGGGTCTATCCCAACCCGGCGCCCGGTGAGGTGACCATCGAGTCGCCTGCCCCCTGTCATGTGACGCTCCTCACCCCCGACGGCCGGACCCTGGCTACTTATCCATTGAAGGGATCAGCAAACCGGATCTCCCTGGACGGGATCGAAAAGGGGATCTACCTGCTGCGTTTTTCGGATATTTCTGGGGGTTTCATGCGGAAACTGGTGGTGTCGGGAAAATGACGTTGACCGGCCGGCTGCCGGCATTTGATAACAAATTGCATGACAGATATTGACAAACCGATATTTAGGGTTAATTTTGATGAGTCAGATCAATGTTCTTTAATAACGGGGAAATGAGACAGTTCTTTTTGCTTGTGATCCTGGCTGTTACAGCTGCGGCCGGGATTGAATTGCGTGCCCAGACCACCGTTACGTATGTCCAGCAGACGGGGAATTATCACACCACCTGGGGCGACGGAGGGGGTGCTTATAATAACGGCGGCACCGAGGTGGGCATGTGGGCCAATACCGGATCAATCAAACAGGTAGTTTCCTGGCGGAAATTCAAGACGGCCGGCGACAACACCGGCTCCGACCGGGCGTTGCAGGTGGGCGACAAGTTCACCCTCACCGTGGCAGCCTGCCGGGCCTACGGGAGGATCGGCTGTGCGCTGTTGTCCTCTCCCTCCACCGGGAGCTGGGCCAACCGGGAGAGCAACTACGCCGTATCGGTGAACCTCGATGGTCCCACCTATGCCGGGGGGTGGGGGGTCTGGTATATCAGGTACAAAAACGACAGCGTAGCCATCGCCAGTTTCGGTGGCGTTCAGGGAACCTATTACGATTACAAGTTCGAGTTCACCCTGACCGCCCCCGACCGGATGAACATCACCATCTCCGATAACAACGGCCACAGTTCCAGTTTTTTCGATGTGTTCCTCAATACCTCAAATCCCATTACCGATTACTCGATTTTCATGCAGGATGACTTTGACGGGGGATTCAATAAAAACATTTACTGGAAACAGCCCACAACGGTTACCAATACAAAAGCGGTTGTACTAGGGGCAAGCAATAAAAGCTTCGCGGTTACAGGGTCCATACCCAATGGTTTGGATGCAGCCAGTGTGACCATCGTTTCCGAAAACTCACTGGATAAAAGCGGGACCGGCACCCTCACCCTGGGTGCGTGCTCCTATTCGGGCACCACCTATGTCGCAGGAGGGACCCTGCAGCTATCCGGCAACCTCAGTTCCAGCGGGACCACGGTTCAGGGTTCGACCCTTCGGATCATCGGAGACGTATCACTTTCGCAGTTGAACAATAAAATTACCGGTGTCGTCATTGTCGATCCCGGGAAATCGCTCACCATCCCGGGAACATTGCTGAACAGTGCCGGAAATTCAGGCCTGGTGATCAAATCAGACGCATCCTCCACCGGTTCACTGTTGCACGGTTCGGCGTCGGTTGCCGCCACTGTGGAGCGATATGTGGCCAACGATCTCAAATGGCACTTCCTCTCTTCGCCGGTCGCTTCCCAGGCCATATGGCCGCAATTCGCCCCGGCACCCGCCGGCTCCCCCCTGAATTTCGGGGCTTCACCCTGGAACTGGGATCTTTATTACTGGAACCCGAACGCCAGCCTCACGACCGACCAGTATTGGGTGAACCTGCGCCTCGACAACGGGGATTATAACAGCGCCCCGGTCGATCAGACCGGAAGCAATGCCGGTTTCGGCAGTTCGACCCCGCCGGTGTTCGCCACCGGCCGCGGTTACCTCTGCGCCTACAGCACGGGCTGGACCACGGGATCGCCCACCACCCACACTTTCGCAGGCACCCTTCACCAGGGGAGCATCAGCCACCCGATCACAACCGGGGTCAACACCTTCAACCTGGCCGGCAACCCGTATCCTTCTTCGGTCGACTGGAAAGCCGCCGCGGGATGGACCCGCGACAACCTTGTCCTGAACGGATCGGGTTACGATTACTGGATCTTCAACGACAATGCCGGGAATTACGGGGTGTTTAATTCAGCCGATCTGGCCGGGACCAACGGGGTCAGCCGGTATATCGCGCCGGGACAGGCCTTCTTCGTGAAGGCGGGCGCCACGGGATCGCTTGGAATGACTGATGCTGTGCGGTGTCACAGCACCCAGGCATGGCTGAAGGAGGGTGTCGTCAGTACTGGTTCGGTCAGCCTGACGCTGAGTACCCAGGCCAATTCCTACAGCGATGAGATGATCATTGCCTTCAACCCGGAGGTGGCGGAAGGAGGTAGTGAAAAGATGGCCTCCTTTTATGCCGAAGCCCCTGAGATCTGGAGTCCGGCCGGTGGCCGGGATCTCTCGGTGGTCAGGTATTTCCAGCCGGGCGAAGACCAAACGGTCCCTGTAAGCATCCGGACCGGCATCACCTCCGGTTACACCCTCACTGCCCGGGACATCGCTTCGTTCACCCTTGCCGGCCAGGTCGTGCTGGAAGACCTTGAAACCGGTCATACCCAGGATCTGAAGCTGAATCCGGTATATGCCTTTACTTCGCAGGCTGGCGCCGACCCGGGAAGGTTCCTTCTGCATTTTCATAATATTACAGGAACGGGAAACCCGTCTCACCACGAAGCGCTGAACATCTTCTCTTATGGCAGCCTGATCCGCATCGGCAACATTCCTGAAAAGGACAGGGGCGGCCGGGTCGGCGTATATAACATGACCGGCCAGGAGATCGCCTCGGGAGAGATCCGGAGTTCCCCGATGACCCTGCGATTGCAATCACCCCCCGGTTGGTATGTCGTTCAGGTATTATCCGGCTACAGCACCCATAGCAAAAAAGTATTCATTCACTAAGCAACTCGATCCGATTATGAAAGGATTTGCAAGAAAGATCCTGCTGGTTGTCACACTCATCCTGACCATAGCCTCCCTGAATTTCCTGCCGGCGCAAAACCCGCCATCACCTCCTTCACATGGACAGGGAGGGAACCAGGGGGCACCGGGAGGAGGAGCGACCCTGGAAGAGGGTGTCGAGATCGCCCTGGCCCTTGTTGCGGGATACGGGGCATGGCTTCTTTACAGGCGGATCAGGCGGAAACAAACCCCATCAGAAGTTTGACGGGAGGCCCGGTTCCCGGTTGTTGAACCGTTCCATCCAGATGATCCACAGAACGAGAATCACCACGTAAAATAGTGCGCGCAGGACGGTGTCGTGCGCGAGGTGCCACCACTCCGGTCTCCATGCCGATACGACCGATAACAGTACGATCCTGAGTACATTGGTGAAGTGCATGCTCAGCATCCCGGCCGGAATGAACCAGAGTTTATGGCGCCAGGGCCCCGGGTAGATCAGCAGCAGCAGCGCGAACTGCAGGATCTGTTTGTCGCCGGCACAACTGCTGTTGACAGCGATCCACGATCCATTGTCGAACAGGAGCAGGTTGCCGGAGGTCGTCACGGGAAGCCGGAGAAGGTGAAGGTCGATCCAGGAACTCTGTTGAAGGACCCAATCGGTCAATTCCCTCTGAAGGACTTGCATTCCTCCGTTTACCGGCCAGTACACCAGGTCGCGGGCCCAGTACCGGTACCCGTAGTGTATCGCCAGCGTGATCACCCCAAACCAGAAAACCTCCCGGAAATGCCTGTACCGGGGATGGCTGATGACCGTATGAAGGGATTTAGGAAAACCCACGGATCCGTTGTTTACATACAATCCTGTAAAATTAGAAATAATCCCTATCCCACCACTCACCAGTCACCCATTCCTCACGTACGGACGCATCGCGATGCATCCCTACCACTCACCAAATGTTAAATAGTCTTAAATATCTACATATCTTGTCGGTTGAAATGTTATAATTGATATTTTTGCCGGTTATTTGGAATCAGAATAAATTGATAATTAATATTCCCGTATGATCCGAAAGGTATTGGTGGCCAACCGGGGCGAAATAGCGGTCAGGGTGATGCGTTCCTGCCGCGAGACCGGCCTGGTCACGGTTGCCGTTTATTCCGACGCCGATCGTCACGCCATGCACGTCCGGTACGCCGACGAAGCCTATTGCATCGGCCCCGCCCCCTCCCGCGACAGCTACCTGAACATCGACGCCATTATCGAGGCGGCCCGGAAATCGGGTGCCGACGCCATCCATCCCGGCTACGGCTTTCTTTCCGAAAATGCCGCCTTCTCCGAACGGTGCCAGGCGGAAGGGATACAGTTTATCGGCCCCGGACCGTACGCCATCCGCACCATGGGAGATAAGATCACGGCCCGGCAGACGATGATCGCCTCCGGAGTGCCCGTCGTACCCGGAACCAGCGAACGTCTGGCCGATGAATCAACCGCCCAGGAGGTCGTCGGCAGGATCGGACTGCCCGTGATGATCAAGGCTTCGGCCGGGGGGGGAGGGAAAGGCATGCGGCTGGTCAAGCGCATGGAAGAGCTCCTTCCATCGCTCCGGATGGCGCAGTCCGAAGCGCTGAACGCCTTTGGCAACGATTCGGTGTATATCGAAAAATATATCGAGTCGCCCCACCACATCGAATTCCAGATCCTCGCCGACCGGCACGGGAACGTCGTTCACCTGTTCGAACGCGAGTGCTCCATCCAGCGCCGGCACCAGAAGGTGATCGAAGAAACCCCTTCCCCGCTGATGACCCCGGAACTCCGCCGTGAGATGGGAGAGAAAGCGGTGGCGGCCGCCCGGGCCGTCAACTATGAAGGGGCGGGCACGATCGAGTTCATCGTGAGCGACAACCTCGAGTATTATTTCCTGGAGATGAACACCCGGCTCCAGGTGGAACATCCGGTGACCGAACGCGTGGTGGGGGTCGATCTCGTCAAGGAGCAGATCAACATCGCCAACGGATTGCCGCTTCCTTTCCGGCAGGAGGATCTCCGCCAGCAGGGGCATGCCATCCAATGCCGCATCTATGCCGAAGATCCCGACAACAATTTCATGCCCAACCCGGGGGTGATCAAGCATATTACCGTGCCGCTTGGACTGGGTGTTCGTTACGACGGCTATGTTTATGAGGGATATGAGATCCCGATGCATTACGACCCCATGATCTGCAAGTTGATCACCTGGGGAGGAACGCGCAGCGAGGCAATCGCCCGGATGAAGCGCGCCCTCTACGAATACAAGATCACCGGTGTCAAAACCTCCATCAAATTCCTGGAACGGATCATGGATGCACCCGGTTTCATTGAAGGGAGATACAACACGCACTTCATCGAAGACAACCACGACCGGCTTTTCTCGCCGCGCCCTTGCGGCCTCGAATGCGAGGACATGGCCATCATCAGCGCCTTCATCGATTACCTCGACAAGCTGGAACGTGTGCAGCCACCGAGGTTCACCGGAGAACTGGCCTCGACCTGGAAGGATTTTGGCCGCAAACGCAATGTTTTACGATTATAACCCAGCACCATGGCGTACGAAGTCAGCATCGGGCACCGGACGGCGAGCGTCGAAATGCTCAACCGGGCGGGCAACAAAGCACTCATCCGGGTCGATGACCGGAAATACGATCTCGATATCACGGAGGTCGAAAACGGGGTCTATTCCATCCTTTACAACGGCCACTCCTATAATGTCGAACTGATCGAAGGAGAAAACAGCAAAAAATACATCGTCAACACCTTCGCCCGGTCGTTCAACCTGGAGGTGATCGATGCCGAGTCGAAGTATATCAGCAACCGCAACAAGGGGCTGGAGGTGGAAGGAGCGAACCAGGTATTATCGCCCATGCCCGGCAAGATCGTAAAGATCCCGGTGGCCGTCGGCGAGCGGGTAAGCAGCGGCCAGACCCTGATCGTGGTGGAGGCCATGAAAATGCAGAGCGAATTCAAGGCCTCCGGCGACAAGATCGTCCAGGCCATCCTGGTGAAAGAGGGCGATACGGTCGATTCGCACCAGGTGATGATCAAGTTGGAAAATAGCGAAATAGCGGGGTAGCGAAATGGAGAAATACTAAATGAGAGATTATGCAAGGAATTGAAGACAGGTATAAAGTATTTGAAGAAAAGAACCGGAAGGCCGAGTTGGGCGGCGGAACCGAGAAGATCGCAAAGATCCATAAAAGCGGCAGGCTGACAGCCCGGGAACGCATCCTGACCCTTCTCGATCCCAATACGTTTGTCGAGATGGACAAGCTGGTCCAGCACCGGTGCCACGACTTTGGCATGGGACATAACAAAGTGCCCGGCGATGGCATGGTGACCGGTTACGGAAAGATCGACGGACGTCAGGTCTTTGTATTTGCCCAGGATTTTACCGTCTTCGGTGGCACCATGAGCCGGGCCAATGCCGACAAAGTCGTGAAGATCATGGACATGGCTATGCGGATGGGAGCCCCGGTGATCGGGTTGAACGACTCGGGAGGCGCACGGATCCAGGAGGGCGTTGAAAGCCTGGCCGGCTATGCCGATATCTTTTACCGCAACGTCATGGCCTCCGGGGTCATCCCGCAGGTATCGGCCATCATG
>CAYVVG010000039.1:0-35172 GCA_964455285.1 uncultured Prolixibacteraceae bacterium
ATTTTTCACTGGAAGATGTTCTGAATTACTGGGTCGACATTCTTTTTCGCGGGATGATCTGCAAGTCAGGATGGTCATCGTATATGTTTTTTATTTCTGATGACCACTGTGGGTACCGGTGTACTTCGTCGAGTATCAGGTACTTTCCACCCTGCTTGACGAAATCATCAGTAAAACCAGGCAGATTGTGTTGAGTGAAGAAAAGGTCGTCGAGACTAACATAGAGTGTTTGGTTACCGGCAGGAAGATGCTGTTTGGCATATTGCAGCAACAAGGTAGTTTTCCCGGTACCCCTGGCACCTTTGATGCCAATAAGCCTGTTGCTCCAATCGATCCGGGATAGCAGGTATCGGCTGAATTGCAGCTGTACCTGATCAACTTTACGATAGTACTTTTCAAATAGTTTCTCCATTTATGATTTTTGTAAAAAGCAAAAATAGCAATAAAATGCTTTTTGAGGAGAGCATTGTAACATTTTTTTTTGTGTTGTTTGATTTTCCGGTACCTGGCAGTCTGCTAAACACAGTTACTTTTATTTAAATCCCTGCACTGCAGGGAGTCGTGGCGCGGGTGTGTCAGTGGATGATAATTCCAGATAAATCCTGAACGGGCTATACCGGTTGGTGCCACCAGGCAGAAGTGGCAAGGAAAGATCTGTTACAAATATCACCAAGGAAGGATGAAAGTCAAGTTTTTTTTAGGCAGTTTATTTTTCCTGTGACAGCGGATCCGGGTGAAAACCTTTCAGAAAGGTGATCGCGCTTTAATCGCTATCCTCGGAGGCAGGAAGCCCTTGTCGGCGAACTTAACGTCAAGTCCAGCGGATGGATTGGCTGATGATCCGTCGGTGTTGAGGCCCACCTGGGCAAACGAAACGGACAAACCTGCAATAAATACAAGGATCGACAGGATAGATCTTTTCATGAGATCAATAGGTTAAAATTGAAATGTTGTACAATAATATGATAAAATTGTGTAAAAACTTTTCACTTTCCCCTTTCATTTCTCTTGCAAATAGGGTATATTTGAGGTTTCGATTGAATATTTGAGGTTGCCGGATCGGATGGTGAACATGGATTGGACACAGGCCTCTGACTGTCAACCCATGGTTTTCGATAAAACAGCAGGAGTGTTTATCAAACAACCTGACCATGAAAGCAACATTTTCCTGGATTCTCCTGACCGGCCTCCTGATGCATTTTCCGGAAACCGGGGCTTCCCAATGCACGATCAGCAACAATACGATCACTCCGCCCAATACCACCTGGTACTGCGGCAATTCGTTTAACTTTAACAGCATCGGGGGCAGCACTCCCTTGATCGCGGGCAGTGGTTGCAACTTAGGGGGGTACCAGTGGCAATCGAAACCACTGGTCGGCCAGTGGCAGAATATCAACGGGGCGACCTTGCGAAATTACGACCCGGAGTTGCAATTTACCACGAAAAGTTACCGGAGAGTCGTCAGAGCCTCCGACAACACGACGAACATTTCCGGGGAGGTTATGCTCGAAGTATATCCCACAGCACCCGTGGATGTTACGATCCAGTCCGACCCGCCGGGCCAGGTCTGTACCGGCGACTCCGTCACCTATTCCGCCTCGGTTTCGAACGGCGGCAACGCCCCCCTGTATAAATGGTTTGTGAACGGCTCCGCAGTGGGAACCAACCTCTCCTATTCCTATGTTCCGGTAAACCTCGACCAGGTCAAATGCCGGGTGACCTCCAACAGCCATTGCATCAGCGGGAGTCCAACCGACTCGAATTCGGTAACTACGATCGTATCGGCAGGAAATATCCTCCCCCGGCTCCTTATTTACAATGACCCCGGAACCACATTCATTTGCCAGGGCACCCTGGTGACCTTCAACGCCGACCTGACAAACCCGGGCAAGCATCCCGTGTTCCAATGGAAGTCAAATGGGGTGAATATTCCCGGCGAAACCAATAAAACCTATGTGACCACCCAACTCACAAACAACGAAGCGATCACCTGCAACGGAACGTCCGATCTGCGATGCGCCTACCCGAAAACCGTTCCTTCCGAAAACTCCATTACCATGACCGTCGAACCGCGCGCCGATGCCGGTGCGCTGGTTCAGAATGGTGCGAACGGATGCCTGAACGAACCCGATACGCTCTTCTTGACCGGCTACCAGGGGACGGTGAGCGAGTGGCAGCAAAATGCCAGCGACACCGCATGGAAGGTCTATTATAAAGGGTGGGTGGATTACTATCTCCCGCTGGACAATAAAGAACCGGGGACTTTCCGTTACCGGGCGATCGTCAAATCACTTACCCTTTGTCCCCCTGATACTTCCAATGAAGTGGCGATCACGGTTACCCGGTCGAACCGGCAAACCCTCGTTGAAAAGGCGCCGGAGGTCCACAGCGCCCGCGGCGACCTCTTCCTGATCTGCACCACCTGCGGCAATGCCAGGGATACGCTGAACTTCACCTATGAATGGGGATACACCGCCCAGGACACCGACGTATACATGCCGGGATTCCGCAATAAGGCGTTCTGCCTCTATCCCACACGGGACCTGCAGTCGAAAAAGTATTTCCTGGATGTGACCTACCAGTCGGCAAAAACAGCATGCGACAGGACCTATGCGACTGACCTCCTGGCCGGTGCCGGCGACCGTGTTGCCTCCATCCTCACATACCCCAACCCAAATCCCGGGATATTCACCCTGGCCGTCTCATCCGCTTTTACAGGCAATTGCCGGCTCTCGGTCCGGAACATGCTGGGAAGACCGGTCAGGACAGCCCATCTCGTGAAGTCCGCCCCGGACCAGAATTTTGAAATGAACTTCGGAATGATGGAGCGGGGAGTCTACCTGATCGAGGTCGTGTGTGAAAATGGTGATCGCCTGATTGCCAGGATCCTGGTTCAATGACATCCTCGCCGCAGCGCAGTGAGGTACCAGTCCCCTTCTCCTGAAGGAGAAGGGGTGCAGGGGATGAGGCTGATTAAAATTTATATGACCATTACCCGGATGCCAGACCCATGTCAGGGATCCCTGATGTTAGGTCATTGTTAAAAATCGTTAATTCTTTCCGGTACTTTTCCAACCGTGGATGCGGATTGTCTATTTTTGTTTAAAATCAGTCTAATTAAGTAACGATCGCAACGATGAAAAAAAAATCCCTCCTGATCCCGTCACTAACCCTGGTCCTTTTCACAGGCATGCTCCACGCCGCAATCCTCCCGGTTCCGGCCGTCTATCCGACCGTGCAGGGGGGCATTGACGCATCGATGAACGGCGACACCGTACTGGTCTATCCCGGAACCTATTTCGAACATCTGAGCATGGACGGAAAAAACATCGTGCTGTGCTCGAAATACCTGACCACCGGCGATCCTTCCTTCATCAGCACCACCATCCTCGACGGCTTCAACAGCGGCAGGGTGCTGGATATCAGCTCGTCGGAAGACACGAACTGCCGGATCACCGGATTTACCATCCGCCACGGCAATTCATCCTCCGACATCAACGGGATCTACCACGGCGGCGGGATCCGTGTCTTTGATGCCTCGCCCCGGATCAGCCACTGCATCATCGAGAACAACCAGGCCCCGGAATACGGCGGCGGACTGAGCATTTACGGCAGCAACGCGGCTGCGACCGCGACCGGCTGCATCATCCGCAACAACACGGCCGAAAGTTCCGGAGGGGGCCTCTTCATGGGCGATTGCAGCCCCGGCGCTGAAGTGGTCAACTGCGTCATCACCGGCAATTCGATCACCTGCGACTGTTCCTTCGGCGGTGGCGGCGGAGGTGTGAACCTCTACCATACAGGGAAACTGACCAACTGCCTGGTCACCTTCAACAGCGCCCCCAACGCCCCGGCCGGAGGCGGAGGAGTTTACTGTGACTGGGGAGACTACTACGGATCGCAGGGCATTTTTGTCACGGGGTGTACCATCGCCCATAACACCGCGCTGGATTACGGAGGCGTCAGCTACGTCATTACCGGCGGCGAATTCCGGAACTGCATCGTGTGGGGTAACACCGATGGAAACAACACGGTGTCCAATTACGACGGCAATACCTTCTACCATTGCTGCACCCAGCCCCTCCCCTGGGGGACCGGCAACCTGTCGGCTGACCCGTTGTTCCTCAATGCCACGGCGAACAATTTCCGGCTCACCTCCGGCAGTCCATGTATCGGTGCGGGGTACGACGCCTACAACTTCCAGACATCGGACCTTGACGGGAACCCCCGGATCTACAATATCATCGACATGGGCGCCTATGAATTTGGCTCCGATAACGATACCACGGTCCAGGTCGGAGATGGGACGGATGTCTCCGACTATCTCCCGCTCTATTCCCCGAACATATACAACTACAGCCAGCAGATCTACCTCGATTCGGAACTCGCGGCCGGAGGCGCCCTGCCGGGCTATATCTCAAAGATCCGCTTCTATTATGAAGGCGGTTCCTCCGATCCATCCACCTGGAACGACTGGACCGTGTACCTGGGAAACACCGCTCAATATGAATTCGCAGGCACGGCCGACTGGGTGCCCTTTTCTTCCCTGACCCAGGTTTATTCCGGTGTGGTGACCGTTCCATCCGGCGGCAACTGGATGGAGATCAGTCTATCCACTCCCTTTTTCTATACCGGGGGCCACCTGGTGGTCGCCGTGGATGAGAATGCGGCTGGATATGACTATACGGCGACCTGGGGTTCCTTCTATGCCGGCTCACCACGAGGGCTGCACTGTACCGACGACGTTACCAATCCCGATCCCGCCTCGCCACCGGATGCAAACTGGTGGCCTGAGTACACCTTACCCCGGGTGCAGTTTGCCTTTTCCACCAGCATCGGGATCGTGGAAGGATATGTCATGCGCAATCCCGGCTGCAGCAACGCAGTCGCCGGCGCCACCATCAGTTCCGGTACACACAGCACAACCTCCGATTCAACCGGATTTTACCGGCTCGTAATCCCCGCAGGAACCTACTTCGACCTCACTGCCACCGACGGACAGGTCAGTCAGACCCTGGCTCCCGTATTTGTAACCGGAAATGATACCACAACGACCGACTTTTGCCTGCCCCTCTATTTCCCGCCGCCTGTCATGCTGCAGGCCAGCATCACCGGCCCTGTGTACGACAATGCCCACCTGACATGGCTGGAACCCGGCTCGGTGGCCGACCATTGGCTTGCCTGGGGAGATCAAACCCTCGCCGGTTCGCTGGGCTATGGGAACATGACCATTTCATTCTCAGTAGCTTCCCGCTGGCCCGTGCAGGACATTGCGCCCTACGACGGCATGTACCTCAAAAAGATCCGTATCTATCCCACGGAAGCTGCCTGCCAGTACACCCTCAAAGTCTGGAAGGGTGCCAACGCATCCACGCTGCTGCATTCGCAGGCCATACCGAACCTCAATATCAATGCCTGGAACGAGATCAACCTTTCCTCACCGGTGCTGATCGACGGTACAGATGAGTTGTGGTTCGGATACGAGGCAAACCAAACCGACGGATTTCCGGCAGGCCTTGCCTCCGGTCCTGCGGTGGCTGGAAAGGGCGACATGTTTAACCAGGGAGGCACGTGGATATCTATGAAACAGTCGTGGAACTTCAATTACAACTGGTTGCTTCAGGGTTTCGTTTCGGAAAGTCCTGCTCCGATGCAGCCCGGGAGCATCCTATCTCATTCCGCAGGCGGGCCTGTCCTCCCGCCGGCAACCGGAAACACCGACAACCCGGGCGCGCTGGTAGGGTACAACATCTACCGCGACAACGTCCTGGTCGCCGACAGTGCCGGCAACCTCTTTTACGATGATCCGGCATTGCCCAGGGGTGGATATGACTATACGGTCACTGCCCTTTACGAACTGGGCGAGTCAGCTCCGGCCGGACCTGTGCATGTGAATATCTATACCTGTTTTCCTCCCACCGGTTTAACGGCCAGCAATGTCACACTATCCACGACTTCAGCCGACCTCTCCTGGATCCCATCGGTTCTGTCGCCGGTCACAAACTGGGCCCTCGAGTGGGGGCCGGCCGGGTTCAACCGGGGCTCCGGCACCCTGGTGACAGTAAGTGGGGTGCCTGCTTATTCGTTGACGAATCTCTCTCCCGGTACCGAATACGATTATTATCTCAGTACGGCATGCAGCCCGACCGACACCAGCGCCTGGGTGAAGAAATCGTTCCGTACGCACTATTTCGATTGCGCAGGAACGGCGGCACCTGAAACGGAGGCGTGCGGAGATTCCTCCAACAATGGATGCCTGTTGCAGACCGCCTCTTTTGACACGATCCAATGCGGCGACACGTTGTGCGGGTCAGCCTGGCTTTCGCGACAGTCACGCGATTCCGATTGGTTCCTGTTCACCCTGACAGATACCAACGATGTTATTTTCAGGGGGCGTGCCGAGTTCAGCGGCAGTATGGGGATCAAATCCCTGCCCTGCCCCTCAGCCGGCTTTATTACCGAAACTTATTTGAGTCCGGGGTGGAATAACCAGGTCACGGCCCAACTGCTTCCGGGAAGTTATGTGGCCTATCTTGCCCCGACATTCTACGGCAATGTTACGTGTGATTCGCTCGACAGGTTCGAGATCTCGCTCACCTGTTCCGACTGTCTTACTCCGACGAACCTGGCCACCGTAAATGCAGCTCCCGGCTCGGTTTTGTTGTCATGGTCTTCCGGTACCGGCCTTTGGGATATCGAGTGGGAGCCGGTCGGATTCGGACAGGGGAACGGCACGCTGATCACCGGGGTTTCCCAGAAGCCCTATACCCTCACCGGACTTAGCCCGGGAATATCCTACGATTTTTATGTCAGAAGCGACTGCGGGGGCGGTGCGCAAAGCGCATGGGCAGGACCTTTCACCTTCTTTGTTCCCTGCAATGCGGCGCCCCTGCCCTATTTTGAGAATTTCAGCAGTCAATATCCGGGGACAGTGCCATTGTGCTGGTATAATTCCGGCTCCGGCTCCGTTCTCAACTGGATGCTGGACGGAAGCAGTCTGGCCGGCGGCGCAAGTCCTGAACTCACCTTTGCCTCCAATTTCAGTTTTTACAACGACACGGCGTTCCTTGTCTCACCGGTCATCAACACGGCCGGCCGGCTGGAACTGAATCTGTCCTTCGCTGAGTACCGCCAATCCTACAGTGCCGGAACCTCCACCGGTATCATGACCACCAGCAACGGAGGCGCAACCTGGCAATGGGTTTATGAATATACTCCGGCCGGTACTATCGGTCCTGTCACGCAATTCCTGACCGTTTCGAATTCGGATGTCGGCTCCTCCGCATTCCAATTTGCTTTTGTAGTGAGAGGAGTGTCGTGGGATATCGGAACCTGGCGGATCGACGACATTTCTATCGATGGAACGCTATATACGGGAATCCTGGAAGGGTATGTCACCGACTGCTCCGGCAACACCCCACTTGCCGGTGTCACGGTATCGGCCGGAACAGATACAACGGTAACCGACATCAGCGGGTATTATCAGTTCCCGGCCCTCCCTATCGGCACCTATACGGTAGGTTTCCGCAAGGCAGGATTTGATCCGGGGGATACGACCGGAGTCCTTATAGAAGACGGGTTCACCACGTACCTCGATGAATGCCTGGTTCCTTCGGGTCCGCCGGAAAACGCTGCATTGCAGAACCTCACGGTTGGCAGCGGTCAACCTGCTTGTTACGATGCCCTGCAAACGATCACGGTAGCCGGTGGTGGCACAACATTCACCGTGTCAAACGGGGGAGCCGTTGAGCTGATTGCGGGACAGAAGATAAACTTTCTTCCGGGCGTGCGCGTATTTGCAGGCGGATACCTGCTTGGAGTTATCGCGCCGGCCGGACCTTTCTGTAGTCCGGGGGAAGCCTTGATCACGGCAACGCCGGGCAGCGTTGATGGCCGGTTACCTGATACAGGCAGCAATTTCAATATCCGTCTTTATCCCAACCCCACCACCCGATCTGTCCGGCTGGATCTTACAGGGATATCCTCCGGATTGACCGCGCAAACCGAAATAATCAACATGCAAGGGGTGCATCTCTACTCGGCAAACCTGCCTGCCGGTTGGGTGCATGAAATCACCCTCGATGGCGCTCCGGACGGTCTCTACCTTATCAGGGTCAGGGCTGGTGAGTACGTTTTCTCAAATAAAGTGCTGAAAGTGAAATAACCAACTACTTGACCCTCAGTTCAATTTCGAACGCAACGGGCTGAAAAAGCATTGGCGCGACCGGCCTCATAGAGGGAGACACTGGGGTTGGGATCGTTCAGCCCCCGTGCCACCGCCTCCCCTCCGGGCCGGCCCGCGGAGGTCCAGAACATGGTGCCGGGCATGGTCCCAGGCGTGAAGGCCCACTGGTTGTTTAAATAAAATATCCCATAAAGGCGGGCAAGGAAGCCCGAAGCATTTTTAAGGTCCTTCAGGTAGGCGCCGGCGATCCCTTCACCCAGGTTGGCGGCGATCAGCAGGTCCCATTCGGCCGGGGTGGCCACGTGCCATCCCGGAGGGCAAAGATCCTGGAACATTCCCTCCTCTTCCCGGTATTCCACCAGTTCATCCCACTGGTAAAATCCACCCGTGGATGCGCATGCGGCCGGATTGTCGCCGGGGCAATATTTTTCAAAGGTGCAATCATCGGTCATCCGTGTGGAACCCACGCGAAGGGTTCCATGATCCAGGTTCGCAGCCATCCAGCAACGGGCCGTCGCTCCCGAGCCGACGATCAGGGTCGGATAATTCTTCCCGTCGCGGCGGTCCTGCAAGGTTCCCGGGCACGGGTCAGCAGCATTCGACGAAAAGACCCGCATCGTCCGGCTCAATTCATCGAAGCACCCATCCGAATGGGTGTACCGGAAAGTGATGGCATGATCCGACCCGGCCGGGCTGCCTGTCACTGCCGGATCGGCGGGATCGAAAACATACACCCCCGGAAGCGCCTGGCTTACCCCGGGGCCGGAATACACACCGCCGGGCCCGAGCGGGGTGCCCCCCTTGAGGATGACCGGCCGGCCATTCTTAACGGTGGTCAGCGTATTACAGGCGGCAAAGCCGGCCACCGGCTTCACCTTGACCGTAATGGGAAATGCCGGCGATGCCGCGCCGTCGCCGCAACCGTTCCGGGGGGTCACGGTGAGCACACCGGATGTGGCTGCGGATGAAAAACCGACCGTCACCGAAGGCCCCGACGGAGCCAGGGTGGCCCCGGTGCCGGTGAATACCCAGTCGTACTGGGAGGCATTAGCAACCGGATGGATCGAATAAACCAGCCCGGCCTGGCCCTGGCACACTTCCGAACCGGCCGCACCGGAGATCGCCCCGGCGTCGCCCGGCAACGGGTTCACCGTGACCGCCAGGCTGGAGGTGGCCCCGGCCGGGCATTCGGCGTTATCGCCGCGCACCGTGAACACTCCCGACGACGACCCGATGGGAAAAATACAGGTAATGGCATTGGAGGTGGTACCGGAAACGATGGTCGCGCCGGGTGGCACCGTCCACTCGTAGGTCGTTGCATTGGCCACCGGGGCAATGGACCAGGTAAGCGGTACGGGTCCCTGGCAAAGGCTGGTCACTCCCGCGACCGGGCCGGCAGCCCCGGGCGAAGGATGGATCACCGGGGTCATGGAGGAGGGACTGCCGTCGCCGCAAAAGGTGCTTCGCCCGAAAACGGTGACCTGTCCCGGAGAGGCGGAGGCGGAAAAGCTGACCGTGACGGAATTCGTGTTGGCACCAGAGGTGACGGTCGCTCCCGCGGGAAACGTCCAGACATACGAATCCGCGCCGGCGATCGCGGGGACTGAGAACACGACACCCGCCACCGAGGTGCAGATCACCGGCAGGCTGCAGGTGACGGGGCCGGCCGGGCCGGGAGTCGTACCCACATCGACCGTGGCGGATGCGATGACGCTTATCCCGCAGGCGTCGGTCACGGTCACGCTGTAAACATGGTGCCCGGCCGGGGGTGATACGGTCAGGGAAGAGGTGGTGTCGCCGGTGTTCCAGAGGAAATGGTAGGTGGGGACGGGGTAGAGCGTTTGACCGCCAAGGACTACCGGGGTAAGGGTTTGGGGTTGGCCCTGGCAGCTCAGGAAACCCGTCATGGTGGCTGAGAGCGGGTTGTTGTCCTTGATCGTGACAATGGTCTCCGAAATGATCGGACCACTGCAGGTGTTCGTTGTCACGCGGAGGATGACGCTCTTGTCCGGTTCGAAGGGAATTCCGTCTGGCAACGGGTGGATGGTCAGGTTGGCCGAAGTCATCCCAACCGGTATGATCACCGAATCGGGGATAGGAGAATAATCGACCCCCATGACGGCCGTACCCAGGATCTCGAAATGGACGGTAACCTGGTTGGGTTCGGGCTGGGGAAGCGCAAACTGAACGACGGCATCATTGCACCCTTTCACCGCGTATGGCCCCACGTTGGGTGTATAGGTGGTGCTGGTGGCCACCACATTGGAGGAAAAACTGTTCTTCTCCAGGAACACCCCTGAATCGTAGTTGCCATCGAGGGCGTCGGCGACGGCCAGCTTGATGTGATAGGTTGTACACGGGATCACGTTGTACCGGGCCGTGAATACGAAGGTCAATCCATCGAAAACAAAGTCAGGGCCCGGTTCTTCGCGGCACACCTGGTAGGGGGTGAACGGGTCAGGCTTGTTGCACCAGTTGGAGGAGGGATCGGCACAAAGGTTGAAGATCGTCACCGCAAACGCACTCCCGGGCATCAGGGCGATATTGACACTGTTGTTTGTGTAGGGTCCTTCGATCCCGGGGCCGCTCAGGAAAAATCCGAACGGGTCGTTGAACTGGGTGCAGAACTCGTAAAATTCCTCTGAGGCGAAGACATACCGGAAGGAGATCTTGTCGGACTGGGGAATGAAATCGAATTCGATCACGGCGGCATCGTTGGTTTCGACACCGCATATATTGGTAAGGTCTGGATCCCCGGGTTGGTTGAGTATGGACCCGGAGAATGCACTCCCCGTCGCCGGAACATCCTCGACCATGCCCGAACTGGTGATCACGCCCAGCGACATGCCCAGGCTGGAGGCGGCCGTGGTGGCGGCGGAGAAGTAACCGGCCTGGGGGCTTTCGATCGTGTCGGAAGATCCGTTGAAGGTGACATTGCTGATGGTAACCCCCTGCCCGATCAGGTAATCCTGCACCAGTTGCAGCGGGGTGATGCCCGGGTTGTTGGCCGGGGTGACCGTCAGGTTCGACTGGGCGATCAGAAACGCCGGAAGTGCGATGAGCAAACATGCCGCGATCAGGCGGGCGGGCAGCAGTGACATGTAGTTAGTTGATTTCCCGTGTAAAAATACATATTTATTTTCGTTGCTGGAACATGGGTTCATCGACGGGTAACGGTTGTTCACCGATTCCGACGGCTGGTTCATCCACCGCCGTGTAACAAAGGCCGGCAATTGCAGTCTTATTGCCAAAACACCCGGAATCCTTCCGATAAAAAACAACGCCATGAAAACTTTATCCATCCTCCTGCTGGTCCTGTTCTCGCTGCTCTCTGCTACGGTCGTGGCGGGCGGTTCGAAACACACCGTCCTCATGGCCACCCCGTTTGCCGACGGCACCGAAACCACCGTCACCCCCGAAGTCCTCGCCGCCTCCATCGCTCCTGTGACTCCCGCCGTTGCCGATTTTGAAGACACCTGCGACACCGTTCCGGTTGCCTCTCCCGATGAACTGGCGCCAAAGACTCCGGTGGAAGCCGATTTCACCCGATGACCCGCGATGTCCCGGAGGAATTTAAACCCTCCGGGGCCGCACGGAAAGCGATCATGAAAAAAGATTTTGCAATTGGCAAATAATGCCTATCTTTGCACCGCTTTTAATGCATGATACGGGGGGACACACAGTCCCCTCTTTTATTGATACCGCATGATCGAAGAAAAAAAAGTTGCCGAACTGGCCGAAAGCCATCTTGCCGGGAGTGAGGTGTTCCTGGTGGAGGTGCAGGTGAGGACGGGCAACCGCATCACGGTGTTCATCGACGGCGACCATAGGGTTACCGTGGATGACTGCCGCAACCTCAACCTCTTCCTGAATGAGGCGATGGACAGGGACCGGGAGGACTTCGACCTCACCGTATCATCCTCCGGTGCCGACCGTCCATTAAAACTACCCCGTCAATACCGGAAGAACACCGGCCGGATGCTCGAGATCGTTACCGGCGACGGAAAAAAGTTCACCGCCACCCTGGTCAGCGCAGGAGAAGAGAGCCTCCTGCTGCAGGCGGTTCCCGTGAAGAAACAAAAGACCAACCCCGACATCCAACCGGTCTCGCTCAGGTTCGACGAGATCAAATCAGCAAAAGAAGTAATCACCTTTAAACCGTAGAATGACCTTGCCATGGAACATCTGAATTTAGTCGAAACCTTTTCCGAATTCAAGGAATTCAAGAACATCGACAGGGAAACCATGATGCGAATCCTCGAGGATGTGTTCAAACACATGCTGACCAAGCGGTTCGGATCGGCAGATAATTTCGACATCATCGTCAACATCGACAAGGGCGACCTGGAGATCTTCCGGTCGAGGGTGATCGTGGAGGATGGCGCCGTGGAGGACGAAAACACCCAGGTGGCGCTGTCCGAAGCCATCAAGGTGGAGCCTGATTTCGAGGTGGGGGAAGAGCTTTCCGAAGAGATCCGGCTCGGCAGTTTCGGCCGCCGCGAGATCCTGGCCATACGCCAGAACCTCATCTCGAAGATCCAGGAATATGAAAAGAATAACATTTATGCCAAGTATCGCGACAAGATCGGGGAGATCATTTCGGGGGAAGTTTACCAGGTCTGGAAAAAGGAGATCCTGGTACTCGACGACGAAAACATCGAGCTGATCCTGCCGAAGTCGGAACAAATTCCTTCGGACTTTTACAGGAAAGGCGACACGATCCGCGCCGTGGTTTCCAGGGTCGAAATGAAGAATAACAATCCCGTCATCATCCTTTCACGAACGTCGGAGGTGTTCCTCGAACGATTGTTCGAATCGGAAGTCCCCGAAGTGTACGACGGCCTGATCAATATTAAGAAGATCGTACGGGTTCCTGGCGAACGTGCCAAGATCGCCGTGGAATCTTACGACGACCGCATCGATCCCGTGGGCGCCTGTGTGGGCATGAAAGGAAGCAGGATCCATGGCATCGTGCGCGAACTGAAGAACGAAAACATCGACGTCATCAACTTTACCAACAACCCGTCGCTGTTCATCCAGCGGGCGCTGAGTCCCGCAAAAGTCTCCTCCATCGTCATCATCGAGGAAGAAAAGCGGGCCGACGTATACATGAAACCCGACCAGGTTTCGCTGGCGATCGGTAAAGGCGGATTCAACATCAAACTGGCCGGCAAGCTGACCGGTTACGAGATCGACGTTTACCGCGACACCGACATCGACAACGAAGACGTGGACATCCAGGAATTCTCCGACGAGATCGATCAGTGGATCATCGACGAACTGAAGACGATCGGTTGCGACACTGCCAAGAGCGTGCTGGATATGGACGTGCAAGAGTTGGTCAGACGCACCGACCTCGAAGAAGAGACCATCAATGAAGTGGTGCGGATATTAAAATCCGAGTTTGAATAAAAAACCATATTTTTGCTGAATGAGCGAAGGCGCAACAACGACACGGTTAAGCAAGGCCGCCAGGGAATTTAACATTGGCATCAAGACCGTCGTGGACTTCCTTTTTAAGAAAGGATTTCCCATTGAGATGGATCCCAATGCCAAGCTCTCGCCGGAGATGTACAATCTCCTGATGAAGGAATTCGCGGCTGAAAAGCATGTCAAGGAAGAAGCCAAGAAGATCGGTCTTCAATTCACTTCCCATGAGACCATCACCATCGAAGGCAAGAAGTCGGCCACAAAAGACCGTGAAAAGGAGCTGGATGACCTGTTCATCAAGAATGTCTCGCTTGATTTCGAAAAGAAGCAACACGACGTAACGCGCAAGGTAACCGAGCCGGCCGTCAGGGAACCGTTGCCTGAAAAGAAAGCCCCGCCTGTGCCGGAGCCTCCACGGCCCCCGGTGCCCGTGGCAGAAGCTCCAAAAGCCGAGGAGGCAGTAGTTCCACCCCCGGCACCGGCCGTTTCAGAACCGGCACCCCCGAAAAAGGCCGCAGTTGTGCAACCTCCCGCGGAAGAGAAACCCGTTCCCCCCGCACCGCAAGAGATACCGGTCACCGCCCCTGTCGCACCGGAAGCTGAGCCGGCGGTGGAATCAAAACAGGGAACCGATCTGAAAATTGTTGGCAAGATCGACCTTGGAGCCTTCGAAAAGAAGCATTCCAAAAAGTCGAAAAGCATGGCGGAACCTGAGCCTGAGGCGGTTCCTGCCGGGGCTGCTGCTGAAGCAACCGCGCAGCCACCCGCTGCCGTGGCAGAGCCGGCCCCCCAGCCCGAACCTGCGCCGGAACCGCCCGCGGCAAAACCGGCCGAACCGGTGCAGGAATCCAATTTCCTGCCCACCGAGCGCATCAAACTGGAAGGTCCTACAATACTGGGATCCATCGTGCTTCCGGAGCCCAAGAAATTCGAAAAGAAAAAGCCCCAGCCGGTAGCCTCTTCCTCCGACGATAACCTTAAATCGAAGAAGAAAAAACGGAAGCGCATCAAACGCCAGGGTGAACCCGGTGTCGTTGAGCCTGCCGATGGATCCCGGCCGGGCGTACAGAAGCCAGGGCAGCGTGACCGCCGGTACCACCGGGATATTGTAAAGCCGGAAGTCACCCCGGAAGACATCGAAAAGCAGATCAAGGAGACCCTTGCCCGCCTCAGTCCGGCCGGCAAGTCAAAAGCCTCGAAATACCGCAAAGCCAAGCGTGATGCGGTGAGCCAGCAGATGCACCAGGAGATGGAACGGCTTGAGGAGAGCAAACAGGTAATCAAGGTCACCGAATTTGTGACCGCCAACGAACTGGCTTCCATGCTCAACGTTCCCGTTACCGAGGTCATCTCCACCTGCATGGCCCTCGGGATGTTCGTATCCATCAACCAGCGACTGGATGCCGAGACACTGACACTCGTTGCCGAAGAGTTCGGCCACAAGGTTGAATTTGTCAGCGTGGAGGTGCAGGAAGCGATCCGGCAGCATGATCCCGACCGAGAAGAAGACCTGGCGGACCGTCCGCCCATCGTCACGGTGATGGGTCATGTCGACCATGGAAAGACCAAGCTCCTCGACTTCATCCGCAGCACGAATGTGGTGGCGGGAGAGGCCGGCGGGATCACCCAGCATATCGGCGCCTACGAAGTGATGCGCGAGAACGGGAAGAAGATCACCTTCCTCGATACGCCCGGTCACGAAGCTTTTACGGCCATGCGTGCCCGCGGAGCCAGCATCACCGACGTGGTCATCATCGTCATTGCATCCGACGAGACGGTCATGCCGCAGACACGTGAAGCGATCAACCACGCACTGGCAGCCGGTGTCCCGATCGTATTCGCTTTCAACAAAATGGATAAACCCAATGCCAACCCCGAAAAACTCCGCGAAGAGCTGTCGAAGATGAACATCCTCGTCGAGGAGTGGGGCGGCAAGTACCAGACCCAGGAGATCTCGGCCAAGGTCGGGACCAACGTGGAACTGCTGTTGGAAAAGGTGCTGCTTGAAGCGGAAATGCTCAACCTGAAAGCCAACCCGACGCGCATGGCCACCGGTACGGTGATCGAATCGTCGCTGGACAAGGGCCGCGGCTATGTCGCCAAACTGCTGGTCCAGAACGGCTCGCTCCATGTGGGCGACATGGTGCTGGCAGGCGCCACCTACGGCAAGGTAAAGGCCATGTACAACGAACGGAACCAGCACATGAAGGTGGCCGGTCCCTCCCAGCCGATCCTGATGCTCGGACTGAACGGCGCACCGCAGGCCGGCGACAGTTTCAACGTCATGTCTGATGAAAAAGAGGCCAAGACGATCGCCACCAAACGGTTGCAGCTGCAGCGCGAACAGGGATTGCGGACACAGAAGCACATCACCCTCGACGAGATCGGCCGCCGGATCGCCATCGGTGATTTCAAGGAGCTCAACATTATCGTGAAATGCGACGTCGACGGGTCGGTCGAAGCCCTCTCCGATTCACTGCTCAAGCTGTCGAACGAAGAGGTGATGGTGAACGTGATCCACAAGTCGGTGGGAGCCATTACCGAATCCGACGTCCTGCTGGCATCCGCGTCCAACGCGGTCATCGTTGGGTTCCAGGTACGTCCTACGGTGAACGCCCGCAAACTGGCCGAAGCGGAGCAGATCGACATCCGCCTCTACTCCATCATTTACCAGGCCATTGAAGAGATCAAATCGGCCATCGAAGGGATGCTTTCCCCCGAGATCGAGGAGAAGATACTGTGCAACATCGAGGTGCGCGATGTCTTTAAGATCACGAAGGTGGGAACGGTGGCGGGCTGTATGGTTCTCGACGGGAAGGTCAACCGTAATACGAAGATCCGCGTGATCCGCGACGGCATCGTGGTGTACACCGGGATGCTGGGCTCGCTGAAGCGCTTCAAGGACGACGTGAAAGAGGTGCTGTCGGGTTACGAATGCGGTCTCAATATCGAGAATTTCAACGATATCAAGGTCGGCGACATCGTCGAAGGATACGAACTGACGGAAATCAAGCGAAAGTTGTAAGCGGGTCAGTGCATCAGCGTCTGTTCCCGGTCGGGGCCGGTGGAGATCATACTCACCGGCAGGTTTGTCGTGCGTTCGATGAACCCGACATACTCCTGCATCGCTGCGGGCAGGGTGTCGGCAGTGGTGCAACCGTCGAGGGAGGAATTCCATCCGGTCATCTCCCGGTAAGCCGGACGAAGACCGGCCGCACCCAGGTCAAACGGCATCCCTGCCACCGGGCCTTTCTCATCGAGGTACTCCGTGCACACTTTGATCGTACCGAAGGGGTTCAGCACATCGGCTTTCATCATCACCAGCCGGTCGACGCCATTGACCATAATGGCATAGTTCAGCGCCGGCAGATCCAGCCAGCCACACCGGCGGGGTCTTCCCGTGGTGGAGCCGAATTCGTTGCCCCCGGTACGCAGCCTCTCCCCTTCCTCATTATCAAGTTCGGTCGGAAAGGGGCCGCTGCCTACGCGGGTGCAATAGGCTTTGAACACACCGTAGATAGTCCCTACACGGTGGGGGGAGATCCCCAGACCGGAACATACGCCTGCCGTGATGGTATTGGAAGAGGTCACATAAGGATAGGATCCGAAATCCACATCGAGCAGGCTGCCCTGAGCCCCTTCGGCCAGGATCTTTTTGCCGGCTGCGAGGCCGGCGTTGATGAACTGCTCGGTATCGATGATCTCCAGCTTTTTTAACCGTTCAAGGGCTTCGAACCAGGCAGTTTCATATTCGCCGAAAGCCAGGCCGTCCATGCGGTGGTCCGACAGGTCGACCGGCAACTGCCGGATCGATTCCAGATGTCCCGCTCTGACCTGTTCGTACTTTTTCCGAAAGCCGGCCGATACAATATCGCCTGCACGGAGGCCGTTCCGGCCGTACTTGTCGGTATACGCCGGGCCGATCCCCTTCAGGGTCGATCCAATCCTGGCGTTTCCCTTGCTCCGCTCCTGGGCTGCATCGAGCAGCCGGTGGGTAGGCAGGATGAGGTGGGCGCGCTGCGAGATCAGCAGGTTCGCTTCCGGCTCAACTCCCGATTCGTGCAACCGGTCGATCTCACGAAAAAGGATGAAGGGATCGATGATGACTCCATTCCCGATCACGTTGAGGACAGAAGGACGGAATATTCCCGAAGGGATGGTATGCAGTATGTACTTGCGGTTGTTGAAAATGATGGTATGACCGGCGTTGGGACCGCCCTGGAACCGGGCGATTATATCGTACCCGGGCGAAAGCACATCCACGATCTTCCCTTTCCCTTCGTCTCCCCATTGAAGACCCAGGATCACATCAACCTTTGTCATCATCTGTTATTTCTTGGATTTGGCGTGGCCGTAAAATGTCAGTGCATAATGGGTGACAGTCACATTAAAAAGGTTCTCGACATATGCCCGGAGTTCTTCGACGCGGGGATCGTAAAATTCAAGAACATCCCCCGAATCCTCGAAAATAAAGTGGTCGTGCTGTTTCAGCATCGTCGACTTTTCAAACTGCGCGTAATTGGTCCCGAACTGATGCTTGGTCACCAGCCCACAGTCGAGCAACAGTTCGATGGTGTTGTAAAGGGTAGCCCGGCTCACCCGGTATTTGTGGTTCTTCATCCGGATGTACAGGGTCTCGATATCGAAATGGCCGTCCGTCGCAAAGATCTCCTTCAGGATCGTATAACGCTCCGGAGTCTTCCGGTGTCCGTGCAGTTCCAGGTACTCGGTAAAGAGCGCTCGCGCTGTTTCCACGAGGTCTTCCACTGATTTTTTACTCATCTCCAGAAATTTGGCATAAAAGTAAACAAATTATCAGTATTTAGAACGAGTAAAAATAGATTTTTTTAATTGATTCTCGTCACATGCGTGATCCCCTCAACCTGGTTGAGTTTGGTGAGCGCATCGTTGAGGTTGGCTGTATTCTTCACAAACAGGCCGATAAATCCTTCGGTGAGACCGTTCTCGGCGTCGATATGCAAGGACTTGATATTGAGATTGAGGTCGTTGGAAATGATCCGGGTGATCTCGTTGGTAAGTCCCTGCCGGTCGATGCCGGTCACCTTGATATCGACCAGGAAGGAGAGCGATTCCTGGTTGGCCCAGTTCACCCTGACCATGGTGTTGCCGTACACAGTGATCAGTTCCTGGGCTTTCGGGCACTTGGTGCGGTGTACCTGCAATGGCAGGTGGTTCATGTCGAGCAGGCCGATCACCTCGTCGCCCGGGATGGGATTGCAACAGGTGGCCACCTGGTATTCGATGGCGTCGGGTTCGCCGTTCCCGCTCTCTTTCCGTTCGGGGGTGATCCGGCCCGCGGCGCCCGGCCCTCGAACCGGATCGCTACTGCGCGAAGTGACAAACTTCTGCCATCCCGGACGCACATTGGCCGCCGAGAAAAGCTTCACGTCCTTCAGCCCGATGGTGCCGACAAACACGGAATAGTAGAGGTCGGTCACACTGCTGAAGTTATTAGCGACCAGGAACCGGCGGATATTCTGGTTGGAGAATTCGATCCCGGTTTGCCCGAACCATTGCCCTAGTTTCTCTTTTCCGGCCCGGGAGAACTTCTTCTTTTCGGCCCGGACCGCCAGCTTGATGCCGGTTTTGGCCCGGGTTGTCATCACATAGGAGAGCCATTCATCCTTGGGGGATTGTTTCTGCGAGGTGATGATCTCGACCTGCTGACCGTTCTTGAGCATGTAGTTGATCGGCACCAGTTTTTTATCCACCTTGGCCCCGATGCAGGTGTGCCCGAGTTCACTGTGGATGGCGTATGCAAAATCGAGCACCGTCGATCCGGCCGGAAGGGTCCGCAACTCGCCTTGCGGCGTGAAGACGGAGATCTCGTCGAGGAAAAAGAACCCCTTGACGTCGTCGAGAAACGAGAGGGCGTTTTTGTCGGGACTTTCGATCATTTCCTTGATCCGGTCGAGCCAGTTGTCGAGACGGCTGTTGAGATGGAGTGCCTCTTTGTACTTCCAATGGGCGGCGTACCCCTTTTCGGCGATGTCGTCCATGCGGCGGGAGCGGATCTGGATCTCGACCCACTGGCCCGTGTGGCTCATGACGGTGGTATGCAGGGCCTCATAACCGTTGGCTTTAGGGATCGAGATCCAGTCGCGCAGGCGGTCCATGTTGGGTTTGTAATAATCGGTGATGGCCGAATAGACCTTCCAGCAATCCGATTTCTCGGTCTCAATCGGGGAGTCGATCACGATGCGGATCGCAAAGATGTCGTAGATCTCTTCGAAAGGCACCTCCTTCTTCTGCATTTTCTGCCAGATCGCGGCCACAGACTTCTCCCTTTCCCGTATCTCGAAAACAAATCCCTTGTCGTTCAGCGCTTTCTTGATCGGGTAAATAAACTTATTGACGAAGCGGGTACGGCTCTTCGCCGACTCCTTCAGTTTCCTGGTGATCGAATCGTAAACCGACGGTTCGGTGTATTTGAGGGCCAGGTCCTCCAGTTCGCTTTTTATGGCATGAAGTCCGAGCCGGTGCGCCAGCGGAGCATACAGGTAGGTGGTCTCGGATGCGATCTTCAGTTGTTTTTCGTGGCTGAGGGCATCCAGGGTGCGCATGTTGTGCAGCCGGTCGGCCAGTTTGATCAGGATGACCCGCACATCGTCGGAGAGGGTCAGCAGGATCTTTTTAAAGTTCTCGGCGTGGATGGAGGCGGTCTGCTGGTTGAATATTCCTTTGATCTTGGTCAGCCCGTCGATGATGGCAGCCACCTTGTCGCCGAAAAGCCCGCGGATGTCCTCGATGGTATACTCGGTATCTTCCACCACATCATGCAGCAGCGCACAGATGATGGAAGTGGCCCCCAGCCCGATCTCGCCGGCAGCAATGGTGGCCACGCTGAGCGGGTGATAGATGTAGGGTTCTCCCGTTTTCCGCCGCATGTCCTTATGCGCTTCCAGGGCCATCCTGAAGGCTTTCCGGACCAGCTTGCGGTCGCCCGGGTTACGGGGTTTCCACAGGTGAAGCAGGTTCCGGTAACGCTTCAGGATCTCCCTTTTTTCAATCTCCGATTCCAGCTGGTGCATGGGATTTCCGATGATTTCCGGGTTCACGGCAAAAGTAAGTAAAAGTCGGCAGTAATCTAAATAAACGGACGACCTTGTCCCCGGCAGGAGAGAAAATTATTACTTTTGAGGGTCCTTACCAAGCCTCAATCCTCCATGTCCCGCCTGTTGCGACAGTCTGCCCGATTCCTTGCCCTCGTCGCAGTCCTATTTGCACCGGCAGTCGGAAAGGCAACCCATCAGCGCGCTGCCGAGATTACCTTCCGTCATATCAAGGATCTGACCTACGAGATCACGCTGGTCTCCTATACTTTCACTCCCAGCCCGGCGAATGCCTACCGCGATTATCTCACCATCCGCTGGGGAGATAATACAAGCAGCGACATCTCCAGGGATTCGATCAGCTACATGCCCGACGACATCACCTTCAACCGTTACACCGGCCGGCATGAATTTCCCGGACCCGCCAAATACGTGATCTCTTGCGAAGATCCCAACCGCAACGGGGGGATCGTCAACATACCCAATTCCATCAACACTCCGCTTTACATCTATTCCGAACTGACAATCAGTCCGTTCCTCAACGGATACGACAACTCGCCGGTGCTGCTGATGCCCCCGGTCGACAACGGGTGCGTGAACCAGGTGTTCTACCATAACCCCGGCGCTTACGATCCCGACGGCGACAGTTTATCGTACCGCCTGATCACCTGCAAAGGGGCGGAAGGGTTCAACATCGCCGGCTACTCGCTGCCCGCCGCTTCCGACAACCTCACGCTCGACCCGGTGACCGGGGACCTGGTGTGGGCCAGCCCGGTGCAGCAGGGCGAATACAACATCGCTTTTCTGGTCGAGGAATGGCGGAACGGTTTCAAAATCGGGAGCGTGGAACGCGACATGCAGGTCATCATCGTGGCCTGCAACAACCGGCCGCCCGTGATCACCGTCGTCGACGACACCTGTGTGGAAGCCGGGAAGATATTGCGGTTCCCGGTGACCGCCGACGACTCGGTGACCGACAAGATCACCCTGACCGCCAACGGCGAACCCTTCCTTCTGGACCTGAACCCGGCAGAAATGGAGCCCAACCCCGCCAGCGCCCTGCAACATGTGCAGGCCCTTTTCCGGTGGAACACGGTATGCGGCCATGTCAGGAAACGTGCCTACCAGGTGATATTCAAGGCAAAAGACAACGGCCGGCCCGTCAACCTGGTGTCCCTTCGCTCGCTGAGCATCCGGGTCGTCGGACCGGCGCCCGAAAACCTGGCTGCCACACCTGTCGGAAATTCGATCACACTGACCTGGGACAGTTACCGTTGCACCAACGCGACCGGGTTCGATATCTACCGTAAATCCGACTCGACCGGATATGTACCCGGGTATTGCCAGACCGGGGTCCCGCCCGCCCTGGGCTACACCCGTATCACCGCCCTCAGCGGCATCCAGGCGACGACTTTCCTCGACGACAACGGAGGACAGGGGTTAACACGGGGGTTGAACTACTGCTACCTCGTAGTGGCCAGGTATGCCGACGGCGCCGAGAGCTATGCCTCCAATGAAGCCTGCGCCACGTTGAAAAAGGATGTGCCGGTGATCACGCATGCCAGCATCGACAGCACCGACGGGTCGGCCGGAAAGGCATTTACCGGCTGGTCGAAACCCACCGAACTCGACACACTCCAGATCCCCGGGCCCTACCGCTACCTGATCGCCCGCGCCCGGTCGGATGCGCCCGGCGCCTTTGTCCCGGCAGATTCTCTCGACGGACTGAACGATACGACCTGGCACAGCGGACCTTTGAACACCCGCGATTTCGCTTTCCTCTTCCGCATCGATCTCTATAACGTCGCCCCCGGAAACCGGTTCCTGGTCGGATCTTCGCAAACCGCTTCCACCCTCTTTCTCCAGGGGTACCCGAGCGACAAAAGAGCACAGCTGTCGTGGAACAACGACGTCCCGTGGATCAACCATCTTTTTGTCATTTACCGCAAGGACCCTGGAGGGATCACCTTCGACTCGGTGGGAAGTACCGTTGAAACTCATTATTCCGACCCGGAACTGGTCAACGGGCTGACCTACTGTTACAAGATCAAAAGCGCCGGCAGCTATTCCGCCCCCGGCTTTATCGACCCCATTATCAATTATTCGCAGGAGACATGCATCACACCGGTCGACAACGTTCCTCCCTGCCCTCCCCTGCTAACCGTGCGCACGCAATGTGAAACCGCCGTGAACCGGCTCTCGTGGGTCTTCCCTTCGGACACCTGCCCCAACGACATCCTGCGGTATTACATCTATTTCACTCCTGCGCAGGGCACGCCCGTTCTGATCGACTCGGTCGCCGACCCTTCCGATACAACATTCACCCATCGCCCGCCCGACGGCATTGTCGGATGTTATGCCATGGCCGCCCGTGACTCGGTCGGCAATGTGAGCGACACCGGCAACGTGGTATGCATCGACCACACAGCCTGTCCCCGCTATACCCTGCCCAACGTGTTCACCCCGAACGGCGACGAAAAGAACGACTTTTTCGTCCCATTCCCCGGATATTCCCCGATCAGGTCCATCCGGCTGAAGATCTTCGACCGCTGGGGGCGGATGGTTTTTGAGACCGGCGATCCCGCCATTCGCTGGGACGGGAAGGACCGCGACACCAACCAGCCGTGCAGCGACGGCACCTATTTTTATACCTGCGACGTCACCGAGATCACGCTCCGGGGCGACGTCGTCCGAAATCTTCACGGGTCGTTGACAATCCTGAGGTAGAAATACTATCTTTGCACCCGTGAAAAACATCCGTAACTTCTGCATAATCGCACACATCGACCACGGCAAGTCGACGCTGGCCGACCGGCTCCTGCAGTGGACGGACACCATTTCCGAGAGGGATTCACGCGACCAGGTCCTCGACGACATGGATCTCGAGCGCGAGCGCGGCATCACCATCAAGAGCCATGCCATCCAGATGAACTTCCCGCACAACGGGGAGAATTACACCCTCAACCTCATCGACACTCCCGGTCATGTCGACTTTTCCTACGAAGTTTCGAGGGCCATTGCCGCCTGCGAAGGCGCGCTGCTGGTGGTCGACGCCACACAGGGCATCCAGGCGCAGACGATCTCGAACCTTTACCTGGCCATCGACCACAACCTCACCATCATTCCGATCCTGAATAAGATCGACATGGAAGCGGCCATGGTCGAAGAGGTGAAAGACCAGATCGTCGACCTCCTCGGCTGCGACCACGACGAGATCCTTGCGGTGAGCGCCAAGACAGGCTACGGCATCGAGGAGGTGATGGATGCCATCGTGACCCGGATCCCTTCGCCCAAAGGCGATCCCGACGCTCCGCTGCAGGCCCTGATCTTCGATTCGCTGTTCAACCCCTTCCGCGGGGTGATCGCCTATTTCCGGATCTTCAACGGCACCATCCGCAAGGGCGACCACGTGAAATTTTTCGCAACCGGGATGGATTACCACGCCGACGAGGTGGGCATCCTCAGACTCAAGCAGGAGGTGCGGAATTCAGTCTCGGCGGGCGATGTCGGGTATATCATCTCCGGGATCAAGAACAGCAAAGAGGTGCAGGTGGGCGACACCATCACCCATGTGGAGCAGCCCTGCTCCGAAATCATCGCCGGGTTCCTCGGGGTCAAGCCAATGGTTTTTGCAGGCATCTACCCCACCGACGCCGACGATTACGAAGTGCTGCGCGACTCGCTCGAAAAGCTCCGCCTCAACGACGCATCCCTGTCGTTCGAACCGGAATCGTCGGCGGCGCTGGGTTTCGGTTTCCGTTGCGGGTTCCTCGGCCTGCTGCATATGGAGATCGTGCAGGAGCGACTTGACCGGGAGTTCGACATGGATGTGATCACCACGGTGCCGAACGTCTCCTACAAGGTCTATACGACCAAGGGTGAAGTGCTCGATGTGTACAATCCGTCGGGGCTCCCCGAGCCAAACCACATCGAAAAGATCGAAGAACCTACTATCACGGCGAACATCATCACCAAAGCCGACTATATCGGACCGATCATGACTCTCTGTGTCGGAAAGCGGGGCAACCTGAAAAACCAGGTGTACCTTACCACCGACCGCATCGAGCTGACCGTCGAACTGCCGCTGGGCGAGATCGTCTTCGACTTTTACGACAAGCTGAAAAGCATTTCCAAAGGTTATGCCTCGTTCGACTATCATCCTTCCGGGTGGCAGCCTGCCGACCTGGTGAAGCTCGACATCCTGCTCAACGGCGAGGTGGTCGATGCACTTTCGGCCCTGATCACCCGCAACAATGCGTACGATTTCGGTCGCCGTTTCTGCGAAAAGCTCCGCGAGTTCATCCCCCGCCAGCAGTTCGACGTGGCCATCCAGGCCGCCATCGGGGCCAAGGTCATCGCCCGGGAAACCGTGAAAGCCGTGCGCAAGGACGTTACCGCGAAATGCTACGGCGGCGACATCACCCGCAAGCGCAAGTTGCTGGAAAAACAGAAGAAGGGGAAGAAACGGATGCGCCAGATCGGCAATGTCGAAGTGCCCCAGAAGGCATTCCTGGCGGTGCTCAAGCTCGATTCCTGATCCCTCATTGCGGGCAGCGTGTAACATTTTCGCTGCTTTGCCGTCTTATTGCGCAAACCATAAAATTCTACCCTCATGATGAATACATTTAAAAGGACCGTGCTGGTCGTTGCACTGGCCGGCATCTTCATACCTCCCCTATTTGCCGGCAATCCCGGCCGTTTCCGCGACCGCCACCGTCATTCGTCCGACAGCACCCTGAAGAAAGATTTTTCCTGTGCCTTCCACGACTTCGACATGGACGATTTCCCGATGTGCAGGGATCATAAAAAGTTCAACGGGCACTGGGCCGGCATCGACCTGGGGATCAGCGGTTACGCTACTTCCACAGGCGAAATGAACTTCAACCCCGGACATCCCTATATGAATATCAACACCGCCCGGTCGCTGATGGTGAACCTCAATCCCTTTGAACTGAACGTGGGATTGTACCGCAACAAGATCGGGTTTACGACCGGCATCGGCTTTCAGCTGAGCAACTACTATTTCACCGGCAACTATGTCATGCTGCAGGACTCGTCGGCTCTCGTTGCCTATAAGGTGAAAGACGCCCAGGGCAACTTTGTGAAGCTGGAAAAGAACAAGCTGATGGTCAGCCACATCACGATCCCCCTTCTTTTCGAATACCAGACCGATCCCTTCCGCCGTTCGACCAGTTTCCATATCTCCCTGGGGGTCATCCTGGGTGCCCGCATCGGGTCTTACACCAAGCAGGAGTACGCGCAGGAAAAGGGCAGTTATTACCTGGTCGACGACCGGGGGAACAACGTGGCCCACTACGAACTTGGCGATGAAACGGTCAGGGACCGCGGAGCGTATCACCTCAACCCCTTCAAGGTCGACGCCGCTTTCCGCATCGGCTGGTCGCACCTCAACCTCTTCGGCACCTGGTCGCTGACGCAGATGTTCCAGAAGAACGAGGGGCCGGAGCTCTACCCGTTCACGACGGGGATCACGCTGGTGGGGTGGTAGGAAGGGGGAGAATAATCGAACAATCGAATGATCAGAGGCTCATCGAGCCCCACAATCCCTCAGTCGGGAGGAATGATGCCGGATGGGAAATATCCCCGGATCAATCGCAGATGGATTGCGAACGGAATATCCCAATGATTAATTTTGAAAAATGGTCGATATGGTCATCGGTTCAATACTCGCCTTTGTGATCTCTTTCGGGTTCGGCCTTTCGACCAACCTTTACGGCGACTGGTTGCGCCTGTCAAAAAAGAGCAACGACCGGGTCTCCTTTATCGTTGCTCTTTTTATTACCGGAATTGTCATGTATGCCGGGTTGTAGGTTCGAGCAGAACTGCGAGAGAGATGCCTTCCTTGATAGATCCTGGCCCTCAGAGCGAACGCTGACCGGAATCGTTAAAAAATGATTGGAAGGGTCGACCCGGCAAATTGAACCCGATTCGAATTATTTTGCGTCTTCGCGTCTTCGCGGTAATTTTTCCTTAGGAGCCGACTGCCTTAAGAGATAAAGAACTTCTCCTCGAAGTTCACCAGGAAGAGCTGGCGGGTGGCGCGGGTGACGGCCGTATAAAGCCAGCGGCCGAACTCGGGGTTGATCATGCTGTCGTTGAGATATCCCTGGTCGACGAACACGGTATCCCACTGGCCGCCCTGGGTCTTGTGGCAGGTGAGCGCATAGGCGAACTTCACCTGGAGGGCGTTGAACCAGGGGCTGGCTTTCACCTTCTCGACCCGTTCGCGGCGCGACGGGATATCCCGGAAATCCTCCATCACCGTGTTGAAGAGCCGGTTGTTGTCGGCCTGTGTGAGGGCCGCCGATTCCGACATCAGGGTGTCGAGGAGGATCTTGCAATCGAGTTCCTTTTCGTCGGGGTAATCGATGAACCGGATGGTGACGTCGGCAAAGCGAAAACCGTACAACTCTTCTATCTTCCGGATCCGCAGCAGTTCAACGATGTCGCCGTTGGCGACGAAGCCTGCCGGCGATCCCTCGGGCAGCCAGAAGTAATTGTTCTTCACCACCATCAGGTAATCGCCCGCTGAGATCTCCTCCTCGAGGAAGAGGATCCGGCGCCGGATCTCGCGGTTATAGATGTTGGCCCGTTTATTCGACCGGCACACCACCACGCTGTTCTCCTTCTGTGCGCCCGACCAGGCCGAATGCAGCGCCTCCTCCAGCCCGGAGCCGCTGAGCCGGATGATGTCGGGGAATCCGCCGGTGGAAAAAACCGGAAGTTCGAATTTTGCTGCTCCCAGAACTGACCTCACCCGCGTGGCGTTGGAGAGGATGCCCGATTCGCGGGCCTGCCGCACCACCTCGGTGAGCTCGAAGGTGTCGATCTCGAGATGGTACGCCTGCCGGAGAAATTCGTGGTCGAGGGCCGGGCTTTTATCAAGTCCGACCGGGGGAAGCTGGGCGGCATCGCCGATGAAAAGAACCCTGCAGTTCTCACCGCTGTAAACATAGGAGAAGAGATCGTCGAGCAGGTTCCGTGCCGAGATCAGGGTTCCTTCGCCCGACAGTCCGTGCTGGATCATCGAGGCTTCATCGACGATGAACAGAGTGTGTTTGTGGTAGTTCGTCTGGAGTTTGAGAACGATGAACCCCTCCTTGCTGGTGTTGGCAAAATAGATCTTGCGGTGGATGGTGTTGGCCTCTTTGCCGGTGTAGCTGCTGAGCACCTTGGCGGCGCGCCCGGTGGGGGCCATGAGCACGGTTCTTTTCCCGAGCGAGGGGAGCACGTTGACCAGGGCCTTCACGAGGGTGGTCTTCCCGGTGCCGGCATACCCGCGGAGGATGAACAGGGCGTTCGGTTTCTTCCACGTGAGGGTCAGGAAGGCGGCCAGCTCGCCCATCAGCTTATCCTGTCCTTCCGTAGGTTCGTACGGGAATTCCCGGCGCAGCAGGGCGATCACTTTCGACAAGTCCATCCGCGAGGCCTATTCGTAGCGGAGCGATTCGATGGGGTCGAGGTTGGCGGCTTTCCGGGCGGGGATGATCCCGCTGAGCAGTGCCACGCCGAAACAGAGCACGACTCCGGTGAGGATCCACATCCAGGGGACGATGAAGGCGCTTCCGATGATCAGGGAGATGACATTCCCGACCAGGATCCCGAGAACGATCCCCAGGAGGCCGCCGAGCTGGCCGATCACCACCGCTTCGACCAGGAACTGGTTGCGGATGACGCGCTTGGTGGCCCCGATGGCTTTGCGGATGCCGATCTCGCGGGTGCGCTCGGTGACCGACACGAGCATGATGTTCATCAGGCCGATGGCGGCGCCAAGCAGGGTGATGAAGCCGATCAGGGTGGCGGCCATGGTCACGTAGCGGATGTTCTCGATCAGCATCTTGGCGATGTTGTCGCTTTTGGTGATCTCAAAGGTTTCGTCCTGGCCGATCGGCACCTTGCGGATGTTCCGCAGGAGGGCGGTCGCTTCGCCGGTGGCGGCATCGACCAGTTCGGGCCGCTTGGCCATGATGTTGATGGCGAACGACATGTTGGGCCGCGGAAAGTGGGTGCGCACCACGCTGATGGGCAGGAAACAGGTCCGGTCGCCGCTGAACCCCATGCTGGAGCCTTTCGATTTCAGCACGCCGATCACCCGGAACTTCCCGGGGCCGATGGAGATGATCTTCCCCAGGGGATCCTCCTTTTTCTTGAAAAGATCGTTGACCAGAGAGGCCCCCAGGATCACGGAACTGAAACCGTAATCGATCTCGTTGGGGGTAAAATTCCTCCCCCTTTCCACCTCATCGCCCGAGGTGGTCAGGTAGTTCTCGTCGATGCCCATCACCCCGACATTGGGGTTGGTCTTGTTATTTTCGTATTTCAGGGTGGCGATTCCCGTAGCCCTCGTGAAAACGGCCGTGTAGGCGGGAAAATCAAAATTATCCTTGAACTCCCTTGCCTGCTTGTACGAGATCGGTTCATAGATCTTCTCCTTGTGCCTCTCGCCGCCCATATGGACGTTCATGCTTCGGTTCCTGATGGTGAGGGTGTTGGAGCCCATCATCGAGAAATTGCGGGTCAGGTAGTACTTGATCGAGTCGGTGGCCGTCAGGATCCCGACCAGGGCCATGATCCCGAATGCGATGATCAGGATGGTCAGAATGGTTCGCAGCAGGTGGCTCCTGATCGCGATCAGCGAGATGTTGATATTTTCCTTTACTAACGTGCTTTTCATTGGGTGTCGGTTATATCTGCCCGTCAGGCCTTGGTACCGAAAGCCAGGTCGCCGGCGTCGCCGAGTCCGGGGACGATGTACGACTGGGCGGTCATCTCATCGTCGACCACCCCCAGCCAAAGGGTCATGTCCTTACGGGGAATTTTCTTTTTTACGAGTTCAACCCCTTCGACATTGGCCACGATGGCGGCAATGTGCGTGTGACGGGGTGTTCCGTGGGTAAGCATCTCTTTGTAGGCAAGCACCATCGACGATCCCGAGGCCAGCATGGTGTCGCACAGGATCACCGTTTTGTTGGTGATATCGGGGATGGAGGAGTACTCGATGCTGATGGTGAAGGCCCCATCCTTGCGGTGACGCCGGAAGGCGGATATAAAGCCGTTTTCCGACCGGTCGAAGTGGTGGAGCATGCCCTGGTGAAACGGCAGGCCGGCCCGCAGGATAGTGACCAGGACCGGGTACTCGGTGAGCACCGGCACGGAGGCAATACCCAGCGGGGTGATCACCTCCCTTGGCTCATACGATAACTTGCGGCTGATCTCGCAGGCAAAGATACCGCCGATCCTCTCCAGGTTCCTCCGGAAGCGCATGCTGTCCTTCTGGATCTCCTGGTCTCTCAGCTCCGAAATGTACTGGTTGATGATCGAATTCCCCGATGATAATATGTTGGCCATGGTCCCGGTTTTTGGATTGTTCAGACAAATATATCCTTTTTCACCGTTGCCTGAGTTTCTCACGCAAAAAATGGGCTGCGCCGGCGACACCGCCGAGGCGCTGTATCCGCAACATCGGGTAGGGCTTTCCCAGTGCACCGAACCCACGGTAGAAACGCGCCACCCCGGGATCGTTACTGCCCTCAAAATCAAGCACAAGGTCGCTTCCGGCATGCTCCCGGATATAGTGGTCAACCAGGAAGAACATGGCCCCGTTCTCCCTGGCTTCGGGCGCGGAAGCGGCAAACAGGAAGTAAGTGCGCCCGGCATCGGTCAGAAAAAATGCGGCAGCGCACAACACCCCCGACGCAGTTCCTGCAGCAGCCACAGCCCCATTCCCCCTTTCTCGGCAGCCTTTCAGCAATTCATGAAGCAGCCGGTACTCCCCCCGACCCAGTTTCCCCTCCTTCCGGCCAAAATGAGCTTTAAACAAGGACACGAGATCCCTGATATCCAACCCATTCAGTTTCACGACTCCGCGGTCGAGCGATTTCTTCACGTTTCGCCGGGTATTCGCATCATACCTCAGGCTGAGATCCCCGTAAGGATCGCTCAGCGGGAGTTCATAGTTGGCCCGCATCCGGATCCTGCCTGAGGGGGTCGCCGGCGGGTTCATGGCATTCAGGTGGATCTCCGCGAATTTCAGGTGGGCGGGAAGGTTGCCGATAAACGCTCCAAGTTGTTCTTCCGATACCGGATCGGGCGAGAACACTCCCAGCTGCTGGGTAAACCAGGGTTGGGCCAGGTAGTGTACCGACCATTTCTTCTTCCAGGTCAGAGGAAAGACGGCCGAGTAGTCACCGCCGACGAGGGCTTCCCATCCCGGCGAAACGATGTCGAGGTACCATGAGAATGCGTAAACGCGCCGGTTGAGCGAGCGGGCGATACACGCGTCCCACCGCTCCCTGTCGATCTCCTGATGCCTGAGATATCTGATCATCCGCTGATTCCTTCCGATGCCATGACCACCGTCGCCTCGTACACCTGCCGCCAACCCCTCCACCGGCCGGTTTCGGAAAGGCTTTCGTTGTGCCACAGGCTGACGAATTCGCCGCCCGCCTCGCGGTGTTTCCGGATGATGGCGGCGATTCGGTCGAGGCTTTCGACGGCATTTAGACGAAGATAGTCTCTCATCGTTACATCCATCACCGAAAGGGGATGTAACATCAGTTCCGTCGCCCGGTCTTCCTCCAGGTCATAGAACGGAAAAGGCACCGCGATGCCTGCCCTGAAACCCGGATGCGACGCGTATCCCAGCGTGTAGTCATGGGTGATTCCCAACCGGATCAGTTCGCGGCAGGTCCGGGGAAATTCCAAGGCCAGGAAATGCTGGCGGCTTCGGATGACCGGTCGCCCAAGGAGATCGCACAATCCATCATATTCCATCTGCAGTATGGAGGGATGCCGCGATGCTGCCAATGAAGGGTGGATCGCGAGCCGCTCACCGGAGTCGAGTTTCGTCAGAAGCTGCCGGAAATGCCGGCCCGACAGGCGCACCTGGTTGTCGGCCCCGCCGCGGTCGGCAAAGAGAACGAACCACAGGGGCTGGATCCCGGAGGCATCATGCACCCTGAGAATGTAATCGTAGGTGTCGAACGGGTCGCGAAATGTACCGGCCAGGGTGCCCAGCCGGCGGGCGACCTCATCCAACCGGCCGACGGCCAGCGACCGGGCCACCCCTCCCAGGGTGCGAAACACCCCCCGGCCCCGGAATTGCCAGGCGTGGTCAATGTCGATGGTGGGAACGTAGCGATACCGGGGAGGCTTTATCAGAAGGCCAGGGAACCGGGCGGTCAGTACTTCGGAGAGCATCCCGGCCCAGGCATGGACCACCGGCTGGTCGAGGAAGCCGTTCCGGAAGGCAACACTGGCCTCGGCCGGAAAACGGCCATGACGGTCTCTCTCCCTGCTGTGGTACTCTTCGCAGCGGCTCAACATGAAAAAGGAGGCGGCAAAGGGGTCGAAGGGAAGGCAGGAGTCGGGATCCGGCGTGGGATACAGCCATGAGGAGCGGCCGGGCACAACGGGAGGTGGCGAAACCGGGATCCTGGTCCCGTCGGTGAGCAGCCCGCAGGCCCGGATGAAAAGTTCGCCAGGCAGGGGTGCTTCGCCGTAAACGATCCGGGGTCCCGGATAGGTCGAAAATTCTTCGGCCGAGGCGGTGAATCCGACCTCCAACCCCATCAGCCTCTCCACCACAATGCCCGCCGTGTAGCGCAACCGGTTCGACACCTGGCCGGCGTGTATCAGGAGCTTTTCGGAAATGCCGTTCATCGCAGCCAAATTAAGCAAAAAAACAAAAACTTTCGTACTTTTGACCGGTAAAACAGGATACTTCCCGGGCATGGAGAATTTCATCGTATCGGCACGAAAATACCGCCCCCAGACCTTCGATACGGTGGTCGGGCAACCCTCGATCACCAACACCCTGAAAAATGCCATCCGCAACAACCAGCTTGCCCAGGCATTCCTGTTTTGCGGGCCCCGCGGCGTCGGGAAAACCACCTGCGCCCGTATCCTTGCAAAAACGATCAACTGCGAACATATTTCCGACCGGCTCGAGGCCTGCGACGAGTGCACTTCCTGCATTTCGTTCAATGAAAACGCCTCGTTCAACATCTACGAACTCGACGGCGCCTCCAACAATTCGGTCGACGGTATCCGGGCGCTGATCGACCAGGTCAGAATACCCCCTCAATCGGGAAAATACAAGGTGTACATCATCGACGAAGTCCACATGCTATCGGCTTCCGCTTTCAACGCCTTTCTGAAAACCCTCGAGGAGCCTCCCTCCTACGCCAAATTCATCCTCGCCACCACCGAAAAGCACAAGATCCTTCCCACCATCCTCTCACGATGCCAGATCTTCGACTTCAAACGGATCACGGTCGATGATATTGCCGGCCACCTGGCCCATGTGGCGGAAAAAGAACACATCACCGCGGCAGAAAATGCGCTCCACATCATAGCGCTCAAGGCCGACGGGGCCATGCGCGACGCCCTTTCGATCTTCGACCAGCTCGTCAGCTTCGCAGGCGACACCCTTACTTACGAAACCGTGCTCGAGAACCTCAACGTACTCGATTACGACTACTATTTCCGCATCACCGGGCAGATCCTGCAGGGCGACATCTCCGGTGCGCTGCTCACCATCAACGAGATCATCGACAAAGGATTCGACGGGCAGCATTTCCTGATCGGGTTCGGCGAACACCTCCGCAACCTGCTGGTTTGCAAGGACCCCGCCACCGCCGTGCTGATGGAGACTGCACCTTCGATCCGGAACCGTTACCTCGAGCAGTCGTCCCTGTGCCAGGCGAGGCAACTGCTGTCGTTCCTCGACATTCATAACCGCTGTGATATCAATTACAAGAACAGCAACAACAAACGGCTGCACCTCGAACTTGCTATGATGCAGATGTGCCAGGCCACGACGATGGCACCCTCACCGGCGGCTGCCGCTCCTTCCATCCCGCCGCCGCCCGTGCCGCCCCGGATCTCTCCTGCCCAGCTCCAAACAGCGACCGCCACCCCGGCACCGGCAACAGCACCGTCGACTCCACCCGCCGCGACAACCGCACCTTCCATACCCGGCGCCATTAAAGATGCAGAACCTCCTGCCGACCGGGTGAAGATAAAAGACATGCGTTCATTCACCCCGGCGACCTCGCTGAAACACCCAGTCACCCCGTCAGGCCAGCTGCCGGATCCAGCGGGTGACGAAGCGGACGATGAGGGAGCGGCCACCCCGTTTACCCAGCAGGAGTTGTACCTGCACTGGGACACATTTGCCGAAAGCATCCGCAGTCAGTCTGCCCCCCTGTACGCCGCCCTGAAGAATGCCAGGCCGGTGACCGGCGACGATTGGCTCATCCGTTTTACGGTGGGGAATAAGGTGGTGGAAGACGAGCTTAACCTGAGAAAGACGGAAATGCTGGCATACCTGCGGACCAGTCTCAACAATTCCCGGATCCGGATCCGGACGGAGATTGCCGAGCAAGCCCCGAACCTGAAGCCCTATACCGACAAGGAGAAGTTCGAGCGGATGTCGGAGAAGAACCCTGCCCTGCGAAACCTCCGTGAAGATCTCGACCTTGAAATCGAATACTGACCATGGGCAAAAGCATCAGCACCATCGTACTGCTCATTCTCTCGAACTCTTTTATGACCCTGGCCTGGTACGGCCACCTGAAGTTCAAACAGTTCACCTGGTTCCAGAACCTCGGGCTGGTCAGCATCGTGCTGATCAGCTGGGGCATCGCGCTGTTCGAGTATTTCTTCCAGGTGCCTGCCAACCGCATCGGTTACAAAGAGATGGGAGGACCCTTCTCGCTGGTGCAACTGAAAGTGATCCAGGAGGTGATCACCCTGCTCACCTTTTCCCTGTTCGCACTACTTTTTTTCAAGACCGAGACGTTCCGGATGAACCATGTCATCGGTTTTTTCTTCCTTGTGCTGGCCGTTTATTTCATATTCAAGAAATAGTCATGAAAGCAACACACGCATCCATTGGGGCATTCCTGGCCCCGAAGAAGGTAGCGGTCGCCGGAGTTTCGCGCGACCCGAAGAAGTTCGGTCACCAGGTGTTCGTACACCTGAAAGAACGCGGTTTTGAGGTCATTCCCGTCAACAAGAACGCCGACGATATCGACGGCACGCCCTGTTTCCGGAGTGTCGCGGCCCTGCCGGCAGATGTCAGCCACCTGCTGATCCTGACCCCGAAGAAGCAGACGAAAGAGGTCTTGGCCGAAGCCCTGTCGCGCGGGACCGGCAACATCTGGATCCAGCAGATGTCGGACACCCCCGAAGCCTTGTGTATGGCCGCTGCCAGTCCGGCAAACCTGGTCACCGGCGAATGCATCCTGATGCATACCGAGCCGGTGAAAGGGGTTCATAAATTCCACCGGGCTGTAAGGCGGTTCTTCGGCGCGATGCCGAAGTGATGCCGATTTACGATGTACAATGTACGATGTACGATTTGTACATTCCAAAAAAACTCTTACCTTTGTACGCTCAATTCAGGGGAGCATAGCTCAGCCGGTTCAGAGCACCTGCCTTACAAGCAGGGGGTCACAG
>CAYVVG010000040.1:0-35147 GCA_964455285.1 uncultured Prolixibacteraceae bacterium
ATAACGGGAGTTACAAAGATATTGGTCTGATTTTCAAGTTAGGGTATATGACCCCTCCGGAGTCACAGAATAGTTCTGAACAGGCAGTAAATACTGATGTTTCAGAAGGTGGTTGCAAAATACTGACAAGTTTTTGTCAACTCACAAAACCCAAACAATGAAATCAGGCGATTTTGTTGTTTGGGTTTTTTCTTAATCAACCCCTCTAAAGTTCCGTAATTGAAAAACCCGGATGTCAGGTTTTTATTTCCCGGCAACTCGCTATCTTTCGTTTATCTTTGGGGATTGAATACAAATATTGATAATGCCCTCTACATGAATGGAGTACTTGGACCACGCAGGAGTCCTTTCTTTGTCTGTTTCCTGTTTATTGCAATGATGACCGCTTTTGGCATCCGTACAGCGTATTCCCAGAAGGATGTATTTGAATTGATGGAACGGACCGATCTTACCCTCCGGGAGACCGAAGCATGGGCAGACGCCTGGTTTGCCAGAACCGGTACAGGACAGGGAAGCGGGTTCAAGCAATACATGCGCTGGCTGTACGAAAGGCGGTTCCATGTGAACGAGGAGGGTTATTTCATCAACCCGGAGGATGAAAACAGGGCCTATCACGTTGCGATCAGCAGGATGGCCCCGGGCGATAACACAACACAGCTGAGCTGGACCGAACTGGGCCCAAACGCCTGGACCTATACTTCCGGCTGGAACCCCGGAGTGGGCAGGCTCACCTCCGTCGCCCTGCATCCGTCGAATACATCCGTCATTTACGTGAGTTCCCCCGGAGGCGGGATATGGAAGACCACCAATGGCGGCGGGAACTGGATTCCGCTCATTGACCATGTCAACTCATCCTGGATGAATGTCTTTCACCTGGTCATCGATCCGGTAAATCCAAATGTTATCTATGCTTCCCTCACCTCCGGGGGTGTCCTGAAAACCGTTGATGCCGGAAGCACATGGAATACAACGGGCAGCGGCCCCAGCACCTCGAAACAGGTCAGGATTCATCCCGACAACTCCAACATTGTTTTCTGTGCGGCAAGCAACGGCATCTGGCGGTCGGTGAACGGGGGGACATCCTGGACACAGGTTGAAACATCCACCAAGGAGGACATTGAATTCAATCCGCAGGATCCCAACATCATGTATGCTTCCGGCTCCGGAGGGACCAGTTGTGTCTGGCGTTCGGCTAATAACGGACAGACGTGGACCGCCATCACCGGAAGCAGCGGCATTACCAACACAGGCCGGACACTGCTGGGAGTTTCACCCGCTGCTCCGAACGTGGTGTATGCGGTTCAGGCCAGCGGCAGCCTGTTCGGCAGGATGTACAAATCCACCGATGCGGGGCTTACCTACACAACTACGGTGGTTGGGGATCCCGCTTCCGGTACCAACTATTTCGGGTATTATACCAGTGGAACAGGCACCACCGGCCAGGCAGGGTATGACATGGCAATTTGTGTGAACCCGGCAGATGCGAACGAGGTCCACATTGCCGGCATCATATGCTGGAAATCGACTAACGGCGGACTGTCATTTACCGCCACAACGGTCTGGTCTTATCCCAATTCGACCGGTTACAACCATGCAGATGTTCATGCCCTTGAATGGGTGAACGGAACGATCTGGTCGGGTTCAGATGGCGGAATTTTCAAGAGTACCAATAATGGGGAGGACTGGACAGACCTTTCTGCTGGCCTGGGCATCCGCCAGTTTTACCGGATCGCATGTGCCAAAACCGATCCCAATGTCATAACAACAGGCGCGCAGGATAACGGATCATCCTTCAGGAAATCGAACGGTAACTGGATTGACTGGCTCGGCGCCGACGGCATGGATAACATCATCAGCCCCACCAATGCCGCGGTGGCCATCGGGACCAGCCAGAACGGCTCCATCTACAAGACCACTAATTCGGGGACAAGCTATTCAGGCCTTACCAAACCAGCTGATGGAAACTGGGTCACACCGCTCGTCATGCACCCGACAACCCATGATACGATTTACGGAGGATGGACAGGCGTATGGAGATCGGGAAACGGTGGAACGAGTTGGACAAACCTGTCACCGGGAATCACGGTCAAGCTCGATGTCCTTGCCGTGGCGCCTTCAAACACAAAATATATCTACACTTCCCAGGGTTCAACGCTTTACCGGACGACGGATGGCGGATCAACATGGAGTACCCAGACTGCACCGGCAAGCGTGACTTCCATCTTTGTCAGCAAATACAATCCACTGAAAATATGGATCAGTTGCAACAGCAGCACAAACCGGGTTCTGGTATCGACTGACGGAGGGGCAATCTTTACCAACATCTCCTCGGGGCTGCCAACCCTTTCCGCCCGGTCGGTCGTGGTGGATGAAGATGCATATAATGCGATCTATGTGGGAATGAATGTCGGGGTGTATTACAGGGACGACAATACCGGTGCATGGAACCAGCTTGCCACAGGGTTGCCTCTGGTTGCCATCAATGAGGTAGAGATCCAGAAATCGGGCAATAAACTTCGGGTAGCCACTTATGGAAGGGGTATCTGGGAAACCGACCTCGCCGGGGTTCTCATTGCCAACCCGACCGGCTTTTCAGCCGTGGCAGCCAGCACGTCGCAAATCGACCTTGCCTGGGTAAAGAATGCCGGCAACAACCCGGTAATCATCGCATGGTCGTCAACCGGGACATTCGGTTGTCCGATCAATGGTACGGCTTATCCGCCCGGAAGCGCGATTCCCGGAGGAGGAACGGTGCTTTTTTCCGGGAGCGGGACCTCTTACAATCATACCAACCTCACACCGGGCACAACCTACTTCTACAGGGCATGGTCGGTTGACGGATCAAATGCTTATTCATTTGGAACCTCCGTGAGTGGTGAAACCTTTTGCAGTTCTGTCAATACCTTCCCCTGGAACGAAGGGTTTGCGAACGGCGTTCAGCCTGCCTGCTGGAGCCAGGTCGACAACCAGGCGAACGGACAAATATGGCAGTTCGGGACCTTATCAGGATACACCCCGCTGCCTGCCCTTAACGGCAATTATGCCTATCTCAACAGCGATGGGTACGGCAGCACCAATTCACAGAATGCCGACCTGATCTCCCCTGTTTTCGATTTTACCGGTTATACACAGGTGACCCTCTCATTCAATCACTATTTCAGGTCCTATTCGGGATCCTCGGGCAAGGTTTCCTACAGCATCAACAACGGGGCTACCTGGACTGTTCTCGCGACTTTTACAGAGACATCGGCTACCAATCCCGCAATATTCAGCCAGGTGATCGCAGCGGCTGCCGGGCAACCTTCCGTGAAATTCAAATGGAATTACACCGGGACCTGGGGCTATTACTGGGGGATCGACGAGGTCCAGGTCGCCGCAACCTGCCTGCCGGTCCCCGTGGGTATAACCATCACCGCATCCGCGAATCCCGTCAACCAGGGCACGGCGGTGACATTCACCGCGACACCCGTCAATGGCGGCAGTACTCCCGGATACCAGTGGAGAGTGAACGCGGTTGCAGTACCCGGGGCGACCCTTGCAACCTATACCTGTACTCCGACTGACGGGATGGCGGTTGAATGCCTTCTGTTCTCGAATGCGTTTTGTGCCACCGGGAACCCGGCTGTTTCCAATACGATCATCATGACAGTCAACGTTGTCGCCATGAATGAAGTTTTGCAGAATATCACCATCTCCAATGATCAGACAGGTTGCTACGATGCCATCCAGACCATCACGGTGGCGGGAGGGAACACCACTTTTACCGTCCTGGACGGCGGCAGCGCCACGATGATCGCCGGCGTGAGCATCTGCTATCTTCCGGGAACTTTGGCTGAAGCCGGTGGATCCATGCTGGGCTACATCACCCAGGATGGTCAATACTGCGGGAGCACTATTCTGATGCCGCTGGTTGCTGCATCAGTTGCTGAAACTGATCTGCCGGTTTCACAGAAACCTTTTTTCAAGATTTACCCCAACCCCTCCTCCGGCACATTTACCCTCGAATTTCCACAAACAGGGTTTCCACAAAATTTATCTGCGTTCATCTGCGACATCCGCGGGAACAAAATACTTGACATCCGGTCCGGCGGGCAGAACAAACAGACCATCTCCCTCGAAAACCAGCCGAATGGAATGTATTTCATTCGTGTATTCACTGAAAAACAATCCGAATCCGCCAAAATCCTGAAACAATAAACATCAAATTACCTGACGATGATCTCTGAGTAAGATCCTGAAGAAGTTCTGGCCACGACCAGGTAGGAGGAAGAGGGAAAACCGCTGAAATCGACTGTCGCTTCCCGGGAACCCGGATACTCGCGGTGAATGCATTGACCGGACAGGGTGTAAACCATCAGATCCGTGATCGGCTCGGACGACTGCACAGTGAGGTTCTCTGTAACCGGGTTCGGTCCGAAACTGATGGCGGGCCTCGCCTCCGGAGTGACTGCACCCGACGATCCCCCGGCCAGATACCTTGCCAGCGCAAAATCATAATGGGTGCCGTTGTTGCCGTAACCGGCGGCCACGATCTTTCCGTCGGGCTGCAGGACCAGGCTGAGACAGAGGTCGAAAAGGCCTCCGAAATCGGTGAGCACCAGTCCCCCATTGCCGAAGGTGGGGTCGGGGGTGCCTGTTTCCGTGTAACGGACCAACGCAAAGTCCGATTGGGGCCAGTTTCCCGAATACCCTCCGATGATCACCTTGTTGTCGGGCTGGACCACGACCGATTTTGCCATGTCATAAAAGTTGAAGTGATTTGTGACCATGCCGCCCGTTCCGAAGGAGGGATCGGGTGTGCCGTCGGCAAGGAACCGGGCCAGCGCGAAATTGTAGGAATTACTTACATCTTCCATCCCGGTGACATAGAACCTGCCGTCGGAAAGAACTTTCATCGCGTAACTGCCGCAGGCCTGAAGCCCGCCATTGAAGATCAGCACTCCGTGATCGGAAAAGGCCGTATCATAACTTCCGTCGGGGTTCAGACGCACCACTAAAAAACTGTAATAGGTGGGATCGATATTGACATACCCTGCAACAAGGATCTTACCATCGGGAAGGACGGCCACATCCCTCGCCTCTTCGCTCCAGATGTTGAGGGGAAGGATCAGTTTTCCGCCTCCGCCGAAGGTGGGGTCGGGAGAGCCGTCGGGGTTGAACCGCGCCAGGGCGATATCCTGCGACGGATAGTATTGCCCTGAAACGCCGGCCAGGATGATCTTTCCATCGGGTTGCAGGGTGGCGCCATTCACACGGTCGTATTCCGGCCCGATGGGAGCGACCACTTTGCCTGAAACGCCAAAAGAGGGATCGGGAGTTCCGTCGGCGTTGAATCGGGCCATGGCAAAATCATCGTCAGCCCCATTGAAGGTGTTTCCGCAAAGGATCAGCCGGTTGTCGGTCTGCAGGAGCAATCTGGTAGCCCAGTCGTTCGTGCCGCCGAAATCGAGGGTGACTCTCCCGTTGGTTCCGAAACTGATATCCGGTGTGCCGTCGGCAAGGTACTTCGACAGGGCGAAATCCTGGGTCGACAGGGTCGCTGTTCCTCCGGCCACGATCCTGCCGTCGGGGAGCAGGACAACGCTCCAGCCGTAATCTTCTCCGCTGCCGAAATCAGTGAGCACCTTACCCCCCGTGCCGAAGGAGATGTCGGGGGAACCCGGCTGACCGAGGGTGGTGTTGAGGAATCCGAAAATCAGACCGATGATGCAGTATAATGTTCTTTTCATGGATGAAATTTTATGTTTCCGTGCCGGCAAAAATAATTTATTTAGATTAATTAAACAATAATTATTCAGGAAATGGCCGCTCATCAGGTATCGACGGAGAAGGGATGTTGTCTGGCAGATATGACACAAATAAAAGGTACCGGAATGCCTTAAATGCATTACCTTTGTCCGGAATCAATCTAAATAAAATTATGAAAATTCATATCGCCATACTCCTTTTCTGCCTTGCAGGAGTGCACACGCTGGGCCAGCAGAGCCCGGAACCGAGAATCCCGATGATCGGGGAGCGGGCTCCGGCATTTACCGCCGAGTCCACCCAGGGAACCATCCGCTTTCCGGATGACAACAATTCAAAATGGACGATTCTCTTCAGTCACCCTGCCGATTTTACCGCGGTCTGCAGTTCCGAATTGCTCGAGCTGGCGGCCATGCAGGATGATTTTAACAAGCTGAATGCCCGGTTGTTCGTAATTTCCACCGATGCGGTTTCCAGCCATATTGAGTGGACCCGGTCGCTGGAATCGGTGAATTACAAGGACCGTCCCACCGCGAAGATCCGCTTTCCCCTGATCTCGGATAAGAATCTCGAGATCTCCGGGAAATACGGGATGATCCACCCTGGTTCGAACCCCTCAAAAGATATCCGGGGCGTGTTCATCATCAGTCCGGATGATAAAATCCAGGGAATCTATTTTTACCCGATGAATGTGGGCAGGAACCTGGATGAGATCAAACGGACACTGATCGCCATGCAAACCGCGGAAAGGAATAATGTCCTTATCCCGGCCAACTGGGAGCCTGGCCAGGACGTCATGGTCCCGAGTCCGAAAACAAAAGGGGAGGCTGACGAGATGGAGGGAAAGAAAACCCCCGGCATGTACAGCATCACCTGGTACATGTGGTTCAAAAAGCCATGAACAGCCTAAGGAAAAACCTGTAAGGCAGAAACGGAAGTGGGATCTTAGCGGTTACTGATGCCGAATACCTTCTTCAGCAGTTCCGTGACCCGGGCGGCGGGATCTTTGCGGATCTTCGCTTCCTCTTTGGCTACCATGACGAAAAGCCCCGCGATCGCCTTTTCCGTCACGTAGGATGTCAGATCGGGGTTTTGCTTTTTCACGAAGGGGATCTGGTTGTATTGCCGGATCACATCGCTCCAGAGCCGGGTGGCATCCACACGGTCAAGGGATGCTTTAACGACCGGGGTGAACCTCGTGGTCAGATCGGCCGTGGTGGTGTTCTGCAGGTACCGGGTGGCGGCGTTATCCCCGCCGCGCACAATGCCCAGGGCATCGCTGATGCTCATTCCCCGGATGGCCTCCGTGAAGACCCCTGCAGCGCTTTTCGCTGCATCCTCGGCGGCCCGGTTGATCGAGGTCACGACGTTATCGACCTGGGTTCCGAGGCCCACCGCCCTCAGTTTGGTCTCGATCTCTTTGGCCTGCGGTGGAAAGGGGATCCTGATTTCCACATTACCGAGGTAGCCATCCAGTTGCGAAACGATCTTCACGCTTTCGCCCGTACCCCTGATCAGGGCTTCCCGGATCCCGTCGGCCGCCTCTTTTTCGCTCAGCCCGGTGGTGGTCGGCGGCAATACCTGCTTGATGGAAATGGGGAACTGGGCTGCCGCCGTGAAGGGAGCGGCCAGGAGTATGAGGAGGATGATAAGATGCGCATTTTTCATGGGGAAAGGTCTTTCTGTTGTAACGACCGATCTTTCATTTTGGTATGCAGTGCCCCGGAAGGAATATGAGCGTGGGTTATACAAAAAACATGTAAATTTAAACGCGGACGTGCCTGCCATGACTTTGGCAGGTAAACCGGCAGGCAGGGGCACAGAGACGCAGAGGGATGAGGGTGATTCAAAAGACAAAAATAACCGCAGAGACGCAGAGACGCAGAGGGATGAGGGTGATTCATAAGACAAAAATAATCGCAGAGACGCAGAGACGCAGAGAAATGAGGGTGATTCAAAAGTCGATCATGGCCGGGTATCTCCTCCTGATGGGGGTGATCTGTGGATTCTCGCAGGGAGCGTGGACCCCGGCGGGACTGGATCCATCGTTTCCCCGGACGCTGATGGACAGCCTGTCAGTCGCCGCTGTCAGGGCCTCCCTTTCCGTCCCCGAATACCTTGCGTTGTACAGTTCGGTCTGGGCAAATGCCAACGCGGCCATCCCTTCAGGAAATGCCTCCGACGACGACCGCAGGACCCGGTCGCAAATGGCCCGGGAAGCTGCATTTGTCATCCTGATGGACCGCGGATTCGAAGGCGGTTCGGTCGTGCCGCTCACTTCCGGCCAGCGGGATTCCCTGCTTGCAAAGGTGACCGGACTGCTCGATGCCATCAATACGAATGTGGAGACAGGCACTTCCTGGACTTTCTATAATCCCTGGCAACAAAGGTCAAAAGAACTGATCGCCTATCTTACGGCCTACGATCTGCTGAAGGGAGCAGGGGTTGCCTCACCGTTACTGGCGGCAGGGAAAACGAATCTGATCACCTTTTCAGCCAACCTTTACCAGAAGGCGATGGCATCGTACACCATCCTGAACCTGAAATTTTTCACCTACCAGTTCAATAACCACAGCATCATGACAGCGTCGGCGCTCGGGCTGGCAGCCGTCGTTTTCAACGATCATACCAGCCCCGATGTCAACTACCAGCCGCAGAACTGGATCAACGCCGGGTTGTACAACCTCGACAACACCTTGTGGATGGAGAACGGCATCTATCCCAGGGTTTCGGAGCCCGACACCATGGCGGGATATGCCGAGGGACCCAACTATTTCAAGTATGGCTTCGAGAACGCCTTCGCCTTCCTGCGGGCCATGGGTAACTTTTTGCCCGACGCCTTTTTTCCCGTCACCTTTAACAACACGACCCGTTCGCTTCGAAATCCCTGGTTCGACACCCGGTACGACCGGCTGTACGACTGGCTCAACAAGATCCGGATGCCCGACGGCAGCTTTCCTCCGATCCATGACTCCTCGATGGGCTTTGGCAGTGTCATCGCATCGCTTTCGGGCAAGCAGCAGTTCAATCCGTCCATCCCCGTCTACACCCCCGATGACCCGGCCTTCCGGGCCCAGTATATCGCCACGGCCACACCGCACGGACCGGTTACCGACAGCCTGTTCCAGGCGTTGCCGGCCGCCGGCAGCCTGGTGTTCCGGTCTGCATGGAACCCGGCGGCCGTGTATATGCACTTCATCGGCAAGCACGGGATCGCCCTGACCGGCGCCAAGTCACATCACCAGGGTGATGCTTCCTCATTCACCCTGGCCGCTTTTGGTGAGCTGATGACCGTGGATCCGGGTTATCCCGGTGCTTCGCAGGCGGGCCTGACGAACAAAGCCACCGACCACAGCCTGGTGCTCGTTAACGGGGCCGGACCGCTGCCTCCGACCGGCGAGATGGTGAGCACTTCGACCAACACGGCTTATATCGAACATGCGTTCGATACGCCGGTGCTGGATTACGGTGAGGTCCGGACCTCTTACCAGGGTGCCAACATCGTCCGCAAGTGCCTTTTTGTCCGTAACAGTTATTTTCTGCTGGGAGATTTCATCACCACCGCCTCATCGGCCAATTTCACCTTTCAGTTACACGGTAACGGACTCCTGGGAAGTGCAGCCACCTCAGCCACCGGCGCCTTCATACCCGATTTTGTGAATGGCCGTGGCCTTTACGCGCGGAATAATGTCACCCTGCTGGCCCGTGTCACGGCATCGGGAGGTGCTTCAGCCTATGCTCACGAAACCGACAGCATGGCCATCGCCGGAAGTTTCCGGCGTTATTCGAAGATGCTGGTGCAGAAGAATGGCGGTACCTCCGCCCTTTTCCTTTCGGCGCTGGTTCCGTACACGACGGCCCCGCCTGTCCTTTTTCCACCGGGAGCCGGAACGGGTGCACCCCTGGTCCGGATCGGGGCAGGAGGGTGGACCGACCTGGTCTTTTGCTCGCAAACCGGGGCGTTGCAAACCATCGGGGCGGATACGGCCGGCATGGCTTCACCGGTGAAGGGGAACGGACGGATCAACTTACTTTCCCGGAAACTGACGGGAGGTTTTGCTTCGGCCTTCATCCAGTCGGGCGACAGTCTCCTGTACGGCAACCAGTATGTCCTGCGTTGCAGCCGAAAGATGGACGCGGCCTGGATGGTGCTTGACACGGTTTTATCGGCCGGATACATTTCCGATACGGGGCTCGTGGCCTTTTTTTCGGAGGATCCCCTCCATCTGTTGCGCGGATCAGCCTCCTCGGTATCCTATGATCCGTCGACCCACCTGGTATCCGCCCGGTTCACCGCCCCGGGGAATATCCTTTTCGGCGCCGCGGGACTGACCTGGGTCTGGCATGGGGTGGCCGACGGGAACTGGCACAACCCGGCCAACTGGGGGCTCCCAGGCCATCCTTCCATCACCGGCATTCCCGGCGCTTCCAACCAGGTGATCATTCCGGCAGGAACTCCATTTATGCCGGCCATTTCAAACGGGCCAGCCGCATGCCATGACCTGACGATCGGAGCAGGGGCCACGCTGACGGTGGGGAGTTTGAAGTTCCTGACGGTGGAGGGGACGTTGAATATTAGGTAGGGACGCATTGCAATGCGTCCGTACTAGAGGCGCCACACATGGCGCCTCCGGTGAGTGGTAGGGACGCATTGCAATGCGCCCGTACGTGGGTGTCGGGGTCAGAAGGTTATTGTGTATTCATAGTGGTTACCGGAGGGTTTCGGGCCGGGTTTTTCGGGTGGTATGGGCTTTTCGGGCGATGAATAGCTGATCCGGAGGCCCGGGGGAAGTTTGAAGCGGATGGTGGTCTTGGTGGTCGTTTTCACCCGCAGTCCGCGGTTCTTCACTTTTTCATACCTCAGGAGGCCGACCAGCCGCAGTGCCTCTTCATCGCAACCACTGCCGATCCCTTTCAGTATTCTCGGATGCACGATCTCTCCCGTGTCGAGGATGTCGTATTCCACCACCACGGGCCCTTCCACGCCATCCGTCAGGGCTTTCGGAGGATACACCAGGTTAGACGCGATGAATTCGCGGTAAGCTTTAATGCCGCCCGGGTACCCGGGCAACTTTACAAAGTTCTTTTTCCTTCTGTGATCATCTTGCATAAGGGACAAAGGTAGAAAAAATGAGGGAAAGTTCTTGACAGCGAATAATCTGTAAAGTATCTTTGTGGAAAATGAAAGCGATGAAACAGATCGTTCTTACGCTTTTTCTGGGGATAGCTGCTTTTATGGCATCCGGCCAGAATTCGATGATGGTCATCACCCCCAACGGGGGAGAGAACTGGCTTACGGGATGCCCGAATCAGATCCAGTGGATCACTCCGGCTACCAGTATGTTCCCGGTGAAGATCGAGCTCTACCGGAACGGTCTTTATTACCTGACGATCTGCAATCAGGTACCGGCCGGGCAGAGCGCTTATTCCTGGACCCCTCCCTACACGGTGATCCCGGGAAATACCTACAAAGTAAAAGTTTCCAGCCTGACCGGTAGCCTGCCGGTTTTCGATTTCAGCGACAACAACTTCACTATATCGCCCGGGCAAAATACGGGAATTGTCACCGTAGTCAATCCCAACGGCGGGGAGAACTGGATCATCGGTTGTCCGGCCCTGATCGAGTGGGTCACACCGGCGACGATCACGGCCCCGGTCAGGATCGAACTGTACCGCAACAACCTCTTTTACATGACCCTATGCAGCCAGGCGCCCCCGGGCCAGGGCAGTTTCACCTGGATCCCGCCGTGGACCATCCTTCCAGGGAACATGTTCAAGGTAAAGGTATCACTGCTGACCAGTTCCGGAACCGCTTCCGGCTATGACTTCAGCGACGGTTTCTTTTCCATCACCCGGGGCAGCATCACCGTGACATCTCCCAACGGGGGAGAGAGTTGGGCGAAAGGGACGGTCCATCCGGTCACATGGACCGACGACCTGTGCGGGAACGTAAGGCTGGAGCTGTGGAAGGGAGGGGTCTTTCATTCGCTGATCGCACCTTCCGTGCCCTCCTCGGGATTTTTCAACTGGGTCATTCCCAATTCCCCCAGCCTGGTGCCCGGGAATAACTACCGCGTCCGCGTTGCGGCAGCTATCAATGCCACCACGGCAAACGCCGCGGTATTCGATATCAGCGACGGCGATTTTTCCATCCTGGCCGCGTCGGCCATCACCGGTACAGGAACTCCGGGTTTTAAAGTCTATCCGAACCCCTTCGCCAACCTGGTTTCCATCGACCTTCCGGAGGGTTTTGACAAGCCGTTGTCGGTCCGGATCACGGGAATCGATGGCGCCCCCGTTCTTGGGAAGGATATCTTCACCGGTGAAGCGAAAATGACCCATTCCCTGAATACCTCATCACTTCCTGAGGGCCGGTACCTGATGATCCTGGAGAGCGGCGGAAAGGTCGTTTTCAGCCGCGTCATCATTCTCTCCAGGTAGTTCCGCGGGCCGTTGCGCTCCTGCCTTCTCCGCGGGTCGGTCCGACCGGGCCGGAAAGGCGGTGCAACCCTTTCCGGAAAGTGATAGTCAACCACGTTCATTTGCCCTAACATTGTTTGATAGAGTTAAGGTATCACATGATATCCGGATGAGTTTTTTAAAAAATCTTGATGTGTTGTATAATATTTCATATATTTACCGTTTCAAAATCTGATTTTGGCCTGTCCTTGGGAAGATCGATAAAGTACTGATAACACCTCTGTTATTATCAATTCAAACCAATAATAACCAAACACAATTTTATCAAAAACAGTCGTTATGAAAAATCTGCACCATCTGAGTCCGGGAGGGATTCCGGGCAGGCTTCTGCTCCTGGGCGTATTCAGCCTTGTTTTCGGTTTACAGCCGATCCTGGCTGAGGTAAGCTTCACACAAACCCTCAATGCCGATTTCAACAAGGGCGTGTTGAACAATGTGATCGTGAACAGCGACAATGTTTACCTCCAGTTTGCGGCCAGTGATGTCGGCTCCTGGCTTACCACCACGGTACTTCCGCAGACCCTGACCGGTCACCGGGCTGTTTCCTGGAACGACAGATATGCCTATGTGGTCGGCGGGTACAACAACCTGAACTATGTGAACACCGTCTATTACGCCTCGATCTCCTCAGGCGGGATCGGCAACTGGACGGCCCTGAACCCGCTTCCGGTGGCGCTGCGTGATCCGGCTGTGGTGATCGGGACCAACACCATCTATGTAATGGGGGGGCGCGACGGATCGCAGGTTTACAATACCATATACTACGCTTCCATCAATACCGACGGGACCATCGGAGCCTGGCAAACCTCGGCCGTGACACTTCCGGTCGCTCTTTGGGGGCATACAGCCACCTATTGCATGGGATATATCTATTTGATCGGCGGTACCAGTTCCATGACCGAAAACACTGCCATTTCATCCGTATACTATACCAAGGTGACAGCCATGAACACCCTGACCGCGTGGTCAGCAGGTACCAGTCTCCCGGCTACACGCAACCGTCATGCCGCGGTGACCTACAACGGAAAGCTGTTCGTTCTCGGCGGGTATGACAATGCCGGCGTTAAGGCCAGTACCGTGTATTATGCCACCCCGGGAGTGAGCGGATCGACCGGTGCCTGGTCCACCGGCACCGCGTTGCCGGTGGCGGTCAGCAATCACTCCGCCGCTGTCACCAACGGGGTGATCTCCGTGATGGCCGGCGCGGTTGGGGCTACCCTCAGCAACACGGTCTATTATACCAACGCGGAAGGTTCGCCGCTGGTATGGAACACTTCGGCCAACGTGATGTACGATTATACCAAGGACGGTGCCGCATTCACAGGCAATGGCCAGGTCTATTACACCGGGGGGCTCAATCTCTCCGGCACACCGATCATCAACTGCCGGTATGCCAACATGGTCCTGACCGCAAATTATATCGGCCACGGGGTGTTTGTTTCCAACCCTTATTACGAACTCGGATCCGAGCGGACGATCGACTCGCTTAAATTCAATAAAACCTGGACTGCACCGGCCAATTTACAGGTGAGGTACAGGACCGCCGGCGCCGACGGCATCTGGAGCGACTGGTCGGCCCTGACCGCCTCATCGCCGATCCTGGTCAATCAAACCAACAAACAATACCTGCAGTATGCCGTGATCCTGACCGGATCGACGACTTTTAACTCCACCCTGCACGATATGACCCTGACCACACCGGGGACACAGCTGTCGGGCAACCTTAACGGCACCACCATTTTCACAAAAGCGTTAAGTCCTTACTGGGCTACCTCTGACATTTCATTCACTGCGGGTACCCATACCTTCCAGGCGGGGGCGACCATATTGTTCCTGGCCGGGACCGGGATGACCGTTGACCAGGCGAGTGTCATCTGCAACGGAACTGTTGTGGACTCGGTAAAATTCATGTATTACACCAATGAAACGGGGAAATGGGACGGAATCTATTTCAGCGATGCCAGCGACAACGGTGTATCGTCGCAGTTTTATTATACGGTGATCGCCGGTGCGGGATTCGGCAGCAACGACGCCAATCTTTTTTGCCAGAATACGAGTGAACCCCTGCTTTCGCGATGCAGCATCCGCTGGTGCGACGGGACCGGAATAAGAATGGAAACAGCCCATCTGAACATCCAGAATTCGGTGGTCAAAAGCAATAACGGCAACGGGATATACCTTTACAATTCAAACCCGACACTGGTCAGCAGCTCAGTTTCGTACAATACTGGCGCCGGGTTTTATTACTCTTCCACTTCTTCGGTGCCCAATTTCAGCAGCGGAACCACCACCATCAACAATAACCTGTATGCGATCAGGTTCCCGGGACCCAATTATACCTTTTATCAGCCGAACGGTTCACCGGTCATGACGGCCAATACCTATAACGGACTCTGCATCGATGGCGGCGACATGTCCTCGAATCAGCGGTGGAATGCCATCACCTATGATTATATTCTACTGGGAACAATAAACCTGGCCCAGTTTGCGGGGGCAGCCAGGCTTACGATCGAGCCCGGCAACACGCTTAAATTCCTGCCCGGCACCCAATTGCAAGTTGGGTACGGTGGATCTTACGGAGGGGAGATGTATGCGATCGGGACTCCCGACAGCCTGATCACCTTCACATCCCACAACGGTCTTTCAGGGGGCTGGAACGGAATTTATTTTACCGACCAGAGCGACAACTGGGGCGGCAACACCCAGATGGACTACTGCGTGATCGAGAAGGGGAACGACTATAACTACTATTCGGTGAATACCGCCCAGCCCAACCTGATCAACCATTCGATCATCCGGAACTCGCTGACCGACGGAGCAAGGTATGCCAACGCCACCGGCAACATCACCAACTGCCAGTTCCTGACCAACGGCAGGTATCCGTTGTACTTCATGAATCCGGAAGCCAACCCCACCCATACCGGGAACACGTTTACCGGGAACACGATCAACTACATCGCCCTCTCAGGGGGGGATTATTCCTTCAACCGTACCTACAATTACGACGGAGTACCCTATTATGTTCTTAGTAATATCGTGATGGCGTATTACGCAGGTACCTGCCGCCTAACCGTGAGCCCCGGTGTGTCGATGGCGTTTGCTCCCGGAACCAAGCTGCAGTTGGGAGTCTGCGGGAGTTATGGAGGGGAGTTGTATGCCGTGGGAACCTCCACAAGCCGGATCACTTTCCGGGCCTACAACACAACCGCAGGAGGCTGGGAGGGTATTTATTTTACCTCCTGTAACGATAACTATGGGGGTGTTTCCACGATGGAATACTGCAATATCCGACATGGCAATGCTCAGAATATCCTGATTGAAGGATCCTCACAACCCACGATGAGCAATTGCAATGTTCATATTTCGGCGGGAAACGGGATCATGCTGTACCAGTCAAATCCTTCGATAACAAACTGTGCCATATACTCCAATGCCACCTATCCGTTGAAATTCAACGACTGGTCCTGCGATCCCTACCTTCGGAATAATTCATACACTACCAATGGGATGAATTATATTGCGTTATCGGGCGGATCATACGATGCCAACCGTACGCTGCGTTTCGACAATGTGCCCTATCATGTCCTGGGCGATATCAAGATGGAGCAGTATGGCTGGCACAGCCGGCTGACCGTGCAGCCAGGGGTGACGCTGAACTTCGACCCGGGGATCGGGGTCGTCCTGGGGTCAACCACAAGTTCCTATGGCGGCGACCTGTGGGCGGAAGGGAAGGCCGACAGCCTCATCACCTTTAAACCATTCAATAATGCAGTCGGGGGATGGAACGGGATCTACTTCACCGACAACAACGACAACTGGAGCGGAACCTCTTCGATGAAGTATTGCATTGTCGAGAAAGGATCCACGTACAATATTAACTGTGTCGGATCGACGCAGCCTGCCATGGCCAACTGCACCATCCGGAATTCAGCCTCCCACGGGATGACGGTGAGTTCCTCCAGCCCTTCGATCCAGAACTGCACCTTTACCCAGAACGCGGGTTATCCGCTGAAGTTCAACAACTGGCAGTGCAACGCCTACCTGAAGAACAACACTTACTCCTCGAACACTCCGAATTACATCGCTATGTCGGGGGGCGAGTATGATGCAGTGAATCGGACCGTGTATTTCGACAACGCCCCGTATCACGTGCTGGGCGACATTGTGATGGTGTGGTATGCCAATCATGCGAGGTTGACGGTACAACCGGGGGTCACCCTGTGTTTCGATCCCGGCGTGGGCATCCAGCTCGGGTATCCGTCGAACTCCTATGGCGGCGACCTCTGGGCCGAAGGCAAAGCGGACAGTATCATCACCTTCAAACCTTACAACAATCTGGCCGGCGGTTGGGATGGGATCTATTTCACCGACAATAACGACAATTGGAGTGGCACCTCACTTATGAAGTACTGCCGGGTGGAAAAAGGGAACCTTTACAACCTGCGGGCTTACAACTCGGGACAGCCCACCATCGAGCATTGCACGTTCACGCAGTCGACCGGAGACGGATTATTGATCGGGGGCAACTCCAACCTCACCATCCGGAATTCCGATTTTATCAACAACACCAATACCGGTATTTATTTCGACAATTCGGCGACTGCCACCATTGGCAATACCGATGCCTATACCTGTAATTTCTATTACAACGGCGGGCATGAGTTGTACAACAACTCCACCTCGAACATCAACGCGGCCTACAATTTCTGGAATACCGGCGATTCTGCGATAGTGGCCCAGCACATTTACGACAAATCGGATAACAGCGCCAAGGGCAGGGTATATTTCACCCCGTTTGCCCAGGTTCCTTCCCTCTCCCCGGCAACAACTGTCATGTCAGGGACCGTGAAATATGCCAACCTGGCGGCCTCCCCGATGAAGAACGCTGCGATGGTCATCAAGACCTTCGGCAACACGACGGTGGCGACCACGAACACGAACACATCCGGGATTTATGCTTTTCCGTCGGTGGCTTCGGGCAATTACAAACTGAATATTACCCCGGTATCCCCGACACCGCCCTGGCAGCCCTGTAACTCGACCGATGCCCTTGCGATCCTGAACCATTTTGCCATGATCGCTCCCTTGTCGGGATTCAACCTGGCCGCCGCCGATGTAAACTCGAGCCATACCGTAAACGGTACCGACGCCATGTTTGTCATGAAACGGTATACCTACCTGATCCCGACTTTCCCGGCAGGCGATTATCTCTATGACAACGATACGCTCATCATCAGCGGAAGCAACGTGACCAACAACATCCAGATGCTGTGTTTCGGCGATGTCAACGCGTCGTTCACCCCCTCAAAGAGCGCCGGATCGGTCGGGTTGATCCATGAAGGCTCGGTGCTTGTCGAGTCCGGGGCCGAATTCGAGCTGCCCGTGAGGCTGCAGTCGGCCGCCGAAGTGGGTGCCATCTCGCTGGGGTTCTATTATCCCGTTGAGTACCTCGAAGTGACCGGAGCCCGGCTGGCCAACGGCGCGACCGGCTTTAGCTGGTCGGCCCTCGATGGCCTGTTCCGGATGGGATGGTGCGATATGAATGCACTGAACATCGGTGATGATGAGGTTGTCGTTATTCTGACCCTGAAGGCCAAGGACCTCACTTCCATGACTTCGGCCATCGCGCTGGATCTGTTTGAAGACAGCGAGTTTTCCGACGCCTCTGCCACCCCCAATCCTACGGTGATCTCCATCCCGCTGATCAACACCACGCTGACCGGCACAGGTGCAGGAGCCAACCTTTCGGGGTTGACGGTATCTCCCAACCCGGCCCGCGAATCGGCCACAGTCACCTTTACCCTGACCGCCGGCGCCAAGGTCCGGCTTACCCTGGTCGATCTTACGGGAAATACCGTCATTACGCTGACGGACAAAGATTTCCCCGTCGGGAATCACCGTTTGAACATCTCTACTGCAGCCATTCAATCAGGTCTATATCTTTTAAAGTCAGAACAGATAACCAGCGGATCGAGCCGGACCGACATCGTCAAGGTAGTGGTATCTCATTAATAATCTAGCGTTATGAAGACTATGATATTAAAAATACTACCCCTGTTGGTGATGGTGATGGGTGCCGGAGTCATCCGGGCGCAGATCGGCACCACGGCCGGGACAGTCACCAGCTGTCCCGGCAACATCGTGGTCCCCGTCACTGTTGCCAATTGCAACGGGGTCGGCGCCATCTCCCTGGTTCTGACATTCGACAGCTCCAAGCTCGACTACCTGGGCTACCAGAACGTGAACGGATCGCTGACAGGGGGGTTGCTGGTGATCAGCTCTTCGGGAAACCGGGTGATCTTCACCTGGGCCAATGGAGCCGGAGCCAGCCCGGGCACCGCGACGCTTGTCGAATTCCGGTTCAGCGCGGTACCCTCCACCACCACCCTTGCCTGGGATACGCAAACGCCAGGCAATTGCGAGTATACCGACGTGAATGGCGTGGTGCTGGCATCCACCTTCACCAACGGAACTGCGACCATTCAGCAGCCCCCGTTGATCAGCACCCAACCCGTTAACACCTCGGTACTTGTCGGTGGGAATACCACCTTTCATACGGGCGCTACTGCCACAGGTATTACCTACCTCTGGCAGTACAGCCCCAACGGGGGAACCAACTGGTATGACCTGTCGAACAACAGCACCTACAGCGGCGTGACGGGAGCCACCCTGTATATTTACGGGGCAACCCTGCCGATGAACGGGTATAAATACCGTTGCCGGCTCACCGGCACCTGTCCGCCCGTGACCAATACGAACGAAGTGACCCTGACCGTGATCAACCCGGTTACCACCATTCTGCCGACTGCCAGTTTGTGCCCGGGGGCGATCAACATCCCGGTCACGGTGACCAATTTCACCGGTGTTGCCGCTTTCTCGCTGACCTTTTCCTACAATCCATCATGCCTGACCTATACGGGTTGGACCAGCCTCAACGGGGCGTTGTCCGGAGGCAATTTCGTGATCAATAATACCGGAGGGAAGGTTTACATGACCTGGTCGAATGCAGCCGCTGCCACCATCGGTGATGGCACGATCATCATCCTGCAGTTTACCGGCGTGACCGGAAGCAGTCCACTGACCTGGTTTACCACCGATGAGGGTTATTGCGAGTACAGCGATATCAACGGAGTACTTCTTACCTCAGTATGGACCAACGGCAATGAGACCATTTATGGAGTTCCGACCGTCACCTCGAACCCCGTAAACCGTACCATTGCCAAAGGACAGAATACCACCTTTGGGATCGCGGCTACAGGACAGGGGTTGTCGTACCTGTGGCAGTACAGCACGGATAACGGAAATACCTTTAATAACCTGTCAAACGGCGGATACTATTCCGGGGTCTCGACGGCCACACTGACCATTACCGGAGCCCAGCTGGCGCTCAGCGGGTACCAGTACAGGTGCCGGGTTTCTGGCACATGCACTCCGGTGGTCTTTTCCGATCCCGGGATCCTGACGGTGCTACCCAACATCATTACCACTTGCGGAACAGCAACGGTTTGCCCCGGGCAGACCGTGATCCCGATCACCGTGACCGATTTCATCGGGGTCGGTTCATTCTCATTGACAATCAATTACAACACATCCTTGTTCACCTATACCGGATACCAGAATCTTCATGCCAATGTAACAGCCGGAAATTTTATCGCCAACGCCTCGGGCGGAAAGGTTTACCTGACCTGGTCGGACGTTGCCGCGATCACGGTCCCGAACGGGAACACACTGGTGGAGCTGAAATTCAACGGAATCCCCGGATCCGCTAATTTTACGTGGGATACCGGAACCCCTGGCAACTGCGAATATGTCGATGCCAACGGGCTGGTGATCTTTTCTACCTGGAACAACGGAAGTGCCACAGTCAACGCTCCCCCGGCAGTGACCAGCGATCCTGTCAACAGGACGATCTATGGACTGGGGAGTACCACCTTCACCGTGGCAGCCAATGGTACGGGCCTGTCGTATCGGTGGCAGGTGAGCACCAATGGCGGTACGATATGGACCAACCTGAACAATGGGTCGCCCTATTCGGGGGTGACCACCGCCACCCTCACTGTCAACCCGGCCGCTACCGGCATGAACGGCTACAAGTACCATTGCGTGGTCTCCGGCACCTGCCCTCCCACCGATACTTCGGCAGCCGCCAGCCTGACGGTCACACAGGACCTGATCACCACCACGGCCGGTTCTGTGTCCAACTCGTGCACCGGCAACCTGAACATCCCGGTCAGTGTTAACAACTGCCTGAATGTCGGCAGCATCTCGCTGATGCTGATCTTCGACACGACGAAGATGACTTTCGAAGGGTATCATACCGTGAATGCCGGTCTCTCGGGAGGTTTTCTCGTGATCAACCGGTATGCCAACCGGGTGATCTTCTCCTGGGCTTCCACCACCCCGTGCAACATCGGCTCAGGCACACTGGTCCAGTACCGTTTCAGGGCCAATGCCGGAATATCTTCGACACAGACCTGGGACACCCAGTCCTCCGGTGCCTGCGAATATTCCGACCCGCTGGGAACGATCATTGCGTCGCAGTACACCAATTCAAATATTACGGTGAAAGCAGGGGCTCTGATCGTCAACGCCGGACCCGATGTGCAAATGGTTTTCAATTCGGTGCAGTTGAACGGTACCGCGACAGGAGGCACGGCTCCCTACACCTGGCTTTGGTCGCCTTCGGGCACATTGAGCAACCCGAACATTGCAAACCCGGTTGCTTCACCCACTGCGACCACGAACTATACGGTGACCGTGACCGATAACCTGGGCTGTTCCGGTTCGGATCCCGTTACCGTTACCGTGCCTGCCGTTCCGCAAAACCTGACCCTCCAGAATGTGACCATTCCCGGAGGCACTTCCAACTGTTACAACGCCTCGCAGACAATCACCGTGGCAGGCGGGGGAAGCACGTTTGTGGTACAAAACGGGGGTGAGGCACTGATGATCGCGGGGCAGAATATTTTTTTCCTCCCGGGAACATCGGTCCAGACGGGAGGATATTTGCATGCCTGGATCACCACTGCCGGCGAATATTGTACGTCCCTGCCGCCCCCCCTGGCTCCTGCGTCGATCGTCAGTTCGGTCCCATTCACTCACGAACCGGCCACAAGCAGCTTCTGCCGGGTATTCCCGAACCCGACCACGGGAGATTTTACGGTGGAGGTCCGGGATGGCGGGTTGACGCGTGATGCGCAGGTTGTAGTTTACGGTAGTCGTGGGGAGGTGATCACAACCGGCCAATTAACGGGTCATATTCCCGGGAAATTCACCCTTTCAGGCAATCCGGCCGGATTGTATTTCGTAAGGGTGACTGACGGGGAGAAAGCCTATACGAAGAAGTTGATCCTTCAACCTTAGCGGGTTGTCCGGTTGATCCGGCATCCACAGAATAAGGATGACGTAAGAGTTGCATTTTACCATTTCATCCAGCCTCACTGCTTTTTGAGGGTCATGGGGATTTAAAACTTTTATCACCGCTTGCCTTCAGGATGTCGTATCTTTAACCATCCATTGCTGCAACTATGAAAAAGATCAGTTACCTGTTCACTTTTCTGATTATTATGGCGCTGTCGCCGGTCCCGGTGGCGGCCGTGGGTCACTGCGCTCCCGGGTGTGAATTGCAGAAGCCGAGACATCCTCCGGTTCCCGGGAAATTAAAGAAAGCAAAAAAAGTAAAGGAACCTAAAGAGCCAAAGAAGCCAAAAACGCCCAAGGAACCGAAAAAACCCAAGACCCCGCCGAAACCGCCCTGGATGAAATAATCGACGATATATCCCTCCCCGTTCGGGGAGGGGTGGCCGAAGGCCGGGGTGGGGTGTCCCTCCCCGTTCGGGGAGGGGTGGCGAAGGCCGGGGTGGGGTGTCAGTAGGGAATTTTATCGTTTTTCATCCGCCATTCGGCAAAAAGAGGGGCGGCGAGGGGGTGTTCCACCTTCTCAAAACGGGTGATCCGCTGACCGGCCGGCCGGTCCAGTTCCTCATAGATGTGGTTGTCGCGGAAACCGATCGATTCCGCGTCATAACGGGTGGAGCAATATACCACTGCCCCGAGGTTTGCCCAGTAAATGGCTGAAAAGCACATCGGGCACGGTTCGCAGGTGGCATAGATCACAGCCCCGCCGAGATCGAAGGTTCCCAGCTCCCGGCAGGCATCACGAATGGCCATGATCTCGGCATGGGCGGTGGGGTCATTCTGCGAACTCACACGGTTGCCGCCCCGTCCGACGATCTTTCCCTCCTTCACCACCACCGCTCCGAAAGGTCCTCCAATGTTGTTCCTGACCGAGTTGAATGCCTCGGCAAATGCTGCATTTAAATATTCTTCCGTTTTTTCCATACCGGTTGCCATTTCACCACCCATGAGCAAAGATAATCGAATTCTCGGCGAGAATAGCTAATTTTGGAGCATTGCCCACCGGGAAAAAGGAAGAAAGATGTCGGATAAATTTCGCCCGTTGCCATTGCCTGAACTGCTGCGGCTCACCCTGAGCGGGATTCGGGCCCGCCACTTCATGGGAATTCCGGGAAGCCTTTTCTTTCGCCCGAAACCGGGTGATCCCTTCCGGCTGACTCGGTACGGACAGATCCTGGAAACCCCTGTCGGGGTAGCCGCCGGCCCCCATACCCAGCTGGCAATGAATATCGTGGCAGCCTGGCTTTGCGGAGCCCGCTTCATTGAATTGAAGACCATACAGACCCTTGACGACCTGGAGGTCACCAAACCCTGCATCAGCATGCGGGATGAAGGATACAATTGCGAATGGTCGCAGGAGCTGAAGATCCGCGAGTCCTTCACCGAGTACCTTCATGCCTGGATATTGATCCATGTGCTGCGGAAGGAGATGGGATTCTCCATGCCGCTCGGGACCCTCTTCAACATGAGTGCAGGATATGACCTGGTGGGTATCAGGAAGGATAATGTGCAGTGGTTCTTCGACCGGATGCTCGACTGCTCCCGGGAACTCGCCGGCGCAAAATCTTCCATCCGACACATGTACCCGTCTATCGATTCGATCGAAATTCCCACTTGTATCTCCGATCATGTCACCCTTAGTACGATGCATGGCTGCCCTCCGGACGAGATCGAAAAGATCGGGTTGTACCTGATCCGGGAGAGAAACCTCCGCCTGACGGTCAAGTTGAATCCGACGTTGCTGGGACCTGAGGAGTTACGGGGATTGCTGAACGATACCCTCGGCTTTCGAACCAGGGTGCCCGATGATGCCTTCGATCATGATCTGAAATATTCGGACGCCTTACAGATCCTCGACTCCCTGCAACTGGCCGCCCTTGAATGCGACAGGGATTTCGGGGTAAAACTGACCAATACGCTCGAAACGCTCAACACGCCCGACCGTCTGCCGGTTTCCGAAAAGATGGTGTATATGAGCGGAAGGGCCCTTCATCCGGTCAGCATCCGGCTGGCAAACAAGCTGCGCATGGATAGGGGGGAAAACCTTGATATTTCCTTCTCGGCCGGGGCCGACGCATTCAACATCGCCGAAGTGATTGCCTGCGGATTAAGACCGGTGACCGTGTGCAGCGACCTTCTCAAACCGGGGGGATACGGCAGGCTGCACCAGTATATCGAAAACCTGCGCAAATCATTTGCTGACCTGAAGGCGGAGAGCATCGACGGCTATATACTGGCGGTTGCCGGCAGGCAGGGCAATCCCGCTGCAGCGGCCTTGCAGAACCTATCCGATTATACCGGAAAAGTAATCCACAACCCGGCATACCGTTGCGATTCCCTGACGGATCCGTCGATAAAAACAGAGCGTGAGCTGGCCTGGTTTGATTGCATCCATGCCCCGTGCACCGATACTTGTCCCACGAACCAGGATATTCCGGAATACATGCATCATACAGCCGCAGGAAACGTGGCGGCGGCTTTTGCAACGGTTTTCCGCACCAATCCGTTTCCTTCCGTGACCGGGATGATCTGCGACCATCCCTGCCAGCAGAAATGCACCCGGATCAACTACGACGAACCGGTGCAGATCAGGGTGATCAAACGATACATTGCGAAATCAGCGCCTGCTGACGCCCCACCCCCGACCCCTGCCTGTCCGGCAGGCAGGCTTCCCCTGCTTGGGGAGGGAAGAATAGCCGTGGTGGGGGCGGGACCGGCCGGGCTGACCTGTGCATGGTTTCTCCGGCAGGCAGGGATGGAGGTGGATCTCTACGAGCAGAAGAAAGAGACGGGAGGTATGGTTTCGGCGGCCATTCCCCCGTTCCGGCTTTCGGCGGAAGCGATCCGTCAGGATATGGAACGGATACTGGCTTCCGGCGTGCGGCTTCATGAGGGTACAGGGGTGGATAAAGCAATGTTTGACCGTCTTCTGAAGGAATGCAAGGCCGTTTTCCTGGCGACAGGGGCCCAGCGTTCGGCGCGACTTTCCATCGAAGGGACGGAGGCTGCAGGGGTAATCGATCCGCTGGATTTCCTGTTTGCCGCCCGGCAGGGAACCTCCATCCTCACGGGTCGCCATGTGGTGATCATCGGTGGCGGGAACACTGCCATGGATGCCGCACGGACGGCGGCCCGGCTGGTGGGGCAGGAGGGAAGTGTGACCATCGTTTACCGACGTACCATTGCCGGGATGCCGGCCGACCGCGGAGAAATCCGCGCGGTGTTGGAGGAGGGTATCCGGATCATTGAACTGGCAAGCCCGATGCGCATCCGCATCCGCGATGGCAGGGTGGAGGGCCTCGTTTGTCAAAAAAACATCCTGGCCGAAGTGGAAAGCGGTAAACGACCGTTGCCCATTGCTGTGCCAGATTCCGGCTTTTCGGTTGCATGCGACACGGTGATCCCTGCCATCGGGCAGGAACTTGCGATCGATTTCATAGAACCGGCCCTGCTTCGGACCGAACCGGGGAAATACCGGACCGCCCGGCCGGGCTTGTACATCGGCGGCGATGCGTTGCGGGGAGCCTCGACAGCCATCAACGCCATTGGCGACGGGCGGAAGGCGGCGATGGAAATCCTTCACGACCTGGGTTACGGAACCGGTTCGTTGAACGAGCCGGTGTACCCGGAGATCGGGTATGAAACAGGAATGCAGGAGTTGATGCACCGCAAAGCCATCCGGGAGTATTCGGCCCTGCAGCCGGAAACCTTCGCGGGAAAGGAACTGACCTTCGACCTGGTCGACCTTCCCCCCGGAGATTCCGCCGCTCGGAAGGAAGCATCCCGGTGCCTGCAGTGCGACCGGATTTGCAACGTGTGTGTTTCGGTTTGTCCCAACCTGGCTAATTTCGGCTACACGATCGAACCGGTAAGCTATTGGTTGCAGAAAGCGGTTTTGCGCGACGATGGAACCGTGGGATTCGAACCCGACACCTGCTTCAGGGTGGATCAGCCTTACCAGGTCCTGAATATCCGCGACCTTTGTAACGAATGCGGGAATTGCACCACCTTCTGTCCGACAGCTGGCCGCCCCTTTGCCGATAAGCCCGGTTTATGCCTTTCCCTGGCCACCCTGAAACAGGAGGGACAAGGGTTTTACCTCAGCCGCTTCCCCGAAAAAATGGTGCTGATCTACATGGAGAAAGGCCATACACGTACCCTGACACGGGAGGACGACAAATACATTTACGAAACCGATCAGGTACGGGCCATTTTCGACGCCGGAACCTTCGCGCCGGTTGAGGTAAAATTTTTAACGCCGTGCGTCAGGGAGTTCCGGTTCGGTTTTGCTGCGGAAATGAGCGTGGTGATGCAGGGAGCGAGGGGATTGAATCAGGAATCATGAATATCGAATACCGAATTTCGAAATAAAGAAGAACAGAACATGCTACAGATCATTGACAGGATTGTGGACCCGGCGGTTTTACAAAAGGCGGTGGATCACTACAGGAAGAAAGGAATTATCCTTCCCACTTTTGCGCAGATGCAGAACCCGGAGCTGGTGCCGGGAAAGATCAAAGACCTTTTACGGAATATCGGATTGTGGGACCTGCATCCCCTCAACCTTTTCCGGATTACCTGGAAAAATGAGCAGAAGGTCACCGGAGGGTTATTCGGGAAGCCAAATTATATTGAGCTTCCGCCGGTTCTGACCGGGATCGATGCCCGTATCGTGGTGATGACCGGAAAATGGTTCCCGACCGGGGCCCACAAAGTGGGGGCGGCTTACGGATGTCTGGCCCCCCGCATCATCACCGGCGGGTTTGATCCCTCTTACCACAAGGCTGTCTGGCCCTCCACGGGCAACTATTGCCGCGGCGGGGCATTCGACTCATACCTGATGGATGTGACCGCGGTGGCGATCCTCCCCGAAGAGATGAGCCGCGAACGTTTCAACTGGCTGGCGGAGATCGGTGCGGAGGTGATCGCCACCCCAGGTTGCGAGTCGAATGTCAAGGAGATCTATGACAAGTGCTGGGATATCCGGCGTACAAGGGAGGACTGCATCATTTTCAACCAGTTTGATGAATTCGGGAACTCCTGCTGGCATTACGAAGTGACCGGTCATGCCATCGAAGAGACCTTCGGCCTGGTGGCCGGTAAAGAAGACCGTCTGGCAGCTTATATCTCTTCAACCGGGTCGGCCGGAACCATTGCGGCGGGCGATTACCTGCGCACGAAATTTCCGCACCTGAAAGTGGTTGCTTCGGAAGCATTGCAGTGTCCCACCCTTCTGATGAATGGCTTCGGAGGCCATCGCATCGAGGGGATCGGCGACAAGCACGTACCCTGGATCCACAATGTCCGCAACACCGACGTGGTGACCGCCATCGACGACGAAGACTGCATGCGGTTGCTGCGGCTGTTCAACGAACCTGCCGGGCTGGATTACCTGGTTTCATGCGGACTCGACCGCGAACAGGCGGAAATGCTGAAGGTGATCGGCATATCCGGGATCGGGAACCTCCTTTCGGCCATCAAGGCAGCAAAATATTTCGAATTCACAAAGGAGGATGTCATCATTACCATTGCCACCGATTCGGCCGGGATGTACGGATCGCGGCTGGAAGAGCTGACGGCTGAACGTGGCGCCTATTCGGGACTGCAGGCAGCCCGCGACCATGAGCGATGCCTCCTGGGCACGGCTCCGTCGCACATGAAGGAACTGACGTACACCGACCGTAGGGCGATTCACAACCTCAAGTATTTCACCTGGGTGGAACAGCAGGGGAAGGAGGTGGAGGATCTTCGCCAGCTGTGGGACGACCGCAATATCTGGACGGAGATCTTTGCCCAGCCCGCCCGTTGGGATGAACTGATCCATGAATTCAATGACCGGACGGGGTTATTGAAATAAAATAAACCGCGAAGAGGCAAGGACGCAAAGATTGAGCGGATATTATTTTTGTCTCTGCGTCTCTGCGGTCAGTTGAATTGTTTGAAATAATCCAGCCATGCCGGACAAATTCCATTTCAAATGCAGCGATTGCGGGGCAGAGTATCCCGGCGACCGGGTCATTTACCTCTGTCCTGCATGCGATGCGAAGAACACGACCGCCGAACCGCCCCGCGGGGTGCTGAAAACGGTGTACGACTATGCCCGCATCGCGGGGTCATCCACCGGCAGCGATCTTTTCGGGAAACTGAAACGGGAGCGGTTCCTGCCGCTCCTCCCGTTAAGGGGGCTGGATTCCTGGCCAAAGCTGCGGATCGGGGGAACGCCTTTGTATGAGGCGGGACTCCCCTCCCCGTTTTTTGGGGGGCGGGACGGGGAGAAGAGCGGACGAGCGGACGAGCGGACGGGCGGACACCTGTTTCTGAAGGATGATTCGCAGAATCCTACCTTTTCCTTCAAGGACCGGGCTTCGGCGCTGGTTTCGGCGTGGGCGCGTGAGAACGGGATCACTGCTCTGGTGGCGGCTTCGACGGGTAACGCGGGTTCTTCTCTGGCCGGCATCTGCGCCTCCCAGGGACAGCGGGCGGTGATCGTCGTGCCGGCCTCCGCCCCCCTGGCCAAACTCACCCAGATCCTGATGTACGGGGCCTGTCTGATCCCGGTAAAGGGAACATACGACGACGCTTTCAACCTCAGCGTGCAGATCTCCGCGAAGTACGGGTTCTATAACCGGAATACCGCATACAACCCCCTGACGATCGAAGGGAAGAAGACAGTGGCCTTCGAACTCTTCGACCAGATGGATCATTCAGTGCCCGACCGGATCTTCATCCCGGTGGGCGACGGGGTGATCTTTTCCGGTGTGTGCCGCGGGTACGAAGATCTGATGCACCTGGGCATCATCAACAGGATGCCGGTGCTGGTGGCGGTTCAATCGGCAGGCAGTTGCAATGTGGCGATGAACCTGGCGAAGGAGACCTTTACCATCACACCCTCCCGCACCATCGCCGATTCCATTTCGGTGGATGTGCCGAAATGTTACCGTATGACCGCCGGTTTTATCACAAAATACCACGGTGAGAGTGTGCTGGTTTCCGATGAGGAGATCCGGCAGGCTTCCCTTCATCTTTCATGTGGTACGGGTATCTTTTCGGAACCCGCCGCCGCGGCGGCCTATGCCGGAATGATGAAATACCTGCGTGAAGAGCGAATCTCGCCGGGCAGCCGGAACGTGGTCCTGCTGACAGGCAGCGGGCTGAAAGACCCTGCCGCCGTGCAGTCAGTGATGGGTATGCCCGACCCCGTCGATCCCGATCTCCGGTCGACAGAAGAGTTGCTTCGACCGGTTCTGTTTCCCGACATGCCATGATCACATTTACACTGAACGGTAAGATATGCCGGTATATCGGCGACGGGGAGAAAACCCTGCTCCATTACCTGCGGGAAACGGCCGGGATCACCTCGGTGAAGGATGGCTGTTCGGGTCAGGCTGCCTGCGGGGCCTGCATGGTCGAGATCGATGGCAAGGCGCGTCTTTCCTGCACACGCAAGATGAAATCGCTTGAAGGATCGGAGGTCGTCACCATGGAGGGGATCCCGCCCGTCATCCGCGATGTGATCGCCAAAGCATTTGTGGAAAAAGGGGCGGTACAGTGCGGGTTTTGCTCCCCCGGGCTGATCATGCGGACGAAGGTGCTTTTCTCCGAAAATCCCGATCCCTCCAGGGAACAGATCCGCAAAGCCCTCAACCTGAACCTTTGCCGATGCACGGGGTTTGTCAAGATCATCGACGCCATTGAAATGGCGCTCCGTGCCCTGCGGAAACCTCCGGCGCGAAAGGGAGCGGCCCAAATCCCTCCCCTTGCGACAAGGGTGCTGATGACCGGTGATCACGGGGGAATCGGCAGCCCGCTGGTAAAATACGATGCCTATGAAACAGCCATCGGAAAAAGGCTGTTTGTGAACGATATGAAAGTGGATGGGATGCTGCATGGCGCCTTGCGCTTCAGCGACCATCCCAGGGCCCGTGTGCTGGCCATCGACCCTTCCGAAGTCCTGGGCATGGATGGCGTCGTGCACGTATTCACCGCGGCTGACGTGCCCGGTGACCGGTACACGGGGTTGATATTGAGCGACTGGCCGCTGATGATCGCCCCTGGTGAGGTTACGCACTATATCGGCGATGTCATCGCAGGAGTGGTGGCGGTGGATGAAGCGACCGCCCGGGAAGCTGCCAGGCGGATCCGGGTGGAGTACGAAGTACTTGAACCAGTCACAGACCCGCACAGGGCGCTGGAACCCGGTTCCCAGAAGGTGCATCCCGGCCAGGATAACCTGCTGGAAAACTGCGTGGTAAGACGGGGTGAAGAGATTTCGAAAGCCCTTGAAAGATCGGCCTTCACCGTTTCCGGCGTGTATGAAACCCAGCGGATCGAGCATGCCTTTCTGGAACCCGAAGCAGCGCTGGCACTGCCCGAAGAGGAGGGAGTTCATCTGTTCAGCCAGGGCCAGGGCATCTATGTCGATCAGGGTCAGGTGGCCTCCCTGCTCGGCATCGGCGAAGATAAGGTTCATGTGACCCTTGTGCCCTGCGGAGGCGGTTTCGGTGGACGCGAAGATATGACCGTTCAGGGGCACGCCTCCCTTTTCGCCTATCTCCTGCAGAAACCGGTCATGGTGCGACTGTCACGGACGGAGTCGATCCGGATGCACCCCAAGCGCCACCCGGTGCGCATGGAAATGGCGCTGGGCTGTGACGAAAAAGGATTGCTGACTGCCCTGAAACTGAGGGCGGTCGGGGATACGGGTGCGTATGCTTCCGTCGGCACCAAAGTGATGGAACGGGTGGCGGGACATGCCAGCGGAGGATACCATGTTCCGTCGGTGGACATTGAATCCTTCACCGTTTATACCAACAATATCCCTTCGGGGGCCATGCGCGGATTCGGTGCGAACCAGGTGGCTTTTGCGCTCGAGGGTTGCGTGGATGAATTATGCAGACTGGGCGGTTTCGACCGGTGGAAGTTTCGCTATGAGAACGCGCTCGACGAGGGAAAAATGACCGCCACCGGGCAGGTCCTGGTTAAGGGCGTTGGCATCCGTGCCTGCCTGCTGGCCCTGAAGGAGCACTTTTACTCGGCAAAGCATGCCGGACTGGCCTGTGCGATAAAAAATTCGGGTGTGGGCAACGGCATGACCGACTTCAGTGAGGTAAGGATCGCGATCGGAGCAGATGGCCGGGTCCTGATCGAGCACGGCTGGACCGAAATGGGTCAGGGGATCCATAACATGGCAATCCAGACGCTGGTCCAGGAAACCGGCATCGAGCCCGCCCTGATCGACGTGAGGGTGGATACCTCTGCCGGCATCCCGACGGGGATGACCACGTCGTCGCGGGCCACGGCACTCCTGGGAAACGCGATCATCGACGCTGCACAGGCGCTGCGCGACGACCTTGACCAGTTCAAATCCGCCTGTACCGACCTGAAGGGAAACCTCCTGAAGCATGCCCTCCTGCAATTGGCCGGCAATGCGTATCAGGGCAAGTATTACTGCAACTGGACCACCAGGCCCGGGGCAAAGGCCGATCGCATCATTACCCATTATTCTTACGGGTATGCTGCTCAACTGGTGGTTTTGGATGAAGAGGGAAAGATCGAAAAAGTCTTTGCCGCCCACGATGCCGGCCGGATCATGAACCCGGTGTTTTTCGAAGGGCAGATCGAAGGGGCAGTGCACATGGGTTTGGGTTACGCCCTCACCGAGGACCTGCCGATGGAGGGCGGGTACCTGAAAAGCGACCGGTTGGCCGATTGCGGCGTGCTCCGGGCGCACCAGACGCCGGAGATCGTGGTGATCGGAGTGGAAGAGGCCGATCCCGTTGGCCCTTATGGAGCCAAGGGGATCGGTGAGATCGGGCTGGTACCGACTGCCGCGGCGGTGGCCAACGCTTTCTGCGCCTACGACGGCATCCGCCGCACGAAACTTCCGATGCTTACTTCGCCGGCTCCCAGTAGCAGTTCTTCGGGGAGGTGATCTTCCCGTCGGTCTTCAGTTTCTTCATAGCCTTGTCGACCTCTTTGCGGTCGATGCCCGCCAGCTCGGCGATCTGGCCTGCGCTCACAGCCTTCCCGGCTTTGCGCATGGTTTCAAGAACTTTTTCGGTTGTTTCCATGGGGATGTAATTTAACATTCATTGCTATTCTGAATGCAAAGATGCATAAGTCTGGGAATTTGACGGCGTTATTGATCTGTCACTCCTCCGGAGCTCGGGGATCGGAAGGAAGACGGATGTTTGCAAGAACTCCGGAGGAGTGACAGATATCCCTACCTTTGTATGTACAACCAATCCTGATAATGATCCGAATCAAGAATTACCCACATGATCCTGCTTAAAAACGGTACATATATCGACTGGGAAACACTGGAATTCCGGCAAACCGATATCCTCGTTCACCCCGGCCCCGGCACCCCCCTTGATTTCTTACCCCCCTCTCCCGGTGGGAGAGCCTGCCTGCCGGACAGGCAGGAGGCCGGGAGAGAGGCTACTCAGGTCCTCGACTGCACCGGCCGCTACATCACGAAATCATTCGCCAACAGCCATCACCACGTATATTCTGCGCTGGCCACGGGCATGCCCGCCCCGCCGAAGCAACCCGGCAATTTCCGGGAGATCCTGGAGTATGTCTGGTGGCGCCTCGACAAAGCGCTCGACCCGGCTTCCATCCGAGCCAGCGCCCTGGTCACGGCGATCGCCTGCGCAAAGAACGGGGTGACGTTTGTGATCGACCATCACGCTTCGCCCCATTCCGTGGAGGGCAGCCTCGAGATCATCGCCGAAGCCTTCGAATCGGTGGGCATCGGGCACCTCCTGTGCTACGAGATCTCCGACCGCGACGGTGCCCCGATCGCCCGCGAAGGGCTGGACGAGACCGCCCGCTATCTCCAGAAGCGGCAGGGGCTGGTCGGGCTTCATGCTTCCTTCACCGTGAGCGACGAAACGCTGGGCTATGCTGTCAAGATCGCATCCCGCACCGGGTCGGGCATCCATATCCATGTGGCGGAGGACCGGTATGATCAGGAACAATGCATGGCCAAATACCACAAACGTGTCGTGGTACGCCTGCATGATGCAGGGGCATTGCAGTTCCCGAAGACCATCCTGGGTCACTGCCTGCATCTCGACGACCATGAGCGCACGCTGGTAGCCTCTTCGCCTGCCTGGGTGGTGCAGAACATGGAGAGCAACCTGAACAACTCGGTCGGGTTCTTCAACTCAAAAGGGCTGGGCGACCGGATCATGCTGGGCACCGACGGGATGCACAGCGACATGCTGCAAAGCGCCCGGTCAGCTTTCTTTGCCGGTCATAACTATGATACCATCGACTACCCGGGCGCTTACCACCGTTTCAGGAATGTGCACCACTACCTGGGATCCAATGCGATCGCCGGCGACGGGGAGAACAACCTGGTGGTGCTTGACTACCGGCCGCATACCCCTTTTACCCGGGATAATTTTTTCGGCCATTTCCTGTTCGGACTGGGCTCGCAGCATGTTTCGCACGTGATCTCGCAGGGCCGGCTGATCGTCAATGACCGGAAAGTGGTCACGGTGGATGAGGAAAAGATCCTCCATGATGCGAACGTTCAGTCCCGCCGGCTCTGGGAAAGGATGGGCGGCCAATGAATTCCTGCCTGATCGTCAACGGCACACTGGTTAACCGGGAGACCGCCGGGCCGGGCAGCCTGCTCATCGTCAACGGGAAGATAGCGGCTGCCGGTGCGATCGAAGCCGGCGACCATCCCGGGATACCGGTGATCGATGCCGCCGGAAAGCTGGTCTTCCCCGGCGGGGTCGATCCGCATGTCCATTTTGCCCTGCCTACACCCGCCGGGCCTTCCTGCGATGATTTCCGGTCGGGGAGCCTCGCTGCACTGAGGGGGGGGACAACGTACTTCTTCGATTTCGTCACCCCTCGCCGGGGACAGTCACTACGGGAAGCTCTTGCCCTGCGACGGGAAGAGGCGCGGAAAAGTCAATGCGGATGGGGACTTCACCTGGGTATCAGCGCCTGGAGCCGCGACATCGCCCGGGAAACAGAGATCTGCATCGAAAAGGAAGAAGTCCGTTCCATCAAGGCCTACCTGGCTTACCGTGAAACGATCGGGATCGGTTACGCCGAACTGGAAGAACTGATGCGGATCGCCGCCGGTGGAAACGCGGTGGTCATGGTCCATGCCGAAGACGGGGAGATGATCGACCGGAAGAAAACACAGCTGCTTGGGGAAGGGAAATCCCGCCCCTGTTACCATGCAGCCGCCCGCCCGCCCGAAGCGGAAGTGAAGGCAATGGAGAAGGTGATAACCCTGGCTGCGAAAACGGGATGCGAGGCCTATATCGTACATGTTTCGACCGGGAAAGGTGCGGAGCTGATCGCTGAAGCGAAACGAGGCGGCATCCGGGTGTATGGCGAAACCTGTCCCCACTACCTGCTGCTCGACGAATCGAAGTATGATCCTGCCTTGCCCGACAGGCAGGTGCTTCCTTACATCATGTCGCCGCCGCTGCGTGCGCCGGATCACCCGGTTGCCCTGTGGAAAGCCTTGTCCGACGGCGTTTTCGATGTGGTGGCCACCGACCATTGTCCCTTCAACGTGAAGGGGCAGAAGGACGCCGGGCTGCATGACTTCACGAAGATCCCCAACGGGGCGGGAGGGGTCAGGCACCGACTTCAATTGCTTTATACCTGCGGAGTTCTTTCGGGTCGCATCGGCCTGAGCCGCATGATCGACCTGGCAGCCACGCGGCCGGCTGAAATATTCGGACTGGGCGATCGGAAAGGGAAACTCCTGCCGGGATATGATGCCGATATCGTGATCTGGGATCCTGCATACCGGGGCATGATCAGCCGGCCCGGTGCAACAAATACGTGCGATTCGGAGATCTACGAAGGTTTTGAAATAGTAGGAAGACCGGAGACCGTGCTGCTCGGAGGTGCTCCGGTTAAAAGGAAATCCTCGCCTTCCCCCTTTTCTCCACTTCCCTTAATATAGCCAGCGGGTCTTCGAACCGGTTGGCCACCATCATGGCGGCAATGATGTAAGGTTTGAACCCCGCCTGCTTGTAAAGCGGAACGCGGTAACGTTCGAATACCGGGGCAGCCACTTCCCCCTCGGTGCAGGAAACGCCGGAGATATCGGCCGGCAGGCAGTGCATGTAAAGGGCTTTCCCGTTGCGGGTCTTTTGCATCATCTCTTCGGTGCATTCCCAGTCCCTGAAACGCGCATTGTTGGTCAGGCACTCTTTTTCGAGCTCCTTCAGCCCGTCACGGTCGTTGTTTGTAAGCAGTTCCGTACGCCGCTGCATCACGTGGAAAGGCGCCCAGCTCTTGGGATAAACGATATCGGCTCCCTCGAATGCGTCGCCCATGGAGTTCACCACGCGGAATCTTCCTCCGCTTTCCTCCGCCTGTTTCCCGGCAAGTTCCACCACATCGGGGATCAGTCCATATCCTTCGGGGAATGCCAGGTCGACCTCCATGCCGAAGCGGGTCATCAGCCCGATGATGCCCTGGGGCACCGACAGGGGCTTGCCGTAGCTGGGCGAATA
>CAYVVG010000041.1:0-18940 GCA_964455285.1 uncultured Prolixibacteraceae bacterium
TTCCTGGATGTCGCCCATCATCTTCAGGGCAAAATCGATCGAGAAGATGCAGGTTTTCTGTGCCTGGTCCTCCTTCAGTATATCGGCCTGGACCGTTCCCCGGACCTTCGACAAGGTTTCCGACCTGATCCTGCCGTAGATGTCGGGCGGCAATACCTGGTCGCCGGTCACCCCCAGCAGCATCAGGCCCAGGCCGTTGTTGCCCGGGGGCAATGCCCCCTGGTAGTGTGGTCTCACGGTCCCGGTTTTTGCGTACAGCGACTCGATCCTCTCTTCGACTGCCCGTTCCATCCCGTTCTCCCGGATATATTTTTCGCACTGCTGGTCGATGGCGGCATTCATGAAATAACCCACCATGGCCGGAGCCGGACCGTTGATGGTCATGGAAACCGATGTGTTCGGGTCGGTGAGGTCGAAGCCCGAGTAGAGTTTCTTGGCATCGTCGAGGCAGGCGATGGAGACCCCGGCGTTACCGATCTTTCCGAAGATGTCGGGCCGGGTCCCCGGATCGCAACCGTAAAGGGTCACCGAATCGTACGCGGTCGAAAGCCTGACGAAGGGCATGCCTGCCGAAAGGTAGTGGAACCGCCGGTTGGTCCTTTCCGGTCCACCCTCCCCGGCAAACATGCGGGTCGGATCCTCTCCCTGGCGCTTGAAGGGGAAAACTCCCGCGGCAAAGGGGAATTCTCCCGGCACATTCTCCCGGAGGTTCCACTTCAGGATATCTCCCCAGGCCTGGTAACGGGGAAGCGATATTTTCGGGATCTTCAGCCGCGAAAGCGATTCGGTATGCGTCTCCACGGAGATCTCCCTGTCCCTGACTTTATACCGGTAAACTTCGTCGCGGTATGCCCTGACCTTATCGTTCCATCCTTTGATGATGTCATGATTGGCGGGCTCGAGGCGCTTCAGGATCTCTTCGTACAGCAGGTCGAGCTCCAGCAGCATGCCGGTCCGGTTGCAGGGCTTCACCCCGTCGGGGTGGTGCGCCCCGTCGGGGTGGGTATTCCTGAGGGTCTCGATGGTCTGCGCAATGCTGTACAACTGCTGCGCCACCTGGGCCTGTTCCGCAGTCCAACGGTTGTATCCGCGCACTGTCTCGGCAATCTCGGCCAGGTAACGCACCCGCGACGGCGGAATGACCAGGATCTTTCCCGTCACTTCCGGCAAGGGGTCGGCCGATCCCGGGAAGGTGCTTCCGGTCTTCCCGTTCAGGACTTGGATGAGTGCATGATAGAGCGTATTCACACCGGGGTCGTTGAAGCGCGAGGCGACGGTGCCGAATACCGGCATCTCGTCGGGCGACCGGGAAAATGCCTTATGGTTGCGCTGGTATTGTTTCTTAACGTCGTGCAACGCATCCTGCGCCCCCCGCTTATCGAACTTATTGATGGCCACCAGGTCGGCGAAGTCAAGCATGTCGATCTTCTCCAACTGGCTGGCGGCCCCGTATTCCGGCGTCATGACATACAAAGTCACGTCGCTGTGGTCAACGATCTCGGTATCCGACTGCCCGATCCCCGACGTCTCCACGATCACCAGGTCGAACCTGGCCAGCCTGACAATGTTGATGGCATCCTTCACGTATTTCGACAGGGCCAGGTTCGACTGCCGGGTAGCCAGCGAACGCATGTAGATCCGGGGGTTGAATACGGCATTCATCCGGATCCGGTCGCCCAGCAGGGCTCCTCCGGTCTTTCTTTTCGACGGATCGACCGACAGGATGGCCAGGGTCTTTCCGGGCTGATCGGCCAGGAAACGCCGGACGATCTCGTCGACCAGCGACGACTTGCCCGCACCTCCGGTTCCCGTGATGCCCAGCACCGGGACGGGGTTGACCGCTGCCTCCTCCGCCACGCTCCCGAGCATGGCCTGGTGTTTTTCAGGGTAGTTCTCGGCGGCCGATATCAGGCCGGCGATTTCCCTGAAATCACGCGAACGGACCTTCTCCAGGTCATACCGGTCGCTGTTCCCGGCCGGAAAATCACATTTTTCCAGCAAGTCGTTGATCATGCCCTGCAACGACATTTCCCGGCCATCGTCGGGCGTATAGATCCGGGCGATGCCATAATCATGCAACTGCCTGATCTCGTGCGGAAGGATCACTCCGCCGCCGCCTCCGAAAATGCGGATATGCCCGCAGTTACGCTCCTCCAGGAGGTCGTGCATGTACTTAAAATATTCGATATGCCCTCCCTGGTAGGAGGTGATGGCGATTGCCTGCGCGTCCTCCTGGATGGCACAATCGACCACCTCCTGAACCGAGCGGTTATGACCCAGGTGGATCACTTCAGCCCCGCTTGACTGGAGGATGCGCCGCATGATGTTGATGGCCGCGTCGTGGCCGTCGAATAGCGAAGCTGCCGTTACGATGCGGATCGGGTGCTTCGGCTTGTAAACGTCGTCGGAACTCATGCGCCTTCGATCGCCCGTGAGATGATCATCAGCTGGATCTCGCTCGTCCCTTCATAGATCTGGGTGAGCTTGGCTTCGCGCATGAGCCGCTCCACATGATATTCCTTCACGTATCCGTATCCCCCGTGGATCTGTACCGCCTCGGTGGTGACGTACATCGCCGTCTCGGCCGCCCAGTACTTGGCCATGGCGCTTGCAGTCCCGTAGGGTTGATGCTGGTCTTTGAGCCATGCGGCCTTCAGGCAGAAATAACGGGCCGCCTCGATCCGCGTGTGCATCTCGGCCAGTTTGAATGCGATGGCCTGGTGATGGATGATCTCCGTTCCGAACGCTTTGCGTTCCTTTGCATACCTGACCGCCCTTTCGTAAGCTCCCTGGGCGATCCCGAGTGCCTGTGAAGCGATCCCGATGCGGCCGCCCTCCAGCGTCTTCATGGCAAATTTGAACCCGAATCCATCCTCCCCGATCCGGTTCTCTTTGGGGACCACCACATCGGTGAACATCACCGAGTGGGTATCGCTGCTTCGCATCCCCATTTTATCCTCGTGCGGACCTAAGGAGATGCCCGGGGAGTGCCGGTCGACGATCAACACATTGATCCCCTTGTGTCCCTTCTCCGGATGAGTCTGGGCGATCAGAAGATAGGTTGAGGCCGTGTTGCCGCAGGTGATCCAGTTCTTCACCCCGTTGACCAGGTAATGATCGCCCTTGTCGATGGCGGTGGTCCGCTGGGAGGTGGCGTCCGAGCCGGCTTCGGGTTCCGACAGCAGGAAAGCGCCGGTCTGTTCTCCGCGGGCCAGCGGTCTCAGCCATTTCTCCTTCTGCTCCTCGGAGCCGAAAGCCTCCAGCCCGTAACATACCAGCGAGTTGTTGACCGACATGATCACCGAAACCGAACTATCCACCTTCGAGATCTCTTCCATCGCCAGCACATAGGAAATGGTATCCATCCCTCCCCCGTCGTATTTCGGATCGACAAGCATTCCCATAAAGCCCAGGTCGGCCAGGGCTTTTACGTGGTGGGTCGGGTAGGTTGCCGAGGCATCCCGCTCGAGAACGTCTTTGATCAGTTCGCGCTGGGCATAATCCCTCGCCGACTGCCGGATCATCAGTTGCTCTTCCGTGAATTGGAAATCCATAGTTTTCGGTGTAATAGATTAATAATAAATCACATAAACAAATATGAATACAAAAATACAAAATAAAACGGATAAAAAAAACCCGCCGGGAGGCGGGTTATAGGATCTTTCACTCTTCACTCTTCACTCTTCACTAATTAATGGTTATTCCCTGCTTGGTATAGGCGCTTTCCAGAACAAAGTAAAACTTCTTGCTGCTGAAGTCTTCGGCTTTGTAATTCCAGGGAGTGACCTGCACCATGCCCTGACCGGCGGTGAACCCGCCCAGTTCGGCAGCGCTGAAGGTACAGGAGGAGGCGTTCCCGCCCAGGCGTTTCAGGATCGAATGGTTGTTGTAATCGGTGAGAATGACGTACACGGAATCGGCATTCGACACCATGCTTCCCAGGCTGATGGTCACTCCCGACGAGCGGGTGACGGTGGCGGGAAGGGAGCTGAATCCCGAATAGTCGGGAAACGCCCGGTCGTCGGAATAGCTGAAAGCCGGCACCGACGAGGAACCGGCGACGTTCCAGCTGACTGAGCTGAAGGTCAGGGGGTCGGTCAGGTTCTGATAGGAATAGGCGTTGTTCGACGATTTGGCCAGGCCCTTCCCGTTCAGGGTAACGGCGCCGCCATCGGCAAAGGACGAAGATCCCGCGGAGACATTGAACGCCGCCACGGCCGTATTCACCTCCAGGGGAACGGTCACGCCCGCCACGGTGGTATAAGAAACCGATCTCACGGCAGCCAGCACCCCGTGTCCGTCACCCATGATGATCGAAGGGCTTGAGGTGTTGGTCGGATTGGTGTCATCCGGTAAAACATCCTTGGCTTTATCGCATCCCGTCATAACCAGGGAGAACATGGCTCCCGCAAAAAGTGTTGCTTTCATGAAGTTTTTCATATCTATCGGTTGTAAGTTTTCCGGCAAAATTAAAATAATTTAGACTAATTACAAATTATGATTTCATTTTTTCTTGATACGACCCGAACATGGGCACGGGCAGTGCGCGAAAAAAGAGTGCGGGCGCAACGGATGATGTCCGTTGCGCCCGCAAAAGCCTGGAAATCCCCGGGAGGCAGGCGCCCGGGTGCATGGCCCGTTATTGCTGCCGCTCGTAAGTAATCCGGATGTCGCCGGCCGGAGTATGTTCAATGACTTCGATCATCTCCTTGTTAAGTGCCAGGATATCGATGGTGAATTTCTGCTTTGTCTCCAGGTTTCTGGCAACGATGCGGCTTCCCTTGCCACTCATTTTCCACGTCGCCTTCATCGGCTTGCCCGGAAAGTTCTTAATGGCCGTATGATCAGGATAGATCTCCATGGTGGTGCGCATCTCCGTTTGCACCAGGCGGTCCAGGTTAGCCATGCGTCTTTCCCCTCCGCCGCCGCTTTCGACCCGCCCACCCCGCGGATCCTTTTCCCTGCCGCCTGTCATGCCGGCAGCCGGCCGGATGGCTAAGGAATCTACGATCTTTTCCACTTTCACCGGTTTCCATTTTCCGGCAATGATCTTTTCGTTGGGATGGATGCCGGCACACGAGGCCATGACAATGACGGAGACTGCAATAATAGAGGATGCAAAAAGTTTGTTTCTGTTCATGGTTCTTTTCTTGGTCTGACAATCTTCCCGCAGGAGGCGGAAAGCCGACATGGTAAACGGAAAACTCATTTAATTATTATAGTACTTTCTTCACGTCGACCGTCGAATCGCGGTCGTTGATAGTCACCTCGAACCCCCTTTTGCGAAACACCGAGATCATCCTCTGGTTGTCGGTGGTGGTTTGTGCCACCACTTTTTTCAGTTTCCGGCCGGCCGCCACCTCCAGGCAATAGTCGGTGAGGATATTGCCGAGATCCCTTTGCTGCCAGGCATCCGCGATCAGGATGGCATATTCCACGGTCTCATGGTCGGGATCGGCGATCAGGCGCCCCACGCCCACCAGCTTTCTGCGGCCCTCCTCCAGGATCTCGGCCACGATGGCAATTTCACGGTCATAATCGATGTAACAGTACCGGGTTGCCACTTCATGCGATTCCCAGTGGAAAAAGTAACGGAAACGGCTGTAAAGCGACTCCTTCGAACACGATCCCAGCATCTCAAGCCACAGGGGCTCATCTTCGGGCTTGATCGGCCGTAAAAGCACCTCCGTCCCGTCCTGCAACACCGTAGCCTTCACGAATTTTTCGGGATAGGGATGGAGCGCCAGGTGGCTGTAATGGTCGTCATCGCCGCATCCCGGCTGCGGTTCCACGACGATCCGCGCATCGAGGGCGATCACCTCTGTGGTCGTCACCAGGAGGGGGTTGATGTCAAGTTCGGTGATCTCGGGATAGTCGGCCGCCAGGTACGAAAGCCGGATCAGCACCTGTATGAGCTGGTCGGTGTTTTTCGCAGGGGCGCCGCGGTATCCTTTCAGCAGCGGCCAGATCCGGAGCGACTCGATCATCTGCCTGGCCAGCCGTTCGTTGAGAGGCGGAAAACCCAACGCCTTGTCGCCGAACAGTTCGGCCGTGACACCGCCCATTCCCACCATCAGCACCGTGCCGAACACATTGTCGCGCTTAATGCCGAGGATCATTTCGACGGCATTTTTAGGTGATGCCATCCGCTGAACGGTGACCCCCTCGACCCGGGCGGAAGGCATCTTCTGTGCCGCCGATTCCATGATCCGTTCGAAGGCCGCGCGCACCTGCTTTTCGGACCCGAGGTCGAGTTGCACCCCGCCCACGTCGGATTTATGGGTGATGTCGGGCGAGTGGATCTTGAGCACCACCGGGTAGCCGATCCGGCCGGCTATCGCTACCGCCTCGTCGGCAGTAACGGCCGGGTGCGGTCGGGTAGTGGCGATGCCGAAATTCTCCAGGATCGTCTTTGAAATATTTTCGGGAAGGACCGCTCTCTCCGTCCCGATCATCTCCCGGAACGAACTGCGCAGCTGATTCCGGTCGACGACGAATTCAACGGGGATGTCCCTGGGGGTTTCATACAGCGTGACCAGGTTGCGGTTGTACGCCACCATGGTCATGAAGGCCCTGATCGCCTGTTCGGGGGTTTTGTACGATGGGATCCCGCTTTCGACGAGGATGTCGTCGGCCTCATGCATGCTTTGCCCTCCCAGCCAGGCGGCGAGGATGGGTTTCCGGGTGGTGGCGGCCAGGGCGCTGATCTCCTTTGCCGTGGCGTTGGGGTTCGTCATGGCCTGGGGAGTGAGGATGACCAGTACCGCATCCACGCCCGGGTCGGCCAGCACGATCTGGGTGGCTTTGGCGATCCGCTTGGCCCGGGCATCGCCCAGCACATCGACCGGATTGCCGTGCGACCAGAAGGCCGGGAGGTTCTCATTCAGCAGCGCCATCGTAGGTTCAGACAGTTCGGCGAGCACCCCGTTGGCGGCAATGAGGGCATCGGTCGCCATTACGCCGGGCCCCCCTGCATTGGTGATGATTCCCAGGCGGGGACCCTGCGGAAACTTGTTCCGGCCGATCATCTCAGCCACGCTGAAGATATCGCCGATCTCATACACACGGGCGAGGCCGGCGCGGGCGAAGGCGGCATCGTAAACGGCATCTTCCGAGGCCATGGCGCCGGTATGGGAAGCGGCCACCTGGGCCGATTCGGGAAAACGGCCTGCCTTGTACACGATGATGGGTTTTTTGCGGGCAAAGGCCCGGGCGGCCGTCATAAATTTCCGGGGATGGCGGATCGACTCGATGTACAGGATGATGCAATGGGTGTTCTCATCCTCCCCGAAATAATCGATCAGGTCGCCGAACTCCACATCGAGGCTGTTCCCGATGGAAACGAACTGCGAAAAGCCGATCTTGCCTTCGATGGCCCAGTCGAGCACTGATGTGCACAATGCACCCGATTGCGAAATAAAGGCAATGTTGCCCGGTCGGGGCATGTCGGCTGCGAACGAGGCGTTGAGTTTCAGTCCGGGAACAATGATGCCCAGGCAGTTGGGGCCGATGACCCGCATCCCTTCGTACTTCCGGATCTCCCGCTCCACCTCCTCTTCAAGCCTCCTCCCCTCTTCGCCGGTCTCGCCGAATCCCGCCGACATGATGATGATCCCGCGGATTCCCGCCGCCCCGCACTCCTTCACGGCGGCGGGCACCTTCTCGGCCGGCGTGCATATAATGGCCAGGTCGGGGGTCTTCGGCAGCGCCGCCAGGCCGGGATAACAGGGAATCCCCATCACTGCCTCGTTCTCGGGATTAACGGGGTAGACCACCCCGCGAAACCCGCCGCTGACCAGGTTGATCAGCACTTTCCCGCTGACGCTGTTGGGGTTGGTCGTGACACCGATCAGTGCGATCCGCTGCGGGTTGAAGATGTTGTTGAGATGGTGGATGTTCATGGTGAGTCGTGAGTCGTGAGTCGTGAGTGGTGGGTGTGGGGGTGGGTGTGGGGGTTTGGGGTGCAAAGGTAGCGGGAAATTTCGTTTTTTTCTACCGTAGAAAATGGCTTAATTTGCACTCTTACCCATATGAACCCTACGGATGAAAAACACGATCCTGACCCTGTTTCTTGCGTTCCTGTTATCGGGAGGCTCCGCTTATTCCCAGCAAAAAGAGTCGGTCGCGGCCGATAAAAAAGCGCCCCTGGTCGGGGTGACCGTTTCCGGGTATGTCAACACCGATATATTCGTGGACTCCCGACAGACTGTGATGGCGCGGGAAGGTGAGTGGCTGTTCTACCCCGAGAATATCCGGAAGGATCATGACGGGAAGGACATCAACGCGCGGGCATCTTACAACATTCTGAGCATCCAGACCCGGCTCAGGGCCGGCATCACGGGTCCCGACATCCTGGGGGCCAGGACAACAGGGCTGGTCGAAGGAGAATTTTACGGAAGTGCCAATGCGAGCATCAACTCCATCCGGATGCGGCATGCATGGGTCAAACTCTCGTGGCACAGCACCGAATTGTTGTTCGGCCAGGCCTGGCACCCGTTATTTGTTCCGGAATCGGCTCCTGAAGTGGTTTCGCTGAACACGGGAGCTCCTTTCCTGGTTTTCTGCCGCAATCCCCAGGTACGCGTTACGCAAACCCTGGGACGGTTCCAGCTGATGGTCGCCGCTGTATCGCAGCTCGATCACACCAGCACCGGGCCCGACGGGATCAGCCCGAAATACCTGCGAAACTCGATCATACCCGAACTGACCGGCCATGTCAAGTTTGGCGCCAGCTGGGGAAAGACCGAATTGCTGGCCGGGGCGGGGGTCGATTACCTCGTGGTAACTCCCCGGCTCAGCTCCGAAGTGGTGATTTTACCCGCCTATGACACGGTGATCAATAACGTGCCAAAGCATTACAACGCGGTCACGGCCACCTATCGAACCACCGAACGGTCACCGGCGGTTAGCTGGAACGCGTTTATCAGGGTCAAGCGGGCTCCCTTGACGATACGTGCCGGCGGAACATACGCAGGCAACGGACATGGTTTCAGCATGATCGGGGGATATGCCGTGAAGAGCGTCACCGATACGGCCCGGGGGCTGGTCGACTATGCCACCATCCGGACCCTGGCGGTGTGGGGAGATCTCGCGATCGGCGGAAAACGATGGTCGACCGGGATCTTCGGCGGTTTCAGCCGGAACCTGGGCGCAGGAACGCAGGTAACGGGTCCCTTTTACTCCCGCGGGACCGACATCGACTACGTGTACCGGGTGGCGCCACGCCTCATCCTGACAGTAAGCAAGCTGAAGTTCGCCGCGGAGGTCGATTACACCGTCGCCGCTTACGGCACCATAACCGGCAACGGGATGGTCAGCCATTCCAAAGAGGTGGGGAATCTGCGGGGGTTGCTGGGGGTGTACTACTATTTCTGATACGTCGCCCTAACAAGATTGCATCCCTAAAGGGATGAAAAGTTATGAACAGCGTATCACCTTTCTCCTTTGTCCCCGATTAAGCAGAAAATTGATCCGATGGCAAACACCTACACGCAAATCCACATTCATGCCATTTTTGCGGTGACAAACCGGGCATGTTTAATTGGTCCAACATGGAAAAAAGAGCTGTACCTCTACATTTCGGGTATTATTGCCAATAAAAATCACCGGTTACTGGCAATAAACGGCATGCCTGATCATTTGCACCTGTTCTTCGGAATGAGGCCAAACCAGTCATTATCCGATCTGATGCAGGATATTAAAGGTAGTTCATCCTTATGGGTAAACCAAAAAAAATTCATCAGCAGCCGCTTCTCGTGGCAGGAGGGTTATGGTGCCTTTTCCCATGGGTTATCGGCGATGAATAGGGTCATTCAATATATTCACAACCAGGAGATCCACCATCGCAAGACAGATCTTATCCAGGAGTACCGGACAATTCTTTCCAAATCCGGGATAACTTTTGAGGACAGGTTTATCTTTCATCCTGTTCTTTAACAAGATTGCATCCCTAAAGGGATGAAAGGGTTTCTGAACCGGTCGTCGGGATCTTCATGAGGAATTATCAGTCCTCTCCAGCAACCCTCACGGTGATTCATCTCTATTGGCGGATGAATTGCCTCGCCGGTCTTCGTCACGATGACCATCGCGGTATGAATCGCAATCTCCGGATGATTTCTTCGCCAAGGCCCATCCTTCTTCTGTAATCTCAAGGCAAATGATCCCCCCGGTACCTTCAGGCACCCAATTTTGTTAGCCCGAGGAAAGCACGCACGCGTTTCATCCCGTCCCTTACGGGACGGGATCTTTATGCGTTGTCCCGCCAGCTAACAAGATTGCATCCCTAAAGGGATGTAAGGGAAAACAGGGGGGCGGCTGCATGCAGTGGCCACGATCAATGCCTTACCGGGAAGCTATTTATACGTCGACGGATCCACGGCCCGGGGATTCCACATCCTGAGGAAATTGACCACCTTGGCGGTATCATATCCCTTGTCGCGGCAATGCTCCAGAATGCCCGACTCCTGGATATGCAACACCTTCCCTTTGCCGTCGAGCACGACAAACACCGGGTACCCGAACCGGTTCGGATATCCGAACTCGGCAAACAGCGCGTAATCCCGCTTTTTCTTATCCTGGGGTACATTCGCCATTATGTAGATATAATCGGTCCTTAGCAGCGAGTCGATGGTACGCTCGGTACGCGCCAACTGGTGAAACCGAAGGCACCACGGACACCAGTTCCCGCCAAACTGCACCAGCACATGACGGTGGTCGCGGCCGGCGACCGACACCGCCCTCTTCAGATCAGCGCGGATATCCTGGTCGTCGCGATAAGGTTTCGGCGGCTCCTGGGCGGATACAATGACAAATGAGCCAAGAGCAATGAACAACAGGATGAGGGAAAAGAACTGTTTAACAAGGTATTTCATGGTTCGGCATATTGAAAAGGCGAAACTACGCAAAATCTTCTTTCACGAACTGCGCTGCTCTTTTTTCGAGAAGGCTTTCTTCAGGTAAAGATAATCGAGGTAATATAAAACCCTGATGGAAAAGCTGTTGGCCTGGGGCGAAGACATGGTCAGGGCCAGATCATTGAAATAATTGACTTCCATGTCTTTACCCACCTGGCTGATGACATTCTTCCACATCAGGCTCATCTCGCTGCCCGGGGCGAAATACCAGACGAACTGCAGGTCGGCGGTGAAAATATTGAAGTTGATATTCATATCGCCCGAAAAATCGGAAGGGGCCAGCGATCCATGGTCCTCAAGCGTATAAAATGAAAAGTACCTGGCCTGTGACCAGTAATGGCGGGCCCGGAGGGAAAGGGAGGCCTTTGTGCTGAATATATACTTAGCATTCAATACGTTGCTGACTGTCTGAAGGTCACGTCTGCCGAAATAAATGGTGGATATCGGTTCCGTTCCGGCATCGGTCCCAACCCACCCGAAGCTGTTCAGGTCTTTCTGGTACTGCATGTCGAGGGTGACCGACAACCGGTCGCTGAACCGCACCCTCGGTGTCAGTCCAAACCAAAAGCTGAAATTCCGGTTTTCGGGACTGTTCAGGAATCCCATGTTGTGATGGTAACGAAACGGTTTTCGGGCATCGGAGGCGAAGTTCCAGGAGAAGGTATAATTCAGTGGCATCTTGTACACCCGGCCCCATTCGCGCGGCTCATAAAAGTCGTTGTATCCTGAGGGTTGTATTGCTGCATAAAAATATGTGGTCCAGTATTTTACAAAGGTGATCATGCTGCCAACGTTGGCCTCCAGCGTCTTGAATTCGTACGGCCTGTACCGGGTCAGGTAGAGAACCTGCAGGTCGCTCTGGGAGTTGATCACCTTTCCTTTGGGATCATAATCGTACCAGGAAAGGCGCAACCGGTTGTAGGTCTCATTATTGTACTGGAGAAACCCCATGTCATTGGGATCATAGGTGTTTCCTGTTTCCTGGCGCAACACCTGGTACTGGAATTTCCCCCCGGGTTTCGAGAGGGCGACCGTATACTGGTGCCCCAGGTCCGGCTTGCCGTGCCGCAAATATTTCTGACTCAGGTTGAATCTTCCGAACACCTGGAATGTGTTCTTCCGGTTCTTCAGTGTGGTCTCCATTCCCGTCACATTGGCCGAGTAACCGTGGTCGGGGATCCAGAGATTCGTGTTGATCAGGGTGACATACGAATTGTTCTTCAGATTCTGGTCGACCACCATGACATTATAATTGGTAAAGGGCTGTGTCACGACCTTGCGGCTGTCGCCTGTCAACGTGTCCTGGAGCGTGGCCCGTGTTTGGGTCGTCATCGCGTTGAAGAATCCGAAGGCCAGTCCCTTGCTGTTTCTCCCCGAGATCTTGGTGGCGTTGATGATCCTGGTCTGGTCGGGATTCCGGGTCACCTTTTCGTTTTCCCGGGTGTCATAGGCTTTGAAAAAGTCCCGCGGCGTACTTCCCACCCGCCGGGTATAGAAGATCTCGCATTTGTTGAACAACTCGGTCGCCTCGGTAAAAAACTGCCGTTTTTCGTCGTACCTGATCTCGAAAGGGGTAAGGTTCAGTACTTTATCGTCCGATTGGACCTGGCCGAAATCGGGGATCAGCATCATATCGAGGGTATAGCTCTCGTTGATTCCGTAACGCAGGTCCAACCCTCCACGGAAAATGTACGACCAGTTCCCGACTTCGGGGATCTTATCGGCATAGCCCGAAATATACGGCGAAAAGGAAAGCCGCACCGGAGGCTTAACGGAGCGTATCCCCGAAAGGGTTCCGTAGTAACGGAAGATATCCTGCGACTGGTTATCGACCCACGACCAGGTGGAATACTCGTGATACCGGTGGATATTCCTCCACATGTTGATTCCCCATACCTGTTCGTCGGTACGGGGAAATCGCAGGGCCGACCAGGGAATTTTCACCTCGACGGTCCAGGCCGTGTCGGTGATGGCCGTTGCTGACTCCCACACGGCATCCCAGCTGATATCCTGGCCGGTGGCGGAATATTTGCAATCGTTCTGAAGGTTGGCCGGGCTCACCTTGAATTCATACATGTTCAACCCGTCGTTGTAAGGCAGGATGTCGAACGAAATATAATCGGTGTTCAGCGATTCTATCTGGTCACGCCGGCCGAGTTCGCGGCAGATGCTGTCGGGTTGCGGATCATACATCACGGCGAATATATAGAGCGCCAGGTCGTCATACGCGAACCTGATCGCCGAGGGCAGGGCGGGCAGGGTGGCACTGCGGGGGGCATATTCGACGAAATCGCCGGCGGCCGGTGCAGATTGCCACACAAGGTCGTTCATGATCCCGTCGATCCGGGGTGCGACAGTGGTCCTGACAGCCCGGATATCTTTGCGGGCAAGTGAAAGACTGTCAAGTTTCCGGTCGGTGTTGCCGGCCCGGGCCCCGGACAGGGTAAACAGAATCAGGGTTGCCAGGAAAAGGGAGAGCAACCGTCCGGGAATGACCCGGTAATGGCGAACAGGGGTTTTCATCGCCGTCAAAAATAGACTTTCGGGTCCATCGGGGAAAAAGATTTAGCCAAGATCCCCGATTTCTTCGTCCTGTGCCGGGGGAACCGGGGTCGAATCAGAAAGGCAGGATCTTCTTTCCCCGGGTCTCTTCCAGCACCTCCGCCATGGCAAGGTAAATGGCCGACAAGCCGCAGATGATCCCTTCGTACCCGGCGACGGTGCCGATCACAGCCGAGCCGGTCCAGTCACGGAGGGCCAGCAGGAAGAAGAGGATCCACAGGGAAAGGAATATGAATTGCAGGACCCTGCTCTTTCCGAACGTACCCAGCCACATGAAAAAGGTAAAGAGTCCCCACAGGAAGAGGTACCAGCCCATGTAAGATTCGGGGGTGGAAATGCCTTTGGCAACATTCATATCGGGGAACAGCCAGAGTGCCACCAGGGTCATCCAGAACAGTCCGTAAGAGGTAAAGGCAGTGACTCCGAATGTATTACCCTTTTTAAATTCCAATATTCCCGCGATGACCTGGGCAATGCCTCCATAGAAGATACCCATGGCAAGGATCATCCCGGTGACTGGAAAGAAGCCGGCGTTGTGGATGTTCAGAAGCACGGTGGTCATCCCGAACCCCATCAGCCCCAGCGGGGCCGGATTTGCAAGTTTTTGTTCCATAAAATCTGTTTTTTCCCGGAAACAGACGGCAAGTCAGCGGATTTCGCTATTTCGCTATTTCGCTATTTTTCTTTACATACCATACCGGTCGATAATCTCCTGCTTGGTCTTTCCCAGGATCTCATACTTTTTCCCAACCTTCCTGAAGGCATCCAGGGCTTTTTCGAGATGATGAATTTCGTGACCGGCCGATATCTGGGTGCGGATGCGGGCCTGTCCCTGGGGTACGACGGGGAAGAAGAAGCCGATGGCATAGATTCCCTCTTCGTAAAGGTCGCGCGATACATCCTGTGCCAGTTTGGCGTTGAAAAGCATCACCGGCACGATCGGGGTATCGCCGGGCTTCAGGATCAACCCGGCCTCGGTCAGCCCCTTGCGCCAGAACCCGGTGTTCTGCTCCAGTTTGTCGCGGCGGTCGGTCGAGGCAGAAAGGATCTCGAGGACCTTGATCACGCCTGCGACCACCGGGGGCGCGATGGTATTGGAGAAGAGGTAGGGGCGTGCTTTCTGGCGGCACATCTCGACGAGTTCCTTCCTCCCGCTGACACATCCGCCGGAGGCGCCTCCCAGCCCTTTGCCGAAAGTGGTGGTGATGATGTCGATCTTGCCGACCACTCCGCAATGTTCGTGCGTTCCGCGCCCGGTTTTCCCGATGAATCCGCTGGCGTGGGAGTCGTCGACAAAGAGGAGGGCATCGTATTTTTCGCACAATTCCACCATCTGGTCGAGCCGGGCGGTGTCGCCGTCCATGGAGAAGACCCCGTCGGTGATCACGATCTTCAGGCGCTTGTCGTTATGGAGCTGCAGCTTCTCCTCCAGGTGCTCCATGTCGGAGTGCTTGAAGGTGTCGTGCATGGCGCTGCACAGGCGGATCCCGTCGATGATCGAAGCGTGGACCAGCCGGTCGGAGATCATCACGTCGTCCTTGGTGAGAACGGCTTCAAAGACCCCCGCGTTGGCGTCCATGCAGGAGGGAAAGAGGATGGTGTCTTCGGTGCCCAGGAATTCGGTGACCATCTGCTCGAGCTTCTTGTGTATGTCCTGGGTTCCGCAAATGAACCGCACCGACGACATGCCGTAACCGTGGCTGTCGAGACCGGCATGGGCCGCTTTCACCACTTCGGGATGGCTCGACATTCCGAGGTAGTTGTTTGCACAGATGTTGATCACTTTTTTCAGGGAGGACCCGGTGGGAAATTCCACCTCGATATCGGCCGCCTGGGCCGAGTGAATGAATCTTTCCTGTTTGAACAGCCCGGAATGTTTCAATCCCGTCAGGATCTCTTCATACATTCCGCGGGTTTTGTCGCTGTATGCCATGGTTCCCTCCTGTTATTTTACATATTCCAGAACCAGCGTACAGATCTTGTTCACCGAGTCAAAAGCCTCCGGGGTCGCCTTATCGTCGGGGATGGAGATGTTGTACTTGTTCTCCAGGAACCGTTTCAATGAGACCATTGAGAAGCTGTCGACGATGCCGCCCGAGATCAGCGGGGTGTCGTAGGTGACCTCCGTGTCGTCTTCCACGTATTCCTTGATCACATAAGCCTTCACTATTTCTTTCATTTCATCCATGGGGTTGTTCTCCTATTTTTAAGGTTATTGGTTATTTATTTTGTCGGGACGCGCTGCGGCGCGTCTTTACAATACAGTGTGGTCGGGACGCACTGCGGTGCGCGTCTTTACGATGCTAGTCATTCTCCAGGGTCGAGGTGTCGCCGATCTCTTCGCCCCATTCCTTTGCATGAAGGATGCGGCGCATGATCTTGCCGCTGCGGGTCTTGGGCAGTGTGTCGATGAATTCGATCTCCTGCGGCATGGCCAGCGGCGATAGTTTTTTTCTTACGAAATTCATGATGTCAAGGTCAAGGTCTTTGCTGGCGACGAACCCCGGTTTCAGCGTCACAAATGCCTTCACCACCTCCATGTTTACAAAGTCGGGTTTCGACACCACCGCCGACTCGGCGACGGCCGGGTGTTCGAGCAACGCCGACTCCACTTCGAAGGGACTCACCAGGTGACCGCCGGTGTTGATCACGTCGTCGTCGCGACCCACGAACCAGAAATAGCCCTCGTTGTCGATGCTGGAGCGGTCGCCGGGCAGGTACCATCCGTTCTGGAATTTCTTTTTGTAAGTCTCTTCGTTGTTCCAGTACATCCGCATCATGGAGGGCCAGCCGGGCCTGATGGCGATGAGGCCGATCTTACCCGTTTCGCCGAAGGGTTCGTAGGTTTCCGGGTGGATTACCGTAGCGGTGATCCCGGGGAAGGGTTTGCCCATCGAGCCGGGTTTGATCTTCATCCCGGGGTAGTTGGAGATCATGATCGAGCCGGTCTCGGTTTGCCAGTAGGTATCCAGGAAAGGTTTTCCGAAGACCCTCTCGCTCCAGATCACCGCTTCGCTGTTGAGCGGTTCGCCCACCGAGGCGAGGTGGCGCAGGGTGGAGAGATCGTATTTTTTGATCACCTCTTCACCGGCTTTCATCAGCGACCGGATGGCGGTGGGGGCCGAATACCACATGGTGATCCGGTATTTTTCGATGAACCTGTACCAGTTGTCGGCCGAGAAGCCTGCATCCAGCACGCACTGGGTCACGCCGTTGCTGAAAGCGCCGATGATGCCGTACGAGGTGCCGGTCACCCACCCGGGGTCGGCGGTGCACCAGTAGATGTCGCTCTCCTGCAGATCGAGCACCCATTTCGAAGTAAGGTACTGGGAGATGAGGGAGTAGTGCACGTGTTTCACCCCTTTGGGCTGGCCGGTCGTGCCGGAGGTATAATGGAGCACCGAGGGGGTTTCGGCATAGGTGGGATGGATCTCGAAGGCATCGATCTTCTCCGCCTTGTCGAGGTCGAATGCCACTTCCCGGTCAAGCAAGGGTTTGGAGGGGTCGGCATCGACAATAATCATATGTTTCAGGTAAGGCATCTTGTCGAGGATCTTCCTGACTTTGGGCGCATGCTTTTTCTGGGTGATGATGGCGGTGGTTTGTGCGTTGTCGAGCCGCACGAACAACGATTCATCGCCGAAGGCGGAGAAGAGGGGCTGGGCGATGGCACCCATCTTCAGGATCCCCAGGAATCCGATGTACAATTCCGGGATCTTGTCCATGAAAAGACAGACGCGGTCGCCCGGCCGGATGCCCAGCCCGCGGAGGAAATGGCCCACGGTGTTGGTGCAGAGTCTCAGGTCGTTGTACGTGTATCGCTTTTCAATGCCCGAGGAACCCTCCCAGATGAGGGCCGGTTTGGTGGCTTTGCCCATTTTGCAGATGCGGTCGGAACAGTACCAGCCGATGTTGAGGATGTTGCCGGGCTGGTAATCGAGCTCTTTCTCGGCGATGCTCCAGTCAAAATTTTTTACTCGTTCGTCGTAGGATCCGATGTGTGACATGGTTCAGATGGTAAAGGGTTAAAGGGCTGGATAGCGAAATGGCGAAATGGCGAAAGTCAGAAAATTCAGTGCGGGAGCAGGGTCAGTGAGCGGGTGGGACATCGGGAGGATCGGTTTCACATTCGATGATCACGACAGCGGTCGCTATCTCTTTTAGGTGCGATAAAGATACATGGATTTTTGAAACCAGCAAGCGCCCTGTTAATTCTTTAGCAACCCCGGTGGGACGGATGTGGGGCTGGCCGAGGTCGTCGTGGAAAATGTCGATGTCGGCAAAGCGGATACCAAAGCGCCAACCGGTGCCGATGGCTTTCAGAAAGGCCTCCTTGGCCGAGAACCGCGCGGCATAGTGCTGGTATTTGTTCCTTTTCCCCTCGCAGTAGGCGATCTCCCCCTCCGTGAAGAGCTTATCGCGGAAACCGATATCGCGCGACATCGCTTTTTCGATGCGCGCCACTTCGATGATGTCGATGCCGGTTCCGAGGATCATACGCGGTGCAAGGTAGGATTTTTTTCAGTACGCGGTTTTTCAACCCGTCGTATCACCTTTCCACCCTTTCTCCGATTAAGCAGAGTCAACGAAAGGCCCGGTTTACCCTGGCCTACAGGCCGGGGGTGGACAGGCAGGCGTAAACCCGGCCCTGAGTTACCCCGGCCTTCAGGCCGGGGGACGGAAAGGCAGGCGTAAACCCGGCCCAGAATTACCCCGGCCTTCAGGCCGGGGGACGGAAAGGCAGGCGTAAACCCGACCCTGAGTTACCCCGGCCTTCAGGCCGGGGGTGGGAAAGGATGGCTTAAACCCGGGCTTTAGCCCAAAACATAATTCAATCATGGGATACATAAAAATTTGGCTCCACATTGTCTGGACCACGAAAAACAGGGAACCCCTGCTAACGGATGCAATCAGGGGAATAATCTTTAAACACATCCGGGAAAACGCTTCTGAAAAGGGAATTCACCTCGACTTCATCAACGGGTATCTTGAGCACGTTCACTGCCTGGTCTCCCTGGGGCCGGGGCAGAATGTGGATAAAATCCTGATGCTGCTGAAAGGGGAATCCTCCCGCTGGATCAATCAAAACAACCTGACATCCCGTCAGTTCGGGTGGCAGGACGAGTACTTTGTTGTATCCGTAGGTGAATCCGCAGTAAACCGGGTGAGGAATTATATCCGGAACCAGGAAGAACACCACCGGCGAAGATCCTTTCAGGAGGAGTACCAGGAGTTCCTGATTAGGAATGGTTTCGACAAATTTGTTTCGGGCTAAAGCCCGTATCCGTCCGACGTTCCCACCCCCGGCCTGAAGGCCGGGGTAATTCATTCAAAAACCCTCCCTTATAGCATTAGCGGGAAGACCGGGTGTAGGAACAAGAGAACAAACCCGCAACCCGAAAGCCGGCCCTGCATTACCCCGGCCTTCAGGCCGGGGAGCGGAACAAGAGAACAAACCCGCAACC
>CAYVVG010000041.1:19040-34659 GCA_964455285.1 uncultured Prolixibacteraceae bacterium
TTCAGGCCGGGGAGCGGAACAAGAGAACAAACCCGCAACCTAAAAGCCGGCCCTGAATTACCCCGGCCTTCAGGCCGGGGAGCGGAAGACGAACGAAACCAGGGCTTTAGCCCGAAACACTATAATAAGGCCAGAACCTGTGAACGAATCCGGATCTGCTAAGGTTCAAAAAAGAAAATTTGGTCGCTTATTGATCACCTAGATCGTACATCATAAATCTACCAAATAGCCCTATCTTTGTCTTATCCAAGTTCATCCACCCATGAACCCATATCTTTTCTTTCTGTTTTTTCTCTGCCCGTTTTTCCTGTCGGCCCAGGATTACCAGCAGATCTGCCGTCCCGGTATCACCTTCTTCCAGGGAGCCGACGGGTATTTCAAGGCATTCCGCCGCGATTCGGTCGCCCCGGCCGGGAACAACGATACGGCCTTCTTTTCTTACCATGCCGTTCGCGACAGCACAGGCTATGGCGCCTTCACCTGCCGCGACACCACAGCCGGCGATGCCCTGGGATTGAAGATCCTCAAGCAGCAGAATGGCTGGTTCCGGTTCTTCAACCGGCATCACGACACCATTTCCATCAATACCCAGGCGGCGCTGAACGACTCCTGGAGGTACTGCAATCTGGGAGGAGGCAATCACATCCAGGCCACTGTCAGCGCCATCCTCACCGACAGCGTGATCAACGCCACCGACCCGGTCAAGGTGATCACCCTGCAGTCGAAGAACAGCGCCGGGGCCAACATCGCCGGGATCTTCAACGGGAAGATCCTCAAACTGAGCAAACATTACGGGCTGACGAAGCTCTTCGACATGTACTGCACTCCCTTCGACACGCTCGAGCTGACCCTGGCCGGAAGCACCGCGCCGCCAATGGGGGTGCAGCCCTTCGGATGGACTGACGTGTATGATTTCCAGGTCGGGGATGAATTCCATTACCGTAAGATAGATCGATACAACTTCGGTGCGGCAGTGGATAGCAAGATCATTAAAAAACTGATCGGGAAAACGGTTTTCGGTAACGATTCGGTGCATTACACATTTTCACGTTGCAGCAAGAGCTGGTACCCGATGCCACCGCCCAACACCAGCACTGCACAGGATACCGTATTCGAGACTCAGGATTTCCTGGAACTGGCGAACGATCCGGCTGTGGAACTTCTTCCCGATGAGTTTCTCCCAACAGCCTATCCCCAGTATATGTCGGTCCCTTCCGCCTCCCGGACCCGGGGGCCTTTCAACAACCGGCAGGTCCAGATATGTAATCAGGGGGCCTATGTCTTCGACGGCGGCTGTTACACCGATCCGTTCGAGTCGTTCGGCCCCGAGAACAGGTACGCTCCCGGCCTGGGGCTCACCAATTCCTATTCATCAGCCGCCGACCTTTATGTCGAAGAGCACAGGTACGATCTTGTCTATTTCCGCAAAGGAACCGAAACCTGGGGCACACCGGTGGCCTATGACTGTGCCGCCCTCCTCACCGGGATGGATGAAATACCTGCAGCACCGTGGATGACAGTTTATCCCAATCCCGCCACTTCGGAGATCATGATCAATATTTCCACGGGTTTCAACCCGGAGAAATACCTCCTCACCGACCTCAGCGGTCGTCGGGCAGCCGAAGGAACCTTTGAGGGACCATTTCGGGTACAACGGAACGGTCTCGCCCCGGGTATCTACCTGCTGACCATCACCGACGGAAAAGGGACGGTTGTTGGCAGGTCGAAGGTGGTGTTTGAATGATTTTTTCCTGATCCGTGACCAGAAAGTCATGTTAGATCGGGTCCTCGCCGAATTATTCGGAACGGAAGTGAAAAGGCTGAAAGAGGCTGTACGCAGGAATAGGACAAGATTCCCGGAAGATTTCATGTTTCAGATGAATCCGGATGAATTCGAAAATTGGAGGACGCAAAAAATCGCAGATCGTAGATCGCAGATCGTACATCGTAAATCTAAATGGCTCCCAGTTTCTTCCCCACCTTCCGGAACTTGTCGAGGGCGAAGCCGATCTGCTCCATCGAATGGGCGGCACTGATCTGTACGCGGATCCTCGATTTCCCTTTCGGAACCACCGGGTAGTAAAACCCGATCACGTAAATGCCCTCTTCGAGCAGCTCGTTGGCGAACTCCTGCGAAAGTTTGGCGTCGTTGGGAAGGTGACCGAAGAGTACAGGCACGATGGGATGGATGCCCGGAACGATGCGGAAACCAGCCTGTTCCATGCCTTTGCGGAAAAGGTCGGTGTTTTCGAAGAGTTTGTCGCGCAGGGCGGTGGTTTCCGAAAGCATGTTCAGTACCTCAAGCGTGGCGCCCGTGATAGCCGGGGAAAGGGTGTTGGAGAAAAGGTACGGTCTCGACCGCTGGCGGAGCAAATCGACGATCTCTTTCCGGCCTGAGATGCACCCGCCGGATGCGCCGCCCAGCGCCTTTCCGAAGGTGGTCGAGATGATATCGACGCGCCCCTGTACGTTGCAGTGCTCGAGGGTCCCCCGGCCGGTTTTCCCGACAAAGCCGGTGGCGTGAGAATCGTCGACCATCACCAGGGCGTTGTATTTCTCGGCCAGGTCGCAGATCCTGTCGAGTTGCGCGATGATCCCGTCCATGGAGAAGACCCCGTCGGTGACGATCATCTTGAAGCGGGCCTCCGAGGCATCCTGCAGCACCTCCTCCAGGTCGGCCATGTCGTTGTTCTTGTACCGGAACCTCTGGGCCTTGCAAAGCCGCACCCCGTCGATGATGGAAGCATGGTTGAGTTCGTCGGAGATGATCGCGTCCTGTTCGCCAAGCAGCGGTTCAAATACCCCGCCATTGGCATCAAATGCCGAGGAATAAAGGATCGTGTCCTCCGTCCCGAGGAATTCGCTCAGCCTGGCCTCCAGGTCCTTGTGAACCTGTTGGGTGCCGCAGATAAAACGCACCGACGACATCCCGAAGCCGTAACGGAAAAAGGTGTAGTTGGCCCCCGCCATGACCCGCGGGTCGTTGGAAAGCCCCAGGTAGTTGTTGGCGCAAAAGTTCAGCACCTTCTGTCCGTGAGTGGTCTTGATCTCGACCCCCTGCGGCGTGGTCAGGATGCGTTCATTCTTGTAAAGACCTTCGGCATGGATCGCATCCAGTTGTTTCTGCAGATGTTCCCTGAAATCTCCGTACATATTTTAGGATCGTTGAAAAGAAGCCACAAAATTACGTAATTCAGCGGGATCTCAATACCTTTGCCAGGTCATAAACCCACGATGGATATGGAAAATTTCACCGCCTTCAATCCCACCGCACTGCACTTCGGCAAGAACATCCTCGATTCCCTTGGAACCACGCTGAAAGAATACGGGAACCGCGTACTCCTGGTTTATGGCCAGGGATCCGTGAAAAAAAGCGGGCTGTACGACCGCATCACCCACCAGCTTTCCGGGGAGGGATTCGAGGTGTGCGAATACGGCGGCATTCAGTCCAACCCGCTGATCACCGACGTGGACGCCGCGGCGGAGACGGGCCGCAAAAACCAGGTCGATGCGATCCTGGCCGTGGGCGGCGGGAGCGTGATCGACTCGGCCAAGATCATTTCCGTCACAATCCCGGTCAACCATCCGGGATGGGACTTCTTTACCGGTACCAAAGCCCTGAAATCGGTTCCGCTGGTTGCCGTGCTCACCCTGGCCGCCACCGGATCGGAGATGAACCCGTTTGCGGTCATCTCCAACCCCGCCACCGGCAACAAATCGGCTTTCGGATCACCCCTGACCTTCCCGAAACACTCTTTTCTGGATCCTTCGCTGACCCTCACCGTTCCACGCAACTATACCGCTTTCGGCATCGCCGATCTCATCGCCCATTGCTTCGAAGCCTGGTTCGGCATCGGCGAGACCACCCTCACCGACCGCTTCGTCGTTTCCATCGTGAAAGAGGCGATGGAATACGGCCCGAAACTGCTCGCAGAACTGAAAAACTATGAATACCGCGAAAAGATCATGTTCGCCGCCACCATGGCACTCAACGGGATGACCATGTACGGAAGATCCACCGGCGACTGGGGCGTCCACAGCGCCGGCCATTGCCTGTCGCTGCTGTACGGTGTGCCTCACGGGGCCTCGCTCACCATTGTCTATCCCGCCTGGCTGAAGCATTTCAAGGAACCGCTTGCCCCGCGCATCGAACAGCTGGGTACCGCCCTCTTCGATGCCCCCATGAACGCCGACGAAGCCATTGCCCGGATCGAAAAACTCTTCCATCACCTCAACTGCCCGGTACGGCTATCGGAGATGGGCATCCCCGGCATTTCGGAAGAGGCCATCCTCGAATCGATGATCCACAACAAGGTGAACGGAGGCAACATGAAGATGAAGGAAGAGGACTACCGGGCGCTGATCGGGCTGTTTTACGAATGACCCGTCCGGTCAGAACTCGATCCGGTAACTGAGGTTCGGGATCACCAGCTGGTTTTCGTCCTTTCGTACGGACTGAGTCGTTCGGTCGTAGTAATAGCGGTTCAATTCCCTGTAGCCCAGCATGTTGATAAAGCTGAACTCCCATATTCCGGCATGCCGTTTCTTGTTGACCCGGTAATTGAGCGACAGGGAGAGGATCGGCGCAGTCGATTTTTGCTGTGAAAACGCTCGCGTCATGTCCTCCACGGTCTCGCCGGTGGCCTGCGAAGCCGACAGGTCGACCGAGGTCACACGATCTCCTCCCATCAGCGTGAATTTCAGGTTGATGCTGAACAGGTTGTTCTTCTGCCGGCCGGTCTTCCACTCCCTTCCGCCCACCAGGTTCGCCACAAAGTTGCGGTCGAACCGTGAATGGCGCCACACCCCGTCGCCGCCGCAATAGCGCGAATCGAAGAGCGATACCGTCACCAGTCCGTACCATCCCCGGCAGAGGTTCCGTTCAACGGTGATATCGATCCCGGCATTCCTCCCTTTTCCTTCATTGACCAGTGAATCATTGAAATAGATCCCGTTTTGCAGGTTCTGCATCGACCATGGGGAATGGGGTTTCACCGGAATATCGAACAGGTACTGGAAATAGGGCTCGGCTTTCAGCAGGGCATGCTCCCCGAGCCTGAGTCTCCAGGCAACCACGGCATGGTGGGCTTTGGAAAACCCGAGGTTGCGGTTGGCACGGGTCGTTCCCCCTTCCGCCGGAACCTCGGCAAGGTAAAAGTTCAGCATCTCGAGCTGGCTGTGCAGTCCATATGCCAGGCTGAGCGACTGGCTGCCCGACAGATTCCAGGTGAGTGCGATGCGCGGTTCCACCGTAATATCCCGGTTCAGCGCGAAAAACTGCGAGTGAAGACCCGCGGTCAGCGAAAGATCATCCGAAAATTCGATCTTCGACTGCGAAAAGACCTCGGCCGCCACGGCGCTGCCCCGGTCATCGGCGTAAGTGACCAGGGTGCCGTCGGCGCCGGCGTCGTTCCGTATCAGCCACCGGTATTCCATCCGGCTCACACGGAACCCGGTGCGGTGGGTATGCCGGCGCCCGAATTTATGGTTGACGAAGGCCGAGACCGAGAGGTCCCACGTCCGGTTGGTGATCTCCTCGCAGGGCGCCAGGATGCCGGAGGCGTTGAACATCTTCGTGTCGAGGTCGAACCCGTTCCCGGCCAGCGAGAGGGTGGTGCTGAAAGAGGTCTTCTTCCCGGTAAAGATCTTGTGACCCACGCCGGCCGCCATCATGAACAAGCGGGTGCCGTACTCCTGCTTGTCGTTGTCGGATTCCCATTTCATAGTATCCGTTACCGCTTTGCGCGCCTGGTAATCGCGGGCGCCGATCCCCCATACCGCAAAGGTTCCGGCTTTGGCGGTCGGAAAGTGAATGCGGAAGGAGAGGTCGTGATAGCGCAGGGTGCCCATTTCCGGGGGAAGGATCGGGGCGAGAAGATCGAAGATGGAATAACGGTAGTTGACCAGGTAGGTCGATCCCTTCCCCTTTTCGAAGGGTCCTTCAAGGGTCGCTTCGAGCCCCGACAGCCCGAGTTTGGCGGCGTACCGGCGTTTGTCGGGATTTCCGTTCCGCAGGCGGATGTCGAAGACCCCGGAAAGGGCGTTGCCGTATTCGGCCGGGAAGGCCCCGGTGAGGAAGTCGGAGCCTCCCATCACCTGGTCGCTCAGGGCCGTTACTGCCCCTGCTCCCAGGTTGCCGGCGTTGGCAAAATGCGCCGGGTTGGCGATCGGGACCCCCTCCATCCGCCACAAAAGCCCCTTCGGCGCGTTGCCCCGGATCACGATGCCGTTGTCGCCGAGGCTCCCGGCCACCCCGGCAAATGATGCGGCCAGCCGGGCCGGGTCGTTGAACCCGCCTGCGTAGCGCGAGGCCTCTTCCATGTTGATCTGCCGGGCGCTGACGGAGGCCATGGGGTTGAGGGGCTCGGTTTTCGCCGACCGGATCACCACCTCGTTCATGGTGCTCACCATCTCCTTCATCGCCACCGCCAGGAACGGCTCCCGGGCCGAACCGACGAGGATTTCGCTGACCAGGACATCTTCATACCCGATATAGGTAACCTTCACCGTTTGCCGGCCGACCGGCACACCGGGGATCAGAAACCCGCCGTCGGCCCCCGAGGAGGCGCCTAGCAGCGGATCGGTGCCGGGTATCACGATGCTGGCGCCGGGCAAAGGGGAACCCGAAGCCGCGTCGGTGATGCGGCCGCGGACCGACTGCAGGAGGGTCTGGCTGCATGCACATACCACGATGGCGTTCAGCAACGTTACTATCAACACTCTTTTCATATGCCGGTATCTTGTATTTTTGTGCAAAATTCCTGCGAAACATACAATTCCGAAATACTGATTGTTCAGTATTCTTAGGATGAAATCATTGGAGCAACTGCAACGGGAGTACCTGGAAGTGATGAATTCCCAGGCATTCATTGAAGAGGATCTGGATTATTCGGTCCTCGACGATCACATTCCCTACCTCGGCAGGATAGACCAGGTGAGCAACAGCGGCATTACCATCTACGACCTGTGTCGCCGCACACATGCCTATGTCTCGCCCAATATTGCCCTCATCACAGGCAGGAAAGAGACGGAGCGCGGGCCGGAGTCCGGGTCATCGGGCGACTTTCCGATCCATCCCGACGATCTGCCTCTGCTGTATGAGAACGGCACCTATTTTTTACGGTTCGGCATGCAGATGCCGCCGGATCAGCGGAAAGACTATAAACTGGTCAACGAATTCCGGCTGTTGACGGAGGAGGGGCGATGCATCCGGGTGATCGAGCAGCAGATGATCCTGGAGAACGACCCCCATGGGAACATCTGGCTGGCGATCGGCATTCTCGATCTCTCTCCCGACCAGGACCCGCAAAGCCCTTTCCGCAGCCGGCTGATCCACATCCGCAGCGGCGACATATTCATGTTCCCCCCTCCCTGCGATGGGAATGGCCTGACTGCCCGCGAGACCGAGATCCTGAAACTCATCGGCCAGGGACTGATCAGCAAGGAGATCGCCGATAAACTGTACATCAGTGTCAATACGGTGAACACCCACCGGCAGCGGATCCTGGGCAAACTGAGGGCGGGAAATTCGCTGGAGGCGGTGAGGTATGCGGCGGAGAGGGGCTGGTTGTAAAGTGACCCGTCACCCAATCTCCGCCAGGTTCAGCCTCCTCAGCTTCGGCGCGAACCGGCTTGTAAAGCCGACGATCCCAAGGGTCATCATCCCGCCGAAGATCACCGAGGGGATGAGTCCCATCAGCCTGGCGGCGACGCCCGATTCGAACGAGCCGATCTCGTTGGAGGAGCCGATGAAGATGGCGTTGACCGAGGCGACGCGGCCGCGCATCTCGTCGGGGGTGATGAGCTGCATGGCAGTGGCGCGGATGATCACGCTCACATTGTCGAACATGCCGCTCAGCATGAGCAGTGCGGCGGAGAGATAAAAATTTCCTGACAGGGCGAAAGCGATGATGCTCAGCCCGAAACCTGCCACCCCGATCATCAGGTAACGCCCGGCCCGCTGCATCGGCGGCCGGTGGGCCAGGACCAGCGACATGATGACGGCGCCCGCCATGGGCGAGGCACGCAGGATCCCCAATCCCTGCGGTCCCACCTTCAGCACTTCCGCGGCGAACACCGGGAGCATCGCCACAGCGCCGCCGAACAGCACCGCGAACATATCCAGCGTCATGGCTCCCAGCAGCACCTGGTTTTTGAACACGAACTTCAAACCCGAGGAGAGCCGTTTCATGAGCGGTTCATCTCCGGACATTTCGGGAACGGGCCGGTTTTTCACAAACCCGAGGAGAACCAGCGCCAGCACCAGGAAAAAAAGCACGCTCAGGTATGCCGTGCGGACTCCGAAAAACCCGTAGATCAGTCCGCCCATGGCGGGCCCGGTGATGGCGGCGATGTGCCACCCGGTACTGTTCCAGGTCGAAGCGTTATTGTAGAGTTCGCGGGGCACCAGTTGCGACATCAAGGCGATGATCGCCGGGTAAAGGAATGACCGGGATATGCCCGAGATCATCACCACCAGGTATATCGGGAATACACCGAACCGGGCCAGCACTCCCTGTGAGCCCACGGAGAAAAGGAACAGCAGCGCTGTACCCGTCAGAAAAAGCAGGGTGAAGCCGATGATGATCCGCTTGCGGTTGTACTTGTCGGCGGCATGTCCGGCGAAGAGCGCCGTGGCGATGTTGGGCAGGGCCTCGGCCAGGCCGATAAGTCCCAGCGCCAGGGGATCGCGGGTGAGTTCATACACCTGCCATCCCACGACGAGACCCTGCATCTGGAAAGAAAGGGTGGTGAACATGCGGAACAACAGGAACAGCCTGTAGTCCTTCACCTTCAGAGCAGCATAGGCGTCATGCCTATTCCTCATCCTTCTCCTGCTCTTCGTAGGCTTTAAGCAGTTTATCCTGAATGTCGCCCGGCACCTGGGAATATTCGGCGAATTTCATCCCGTAGTTGGCCCGTCCGCTGGTGATCGAACTCAGTGCCGTCGAGTAACGGTTCATTTCGGCGAGGGGAACCTTGGCCATGATCTTCTGGTAGCCCCCGTCGCTGTCCATGCCCATGATCACGGCGCGACGTCCCTGAAGGTCGGTCATCACTTCGCCCATCTTGTCTTCGGGCACCATCACTTCGACGTCGTAGATCGGCTCGAGGATCTTGGGACCGGCATTCTTGAAGGCCTCTTTGAAGGCGTTGCGGCCGGCCAGCTTAAAGGAGATTTCGTTCGAATCGACCGGGTGCATCTTGCCGTCATACACGTTGAAGACAATGTCGCGGGCATAGGAACCGGTGAGCGGTCCCTCCTCCATCTTCTCCATCACCCCCTTGAGGATGGCGGGCATGAAGCGGGCATCGATGGCGCCGCCGACGATGCAGTTGTTCATCTGGAGCTTGCCTCCCCACTCGAGATCGATCACGTCGCGCCCGCGGATCGGGAATTCGTTCTGTTCGGTCATCCCTTCGCGCCAGGGCTGGATCATCATGTGCACTTCGCCGAACTGGCCCGAGCCGCCCGACTGTTTCTTGTGCCGGTACATCGCCTTGGCGGGTTTGGTGATGGTCTCGCGGTAGGGAATGCGCGGGGCGTAGAATTCGATGGGGATCTTTTCGAGGTTCTCGACGTGCCACTTGGCGAGGTTGAGGTGGAGTTCGCCCTGGCCCTGGAGGATCATCTGTTTCAGCTCTCTCGAATAGCCCATGAGCAGGGTGGGATCCATCTTGGCCAGTTCGTTCAGGATGCTGCTGATCTTTTCGTCGTCGGCGGCATTTTTGGCTTTGACTGCCGTGCGGAACTTGGGATCGGGAAACACTACCGGCTCAATTACATCGTCGGAATTCTTTGCCGTGTTCAGCGTGTTGTTGGTAAAGCTGTTCTTCAGCTTGATGGTGGCGCCGATATCGCCGGCTACCATCTTTTCGACCTTTTCGCGGTTCTTGCCGTTGATGACGAACAGCTGCGAGAGGCGTTCTTTCGACTGCCTGACGGGATTCACCATGTCCATGGCTTCGGTGATCTCGCCCGCATAAACCTTGAAATAGGAGATCTCGCCGAGGTGCTGTTCGATGGATGTTTTAAAGATGAAAGCGGAGGCAGGATCGCCCGCTTTGCAGGTCAGGACCTTGCCATCGGTGGTTTTCACGCCGGGCATTTCACCGGGTGCGGGAACACTGCCGGTGATGATCTCCAGCAGGCGGCTCACCCCGATGTCCTGGCGGGCGCAGGTGCATATGACCGGGAAGATGGTGCGGTTGATGAGGCCGGACTTGAGGGCCTGGAGCATCTGTTCCTCGGTGAGAACGCCCTTGTCGAAAAAGATCTCCATGAGCGCTTCGTCCTTCGAAGCCAGCTCTTCCATCAGCGCGGCATGCATCTCTTCCGCTTTGTCCTTCTCCCCGGCGGGGATGTCGGTGATCTCGGGCTTCCCGCCACCCGCGTTGTACTTGTATTGCTTCATCTTCAGCAGGTCGATCACCGTGTTGAAGCCGGGACCGGCATTGACCGGGTATTGCACCAGGGTCACGTTGCGGCCGAACCGGGTCTTCATCTGCCGCAGGGTTTCGTCGAAGTTGGCATGTTCCTGGTCGAGGTGGTTCATCACGAACATCACCGGGGTATTGGCCCGGCTGGCATGCCGCCAGGTGATCTCGGTGCCCACTTCCACGCCGTTCTGGCCGTTCACTACCATGATCGCGGTATCCACCACCCGGAGCGTAGAGATCACTTCGCCGCAGAAATCATCGAACCCCGGCGTATCGATCATGTTGATCTTCTTGTTGTCGTTCAGGGTGTAGAGCACGGTGGCCGAAACCGAATTCTGGCGCTCCAATTCGATCGGACGGTAGTCGGAAACCGTGTTGCGGTCTTCCACCGAACCCCTCCGGCTGATCACCCCTCCCTCGAACAGCATGGCCTCGGCCAGGGTCGTTTTACCTGATTTTGCACCCCCGATGAGGGCTACGTTGCGGATTTCACTGGTTTGATATACCTTCATGGCAGTAATGTGAATAAGTATATAATTGACTGAAAATTAAAATTTTCGTGAAAAGGCGACAAAATTAGAGAAATTTCCGGAAAAATCAAAAGGTGACGAGGTGCCCGCGGATCTCCCGCCAGCGGTCATCCGGCATTTTGGCGCCTACGAATTCGATGACGTTCCCGGCCAGCACGGCGCCCAGTTCCCCGCAGCGCTGCAGCGGCATACCCCTCGAAAGGCCGTACAGAAACCCGGAGGCATACAGGTCGCCCGCCCCGGTGGTATCGACCGGGGTTACGTCGATCACCCCGATGGGGATCACTTCCCCCGCCGACTTGACCAGCGAACCGTTCCGGCCCGTCTTGACCACGGCGATCTCCGCCATCTCCCCGATCGCGTGCAGGGCCTCCCCGGGATCCAGCCCGGTGAGCGCCTTCGCCTCCTCCTCGTTGGCAAATACAATGTCGGCATACCCGCTGATGATCTCCAGGAGGAAATCACGGTTGGCCTCCACCACGTTGTAGCTGGCAAGATCGACCGAAACCTTCAGCCCGTTCTCTTTGGCCAGCTTCACCGCCGTCCGGATCAGGTCGTGGTTTTGCACGAGGTACCCTTCGATATGGAAGATGGAGTAAGAGGAAAAGAGGGACGCGTGATCGGTGACGAGTGACGAGGAGAGCTCGATAGCGGCGCCCAGGAAGGTGGCAAAAGTGCGTTCCGAGTCGGGGGTGACCAGTGCGATGGCGCGCCCCGTTTCCTGTTCGCTGTGAATGAGATGCGGTTCCACCCCCGCCTTGATCAGATCACGCACGAAAAATCCGCCCAGATCGTCCTCCCCGACCACGCCGATATAACCGGTAGCCGCTCCCAGCATGGCCAGGCCGTGAATGGTGTTGGCCGCCGAACCCCCCGCCGAATGGCTTTTCCGGTAATCCTTCAGTGTCGTTAACACGTGGTTGCTCTGTTCTCTGTCAACCAGTTGCATGCTGCCCTTGGGCAATCCGAGTGTGCCGAGCACCTGTTCGTCGCCGACCGGTATCATGATATCGACGAGGGCGTTGCCCATTCCGAGGATCTTTTTCATAGTGTCGTATTGGTGGGGGCAAAGGTACAGGTTTTCGTTGTTGTAGAGACGCCATACATGGCGTCTCTACAACACATACCTGGGATACCTCTGCCATACATGGCGTCTCTACACACATACCTGGGATACCTCCGCCATACATGGCGTCTCTACAACACATACATGGATACCGAAGCCATACATGGCGTCCGTCCAAATGTATGGCTCTCTATGCCGGATCGGCCTGGATTTTTTTATCCATAGAGTGATGCAATTTGACCAGCATCCTGCGGATCTTCGACAGGGGCATCAGGAGGGTTTCGGGGTTATCATCGGTAAATCCCAACCGCCAGGCTATCTCCAGCAGTATTTCAAGTTCACTGGCCGAAGCCAGGGCAACAGAAATAAATCCCTTGAATTCTTCGGCGCTGCTCCGTGACGCTCCTTCTGCAATATTGGAGGGGATGGAAATTGCCGATTTACGGATTTGCAACGCCAGTCCATATCTTTCACGGACCGGAAAACAGTCGGTGATCCCATAAATCAAGACAGAATAATAGATGGATTTTCTCCAGACCTCCAGGTCGTGATGTGTCTTTACCGGTTCCATGGTTTTTTTCCGCTTAATCCCCGAAAACCAAAAAGGTGATACCTTTGTTGATAACTTTATCCATATTACGATTCACGAACGGACGCATCACGATGCGTCCCTGCGACTCACCATGAAAACCCAAACCATCCTGCTTATCTTTGTCACCCTGCTGTCGGCCCTCGCTTCTTGCGGGCAGGCGGGCCGGTCGCCGGCAGGAAAAACATCCACGACCATGAATTTCAAGCAACTGACCCCCGAAGAGGAAAGGGTGATCGTTCACAAAGGCACCGAAGCCCCCTTCACGGGCAAATATGAAACGTATAGCGAATCAGGAACTTATGTCTGTAAACGCTGCAGGGCTCCGCTCTACCGCTCCTCCGACAAATTCGACGCGCATTGCGGGTGGCCCGCCTTCGACGACGAGATCGCCGGGGCGGTGAAACGCGACCCGGATACCGACGGCCTGCGCACCGAGATCACCTGCGCCCGCTGCGGCGGACACCTCGGGCATGTGTTCCTCGGCGAAGGATTCACCCCGAAGAACACCCGCCACTGCGTGAACTCCGTTTCGCTCGATTTCATCCCGGCCGGACAGGAGGCGAAGACCGACACCGCCATCTTTGCCGGCGGGTGTTTCTGGGGCGTGGAATATTACATGCAGAAAATCCCCGGCGTGATCTCCACCACGGTGGGATATACCGGTGGCCACAAGGACAACCCCACCTACAAAGAGGTCTGTGCGGGCAGTACCGGACATTACGAAGCCATCGAGGTGGTGTTCGATCCGGCCACAACCTCGTATGAAACCGTGGCGAAGATGTTCTTCGAGACCCACGACCCCACCCAGTGGAACCACCAGGGCCCCGACTTCGGAGAGCAGTACCGTTCGGCCGTCTTTTACCGCAGCGAGGAACAGAAGGCCATCACCGAAAAACTCATCAGCCTCCTGAAAGAGAAGGGGTACAAGGTGGTGACCGAGGTTCGCCCCGCCGCGACCTTCTGGAAAGCCGAGGACTACCACCAGGACTATTACGACCACAAGGGAGCGCTGCCCTATTGCCATGGATACACGAAGAGGTTTTAATACTCACCCCCCGTCCCCCTCCCTGCCAGCAGGGAGGGGGTGGCCGCAGGCCGGGGGTGGGTACACCCATCAATTGCCCCCCTCACCATGAACCTCCGATTCAAGACCCGCGAAATCACGATCTTCATCCTGATCGCGCTGGGCATCTACCTGGGGCTGATCTTCGGCTTCGCCTGGATCTACTACGCTACCGGGAGCATCGAGATGACCCCCTATTCCACGCCCTACACCCACCCCGGGGAGGCCAGAGAGTCGGGCAAGATCAATTTTGAGAAAGCGGTCTATTTCAGCATCGTCTCGTTCCACACCATCGGCTTCGGCGACATCCATCCCATCACCCGGTTGGGCCGCCAGGTGGTGATGGTGCAGTCGACCCTCTCGCTCTTCTTCACCGCCATCTTTTCCGGGTTCCTGGTCTATTTCGTGATCAAGCGGCCGCAGGATGTCTTCACCACCCGGAAAGTCTATATCCGCCACCGCAAAGAGCGCTACTGGCTCTCGCTCCGCCTGGGCAACCGGGGTCGCGACATCATCGACCTGAAAAGCAAGTTCGAGGCCTGGACCATCGTGAACAACAGCCGCGTGCGGGTCTTCCGGGCCGAGGAGGAGCTCCCCGACCTGGAGAAGATCCTCTATTACGACATCGACCTCGACGACCCGGCGGGAAGCCCGCTGAAACAGGCCCTCCGCGAAGCGCTGACCGGCGGAACGATGCTGCACATGAAGTTCTCGTTCATCGGCAACGACATCAAGACCGGCGAACAGGTGGCCTTCGCCAAATACTTCGACACCCGGCACCTGAGCTTCGGCACCATGTTCATGAACGTCTATTCCTGGGATGAGAACGGCCGCCGCAGGAACTTCCGCTGGGGCAACTTTGAGCGGATTGAACCCATGGAGAAGGAGAAGCAGGACAGGTTTTTGGGTGACGGGGTGACGAAGTGACAAAGAGACAAAGTGGCAGAGTAACAGGGTAACAAGGCTGTCAGGTCAATATATTTCGCTACTTCGCTATTTCGCTGCCTCGCTTCTATTTTTCTCTTGGAAAGACCTTGTTCAGCGCTTCGGTCCTTGACTGTACATGAAGCTTCTCGTAGATGTTGTGGATGTGGGTGCGGACGGTCTCAAAACTGATGCAAAGCTGGTCGGCGATCTCCTTGTAGCGGTATCCTTTTGCCAGCAGATCCAACATCTCACGTTCACGGTTGGTAAGCTTCTCCACATCCAGGTTTTTTTCTGCCACAGCCGGCCGGAAGGCCTGTATGACCTTCCGGGCGATGACCGATGACATCGGGGATCCGCCATGAAAAAGATCGATGACGGCCTCGGTGATCTTCGACGGCGGGCTGTTCTTCAGCAGGTAACCCGTCGCACCGGCACACAGCGAATCGAAGATGTTTTCGTTGTCCTCGTACACGGTGCACATCATGAACTGGGTGAAGGCAAGGGAGGGCTTGAGACTCCTCACACACTCAATCCCCGAGATCCCGGGCAGATGAATGTCCATGAGCACGATGTCGGGAATATGGACAGGGATGGATTCCATCGCCTCCTCCCCGGAGGAACAGGTGGCGACGCATTCCAGTGCCGGGTTCGAACGCACGATCAGTTCCAACCCTTCCCTCATCTCTTTGTCATCCTCAACGATCACGACCCTGATTGCTTCCATATGCTTAGCTATATCGTAAAATTACGCTATTGGGATAATCGTGTCAATCCCCTTTTTGTTGTATTTCAGACCTTAGTAATATCTTTTTCATTTATTAGCACGAAAACCTCAACCAGATTAATTAATTTTGTAAAAAGAATCAACAGAATGAGAACATTGAACAGGAATTTTATTATTTCACAACTGGTCCGGAATGAAAAATATATCTAACTCCTTGGTGTAGAAAATGTAGGACTTTTTGGTTCATTTGTGACTGGCCAGAATAATGAGCAGAGTT
>CAYVVG010000042.1:0-34615 GCA_964455285.1 uncultured Prolixibacteraceae bacterium
ATCCCAACAACCCGTCGTGGATCTGTTTCACCGACAAGGAGCTCAGGATCATCGGGGAACTGGCCACAAAATACGATGTGATCATCATCGAAGACCTGGCCTACTTTGCCATGGACTTCCGCAGGGATTATTCGAAACCCGGTCAGCCCCCCTACCAGCCTACGGTTGCAAAATACACCGACAACTACCTGTTGCTGGTCTCGAGCTCCAAAGCGTTCAGTTACGCCGGACAGCGGATCGGCCTGATGATCCTGTCACCGAATCTCTTCAACCTGAAGGCGCCCGACCTGCTGCAGTATTATACGACTGACATCGTGGGCCGGGCCCTGATCTACGGGACGGTGTATGCCCTCAGCGCCGGCACCACCCATTCGACCCAGTACGCACTGGCCGCCATGCTGAAAGCGGTCAACGACGGCACCTTCGATTTCGTGAGCGTGGTGAAGGAATATGGTGATAAAGCCCGGATCATGAAGAAAATGTTCACCGACAACGGGTTTACCATCGTGTACGACAAAGACGAAGATAAACCGATCGGCGACGGCTTCTATTTCACCATTGCCTACCCCGGGTTTACCGGAGAAGATCTGCTCAAGGAGCTTCTCTTCTACGGCATCAGCGCGATCTCCCTCCTCATCACCGGAAGCGAACGGACGGAAGGACTCAGGGCATGCGTCTCCCTCGTCCAGCGCGACCAGTTTCCCGCCCTCGGCGAGCGGCTCCGTTGCTTCAGAGATAACCACCCGGTCCGGTGAAAAGAGATAGCGTGAAAGTGAAAAATATGGCCGGCATTCCGCCATTTTTTCGTAATTTCGCCACTGTGAAGAAATTAACAATAAAATTCTATAATCATGGCTAAGATCAAAGGTGATATCGTGGTCAACACCGAGCGCTGCAAAGGTTGTGAAGTCTGCATCGCCGCCTGCCCTTTCAGTGTGATCGCGATGGCAAAGGAGGTGAACAGCAAAGGGTATCATTACGCAACGAAGGTGAACAGCGAATGCACGGGTTGCACCAATTGCGCCGTCGTTTGTCCCGACGGGGTGATCACGGTGTACCGGGCCAAAGTGACAGTCGAATAATATTATAAACGCTATAATCCAATGGGTGAACTCAAATTAATGAAAGGCAACGAAGCGGTTGCCGAAGCGGCGATCCGGGCCGGCTGTGACGGGTACTTCGGATATCCCATCACACCCCAGTCGGAAGTCATGGAATACCTCATGGCCGAGAAACCGCATGAACGCACCGGCATGGTCGTACTCCAGGCCGAAAGTGAAGTGGCCTCTATCAACATGCTGTACGGCGGTGCCGGGACAGGCAAGATGGTGATGACCTCCTCCTCCAGCCCGGGGATCAGCCTCATGCAGGAAGGGATCAGTTATATGGCGGGAGCCGAACTGCCTGCTGTTATTGTGAACATTGTGCGCGGAGGCCCGGGCCTGGGAACGATCCAGCCTTCACAGGCCGACTATTTTCAGGCCGTCAAGGGGGGCGGACACGGCGACTACAAGATGCTGGTGCTGGCCCCCTCGTCGGTTCAGGAGATGTGCGACCATGTGAAGCTTGCCTTTGACAAAGCTTTTGAATACCGCACGCCGGTGATGATCCTTTCCGACGGCGCCATCGGCCAGATGATGGAAAAAGTGGTGTTGTTCGACCAGATTCCACGCCGGACCGACGAAGAGGTGATCCGCCAATGTCCATGGGCCTCCACCGGGCGTCCGGCACACCGCGGTCACAACATCATCACCTCGCTCGACCTGGACCCGGCCGGCCAGGAGAAGGTAAACCTGAAACTGCAGGAAAAATACCGCAGGATGGAGGAAAACGAGGTCAGGTTCGAAGAGATCCAATGCGACGACGCCGATTACCTCTTCGTTGCCTTCGGCCTTTCCGCCCGGATCTGCCAGAAAGCCATCGACCTTGCCCGCGCCAAAGGAATAAAGGTCGGTCTCTTCCGACCCATTACGCTCTTCCCCTTCCCCACCCTCCAGGTGTCGAACGTGGGAAACCGTGTTAAAGGTATCCTGGTGGTGGAGATGAACGCCGGGCAGATGATCGAGGACGTCAGGCTCTCGGTCGGGTGTAAAGTGAAGATCGAACATTTCGGACGCTTCGGCGGCATCATCCCCTCTCCGGATGAAGTGGTCAGGGCGCTGGAAAAACAAATCATCGGAGGATAGTTATGGAAGACCAGTTTTCAAAAACAGAGATACAGGTACCCGAGAACATCGTATATAAAAGGACCGACCTGATGGTTGACCGTCCGTTGAGCTACTGCCCCGGCTGCGGTCACGGTACCGCCCACCGCATGCTGATGGAGGTTATCGAAGAAATGGGGATCCGCGAAAAAACCATCGGGGTGTCTCCGGTAGGCTGCTCGGTGCTGGCCTACGATTTTCTCGACATCGACATGCTCGGAGCCGCACATGGCCGGGCCCCGGCCCTGGCTACAGCCATCAAACGCTTATGGCCCAACCATTTCGTATTCACCTACCAGGGCGACGGCGACCTGGCCGCCATCGGCACCGCCGAGACGATCCATGCCTGCAACCGCGGCGAGAACATCACCATCATTTTCATCAACAACGGCATTTACGGGATGACCGGCGGCCAGATGGCCCCGACGACCCTGCCGGGCATGCGCTCCTCCACCTCCCCTTACGGACGCGATGTTGCCATGATGGGACATCCGCTCAAGATCACCGAGCTCATCGCGCACCTGCCCGGCGTTTATTATGTCACACGCCAGGCAGTACACACCCCTAATCACGTCAGAAAGACCAAAAAAGCCATCCGCAAAGCATTTGACGTGCAAAAAGAGAACAAAGGGCTGAGTTTTATCGAAATCGTTTCCAACTGCAACTCGGGCTGGAAGATGACCCCGGTACAAGCCAACAAATGGATGGAAGACAACATGTTCCCGTTCTACCCCCTGGGCGACATCAAGGTGGATGGCCAATTGACAGCCAAATCGTAAATCGTCACTTGTAAATCGAAAACTGAAATGACAGAAGAGATCATCATAGCCGGTTTCGGCGGACAGGGTGTCCTTTCGATGGGCAAGATCCTGGCCTATTCCGGGGTAATGCAGAACAAAGAGGTGAGCTGGATGCCTTCCTACGGACCCGAAATGCGGGGAGGCACCGCCAATGTCACCGTGATCATCAGCGACGAACGGATCAGTTCACCGATCCTCAACGCCTTTGATACGGCCATTATCCTGAACCAACAGTCGATGGATAAATTCGAAAAGACGGTGAAACCCGGTGGATTGCTGATTTACGATCCCAACGGCATCACACGCTTGCCGGTCAGGAAAGACATCAACATATACTCCATTGAGGCTGCCGACGAGGCAGGGAAACGCGGTCTTTCGAAAATCTTCAACATGATCGTACTGGGAGGATTTCTAAAGCTCAAACCGCTGGTGGCTCCCGAATACATCCGCAAGGGACTGGAAAAATCACTGCCGGCCCGTCATCACGCCCTGATCCCGGAAAATGAGAAGGCCATTGCCCTCGGGCAGGAACTGCTTACCCCGGTCCATTTGCTGAACTGATCGATCCCCCATATTTCTTCCCGCCGCCCCCGGTACAAGTCCGGGGACGGCCATTATTATCCCCGACAACCGGCAATGCCCGGCGTTTTTTATTTAGAATCTTTTTAAATAAACAAAGAATTCGTACCTTTGCAGGCAAATTCTGTTTAAAAACATTTCGAATGAAAACGTTGTTTTTGCTCCTTGCCTTTACTGTGGCAGGACTTTCATCACCGGCCCAGGAGAAGAAAACGCTGTATGACTTCTCCGTGAACGACATCAGTGGCAAACCTTTCGACCTTTCCTCGCTGAAGGGGAAAAAGGTGCTGGTGGTCAATGTGGCCTCCAAATGCGGGTACACTCCCCAGTACGCGAAGCTGGAAGAGCTTTATAAACGATACGGCAACGGGGATTTCGTCATCCTCGCATTCCCCGCGAACAACTTCATGAGCCAGGAACCCGGCACCAATGCCGAGATCCGGGAGTTTTGCACTTCCCGTTACGGGGTCACTTTCCCGATGATGGAGAAGATCTCCGTGAAGGGAAAAGACATCCACCCGCTCTATGCCTGGCTGACCGGTAAAGTGGAAAATGGGGGGATGGATGCTCCCGTGAAGTGGAACTTCCAGAAGTTCATGATCGACGGCCAGGGCCATGTCGTCGATTTCGCAGCGCCCGGCACCGATCCCCTCGACGAAAAGATCATCCGCTGGATAGAAGGCAGGTAAACACCGCGAATTCCCCTTCCGGCATTCGACCTGTGACACCTTCCCGATACAGATGCACCATTTGCGGCTATGAATACGACCCGGCCGAAGGGTATCCCGAATGATTATCCGGGCGATGCATACCAGCCCTTTTTCACTTATCTTTGAGCCAGGATATCACACTTATGGAGAAAAGTTTACGGGGTACACAAACCGAAAAGAACCTGATGGCGGCCTTTGCCGGGGAATCACAGGCGAAGAACCGATACACCTTTTATGCCAAGCAGGCAAAAAAGGAGGGGTTTGAGCAAATCGCGGCATTCTTTGAAGAGACCGCAGCGAATGAAGAGAGCCATGCAAAGACCTTTTTCCGCTTTTTGGAGGGAGGGTCTGTCGAGATCACCTCGACCTTCCCCGGGGGGATACTCGGCTCGACCGTGGAGAACCTGAAAGCAGCCGCCGACGGAGAAAAGGAGGAATGGACCACCCTCTACCCCGAATTTTCAAGGATTGCCGCCGAAGAGGGCTTTCCGAAAGTTGCGCTGGCCTTCCGGCTGATCGCCCCGATTGAAGAACACCATGACCGGAGATTCCGGAAACTTTTATCCAACATGGAGAAAAACAGGGTCTTCGAAAAAGAGGAAAAAACCTGGTGGATCTGCCGCAAATGCGGTTATTTGCATTACGGAACACGGGCGCTCCGGATTTGCCCGGCCTGTAACCACCCGGAGGGGTACTTTGAAGTGTTGGGGGAGAATTATTAAGAACCAAGGTAACAGGGTGACAAGGTAACAGGGTTGTTTGTTTTAAGGTGAAATGAGAAATATGGCAAAGCAAAGAAAATTCGACAAAGAGGATATCCTGAAGGATTACAAGCTCGCCAACGAAAGCCGGCAGGTAAGTCTGATCGGCCGGCGGGAGGTGCTGGGTGGCCGTGCAAACTTCGGATTGTTCGGCGACGGAAAAGAGGTGCCCCAGATCATCAAAGCAAAGTTCTTCAGGGAAGGAGACTGGCGTTCGGGGTATTACCGGGATCAGACGTTCATGATGGCAGCCGGTTTATCGAACCTCGATGTTTTTTTCGCGCAGTTATACGGGGATACCGATCTTGGCCGCAACCCCGACAACGGCGGCCGGCTGATGAATTCCCACTTCGCCACACGCAGCCTCGATGAGAAAGGAGCATGGAAAGACCTGACCCGGCAGAAGAATTCTTCGGGCGACATCTCCCCCACCGCCGGCCAGATGCCGCGCCTGCTGGGATTGGCCATGGCGTCGAAAGTATACAGGAACAGTCCCGACATGTGGAAGGAAGCGGAAAACTTCACCGTCAGGGGCGATGAAGTGGCTTTCGGTATGATCGGGGATGCATCCACCTCGGAAGGACATTTTTTCGAAACGATCAACGCCGCCGGAGTGCTGCAGGTACCACTGGCCCTGTCGGTGTGGGACGACGGTTACGGCATCTCGGTTCCAAAGAAATACCAAACCACCAAAGAGAGCATTTCCGAGCTTCTGAAGGGCTTCGCTGCCGACGATACCAAGCCCGGGATCCGGCTGTACACCGCACCCGGATGGGATTATGCGGCCCTGTATGACATGTATGAAGAAGGGATCGGTGTTTGCCGCCGGGAGCATGTTCCCGTTGTGTTCCATGTCACCGAACTCACACAACCCCAGGGCCATTCGACTTCCGGATCGCACGAACGCTACAAATCCCCGGAGCGGTTGGCATGGGAACGCGACCACGATTGCATTCCGCGCATGCGCCAGTGGATCCTGTCGGAAAAGATCGCCACGGCACAAGAGCTGGAGGCCATCGAAGCCGATGCGGTGAAAGCGGCCAAAGCCGCCCGCGACCGCGGATGGAAAGCGTTCACGGCCCCGTTCAGGGCGGAACGGGAACACCTGGTAAGTGTCGTAAAAACCACGCAATGTCCCTGCAAGAAGCAGGCACGGATCGACAAGATCGTCGCCGACCTGGAGGCGATCGCCGAACCCATCCGGAAAGACATCATATCGGCCGCCAAGAAGATCATGCGCGATGTGTGCACCTCGTGCAGCATGAAGAAACCGATGAAAGCCGACCTGGATGCGTGGCTGAAAGAACAACGCAAACTGAATGCGGCACGCTACAGTTCTCACCTCTACAGCCAGTCGGAAAAGAGCGCCCTGAAAGTTGAGGGGATCCCTCCCATGTTCAACGAAAAATCCCAGGTCGTCACCGGCCGTGAAGTGCTGAACGCCAATTATGATATTCTTTTCAGGGATAATCCGCTGGCACTGATATTCGGGGAGGATGTCGGAAAGATCGGAGGCGTGAACCAGACCCTGGAGGGATTGCAGGCCAAATACGGGGAATGGCGCATTTCCGACACAGGGATCCGCGAAGCTACGATCATCGGCCAGGGGTTGGGGATGGCCCTTCGTGGTCTGCGACCCATTGCCGAGATCCAGTACTTCGACTACCTCCTGTACGGTCTGCAGGTGATGAGCGACGACCTTGCCACCACCCATTACCGGACCGTCGGCGGCCAGAAAGCTCCGATGATCATCAGTACCCGCGGCCACAGGCTGGTGGGGATCTGGCATTCCGGCTCGCCCCTGAGCATGGTCATCAATTCCATCCGCGGGATCTACGTGATGGTCCCCAGGAACATGACCCAGGCAGCCGGATTCTACAACACCATGATGGCTTCGGACGACACGGGACTCATCATCGAGCCCCTCAACGGCTACCGCCTGAAGGAGAAAATGCCGGCCAACATCGGGCACTACCGGATCCCGCTCGGCGTCCCCGAGATCCTGAAAGAGGGATCGGACATCACCCTGGTAACTTACGGATCGTGCGTGAAGATCGCCGAAGAGGCCGTCCCGCAAATCAACGATTTCGGCATCTCGGTCGAACTGATCGACGTACAGACCCTGTTGCCATTCGACATCCATCACACGATCGTACAGTCGCTGAAAAAGACCAACAAGATCCTTTTCTTTGATGAAGACGGAAGCGGGGGCGCCACGGCCTTCATGATGCAGAAGGTGCTCGAGGAACAGGGCGGTTACCGGTTTCTTGACGCACCACCCCGCACCCTCACGGCCAATGACCACCGGCCGGCTTACACCAACGACGGAGATTACTTTTCCAACCCCAACGCCGAGGATGTGTTCGAGACCGTGTACGAGATGATGCACGAATACAATCCGAACAAATTCCCGAGGATCTGGTAACGGCCAGGACCCTCGTAGCCGGTTTACCGGATTACGGCGTACAAGCCAGCGAAGCGGTGAAGCTTCAGATAGTCAGAACAGCCGACGGTTCTCCGACCCTGTACCAGCCGGATGTGAACCAGCATTACCACTCCACCTTCGGTGCGGTCGGCGAATCTGCGCATATTTTCATCCGGTGCGGCCTCCGTCACGTTCTCAGCGGGATAACCGATCATTCCGGCAACCCGGAATTGCCTGTCCGCATCCTCGAGATCGGCTTCGGAACCGGGCTGAATGCCCTGCTGACCCTGGCTGAAAGCTTACAAACCGGCCATCCGGTGTTCTACCAGGTCCTCGAGCCGCGGCCGGTACCAGCTTCATTATGGAAACGGCTCGGGTACCCTGAAGTGTCAGGGAACGCACATCTTACGGAGCAGTATTCCCTGATGCACGAGTCGGAATGGGGAATGCCCGTGGAGATTGATCCCGTATTCACCCTGCACAAGATCCGTTGCCGGCTGGAGGAATTCAAACCGGAACCCGCCTTTTTCCAACTGGTCTTTTTCGATGCCTTTGACCCGATCGCACAACCGGAATTATGGACCGGGGAGATCTTTACAAAAGTTGCTTCCGCAATGGTTCCCGGCGGCACGCTCGTAACCTACTCGGTCAAAGGGACCGTGGTGCGGGCCCTTCGTGCCGCCGGATTCTGTACCGAAAAACTGGCAGGTCCTCCCGGAAAAAGACATATCCTCCGGGCGATCCGGCAATGATGTTTGCTATCTTAGCTGCGCAATTAGCGACTGCCATCATGCAAAAACTCAGACTTCTTTACCGGTCGGGCCGGTTCGTGTACCTTGCCCGGGTTTCCGGCCAGAACAGCGGCAACCCGGTGTCCTTCCGCCTCGTACCCGGCACAGGGAACCGATTGGTATTCGAGAACCCTTACCATGACTTCCCGCAGCGGATCATCTATCATCATTTTGCCGCCGATTCGCTCGTTGCGATCGTCGAGGGAACCGACAAAGGGAATGAACGCCGGGAGACGTTCAGATTGTCAAGGGAGATCCTCAGATGACGGCCGGCTTTCCATTCAACATCCGTGTTTACGGTCTCCTTTTCGACGAAGGAAAGGTGCTCGTCACCGACGAATACAGGCTGGGGATCTATATGACAAAATTTCCCGGGGGGGGGCTTCAGTTCGGAGAAGGGACCCTCGACTGCCTGAAAAGGGAGTTCATGGAAGAACTCGACACTCCTGTTGAAATCGTTTCGCACTATTATACCACCGACTTCTTCCAGCCGACCACCCTGCTCCCTTCGGAGATGCAATTATTCAACATTTATTATATCGTAGCGGCCGGCAAGCCTTTCCGGTTCTCAACCACCGAAAGGAAAAATGACATTCCCCCGGTCGACGGAGCCCAGTGTTTTCGCTGGATCCCTGTCGGAGAACTCCGGCCCGGGGAATTCACTTTCCCGATCGACCGGTTTATTGCGGGCAGGCTGAAAGAGGATAAGGGGGTAGTATTATGAGGATTGCAGCATGGGTCATTCCCCTCATCATGATGGCCGGATGGAGTTGTTCGGGACCCGGCCGGGAACATGTCCGCATCGCAGGACACATACCGGGGGCAGCGGGATCACGGATCGTATTGCAGGAGATGCAGGTGCACGGAGTGGTCGCCCTTGATTCTCTCATAGTGCCCGGCAACGGCCGGTTCACCTTTCGGCCCCGGGTCGGCGAGGAGGGTTTCTGGCTTCTTACGGTTCCCTCGGGCCGGTCGCTGCCGGTACTGCTGGTCCCCGGTTCGACGGTCGAAATATCCGGAGACGCCGCCGATTATCCCCGTCATCTGACGGTCACCGGTCCTCCGGAAACCATCCTGCTTGCGGAGTTCCTGCAGGAAACCTGGAAGAACGAGATCCGGGCCGATTCACTGGAGAACCTGATCCTGCAGCGGCAGGACAGTGCCGACTTTTTTTCGCTTTCGCTTCGTGCCGATTCTCTTTTCGGGGTCATCCGCAGCGATCAGCGGGCCCTCGGCACCCGGTTCGTCGGGAAGCATCCCGGTTCGCTGGCATCGCTCCTCGTGTTGAATTACGCGTTCGGTACAAGTCCGCTGTTCCATCCTGAGGAAGACCGGGAGCTCTTCCTGCGGGTCGATTCGGCCCTTCGTCAGAATTATAGCAGTAACCATCATGCCGGTTACCATCATAAACGGGTCACCGGCCAGTGATCGCCGGGTGACGCACGCCTATCCGAAAACTTTCAGCTCAAGGGCAGTACCATCAAAGACGGCATAGGAGAAATGGGTGATCCAGTCACCAAGAACGACCTGGAGTGCGTTGTTTCCCAGGCCGGTCAGTAAAGGATAATGGTAATGGCCGTAAACCAGGAATTCGGTTCCGGGCTCTTTTTCGAGGATCTCCTTTGAATGGTTCACCAACCGGTCGCGGATGTACCTGAGGTTGATCTCCTGGTCTTTCAATTCCCTTTCAAGGTTGGCATACCGGCTTTTCCTTGACCAGAACAAGGCCAGGCGGATGCCGAAATCGGGATGCAGTTGGCGGAACAACCACTGGTTGATCCGGTTGGCAAACACCCTTTTGATCAATTTATATCCATGATCGCCCGGTCCCAGGCCATCGCCGTGGGCAAGATAGAATTTCCTGCCCAGTATCTCACGGAACTCCGGATGGCTGTGAATGCTGACGTTCAGTTCGTTTTCGAGGTAATCGAAGGCCCACATATCATGGTTTCCCCGGAAGAGATGGACGGGAATGCCCAGGTCGGTCAATCCGGCCAATTGGCCGAATAAGCGGGTATATCCTTTCGGGACTGCCGTTCTGTATTCAAACCAGAAATCAAAAAGATCTCCCATCAGGAATATTTCGGCGGCATCCCCTTTCACCATTTCAAGCCAGGCGACAAGCTTTTTTTCTCGCACCAGGCTGCTTTCCCGGTCAGGTATTCCCAGGTGAAAATCGGAAGCGAAATAGACCTTCTTTTGCATTGTCATAAACCCACACAAAGTAAGCGAAAAGAACCCAATTCACGATACTGGGGTCCCCATAAGCACGAAAAGCATCCCCGGATCACCGCGGATGCCCTTCATGAGTTCCTGATTGCAATTTATTCCGGGTGGATCGCTTCCACCGGGCAAACATCGGCACATGCGCCGCAATCGGTACAAACCTCGGGATCGATTTTATAGATGTCACCCTCAGAAATTGCTTCCACCGGGCATTCATCGATGCAAGTTCCGCATGCGGTGCAATCGTCATTGATTTTGTAAGCCATGACCATTTAAGTTTATGTTCCGGGTACCCGGAACAGGTTAATAAAGCGTTTTTCACGGCAAATATAAAAAAAAATAAACGAATCAAACGGTCCCCTCCTGTTTTGTTTTTCTTTTCACAGATTCACGGCCGGAGTGCGTTCTTTTTGGTTTTTCGCCGGGATCTTTGGACTTAATTAGTAAATTTGCATCTCCAAACTATTCTCAGCTATGGCAAAGAAAAAAAGACCTGTGATTGAACGGGATGACGTGGTGGTAAAATTTGTTGGTGATTCGGGCGACGGGATGCAGCTTACCGGCAGCATGTTCTCCGATGTGGCTGCACTTGTCGGGAATGACCTCGCCACTTTCCCCGATTTTCCTGCCGAAATCCGTGCGCCCCAGAATACGGTAGCCGGCGTTTCCGGCTTCCAGGTACACATGGGAAGTTCCAAGATCTTCACCACGGGCGATCTGGTCGACGTGCTGGTGGCCATGAACCCCGCCTCACTCAAAGCGAACCTGAAATGGGCCAAGAAAGGAGCAACCTTGCTGGTCGATACCGATTCGTTCGAAGAAAAGGCCATCGAAAAGGCGGGGTACAAGCAGAATCCGCTTACCGACACCACCCTTGAAGGGTTCCACGTAATCAAGGCTCCCATCACCACCCTCACCAAAGAGAGCCTGCAGGACAAGGGAGTCGATACCAAAACAGCTGAGCGGAGCAAGAACATGTTCGCACTGGGCATTCTCTACTTTATTTTCAACCGCGATCTGAAGCCCTCCTTCAAATATTTCGAGGTCAAGTTCAAGAAGAAGCCTGAGCTGATCGAGATCAACAAGATCGTCCTTCAGGCCGGTTATAATTATGCCGACACCATCGAAGCCATCGAATCGGTCATCCAGGTATCGGCTGCTTCCATGACCCGGGGCAGGTACCGCAACATCACCGGGAACATTGCCACCGCATGGGGACTGTTGGCCGCCTCCGAAAAATCGGGACGGCCGCTCTTCCTGGGCTCCTATCCCATCACCCCTGCCACGGAGATCCTGATGGAATTATCGAAGCACAAGTCGCTTGGCGCCAAGGTTTTCCAGGCCGAAGATGAGATCGCGGGCATCTGCTCGGCAATCGGTGCCTCGTTCGCCGGATCGTTGGCCTGCACCACCACCTCCGGACCCGGTCTTTCGCTGAAAAGCGAAGCCATCGGGCTGGCCGTGATCACCGAACTCCCGCTGGTCATCGTGAATGTCCAGCGCGGCGGTCCCTCCACCGGGTTGCCCACGAAATCGGAACAGAGCGACCTGTATCAGGCTTTGTTCGGCCGCAACGGGGAGTGCCCGGTGATCGTCATCGCCGCCTCCACCTCCGACAACTGCTTCTATTATGCATACATGGCCGCCAAGCTTTCCATGGAGCACATGACACCGGTCATCCTGCTTACCGACGGATACCTCGGGTTCGGTTCCGCCTTGTTCCGCATCCCGAAAATGGCCGACATGCCCCCGATCAAGCCCCCGATCGCCGAAGCCAACGATCCTGAGTTCAAACCCTACCTCCGCAACCCCGAGACCCTGGTCCGGCAGTGGGCGATCCCGGGAACGGAAGGATTGCGTCACCGGGTGGGCGGACTCGAGAAGGAAAACATAACGGGCACTGTCTCGACCGACCCGATGAACCACCAGCTGATGGTGAACCTGCGGGCCGAAAAAGTGGAGAAGGTGGCCGGTTTCATACCGGAACAGGAGATCGACGGCACCCCCGAAGGAGAACTCCTGGTTGTCAGCTGGGGAGGAACCTATGGCGCCGTTCACTCAGCGGTGGCACAGATGCAGAAAGAAGGGAAAAGTGTCAGCCACGCCCATTTTCATTACATCATGCCCCTGCCGAAGAATACAGAACAGGTGCTGAAGGGCTTTAAAAAGATTGTCGTGTGCGAGCTCAACAACGGGCAGTTTGTCAACTACCTGCGGATGAAGTTCCCCATGTCAAACATTTACCAGTTCAACAAGGTGCAGGGCCTGCCCTTTATGATCAATGAGTTAACCGACAAGTTCAACCAACTTCTGGAGGAGAAATAATGGAATTCATCAATATGACCGTTGAACGCTCGAAAGTTCAACTGACCAAAGCGGATTTTGAAAGCGACCAGATGGTAAAATGGTGCCCGGGATGCGGCGGCCATGCCATCCTCAGCGCCGTGGAACGTGTTTTCCCGAAGATCGGGTACCGGAAAGAGAACTTCTGCATGGTATCGGGCATCGGTTGTTCCTCGCGCTTTCCCTATTATGTCAACACTTACGGGATTCATGGCATCCACGGCCGGGCGGCAGCCATTTCCACCGGCGTAAAGGTGGCGAACCCCAGGCTCAGTGTCTGGACCGTCACCGGCGACGGCGACGCGTTGGCCATCGGCGGAAATCACTTCATCCACGTGATCCGCCGCAATGTCGACCTCAACATCCTGCTTTTCAACAACCAGATCTACGGCCTGACCAAAGGACAGTTCTCTCCCACAACGCCGATGGGCAAGGTCACCAAAACATCGCCGATGGGAACCATCGAACACCCGTTCAATATTGGCGAACTGGTGATTGGCGCGCAGGGGACTTTCTTTGCCCGGGTGCCCGACAACAACCTCAACCTGATGACCGAATGCATGTTCGACGCGGCCAAGCACGACGGCACCTCCGTGACCGAGATCATGGAGAACTGCATCATTTTTGCCGATAAAGCCCATGCACAGGTCACTGGCAAGGAGGTGAAAGATGAGAACATGCTCATCCTCAAGAACGGCCAGCCCATGGTCTTCGGAAAGAACAACGAAAAGGGGCTGATCCTGAAGGATACCATGCTCGAAGTGGCCGAGGTCGGGAAGAACGGCATTACCCTTGATGATATCCTTGTTCATGACCAGTACAGCCAGGATCCGGGCATCCACCTGATGCTTGCGAAACTCGCCCCGCCTACCTTCCCCATGGTGTTCGGCGTGATCCGTTCGGCCATGTTCCCAACCTACGATGACCTGGTGGAAGAGCAGATCAAGTACGCCAAGGAAACATCGAAGATCAAGAACGTCGACGACCTGCTCAACTCGGGAGATACCTGGGAAATTTAATTGATTGCCAGGAAAACATTTACCGGGTTTTCATGGTAATTTTGTGCTATGGAAACCACGGACCTGTTACGCTTTGTTCAGGCAAGAAAAATGTTCCTTGCACAGGAACCCATCCTGCTGGCGATCAGTGGGGGGATCGATTCCATGGTCATGGCCGACCTGTTTCACCGGTGCGGGTACCGGTTTGGGATCGCACACTGCAACTTCGGACTCCGGGGTGAGGAGAGTGAGGCCGACGAGCAATTCGTCAGGCTGAAAGCGGCTCAGCTGAATGTGCCTTTCCATACCGAGCGGTTTGACACCCGGGAAAGAGCCCGGCGAAACCGGGTTTCCATCCAGATGGCCGCCCGGGAGCTCCGGTACGACTGGTTTGACAAGATCCGGCAAGAGCACGGGTACCGGTACACAGCCACGGCCCACCACCTCGACGACCAGGCCGAAACCTTCCTGATCAATCTTGCCCGCGGAACGGGGATTGCAGGATTGCATGGAATACCCGTTCAAACCGGAAGCATCATTCGTCCACTGATGTTCACCGGGCGCGCAGAGATCGAAGCGTATGCCCGGCGACACAAGGTCGCGTTCCGGCACGATCACTCGAACGATGAGTTGAAGTACACCCGGAACCGGGTCAGGCAGGAGATCGTCCCGGCCCTGAAAAAACTGAACCCCGATTTTATCCGGGGGTTGAGCGAGACCATCCGAAGGATCAGCGAGTTCGAACAAGCCGGCCAACACGAACTCGAGACCTGGAGTGCAAAGGCCGTTCGCAGGCAGGACAACGAATGGGTACTGGATATCGGCACGATCCCAGTCGATCGCCCACCCGGGCCCTACCTTTGGAAGGTGATGGCTCCCTTCGGATTTAACGAGACCCAACTCGACAACCTGCTGCGATGTCTTCATGGCGAGGGGAGAAGAAGATTTTCATCGGCCACCCACAGGCTCGACCGCGAAAAAGGATGCATCCGGATAAGCCGGAAAGAAAAAAAAGCGGTGGACAGGGAGTATGAAATTGAACTTTTCAGCCGCTCAAAAAAAATGAGCCGCCCTCTATCCCTTCATTACCGAAGGATCACGGCTGTTGATTCCTATGAGATCCCGGCAACCGGGGCGATTGCCAGTCTCGATTTCGGAAAGCTGGTGTTCCCGCTCATCCTGCGCCGATGGAGAGCCGGCGACTCCTTTCACCCGCTCGGCATGAGGAAACGCAAGAAGATCAGTGATTTCTTCATCGATCAAAAAGTGGTGCAAAAAGACCGCGAAGAGGCCTGGCTGCTGTCTTCCGGAGGCCAGATCGTCTGGATACTGGGACACCGGATCGACCACCGGTACCGGGTGACCATTGCGACACGAGAGATCCTGCGGATTGAAATTGTGAATCGCGACACGTGACACGGAACACGTGACATGATCCGAAATTCTTCTAAATTAGCTCAAAATTTTCCTTATGATCAGGATCGGCATCATCGGAGGCACGGGCCTCGAGAAACTCGATATTTTTGACGACACCCGCGAAATGGCCGTCACCACACCATATGGTGATCCCAGCTCCACGCTGTTTTACGGAAGAAGCAGTTCGAGTGAGATTTATATACTTTCGCGGCATGGACGCGACCACTCCATCCCTCCCACCCAGGTCAACAACCGGGCGAATATTGCGGCGCTGAAACAACTTGACTGCCGCCTGATCATCGCCACCACGGCCTGCGGAAGCCTGCGTGAGGAGATCGGCCGCGGCGACCTGGTCATCGCCGACCAGTTCATCGACTTCACGCGCCACCGTGTCAACACTTTTTTCGACCACTTCGCTCCCGGTCAGCTCGGGCACACGGCAATGGCAGACCCGTTCGACGAATCCCTGCGTTCGTTGCTCATCGAAGGGTGCCGGCTTGCGGATTACCGGCACCATCCCACCGGCACGATCGTGACCATCGAGGGGCCCCGGTTCTCTACCCGCGCCGAATCCCGGATGTTCCGGATGCTGGGGGCCGATGTGATCAACATGAGCATAGCTCCCGAAGCCAGCCTGGCCGTCGAAGCCGGCATCCCATACGCTGCCGTTGCTCTTTCAACCGACTACGATTCGTGGAAACAAGACGAGGAACCCGTCACCTGGGAAGATGTTCTGAGGGTATTCAACGAAAATGTTAAAAACGTAACGGCCCTGTTGGCCTGGGCAGTCAACATGTTGGGCGACAAGGCATCAGGGGAAAATTAAGCGGAGCAACCTTTCCATAGGGTACAGGTTGCTCCGTCACGATGTCACTTTATCTCTTTTTACCGGGCGTATTTAAAACTCTTTCCCGGATATTTCGCGGTATCGCCCAACTGCTCTTCAATGCGGAGGAGCTGGTTGTACTTGGCGATCCGGTCGGTCCTGCAGGCCGATCCGGTTTTGATCAGCCCGGTGTTGAGGGCCACAGCAAGGTCGGCAATGGTCACATCCTCGGTTTCGCCCGACCGGTGGCTCATCACGGCCGTATAACCGTTGCGATATGCCATGTTCACCGCATTGATGGTCTCGGTAAGGGTACCGATCTGGTTCACCTTGATGAGGATGGAATTGGCCACACCCTTCCTGATCCCCTGGGCCAGGCGTTCCACGTTGGTCACGAACAGGTCGTCGCCGACCAGTTGGATCTTGTTGCCCAGTTCCTTGGTCATCAGCTTCCATCCATCCCAGTCGTCCTCCGCCATCCCGTCTTCGATCGAAATGATCGGGTAGCGTTTTACCCAGTCTTTCCAGAAGGCGACCATATCGGCCGGCGAGAGTTTTTCGCCGGTGGATTTCTTCAGGTGATAGACGTTTTCTTCGGGGATAAAATATTCGGAGGAGGCCGGGTCGAGCGCGATGCAGATATCGTCGCCCGGTTTGTATCCGGCCAATTCGATCGCCTTCAGGATCACCTTCAGGGCCTCTTCATTCGATTTCAGGTTCGGTGCAAAACCCCCTTCATCGCCCACGTTGGTTGAATATTTTCCCTTTTTCAGTACGTTCTTGAGGTTGTGAAACACTTCGGCGCCCATCCGCAGGCCTTCACTGAAAGAGGAGGCGCCCACCGGCATGATCATGAATTCCTGGAAGTCGATGGAGTTGTCGGCGTGCGACCCTCCGTTCAGGATGTTCATCATGGGGATGGGAAGGGTTTGGGCAGCGACACCGCCGACATACCGGTACAGTTCCTGGCCGGAGATCTGGGCGGCGGCATGAGCGGCTGCCAGGGAGACGCCAAGGATGGCGTTGGCTCCGAGTTTCGACTTGTTGGGAGTTCCGTCGAGCTCGATCAGACGGTTGTCCAGTTCGATCTGTTCCGATACGAACATACCCTGAATCTCGGAAGCGATCAGCGAATTGACATTTTGGACGGCTTGCAACACACCCTTTCCGAGGTATGTTTTCTTGTCGCCATCGCGCAGTTCAACTGCCTCGTGCACCCCGGTGGATGCTCCCGATGGAACGGCTGCGCGGCCGATGACGCCGCCTTCGGTGATGATATCGACCTCGATCGTGGGATTTCCCCTCGAATCGAGGATCTGCCTTGCATGGGTGGAAAGAATGGTACTCATGATATTTTGTTTTTATATGTCATAGAAACGGAAAAGGATAACACTGTATTGTTTGTTATCCTTTTCCCGGGTTATTCCGTAATACCAGTCCGATCAGGCTTCGGGCTGCGTTTCTTCCGGTTTGGCCTCCTCCGGTTTGACGGCCGGTTCTTCCCTGACCTCCGTTTCTTTTTCAGCAACCGGTTCGTCAGCCTTTTTCGGTGACTTCTTCGGCTTGGGGGTCTCTCCGGTCGTTTCTTTTGCGGCTACCTCGTCATCGGCGGCTTTCTTCTTGGTCCCTGTCCTTCTGCGCCGGGTTGCCTTGGCCTTGCTTTCGTCTTTTACCGAAAGCATGGCTTCGTTGTAGTCGACCAGTTCGATGAGGCACATCTCGGCATTGTCACCAAAGCGGTTGCCGGTTTTCAGGATACGGGTATATCCGCCGGGACGTTCCATGATCTTCTTTGAAATTTCCCGGAAAAGTTCGGTCACAGCCTCTTTGCTTTGCAGGTAGCTGAAAACCGTGCGGCGTGAATGGGTTGTATCCTCTTTCGATTTGGTGATCAGCGGTTCGATAAAAACGCGCAGGGCTTTCGCCTTCGAAACGGTCGTGTGGATTCGCTTATGGAGGATCAGCGATGCCGCCATATTCGACAGCATGGCTTTCCGGTGTGCACTTTTCCTTCCTAAATGGTTGAATTTCTTCTGGTGTCTCATCTCGGTTAATCCTTATCTAATTTATATTTCGTAGTGTTCATGCCGAATTCAAGTCCCTTCGACTTTACGAGTTCTTCGAGTTCGGTCAGCGATTTCTTGCCGAAATTGCGAAATTTCAGCAGGTCGTTCTTATTGAAGGCCACGAGATCGCCGAGGTATTCGACATCTGCCGCTTTGAGGCAGTTCAGTGCCCTTACCGAGAGGTCCATATCGACCAACTTGGTCTTGAGCAACTGCCGGATATGCAGTGATGTTTCATCGAATTCCTCCGTCACTGCCTTCTCTGACGAGTCGAGGGTGATCCGTTCATCGGAGAAGAGCATAAAATGATGGATCAGGATCTTGGCCGCCTCTTTCAGGGCGTTCTTGGGATGGATCGACCCGTCGGTCACCACTTCGAGAACCAGTTTCTCATAGTCGGTCTTCTGCTCGACGCGGAAATTCTCCACGTTGAACGTCACGTTCTTGATGGGGGTATGTACCGAGTCGATGGCGATTCGTCCCAGGGAAGAGCTCAGCGTCTTGTTCTCCTCGGCCGGCACGTAACCGCGTCCTTTGTCGACGGAGATCTCGACGGTCAGTTTCACGTTGGGTTCCATGTGGCAGACCACCACCTCAGGGTTCAGCACCTGGAACACCGACAGGAACTTGTTGATATCGCCGGCTTTGAATTCTTTCTGCTGGGCAATGATCACGGTGACCTTTTCGGAGCTTTCCGATTCGATCAGGCGTTTGAACCTGATCTGCTTAAGGTTCAGGATGATCTCGGTCACATCTTCGATCACACCCTTGATGGTCGAAAATTCCTGTTCCACCCCCTCGATCTTCACCGACGTGATAGCGAAACCTTCCAGGGAAGAGAGCAGGATCCTTCTGAGCGAATTTCCGATGGTCACTCCGAAACCGGGTTCAAGCGGGCGAAACTCAAACACCCCCCTGCACTCGTCGGCTTCGACCATGATAACCTTGTCAGGTTTCTGGAACGGTAATATTGCCATATAAGTAAGTTTTTATTATTATTTCGAATACAATTCGACGATCAGCTGCTCCCGGATATTTTCAGGGATCTGGTCCCGTTCGGGATAGCTGGTGAATTTACCCGTCATCAGGGCACTGTCCCACTCCAGCCAGGGATACTGATTTCCGCGGCCCGACAGCGAGTTGGTGATCACCTCGAGCGACTTGGAGCGTTCGCGTACCGAAACCAGGTCGCCTGGCCGGAGTTCCATCGACGGGATGTTGACAATCTTGCCGTTGACCAGGATATGGCGGTGGCCGATCAGCTGGCGGGCGCCGTCGCGCGTCGGGGAGATACCAAGACGGTAAACGACGTTATCGAGACGCGACTCGATCAACTGCAGCAGCACCTCGCCGGTGATCCCGCCTTTGCGGGCCGCTTTCAGGAAGGTGTTGTGGAACTGGCGCTCGAGAATGCCGTAAGTGTACTTGGCTTTCTGCTTCTCCATGAGCTGGGTTCCGTATTCCGAAACCTTTGCACGCCGTTTGGTCTGTCCGTGCATTCCCGGCGGGTAATTCTTCTTTTCGTAACTCCTGTCAGGACCAAAGATGGGATCCCTGAACCTTCTTGCAATTCTGGATTTTGGTCCGATATATCTTGCCATGGTAATTGAAATAATTAAGGTTAGACTCTTCTTCTTTTCGGCGGGCGGCATCCGTTATGCGGCAGCGGGGTGATGTCGACGATCTCGGTGACCTCGATCCCGGCCGTATGGAGTGTGCGGATGGCTGACTCACGACCGGCTCCCGGGCCTTTGATGAACACCTTAACCTTACGGAGTCCCAGATCGAAAGCAACCTTTGAGGCATCCTGTGCAGCCATTTGCGCTGCATAGGGCGTATTCTTCTTGGAGCCTTTGAACCCCATTTTCCCGGCCGATGACCAGCTGATCACCTGTCCGGCATTGTTGGTCAGGGTGATGATCAGGTTGTTGAACGAAGCGTTCACAAAGGCCTTCCCTATCGCGTCGACCTTGACAACCCGCTTTTTCGAACTTTTTTCAGTTTTTGCCATATATTATTGAACTAATTGCATGAACGATTAACCCTTGGTTGCCTTTTTCTTGTTGGCGACCGTCTTTTTCCTGCCTTTGCGCGTACGGGCGTTGTTCTTCGTGCTCTGGCCGCGCACGGGAAGCCCGAGGCGATGACGGATCCCCCGGTAGCAGCCGATGTCCATCAGGCGTTTGATGTTCATCTGCACTTCCGAACGAAGGGCGCCCTCGATCTTGAATCCATCGTTGATGATGGCTCGGATCTTGTTCTGCTCGTCGTCATTCCATTCCAGGACCTTCTTGTTCCGGTCCACACCCGCCATGTCGAGGATCTTCTGAGCGCTGCTCCGGCCTATACCGTAAATATAGGTCAATCCAATTTCACCCCGCTTATTCTTAGGTAAGTCAATACCTGCAATTCTGGCCATAGTATTCCTATTTTTTGTTTGTTAACCTTATCCTTGCCTTTGTTTGAATTTCGGATTCTTTTTATTGATGACATAGAGCTTGCCATTCCTCCGGACAATCTTGCAATCGGCCGACCGCTTTTTAATTGATGTTCTGACTTTCATTTTACGTTTGCTTTATTTCTATTGATACCTGAACGTAATTCTTCCTTTTGATAAATCATACGGTGACATTTCGATTCGCACACGGTCGCCGGGCAGGATCTTAATGTAGTGCATCCTCATTTTTCCCGAAATGTGCGCCGTGATCACATGACCGTTCTCCAACTCGACACGGAACATGGCGTTGCCCAGGGATTCAATGACCGTGCCATCCTGTTGTATAGACGATTGCTTTGCCATACTATATGTGGGTTAAACCTAACGCTTCTTCGATAAACCGGAAGGTGGAGAGCACCTCGGCCTTCTCTTTGCGCACCACTACGGTGAGCTCGAAATGAGCTGAAGGCATCCGGTCGGCGGTCCGGATCGTCCATCCGTCAGCATCCTGAACGATGTTCTTCACACCCAGGTTGATCATCGGCTCGATGCAGATGGTCAATCCCGCAGGCATTTTCGGTCCAGCCCCCCGCTTCCCGTAATTCGGGATGTCGGGTTTCTCATGCAATTGCCGTCCGATTCCATGCCCCACCAGTTCCCGCACTACGGAATACCCAAATCCCTCCACATACTCCTGCACGGCGGCGCTTATATCGCCTACCCTTCTCCCCGCCACTGCCACATCGATGGCCCTGAACAGCGATTCCTTGGTACGCTCCAGGAGTTTAATCACCTCCGGGGCAACCTCCCCCACGGGGAAGGTGTACGCAGAATCACCGTAAAATCCATCCTTCTGGCATCCGCAGTCAATCGATACAATATCACCATTTTTAAGAACTCTCTCTCCCGGGATTCCGTGCACCACTTCTTCGTTGACCGATACACACAGGGTTCCCGGGAAACCCCTGTACCCTTTGAAACCGGGGACCGCTCCTGCTTTCCGGATGTGATCTTCAGCGATCCGGTCCAGCGTCAGGGTCGATACCCCCGGCTTTATAGATTTCCCCACCTCGGCCAGCGTACGGCTGACGATGAGGGCATTCTCTCTCAGTATTTCAATTTCATCCTCGGTTTTGACGGTCATCACCTTTCCAAACATGGTTACTGACCGGATACTCCGTACGATGAACGTCCTTTGATCCGACCCGATTTGGTCAGACCGTCGTAATGCCGCATCAGCAGATGGCTTTCGATCTGTTGAAGCGTATCGAGCACCACACCCACCAGGATGAGCAGCGAGGTGCCACCGTAAAACTGTGCAAACTGCGAGGTTACCCCAAACATCCTGACGATCGACGGCATGACCGCAACAAATCCGAGGAAAATGGAACCCGGCAGGGTAATCCGTGACATGACGTCGTCAATGAACTCGGCCGTCTTTTTTCCCGGTTTCACACCGGGGATGAAGCCGCCATTCTTTTTCATATCCTCTGCCATCTGGTTGGGATTCACCGTGATCGCCGTATAGAAGTACGTAAACACAATGATCAGGATAAAGAAGGTGATGTTGTACACAAGACCGTCGATATCGGTGAATACCCGTGCGAAACCGGTCAGAGTTTCATTGCTGGCGAAACCGGCGATGGTGAGAGGCAGGAACATGATGGCCTGGGCGAAGATGATTGGCATAACCCCGGCGGCGTTCACTTTCAGCGGAATATACTGGCGTACACCCCCATACTGCTTGTTCCCGACAATGCGTTTGGCATACTGAACAGGTATCTTCCGGGTTCCTTGCACCAACAGGATGGTCACCAGGATGACAAATACCAGGAAAGCGATCTCGACCACAAACACAACCAGTCCGCCGCCTTTTTGCTCGACCCTCGACAGCAGTTCGCCGAACAGGGCGAACGGGAGGCGGGCGATGATCCCGATCATGATGATCAGCGAGATGCCGTTGCCGATGCCCTTATCGGTGATCCTCTCGCCCAGCCACATGACCAGCATGGATCCGGCCGTGAGCAGAATGATGGAGGAGATGCCGAAGAAGGAGAACACGGAATGGTGGATCACATTGGGATCGAACGGGTAGATGGCATCGGGAGGAAGCTGGGAGGCGAGGTTGGCGATGTAGGCGGGCGACTGGAAGATCAGGATGACCACGGTCAGGTAGCGGGTCATCTGATTGATCTTCTTCCGGCCGCTCTCCCCTTCTTTCTGGAGTTTCTGGAAGTAGGGGATCGCCATGCCGAGCAGCTGCATCACGATGGAGGCGGAGATATAGGGCATGATGCCCAGGGCAAAGATCGATGCATTGGAAAAAGCGCCCCCCGAGAACATGTTCAGCAGCCCCAGCAGTCCGGAACTGGCCTGGTTCTGCAGGGAGGCAAGCATGCCGGGGTCAACACCCGGAAGCACGACGTAGGATCCCACCCGGTAGATCATCACGATCCCGATGGTATAGAGGATCCTCTTGCGGAGGTCGTCGATCTTCCAGATATTTCGTATGGTTTGAATCAGTTTTTTCATTCAAACAAGTTTAAAGTGTGTTAGCGACTCCACCGATTTCTTCAATGGCTTTTTTAGCCGTGGCCGAGAAAGCATGGGCAGTGATTTCGAGTTTCGCTGTCAGCTTGCCGCGTCCGAGGATCTTGATCCGGTCTCTCTTGGAGGCATAGCCGCTTTCGACAAGCACTTCCGGGGTGATGACGGCCACAGTCTTTTTCTCAGAAAGCTGCTGCAGCACATCGAGGTTGATCCCCTTGTATTCGACCCGGTTGAAGTTCTTGAACCCGAACTTGGGAACGCGTCTTGTCAGCGACATCTGTCCTCCTTCGTACCCTAACTTCTTGGAGTACCCCGACCGCGACTTGGCTCCCTTGTGCCCGCGGGTGGATGTTCCGCCGTGACCGGAACCCTGGCCCCGACCGATGCGCTTTTCCTTCTTTGTGGAACCTTTTGCCGGTTTGAGATTGCTTAAATCCATTTCAGTCTCGTTTATCTTTTGTTATACTTTTTCGAATGTGACCAGGTGTTGAACCTTGCTGATCATTCCCATGATCTGAGGGGTGGCTTCATGTTCCACCGTATGGCGGATCCGTTTCAGCCCCAGGGCTTCGAGGGTGCGTTTCTGCCGTAACGGGCGGCCGATACCGCTGCGAACCTGTGTTATCTTGATCTTTTCCATTTTTATCTTCAACCTTTATATAGATGGTTAGCCATTGAATACCTGGTTCAGTTCGATCCCCCGGAGCTGGGCGACCGTGTAGGGATCGCGCATCTGGATCAGGGCATTGATGGTGGCCTTGACGACGCTGTGGGGATTCGACGAACCTTTGGATTTCGCGAGAACGTCCTTCACTCCGACGCTTTCCAGCACCGCGCGCATGGCACCGCCCGCGATCACTCCGGTACCCGGGGCCGCCGGCTTCAGGTACACCAGCGCACCGCTGTACTTGCCCAGCTGATCGTGCGGTATGGTCCCTTTCAGGATGGGCACCTTGATCAGGTTCTTCTTCGCGTCATCCACGCCCTTGGCGATGGCCGCCGTCACTTCCTTGGCTTTACCCAGTCCGTAACCGACCACCCCGTTCTCGTTTCCCACCACCACAATGGCCGAAAAACTGAAGGTGCGACCGCCCTTGGTCACTTTGGTGACACGCTGAATGCTGACCAGTCGATCCTTGAATTCGATCTCGCTCGACTTAACTCTTTTTACGTTCACGTTTGTCATAACTCTTCCTTAGAATTTTAAGCCGCCTTCCCGGGCAGCATCCGCCAGGGTCTTCACCCGGCCGTGATATAAATAACCATTACGATCAAAAACAACCATGCTGATGCCTGCCTGGATCGCCTTCTCGGCAATCTGCTTACCCACAACCCGGGCAATGTCGGTCTTGGTGCCTTTCTGGTCCTTGATTCCTTTTTCCATGGATGATGCAGTCACCAGGGTCTTACCCGACTGATCATCGATCAGCTGCACGTAGATCGCCTTGCAGCTGCGAAACACGGTCATGCGAGGCCTGTCAGGAGTCCCATGCACGATCTTGCGTATCCTGTTCTTGATCCTGAACCTGCGGAATTCTTTTCTACTCTTAATAGCCATTGTTCCTTAGTTTGATTGTTGAGACGGGTCTCAGATCCGTCTTTACATGATTATTGTCCTGCCGCAGATTTCCCGGCCTTCTTCTTGATCTCCTCGTTCTCAAAGCGGATACCCTTGCCTTTATAAGGTTCGGGACGCCGTAACGAACGGATCTTGGCGGCAACCTGTCCCAGGAGCTGCTTGTCGATGGATTTCAAAATGATGGTATTGTTCTTTCCCTTCACGGCCGTGGTTTCCACCTTCACCACATCGGGCAGTTCCATCATGATGTTGTGTGAATATCCCAGTGAGAGTTCGAGAAGCTGCCCGTTGTTCGAGGCCTTGTATCCCACGCCGACGAGTTCCTGGACCGTCGAGAAACCTTCAGAAACCCCTTTCACCATGTTGAAGAGCAGGGAACGGTAAAGTCCGTGCTTGGAACGGTCGTCGCGTTCGTCGGATTTGCGTTCAAGGGTAAGGGAGTTCGCTTCCACCTTCAGGGTGATCCTGGGGTCGACCTGTTGCTGTAACTGGCCCAGCTTTCCCTTCACGGTCACCAGGTTGGTGTCGGAAACGGAGATCTGGACGTCGGCAGGTACGGTAATGGGTAATTTTCCTATTCTGGACATGGTACTGTTCTCCTGATTAACTGATATGACATAAAACCTCACCACCGACCTTCTGGACACGCGCCTCTTTATCGGTCATGATCCCGTGCGAAGTCGACAGGATGGCGATGCCAAGCCCGTTGAGGACCCGCGGCAGGTGCTCGTTATCGACATATTTACGCAGACCGGGCTTGGAGATCCTGACGAGGCTGTTGATCGCCGAAATCTTTGAAACCGGGTGGTACTTGAGCGCGATTTTGATGACGCCCGGTCGGGGCTCATCTTCTACCTTATAATTGAGGATATACCCTTTTTCGAAAAGGATGCGGGTAATCTCCTCTTTGATCTTTGACTTGGGAATTTCCACCACGCGGTGATTGGCCATCACGGCATTCCGAATTCTCGTCAAATAATCTGCAATGGGATCCGTAACCATTTATCTCTGTTTTTTGTGTTGTTTTCGGTTCTTTCTATTACCAGCTGGCTTTCCTCACTCCGGGGATCAGGCCCTTGTTGGCCATTTCGCGGAAGTTGATGCGGGAGACGCCGAACAGCCGCATGTACCCCTTGGGACGTCCGGTCAGTTTGCACCGGTTGTGCAGGCGGATGGGCGACGCATTCTTCGGCAGCTTCTGAAGGCCAATGTAATCACCGGCGTCCTTCAGCGCTTTGCGCTTCTCGGCATACTGTTCCACCAGTCGCTCACGCTTCAGTTCCCGGGCTTTTATCGATTCTTTTGCCATATGTTACTTGGTTTTAAAGGGTAATCCGAATTCTTTTAACAATGCATGCGCTTCCCGGTCGTTGCGCGCCGAAGTCACAAAGGTGATGTCCACGCCGTTGATACGCGACACCTTGTCGATGTCGATCTCCGGAAAGATGATCTGCTCGGTGACCCCTAGGGTGTAGTTGCCCCGTCCGTCGAATCCCTTGTCGCTGATGCCGCGGAAATCACGCACGCGCGGCAGGGCGACCGAGATCAGCCGGTCGAGAAAATCGTACATCCGCTCGCCGCGCAGGGTCACCCGCACGCCGATCGGGTTGCCCCGGCGGAGCTTGAAGTTGGAGATATCTTTCTTCGACTTCGTGGCAACCGCCTTCTGGCCAGTGATCATCGACATCTCACTGATGCCGCTGTCGATGAATTTCTTATCGGTATTGGCGATTCCCAATCCCTGGTTCAGGCAGATCTTGCTGATCCGCGGCACCTGCATGGGGCTTTTATAGTTGAACTGCTTGGTAAGGGCAGGGACGACCTCCTTCAGGTATTTCTCCTTTAATCTTGGCGAATAGTTCATTACTTAATTACCTCCCCTGATTTTTTAGAATAGCGTACCAATTTTTCTGACTTGGGATCCGTTTTCCTGCCAACGCGAGTCGTTTTGCCCGAGTTGTCGACGAGCATCAGGTTTGACAGGTGCACGGGAGCCTCTTTCTTGATGATGCCTCCCTGCGGACTCTTGGCATTGGGCTTGGTATGTTTCGATACCATGTTGACCCCTTCCACAATGGCCTTGTACTTTTCGATGTCCACGCGCAGCACTTTGCCCTGCTGGCCTCTCGAATCGCCGGCAATGACCATCACGGTGTCGCCTTTTCTGATATTTAACTTCTTCTGCATGGTCTTGATGTATATGCTTACAGCACCTCCGGTGCCAAAGAAACGATTTTCATGAATTGCTTTTCGCGCAGTTCCCGGGCAACCGGGCCGAAGATGCGCGTGCCGATCATTTCGCCGGCGTTGTTCAGCAGAACCACGGCATTGTCGTCGAACCGGATATACGAACCATCGGCCCGGCGGGTCTCTTTCTTGGTCCGCACAACTACGGCTTTTGAAACCGTTCCCTTCTTGATGTTGCCTGAAGGAAGCGCGTTCTTCACCGTTACAATGATCCGGTCGCCCACCCGGGCATACCGCTTACGGGTACCGCCCAGCACTTTGATGCACAGCACCTCTTTGGCTCCGCTGTTATCTGCTACTGTTAATCTTGACTCTTGCTGTATCATGGCTATTTAACCTTTTCAATGATTTCGACAAGTCTCCAACACTTATTCTTACTGAGCGGCCGGGTCTCGGCAATGCGCACCTTATCGCCCTCGCTGCACTCGTTCTTATCATCGTGGGCCATGAAACGGGACGACTTTTTGACGAATTTCCCGTATTTCGGATGCTTCACCTTGCGTTCGACTTCAACAACCACCGATTTTTCCATCTTGTTGCTGACGACAACTCCGATCTTCTCTTTTCTGAGGTTTCTCGTTTCCATAGTATTTCCTTATGCGACTCGCGGGTGCGGCGCTATGATTTTTTACCTGTTTTTGTGATCTGTTCCCCTTTCAGGACCCGCAGGCGCAATTCGGTCTCCAGTCGGGCGATGGTCTTGCGGTAAGCCTTGATCTTATTCGGGTTCTCCAGCGGCGACACGGCATGATTCAATTTAAGCTTGGTCAGTTGCCGCTTCTCTTCATCCAACCTCTCGAGGATTTCCGCCGTGGTCAGTTCTCTGATGACTTTCTGTTCCATTTTTCTCTGTTTGTGGGGTGATGCGGTGCATCAACCGTCCTGTTCCCTATATTGCTTCCTCCACGTAATCTTTACGCATGACTGTCTTGGTCTGGACCGGGAGCTTCTGGGCACCCAGGCGCAGCGCCTCCTTGGCAGTGACCATCGGAACTCCTTCGATCTCGAATAGGATCCTTCCGGGGTTGATGCGGGCCACAAAGTATTCGGGAGCGCCTTTTCCCTTACCCATACGGACTTCGGCAGGTTTCTTGGTGACGGGCTTGTCGGGGAAGATGCGGATCCAGAGCTGCCCTTCACGTTTCATGTGACGGGTGATGGCCTGGCGGGCGGCTTCGATCTGACGGCCTGTGATCCAGGCTTCTTCCAGGGTCTTGATGCCGAAGGAACCGAATGCGAGCTGATGGCCCCGCTGCGCGTTGCCCTTCATCTTGCCTTTCTGCTGCTTCCTGTATTTGGTTTTCTTTGGCTGTAACATTATTCGATATTATTATAGGTTACGTTGCTGTTCAATTATCTTCTGCCGCGCATGTTGCCGCCATCCCTTGAAGGTCCGCGGTCGCCCCGGCGGTCACTCCCCCTGTCACCACCCCGATCGCCCCGGCCGCGGTCTCGGTCACGGTCACCGCTGCGTTCACCGCCCCGGTGAGGCATTGATTTGGGTTTGGGAGCCGAAGCATCGGGAACCAGGTCGGGGCGCCCGTAGATATCTCCCTTACAGATCCATACTTTGATCCCGATACATCCGTAAGTCGTATGGGCCTCGGCCGTGGCATAATCGATATCGGCACGGAACGTGTGCAGGGGAATGCGTCCCTCCTTGTACTGCTCGCGGCGCGCCATTTCAGCACCGCCGACGCGACCCGAGATCATGATCTTGATCCCTTCGGCCCCAATCCGCATGGCCGATGCAATCGACGTCTTGATGGCCCGGCGATAGGAGATGCGGCCTTCGATCTGGCTGGCGACCGTGTTGCCCACGATCACGGCATCGATCTCCGGACGCTTGATCTCGGAAATATTGATCTGGATCTCCTTGCGGGTGATCTTTTTCAGCTCTTCCTTCAGCTTGTCAACCTCCTGACCCCCTTTCCCGATGATGATACCCGGACGGGCGGTATGGATCGTAACAGTGACCAGTTTCAGGGTGCGTTCGATGACGATCTTGGCGATCCCGGCCTTGCTCAGACGGGCATTCAGGTACTTGCGGATCTTGTCGTCCTCGACCAGTTTGGGCTCAAAATTCTTCCCGCCGAACCAGTTTGAATCCCAGCCGCGGATGATGCCTAACCTGTTTGAAATCGGATTGGTCTTTTGTCCCATTAAAAACTCTCTTTAAAATGATTGTTGAATGCGTTGATTATTTCTTGGTTTCTTCAGTTTCGGCTTCCGTGACCTCTTCCTCCAAAACCGGACGGTTCAGGCTGTCGAGCAGGATGGTCACATGGTTCGACCGCTTGCGGATCCTGTGAGCACGCCCCTGGGGTGCGGTGAGAAGACGCTTCAACTGGCGTCCGCTGTCGACAAAAACCTCCTTCACCACGAGGTCGCTGTCCTCGATCCGCAGTCCTTCGTTCTTGGCCTGCCAGTTGGCAATGGCCGAAAGCAACAGCTTGCGGAGCCTTTCCGACGGCTGCTTGGCATTGGTCTTCAGGATATGCAACGCCAGCTCCACGCGCTTGCCCCGGATCAGGTCGGCGATCAGGCGCATCTTGCGGGGTGATGTCGGACAGTTATTCAGCTTTGCAAAAGCCACGTTTTTCTTGGCCTCCTTCCGGTTCTCGGCCCGGGTGCGGGTTCTGACTCCCATAATGTATCTTGATTAAACGTTATTTCTTTCCTTTATCTTTATTTCCGGCATGTCCGCGGAAGATCCGCGTGGGGGCAAATTCGCCCAGCTTATGACCCACCATGTTCTCGGTCACGTACACCGGGATGAATTTGTTGCCGTTGTGCACCGCGATGGTCTGCCCTACGAAATCGGGGGAGATCATGGAACCGCGCGACCATGTTTTCACGACGGTCTTCTTCTTGGATTCCACCAGGTCCAGCACTTTCTTTTCCAGTTTGAAGTGGATATAGGGTCCTTTTTTAAGCGATCGGCTCATAACTCAGCTTGTTACGTTTACTTTTTCCTGCGTTCAATGATGTACTTGTTCGACTGGTTCTTGCGGGCGCGGGTCTTGTATCCCTTGGCCGGCATACCCTTTCGCGAACGCGGGTGACCGCCGGAAGCACGACCTTCACCACCGCCCATCGGGTGATCCACCGGGTTCATCACGACCCCACGGTTTCTCGGACGACGGCCCAGCCACCGGGAACGTCCGGCCTTGCCATACGACTCGAGGTTGTGGTCGATGTTCGAAACCATACCCACGGTCGCCTTGCAGGTCTGAAGGATCATCCGGGTTTCGCCCGAGGGCATCTTCAGGACGGCGAATTTGCCGTCGCGCGACATCAGCTGTGCATGCGAACCGGCGCTGCGGACCATCTTCGCTCCCTGCCCGGGGCGGAGTTCCACGTTGTGGATCACGGTGCCGAACGGGATCTCGCTCAGGTAAAGGGTGTTCCCGATCTCGGGAGCCACTCCTCTGCCGGCCACGATGGTCTGACCCACCTTCAGCCCGTGAGGAGCCACGATGTAACGCTTCTCGCCATCCTTGTAAACCACCAGCGCAATCCGTGAAGTCCTGTTCGGATCGTACTCGATCGTCTTGACCACGGCGGGAATATTCTCTTTGTCACGCTTGAAGTCGATGACACGGTACATCTGTTTGTGACCGCCGCCTAAGTAGCGCATGGTCATTTTCCCTTCGTTGTTTCTTCCTCCGGATTTCCTCGAGGGTGCCAACAGGCTCTTTTCGGGAACGTCAGCAGTGATTTCATCATACGAGCTGATGACTTTGAACCGCTGGCCGGGTGTTGTCGGTTTGTATTTCTTTAGCGCCATTTATTTAAATATTGCTGTAAAAATCAATAGTTTCGCCTTTGGCCAGTGTCACGATGGCCTTCTTGTAGGTACTGGTCCTGCCCGAGATCACCCCGGTTTTGGTGAAGCGGGATTTGTTCTTGCCGGAGAACACCATGGTGTTGACCGAAGCCACATCCACGCCGTAAAGGTCCTTGATGGCCTTGGTGATCTGCAGCTTGTTCGCCTTCCGGTCAACGATGAACCCGTACCGGTTGAGCTTTTCGCCCAGGTGCGTCATCTTCTCGGTGATGATCGGTTTAATGATAACTGTCATTGTCGTATCGGATTGATCGTTAATTCTGATGGATTCGTTCAATTTCCTGGATGGAGCCGGCCGTGATGAGCATCATGGTGGCATCCAGGATCTGGTAGGTGTTCAGGTCGGCTGCCTGGATCACCTTGACCCTTTTCAGGTTCCGGCAGGAAAGCAACACGTTCTCGTCGAAAGAAGAGGTTACCAGCAGGACCTTTTTCCCGGTAAGCTCGAAATTCTTCAGAAGGACCGAGAAATTCTTGGTCTTCGGGGTATCGAAAGTGAAATCTTCGAGCACCGTGAGCTGGTTGTCTTTCATCTTGTAGCTGAGGGCGGATTTGCGCGCCAGCTTCTTCAGCTTTTTATTCAGCTTGAAACTGTAATCACGGGGATGAGGTCCGAAAACACGCGGGCCGCCGCGGAAAAGCGGATTCTTGATGCTTCCCTTGCGTGAGCCGCCGGTCCCTTTCTGCTTGTGGAGCTTGCGCGTGCTTCCCGAGATGGTCGACCGCTCGAGTGAATCGTGAGTTCCCTGGCGCTGGTTGGCCATATATTGCTTGACATCCAGGTAGATGGCATGGTCGTTGGGTTCGATCGCAAAGACCGAATCGCTGAGCACAACCTTGCTGGCTGTGGCTTTTCCTTCGATATTATAAACTGCTACTTCCATCGCTCAATCTTTACATATGATCCGTTATGCCCCGGAACCGAACCCTTCACCAGGATGAGGTTCTTATCCAGGATAATCTTCATTACCTGCAGGTTGATCACCTTAACGCGGTCGCCTCCCATCCGGCCGGCCATGCGAAGCCCTTTCATGACGCGCGAAGGCCATGAAGAGGCGCCTACCGATCCGGGAGCCCGGAGCCGGTTGTGCTGCCCGTGGGTGGCTTCCCCGACACCGGCGAAATGATGGCGCTTGACGACACCCTGGAATCCTTTCCCCTTCGAAAGTCCCACCACGTCGATAAACTCTCCTTCCAGAAAGATGTCCACCTTCAGAATATCACCGAACTGCTTCTGGTGACCGGGTTCGAAACGCGTGAATTCCGACACTACCTTCTTCGGGGTGATACCCGCCTTGGCAAAATGGCCGAGCTCGGCTTTGGTCGTATGTTTCTCCTTCTTCTCGTCAAAAGCAAGTTGGATGGCCTCGTATCCGTCATTTTCCATTGACCGGATCTGTGTCACGACACAGGGACCAGCTTCGATGACGGTGCACGGGACGCTTTTCCCGTTGGCATCGTATATGCTGGTCATTCCGATTTTTTTACCAATTAATCCAGACATTTTTTGAATTTCTTACGTTGATAACTTCCTTGGTCTACTTCCGATCAAACCTTGATCTCCACTTCCACGCCACTCGGCAGCTCGAGCTTCATCAGGGCGTCGATGGTCTTCGACGTGGTGCTGTAAATGTCGAGCAGACGCTTGTAGGTGCACAACTGGAACTGCTCGCGCGATTTCTTGTTCACGAAGGTCGAACGCAGCACCGTAAAGATCTTCTTGTCCGTCGGCAAGGGGATGGGGCCGCTGACGACCGCGCCCGTGGCCTTTACGGTTTTTACGATCTTCTCCGCCGATTTGTCAACCAGGTTGTAATCGTAGGATTTTAACTTAATTCTGATTCTCTGGCTCATATAAAAGATTAATATGCGGGAACATAGCCCCGGATTTTATACAACACTTCGTCCTGAATATCTTTGGGGGTGATATCGTATTTGCTGAATTCAAGCATCTCGGTGGCCCGGCCCGAGGTCATGCTGCGCAGGGTGGTCACATAGCCGAACATTTCGGCCAGGGGCACCCTTCCGCGGATCACCTGGTTGCCGATGCGCGATTCCACCTCCTCCACGTGCCCGCGGCGCTTGGTGATGTCGCCGGTCACCTCGCCCATGTATTCGCTGGGGGTGATGATCTCGAAACGCATGATCGGTTCCATGATCACGGCTTTGGCTTTCCTCGACGCTTCGCGGAACGCGATGCCGGCCGCCACCTGGAACGAAAGGGCATCGGAATCGACACTGTGGTAAGAGCCGTCGATCAGCCGCACCTTCACGCTCTCCATCGGGAAACCGATGATCGGACCGTTGGTCATGGCGGCTTTCAGCCCCTTCTCTACGGCGGGGATAAATTCGCGGGGAATGTTACCCCCCTTGATGTCGTTGATGAACTGAAGCCCCTTGAAACCGGCGTCGGCGGGACCGACCTCGATCACCAGGTCGGCGAAACGGCCGTGTCCGCCGGTCTGCTTCTTGTACACCTCGTGGTGCAGCACCGTGTTGACGATGGCTTCTTTATAGGCGACCTGCGGATTGCCGCGGTTGACTTCGATGTTGAACTCCCGGCGGAGCCGGTCGGCAATGATGTCGAGATGGAGTTCGCCCATGCCGCTGATCAGCGTCTGGCCGGTCTCATCGTCCACCTTCACCTGGAATGTGGGATCCTCTTCCTCGAGCTTGTGAAGGGCGAGGGAGAGTTTTTCAAGATCGTCCTGTGTCTTCGGCTCAACCGCCATGTTGATGACCGGTTCGGGGAAGACCATGGTATCGAGTATCAGCGGATGCTTGGGATCACACAGGGTGTCGCCTGTGCGGATGTCCTTGAAACCGACGGCAGCCGCGATCTCTCCGGCCTCGACATGCTTCAGGGGATTTTGCTTGTTGGCATGCATGAGCATGATGCGCAGCAACCGTTCTTTCTTGTCGGTGCGGGTGTTCAGCACCACTTCGCCTGCATCGAGCCGGCCCGAATAGACGCGGAAGAAGGCGATGCGGCCCACGAAGGGATCGGTCGCGATCTTGAAGGCATAAGCCGTGAAGGGCTCCGACGGGTCGGGATGACGCTCTTCGGTCTTATCGCTGAAAGGGTTGACCCCGCGGATGGCGGGCATGTCGTACGGGGAGGGCAGGAACCGGATGATGGCATCGATGAGCGGCTGAACCCCTTTGTTCCTAAAGGAAGCGCCGCAAAGCACAGGGGTGATCTTGCCCGAAATGGTGGCTTTCCGGACCTCTGAGATCATCTCATCCTCGGTGATGGAGGAAGGGTCTTCCATGAACTTGTGCAACAGTTCATCGCTCTCTTCCGCCACACCTTCGATCAGGCGTTGGCGGTGTTCGCCGACCACCGTTTTCATATCCTCCGGAACGGGGATTTCGAAATACTCGCGGCCGAGGGAGGTATCGTCCCAACCGTATGCCTTGTTGGTGATGAGATCGACCACGCCGGAGAATTCCTCCTCCGCCCCGATCGGTAACTGCACGATCACCGGGTTGGCGCCCAGCTTCTCGCGGATCTGCTCGACCACATGCGTGAAATCGGCGCCGGTGCGGTCCATTTTGTTGATATAGCTGATCCGCGGGACATTGTATTTATTGGCCTGGCGCCACACGGTCTCCGACTGGGGTTCGACACCGCCGACCGCGCAGAAGATGGCCACGGCGCCGTCGAGCACGCGCAGGGAGCGTTCCACCTCGACGGTGAAATCGACGTGCCCCGGCGTATCGATGATGTTGATGCGGTAATTGTCCTGGTTATAGTTCCAGTACACCGTGGTAGCGGCCGAGGTGATCGTGATCCCCCGCTCCTGC